>CAZVZK010000142.1:0-27036 GCA_964630925.1 uncultured Alcaligenaceae bacterium
GCCAGCCGCGGCGGCTTCACCTCCGTCGCGCCCCAGCTGAACTCCACCTGGGCCGTCACCCCGTGCTTCGCCAGCCAACGGCGCGTCAGGTTCACGACCTCCGTCGCCACACGCTTGCCCTGGAGGTCCTTCACGTCCTTGATGGGCGAGTCGTTGGGCACCGCCAGCACCCAGCGCACGGGCCGCCGGCTGACCTTGCTGAAGACCAGCTCGGCCACCTCGTGCACGTCGGCGTCGTTCTCCTCGATCCAGTCGCGCCCGGTCAGCCCGCAGTCGAGCGAGCCATCCTGGACGTACCGCGCCATCTCCTGCGCCCGGATCAGCGTGCAGTGGATCTCCGGATCGTCGATGCTCGGATAATAGCTGCGCGAGGCGAACGTCAGGTTGTAACCGGCCCTGCCAAACAACTTCGCCGTCGCCTCTTGAAGGCTGCCCGCCGGGATGCCGAGTTTTAGCCTCTTGTCACTCATTTGCCGTACACCTTCGCCGGATCGAACAGCCTCTCCCCCACCACCTCGACGCCGTCGCCCTTCACCCTGCGGAAGAAGCAGGACGCGTAGCCCTCGTGGCAGGCGGCCCCGCCGACCTGCGTCACCTTGAGCAGGATCGTGTCGGCGTCGCAGTCGAGGTACACGTCGCGCACCGTCTGCACGTTGCCGCTCTCCTCGCCCTTGCGCCACAGCCTGTTGCGCGAGCGTGAGAAGTACACGGCCCGTCCGGTGCGGAGCGTCTCGTCGTACGCCTCCTGGTTCATCCAGGCGAGCATCAACACCTGCCCGGTGTCCGCGTCCTGGGCGATGGCCGGCAGCAGCCCGCCGCCCTTGCCGAAGTCCGGCCGCATCGGTTGCCCTCCGATCAAATCCAATTGTCCACGGATCACACGGAAGGCACGGATAACAGCCAAAAACAAGAAGATCAGAAAGAAGGCAAAAGAGATCCGATCCTGACCACCTACTTGCCAGCCTGCCAGTCTTCTGTTTTACCCGTGTTTTCCGTGTGATCCGTGGACAAATTCTTCTTCAATACGTCAGCAGGGTGAAGCACTCGACCGGCTTCAGGCGTTCGCGGCCTCCGAGGAACGACAGCTCGATCAGGAACGCGCAGCCGGCCACCACGCCGCCCGCCTTGCGGATCAGCTCGCACCCCGCCAGCATCGTCCCGCCCGTCGCCAGCACGTCGTCCGCCAACAGCACCCGACCCCCCTCCGGGATCGCGTCCGTGTGCATGTGCAGCTCCGCCGACCCGTACTCCAGGTCGTAGGCGTGCGAGATCGTATCGTAGGGCAGCTTCCCCGGCTTCCGCAGCGGGATCAGCGGGAGATTCAACGTGAGGGCGAGCGGTGCCGCGAACAGGAAGCCCCGCGCCTCCGCCGCCGCGATCGCGTGGATGTCCTGGCCCCGGAAGTGGACCGCCATCAGGTCGATCGAATGGTGGAACGCCTGCGGGTTGGACAGCAGCGGCGTGATGTCCTTGAACCGGATCCCCGGCTTCGGGAAGTCGGGGATGTCGCGGATGAAGCTGCTCAGATCCATGCCGTCCTCGCGTCTCGCGGTGCCAGCCGATCATCCTATCGCCGGCCGCCCCGCGGTCAACCGAAGTGCGCCTTGTCCCGCGCCTCGTACCCCTCGTAGTCCAGCAGCCCGTACAGCTCGCGCCGCGTCAGCATCTCGCCCACCCTGTCGCGCTGATGGCCCTTGTCGAGGATGTCCGCGTACACCCCCTGCACCGCCTTCAACGCCGCCCGCAGCCCCGTCACCGGGTAGATCACCATCCTGTAACCCATCCGCGCGAGGGCCGCACGGTCCAGGATCGGCCCCTTGCCGAACTCCGTCATGTTCGCCAGCAGCGGCACGCCCGCGAGCGCCTCCGCGAACCGCGCGAATTCCTCCTCCCCCTCCAGCGCCTCCGGGAAGATCGCGTCCGCGCCTGCTTCGACGTAGAGGCGTGCCCGCCGCACCGCGTCGTCGAAGTCCGTCACGCCCCGCGCGTCCGTCCGCGCGACGATGACGAAATCCATGTCCCCCCGCGCCGCGCACGCCCCACGGATCTTCGCCGCCATCACCGCCGCGTCCACCAGCACCTTGCCCGACAGGTGCCCGCACCTCTTGGGCATCTCCTGGTCTTCGAGGTGCAGCCCCGCCGCGCCGGCGGACTCGTACAGCCGCACCGTGCGCTCGGCGTTCAACGCCTCGCCGAATCCGGTGTCCGCGTCGCACAGCAGCGGCAGCGAGGACGCCGCGCAGATCGCCCGCGCCGCCTCGCCGAACTCCGTGGCCGTCACGAGGCCGATGTCCGGCAGCCCCAGCGACGCCGACAACGCCGCGCCGGACAGGTACGCGGCCCGGAAGCCCATCTTCTCGGCCATTCGCGCCGCCAGCGGGCAGAACACGCCGGGTATCGCGACGCACCCCGCCGCCCACGCCTCGCGCAGCCGCCGGCCCGGTGATGCCTTCTGTGTGGACATGCCGACCCCTCCCCGGGCGCCCTGTTTTCATTGTGGCGGCCGGGATAGGATGCCTCAAGGGATTCACCCATCCGGAATGGAGACGTACGATGCGCACACTGGCACTCGTGGCGGCCCTGGCGGGGCTGCTCACCGCCACGGGCCACCTCGGCCGGGCCGAGGAGCCCAAGGACAAGGACAAGCCGAAGGCGAAGGCCGAGCTGATGAAGCGCAAGCTCGAGCTGAGCCAGGCGCTGCTCGCCTCCCTGACCCTCAACGACCTCAAGAAGGCCGACGTTCAGGCCGCCGACCTGATCAAGCTGCGGAAGGACCCGGCCTGGCCGGTCATCAAGGGCGCCATGTACGAGTCGTTCAGCTCCGAGATGACGCGCAGCGTCGAGGGCATCTCCAAGGCCGCCAGGGACAGGAACCTGGAGGCCGCCAAGCTGCACTACCTGAGCCTGACGCTCACCTGCTTCAACTGCCACGCCTACGTCCGCGACCGCAAGGACGACGCCTGATCCGGTGAGGGCCAGGCGCGGACAGGGTCACGGCTCCGCCGTGACCCCCGCCGTGTACTTCCTGATCCGATACTTGCCCGCGTTGGCGCCCAGCCACCTCTTCGCGTCCGCCTCCAGCGTGGCGAGGTTCGTCACCTTCCAGCCGTCCTTCTCCGTCAGCCCGAGGAGGAGGAAGGCGTTCCGCGGGCTGATCTGCGAATACCCCGGCGTCTTCCAGTCGGCCGCGGCCAACGCTTCCAGGATCAACTTGCCCTCCGGGGCGGGCACCTCCGCCTCCTTGACCTCCTTCGGATCGGCCAGCGGCGGGGTGCGATAACGCACGATCAGCAGCCGCGCCGCCAGCGAGCGCTCGGCGGCGTCCTTGGACCGCAGCCCGCCCAGCGGGTTGGCCAACAGCTTCCCCGCCTTCCGTGCCTGCGCCGCCAGCTCGGCGACCGGCGTCTCCACGTCGCCGTACAACGCGGCCCGATAATACCCGGTGCCGTGCTGCCGCGTCAGGAAGAGGAGCCACTCGTCGCCCGCCTTGAGGGTGAATAGCGCGTCGCGCCGGCCGGGCGGGAGGTACGCCAGCTTCAACGTCTTCGACCCGGAAGGTCCGGCCAGCCGCTCCTTGACCTCCACCACGGCGACGCGGAAGGCGTGCCTCTCCTTCGCGCCGGGCGAGGCGGGCAGGTCCACCGTCCTGTCCTCGACGCGGACCACCTTGCCCAGCACCACGAGCTCGGCGCGGGCCACCCGGACGTCCAACGGCGGCGGGGCCACCCGCTCGCCGAACGCGCAGGCCGCCAACGAGATTAGCACGAGAACGGCACGCATCGTCCCACCCTCACCCTCACGGCTCCGCCGTGACGCCTGTGGTGTACTTCTTGATCCGGTACTTCCCCGCGTTCGCCGTCAGCCACTTCTTCGCGTCCGCCTCCAGCGTCGCGAAGTTCAGCTTCCAGCCGTCCTTGTCCGTCAGGCCCAGGTTGAGGAACTGGCTGCGCGGCGTGAACCGCGTGTACTCCGGCACCTTCCAGTCGGCCTCGGCCAGCGCGTTGAGGATCAGCTCGCTCTCGGCGGCGGGGATCGCCACCTCCTTGACCGTCTTCGCGTCGGCGAGGGGCCGTGTGCGGTAGCGCTGCACCAGGAGCCCCGCCGTCAGCGCGCGCTCGGCGGCGTCCTTGGACTTCAACCCCTTCATGGGGTCGGCCAGCAGTTTGCCGAGCCGCCGCGCCTCCCCGGCGAAGCTCGCGTCGGTCACGTCCCAGCCGAACGCCAGCCGGTAGGTGTCGGTGCCATGCTGCCGCGTGAGCAGGAACAGGCGCTCGTCGCCCACCTTCAGGTCCGTCAGCGGGAAGCCGCGCCGCCCCCCCGCCGGGGTGTATGCGAGCTTCACCGTCTTCGAGCCGGACGCCCCGGTGATCTTCTCCTTCACCTCCAGGACCGCCACGTTGGCCCCGTCTTTGCCCTCGACCTTCGTGACCTTGGCGAGGATCACCAGGTCCGCCCGCCCGACCCGCTCGGGCAACGACGGGTCGGGCATCCGGTCGGCGATGGCCACCCCGGCCAGCAACAGCAGCGCCACGATCACTCTCTTCATCGCAATCCCCCATCAAGGCTCCACGGACCGCCCGCCCTCGCCACGCGCGAAGCGCGTCATCTTGTACTTGCCCGCATTCTCCTCCAGCCACTTCTTCGCGGCGTCGGGGTATGAGCCGAGGACCTCCGGCGTCGTCCAACCGTCGGCCTCCGTCAGCTCCTCCCACGAGAACGCCCCTGACGCGCTGAGTCGCCCGTCGGCCTTCCAGTCGGCGTCGGCCAGCGCCAGGAGGATGAGTTTGCTCTCCTCGGCGGGGACGGCCTCCCATTTCGGCTTCGCGACGAGGGGCGCCGCGCGGTAGCGCGCGAGCAGCAGATAGGCCGCCGTCACGCGCGTGGAGGCGTCCTTGTCGGTCAGCGCCTTCCTCGGCGCCTTCAGGGCGGCGACGAGCGGACGCGCCTCGGCCAGCGCATCGAGCTTTTCGCCCGGCCCGCCGACGGCGGCGTTGATCGCCTCGGCGACGAACGCGCCCTCCCGCGCCGGGTTCCTCTTCACGAAGAAGCGGTTTTCGCCGCCGTCGGCCAATCGGAGGACGGGGCGCCGCCCCGTCCTCTGGAAGAAGCCGACCTCGACCTTCCCCCGCGCGCCACCGAAGTGCCCCTCGCCGATGGTCACGGCCGCCAGCGTCATCGGCCGCACGTCGCCCTTCCCCAGCCCGGCGGGGACCGTCTCGGCCGCGATGTCGGCCACCTTGCCGACGGACACAGCGTCGGCCCCGGCGACGGCCGTCGGCATGACGAACGGGGCGGCCTTGCCGGCATACGCCGACGACGCCACCAGCAAACCCAACAGGGCCGCCCGCATGTCACGCCCTCCGCGTCACGGCTCAACGGCCGGCCGCAGGGCCGTGCCGACGAATCGCCTGACCTGATGCTTGCCCGCGTTGGCCTTGAGCCACTCCTTCGCCTTCGCGGGGATCTTCTCGTAGTCATCCGGGGGCGGCCAGCCGTCCTTCGCCGTCAGCTCCAGCCCGAGGAAGACCCTGTCCGGGGCGACCCAGCGCGGCCGCCCCGCCACCCTCGACCAGTCGGCATCCCGCAGGGCCTCCAGCAGCAGCCTGCTCTCCGCCGCCGGCACGGCCTCCTCTTCGCGCGACGCCTCACGCGGCGCGCGGTAGCGGCTGAGGAGCAGGGCCGCCGCCGTGGACCGCTCCCCGGCGTCCTTCGACTCGAGCATCTCCGGGGCGGCGGCCAGGAGCTTGCCCACCCGGCGGGCCTCCCCCTCGCGTCTGATGTACGCGGGGTGGTTGATCACCTCCCACGCATGCCAGCCGGTCAGGACGACGAAGGTGTTCTTCAGGGTCGGGTGCGCACGGGCGAAGAAGAGGCGCCTCTTGCCGACCTCGAAGACCGCGCCGCGGTCCGGCACGACCTGCACGTCCACGTCCGCGGCCGGCGAGCCAAAGATGCGAGATTCGACACGCAACTTGGCGACATGTCGGCCCACCCCGTCGCCCTTGACCAGGCGCGGGCCGAAGCCCGTCACCTTGCCCACGAAGACGGCGTCCGCCTCCGTGAGCAACTTCTCGACGGCCGGCATCCTCGGGGCCTCGCCCCGTGCCGTCGCCGCCACCGCCAGCAGGACCACCCACCCGGCCATGCTTCTGCTCATCGGCGCACCCTCACGGCTCGATGTCCGGGCCACGCGCGAAGCGCGTCATCCTGTACTTCCCGGCGTTCTCCTTGAGCCACTTCTTCGCCGCGTCGGCGTAGGTGGGGAGGTCCTTCGGCGGCGTCCACCCGTCGGCCGCCGTGATGGGCATCCAGGAGAACGCCGCCGACGCGCTCACGCCACGACGCTCCGCCTTCCACTCGGCCGCCGCCAGCACCTCGAGGATCATCTTGCTCTCGTCTGCCGGCACCGGCTCCCTCTCCGCCCCGCCGGCGGGCGCCGTCTGGTAACGTGCGATCAGCACATACGCCGCAGCCACGCGCACGCCGGCGTCCTTGTCCGCCAGCGCCTTCTTCGGCGCCCGGATCGCCTCGCTCAGCGTGCGCGCCTCGTCCACCATCGCCTTGAAGGCCGGCCCGGTATTGGCGTGGGCGGCGTAGGTCGAGCCGGCGACGAACGCGCCCTTCTTCCCCGGATTCCTCGTCACGAAGAAGAGGTACTCCTTCCCCTTAGCCAGCATGAGGCCGGGCCGGCGTGCCCCGTCCATCGGGAAGTACCCGACCTCCACCTTCTTCGCGGCCCCGCCGAGCAGGCTCTCGCTGACGGACACCATGGCAGGGCGCATCGGGCGCGTGTCGTCCTTGTGCAGCGGCGACGGCACCGTCTTCGCGGAGACGTCGTCCACCGTGCCGACGAACACCGCGTCGGCGCCGGCCAGCGTGAGCGGCATGGAGAACGGCGCCGGCGCACCCGCCCGCGCCGCCGTCACCGCCATCAACACCACAATGGCCGTACGCATGTCAGCCCCTCCGCCATCACGGCTCCGCCGACGTGCCGGCAGCCCGCCCGACGTGCCGCGTCATCTTGTACTTGCCCGCGTTCTCCTTCAGCCACTTCTTCGCGGCGGTGTCAAACGCGGCGGCGTCGGCCGGCATGGCCCAGCCGTCGGCGGCGGTGAGGTTCAGCCGCGCGAACGCCTGCCGCGGGCTGGTCATCCAGTCGCCGCCCTTCCAGTCAGCCTCGGCCAGCGCCGTCAGCAGGAGCTTGCACTCCTCGGCGGGGACGGCCTCGGTCTTCGCCCCCGCCCCGCCCGCCGTCTTGTAGCGCAGCACGAGCATGGCGGCGGCGGAGGCACGGTCCTTGCCCGCCAACGTCTTCATCGGGTCGGCCAGCAGCGCCGCCAGACGCTTCGCCTCGTCCACCAGGCCCTTCGTCGAGCCTCCCAGCTGGTGGACCTCATAGATCGAGGCGGCGTAATAGGTGTTCTTTCGGGCGGGGTGCCGCTTCACGAGGAAGAGGTACTCCACGCCCTTCACCAGCGCCGGCGGCGAGCCGCGGTATGCCGGTGTGAACGCGCCGACCTCGACGTTCTTGCCCGCCCCGCCCAGGAAGCTCGCCGACACCGTGACCGGCGCCAGGGTCATCTTGCGGGCGTCACCCGCCACGCCCGAGGCCATCGGCCCGCCCGGGGCGGCGGTCACCTTGCCGACGAAGATGGCGTCCGCCGTCGCCACCTGTAGCGGCATCGACAGCGGCGCCATCGCCCCGCCGGCGGCCGCCGACACCAGCACCAACGCAGCCAACACGGATCGCATGGCCACCCTCCCCCGAATCCCGGCTCCGGCGACGGCCCCACGACGCCGACGCCACGGGCGTCAGTGCCAGGCCGGCGGGCCGCCTCACGGCTCCACCCCCGGCCCGCCCTCGCCGCGGACGAAGCGCTTCATCCGGTACTTGCCGGCGTTCTCCTTCAGCCACCTCTTCGCGGCCTCGGCGTGGGCGCGGAAGTCCATCGGCGGCGCCCAGCCGTCGGCGGCGGTGAGATTCAGCCGCCCGAAGGCGGCCTGAGGGTTGGCCCCGTAGCCGCCCGACCAGTCGCCCTCGGCCAGGGCCTGGAGGATCAACTTGCTCTCCTCGCCGGGGACGGCCTCCGTCTTCGCATCGGCCCCAGGGGCGGTGTGGTAGCGGATCGTCAGCATCGACGCCGCCAGGGACCGGGCCGAGGCGTCCTTGTCCTTGAGGGCCTTCATGGGGTCGGCCAGGAAGCCGCCGAGCTTCTTCGCCTCGGCCACGCGGGCCGCGAACTGCGGGTTGCCCGCCGATCGGACGACGGAATAGAAGGAGTCGGCGACGTAGGTGTTCTTCCGCGTCGGGTGCTTGCGGAGGAGGAACAGGGCCTCGTCGCCCTTGGCCAGCGTGACGCCCGGACGCTTGCCCATCCGGGCGAAGAAGCCGACCTCGACGTTCTTGCCGGGGCGCCCGAGGTGGTCGGCGGAGACGGTGACGCGGGCGATCTGCATGTCGCGGGCGTCGCCCTTGAACATCTCCGCCTTGACGGCCTTGTCGTCCACGGCGGCCACCTTGCCGACGAACACGGCGTCGCACCCGGCCATCTGGAGGGGCACCGACAGGGGCGCCATCGGGGCGGCCAGGACGCCCGACACGATCAGCGCCGACAGCAGCAGGACACGCATCGTCTCCCCTCCACGATCAAGGCTCGGCGGACGTGCCCGTGTCCGGGCGGACGAACCGCGTCAGCTTGAACTTGCCCGCGTTCTCACGCAGCCACTTCTTCGCGTCGTCCTGGAACGTGGCGAAGTTCTTCGGCGGCGTCCAGCCATCGGCGGCGGTCATGCCGAGCTGGTGGAAGACGTTCTGCGGGTGCATCTGATACCCGCCACGCCCCCCGCCCTTCCAGTCGGCGTCGGCCAAGGCCTCGAGGATCAACTTGCTCTCCGCGGCCGGCACCGTCTCGGTCTTGGCGCCGGACGCGGCCGTCTTGTAGCGGGTGACGAGGAGGACGGCGGCGAAGGCGCGGTCGGCGGCGTCCTTCGCCTTCAGCCCCTTCATGGGGTCCGACAGCAGGGCGGCGGCGGCCTTCGCCTCGGCCACCTGGCCCTTGAACCCGCCGTTGTCCCTGGCGTTGATGGTGGCCTCGAACATCTCGGCGACGTAGGTGTTCTTGCGGGTGGGGTGCCTGCGGGCGAAGAACAGCACCTCGTCGCCCTTGGCGGGCGCCGGGCCGCCGAAGCCGAAGCGGCGTCCGCCCTCGGGGTAGTAGGCGACCTCGATGTTCTTGCCGACCCGTCCCTGCAGGTCGGCGCTGACCACGAGGGTGGCGAGGTGCAGGTCCCTGCCGTCGCCGGTCAAACCCTTCGGCTTGGTATCGACCTCCGTCACCTTGCCGACGAACACCGCGTCTGCCTGGGCGACGCGCAGCGCCACCGGCGGCGGCTCCGCGATCCGCTTCGCGTTGGCGTTCACCGCCATCAGGCCGAGCGTCACCGCGCCGAGCCACGCCATCAATGCCATCCTCATCTCGTCAGTCTCCGTTGGGGTGCGGGTTCACGGCTCGATGGGCTTGCCCATCTCGGGCCGGGCGTAGCGCGTCATTTTGAACTTGCCGGCGTTGTCCTTGAGCCACTTCCTGGCCTCCTCGGCGAACTTCGTGAAGTCCTTGGGGGCGGTCCAGCCGTCGGCCGCCGTCGCGCCGAGTCGGGCGAAGATGCCCCGCGCCGCCAGCTGGTAGCCGCCCGGGGGCGCGGCGTCCCAGTCGGCGTCGGCGAGCGCCTCGAGGATCAGCTTGCTCTCCGCCGCCGGCACGGCCTCGGTCTTCGGCTCGGCCCCGCTGGCCGGGGTCTTGTAGCGCGTCACGAGCAGGGAGGCGGCGAGCTGGCGCTCGGCGGCGTCCTTGCTCTTGAGCGCCTTCATGGGGTCGGCGAGGGCGGCGGCGGCCTTCTTCGCCTCGGCGACCTGCGTCTTGAACTCGGGGTTGTCCTTCTCGGACGAGGCGCTGAAGTACATCTCGGCGACGTAGGTGTTCTTGCGTGTCGGGTGTTTGCGCACGAAGAAGATCGCCTCGGAATCCTTGGCGAGTGTCGTGCCGGGGATGCGGCCGCCGCCGGGGAAGAAGCCGACCTCGACGTTCTTGGGCACGCCGCCGAGCAGGGCGGCGGACACGACGACCTCGGCGACCTGCATCTCGCGCTCGTCGCCCTTCTCCAATCCGGCGGGGATCATCTTGGGGCCGAAGCCGGTCACCTTGCCGACGAAGGTGGCGTCGGCCTGGGCGACGCGGACGGCGATCGGCGGGGGCGCGATGCGCCGCGCGAGCGCGGGGGAAGCGACGACGATGACGGCGATGAGTGCGGACAGCCAGCGGGTGCTCATTCGGGTTCTCTCCGGGCGTTGATCAGGCGGGCCGGGGGCGTCGGCCCCCGGCTTGGTAGCCATCGCGATGTAACCTCACTTCGCCGGCGCACCGGGCTCCTCGCTGGGGCCGCCCTCGTCGCGGACGAAACGCTTCATCTTGAACTTGCCGGCGTTGTCCTTGAGCCACTTCTTGGCGGCGGCGGGGACCTCCTTGAAGTCCATGGGCTGCGTCCAGCCGTCGGCGGGGGTCAGGCCGAGCTGGAAGAACGCCTGCTGGGCGTTCAGCTCGCCGAAGCGGACGCCCCCCTTGGGTGCCCAGTCGGCGTCGGCGAGCGTCTCCAGGATCAGCTTCGACTGCTCGGCGGGCACGGCCTCGGTCTTCTCCTCGGCGCCGGGGGCCGGGGTGCGGTAACGGCTGACGAGGAGGGTGGCGGTCTTCAGACGCTCCGCGGCGTCCTTGGCCTTGAGGCCCTTCATGGGGTCGGCCAGGAGCCTGGCCGTCACCTTCATCTCCTTCAGCTCGCCGTCGAAGCCGGGGTTGCCGGCCTTCTGCACGAAGCCCTGGAAGTCGGCGAAGACGTACACGTCCTTCATCGTCGGGTGCTTGTGCAGGAGGAGGGCGCCCTCCATGTCCTTGGTGAGCTGGATGCCGAAGCCGCGGCCGATGGGCGGGCGGGGCCGCCCGCCGATGCCCCCCATCTCCGGCAGGAAGAAGCCGACCTTCACCTCGCGCATGCCCTTGCCGAGGATCGTCTCGCTGACGCGCACGGTGGCGATCTTCATCTCGCGTGTGTCGTCCTTGAACATGTTGGCCTTGACCGCCTTGTCGCTGACCTCCGTCACCTTGCCGACGTAGGCCGCCGTCGCCGTCGCCAGGCGCTGCGGCGCGGGGGGCAGGGCGATCATCAGGGCGTAGGCCGACAGGGTGCCGACGGTGAGCAGGCCGACAAGGGCTGCTATGCTTCGGTGCTTCATCTGGGATCCTCGGTGCTGGTCGGGTGGAGAGTCTTGTGCCGTCGAACGGGCCGGCGGATCGCCCCCGGCCCCAATTTCATCCTTCAGCCTTCATCCTCGGAGATCAGGGCTCCTCGCCGGGGCCGCCCTCATCGCGGGCGAAGCGCTTCATCTTGTACTTGCCGGCGTTCTCCTTGAGCCACTTCTTGGCGGCGGCGGGGAACTCCTTGAAGTCCTTGGGCTGCGTCCAGCCGTCGGCGGGGGTCAGGCCGAGCTGGAAGAACGCCTGCTGGGAGCTGGGCTCGCCGAAGCGGACGCCCTTGGCCGGATCCCAGCTCTCCTCCAGGGTCTCGAGGAGGAGCTTGGACTCGGCGGCGGGCACGTCTTCGGTCTTCGTCACACCGGGCACCGCAGTGCGGTAGCGGCTGACGAGGAGGGTCGCCACCTTGAGGCGCTCGGCGGCGTCCTTCGACTTGAGGCCCTTCATGGGGTCGGCGATGGCCTTGACGTTCTCCTTCATGGCCTTGACCTCGGTGTCGAAGTTGGGGTTGCCCGCCTTCTGCACGAGGCCGTCGTAGCCGGCGAAGACGTACACGTCCTTCATCGTGGGGTGCTTGTGGAGGAGGACGACGGCCTCCATGTCCTTGGTGAGCTGGGGGCCGAAGCCGCGGCTGGTGATGGGGCCGCCCGCCTTGCCGGCGCCGGTGATGAACCCGATCTTGACCTCGCGTGTGCCCTTGCCGAGGATCTTCTCGGAGACGCGGAAGGTGGCGATCTTCATGTCGCGCTCGTCGCCCTTGAACATCTCCGCCTTGACCGCCTTGTCGCTGACCTCCGTCACCTTGCCGCCGTAGGCCGCCGTGGCGGTGACGATGCGGGCGGCCATCGCGCCGGGCGGCAGGGCGATGCGGAGGGCCAGCGCCGACGAGGATAGGAGGAGGAGGCCGGCGAGGCCGGCGATCATGCGGTGCTTCATCATCAGTACCCCTCTCAGGACTCTGCGGATAATACGCGGTCACAACTCCAGGCAGGGAGCGTACATCCTAGACGTGCGATGGCGTCCGTGGATTGGCCGGGTGCGCGGATTCATGAAAGCGCCCCGCCGGCGACGGGAGATCTGTTTTACCGGGGGCGGGAGGCGTTGGCGAGGGCGGATCTCGCGTAGGATAGAGGGATCGGCCTACGGCGCGTGAAGGGGGGCGGCGGATGACGGATGGACGGGCTACTTCGGGAGCGCCGCCTTCACGTCGGCCCAGAGGCGTTCGCACGCCTGCCGCTCCTCGGGCGGCAGGGCCTTGCGCGCGTCGGCGTCGCGCAGGCCGGCGAGGTCGGGGTCATTCTGCCAGTTGGCCAGGGCGGCGCGGGCCTTGTCGGCCTCGCCGGGCCACCAGTTCTTCAGTTGCCGTTGCCGGGCCGCCAGCTCGGCGCGCAGCCAGGTGAGAGCCTGCCGCCGCAGGGCGCGCCGCGTCTTGTCGTCGAGCATGCCGGCATCGCGGCCCTTGCCAGCCGCAGCCAGCGCAGCCGAACAGGCGGCGTTGTAGCGGACGTGGGCGTCTAGGTTTGTCGCCAGTTTCGGCGCGGCGGCGAAGGCGTCGGCGGCGAAGCGGGCTGCCGCCAGGTGCCACTTCCAGATCACGCAAATGCTGGCGAGGCCGATCCGCTCAGCGGCATCGGCGGGCTGGAGCTTGCCAGCCAGGACATCCGGCAACTTCTGCTCCAAGGCCAGCATCAGGCGGCATTGTTGGAGTTGCAGGGACAGGAACTTACGGAAGCCGTGGTCGGGCGGCAGCAGTGCCAGGCAGCGCCGAAGGGAGGCCTCCGCCTCGGCGAACTCCCCGTTTCGATACAACGCCAAACCCAATGCGGCGAGGGCCTGGACGTGCTTCGGCTCGGCCTTGATGGCTTCGCGGTAGCGGGCGATGGCGTCTTCGACCTTCCCTTTGCCCTCCAGGGCTCGACCGAGGCCGTACCAGGTAGAGGCGGCCTTGGAACCGAGGGCGATGGCCTTCTGGTAGCAATCGATGGCTTCGTCGAGGTCGCGCATCTTGTTGACCAGCATCGCGCCGAGGCTTTCGTGGGCGGCCACGTCCTTGGGGCGGACCGCGATGGCCTCGCGGTAGGCGGCGATGGCCTCGTCCGTCTTTCCTTGCTTGTTCAGGGCGTTGCCGAGTTCCCTGTGAGAGTTGGCGACCTTCCGATCACGTTCGATGGCCTCGCGGTAGCAGGCGATGGCATCATCCACCTTCCCCTGCTTGTAAAGGGAGCGGCCAAGGTTGTGATGGGCGTCGGCCATGTTCGGATCGATGCGGATGGCCTCTCGGAACGCGGCGATAGCCTTGGCTGCCTTCCCCTGCTCGTCAAAGACAGCTCCGAGGTTGTTGTGGGCATTGGCCAGCCTTGGGGCGATGGCGATGGCCTTTTGGAGCCAGCCGATGGCCTCCTCCAGTTTCCCCTGCTTGTAGAGGGCGCGGCCGAGGTTGCCGTGGGCCGAAGCGAACTTCGGATCGCGTTTGATGGCCTGGTGGTAGGCGGCGATAGCACCGTCATAGTCAAGGATGTCCGCCAGGGCCACACCCAAGTTGTAGTGGGCCGCGGCGCTGCCGGGGCGGGCCGCGACCGTTGCCGTCGCGAAGCGAACCTCCTCCTCCCGCCCCTTGAAGGCACCGGTCAACTGGAGGTTGACCCAGAAATCGCCGGGGAACCGCTGCCAGGCGAAGCGCAGCACCTCGATAGACCTCTTCTTCTCACCGGCCAGGGCGAGCAGGCGGGCCAGCAGGAGCAGGCTTTCCGCCGGCTGCCGCTCCAGGGTCGCCACGTCCTCCGCCTGCTTCTTCAACACCTCGGCCGCCACGAGCGGGCGACCGAACGTCTCCCGCAAACGGTTGCGCCACGGATCGGGGTCCGCCCGCCGCGCCGCCTCGGCCAACTGCTGCCACGACCGCACGCCCTTGTCCAACGCAAATTTGGTCCTGCGTATCCTGCACCACTCGTCCAGGGCGGCCACGATCTCCACCGTCCCCGGCCTGCCGCCCAGCCTGGCCCCCGCCTCCTCTGCCGTCGCCACGTCCAGATCTACCCCGAACGCGCGGAAGGCGTCGGCGTACTCGCGATCAGCACGCTTGGAGTCCCAGTGCTCGCTCCGCTCGCCCCGGATGGCCTCCAGCTGCGCCAGCAGCGTCCGCTCGGCGAGCGCATCCCGTGCCGCCAGTTCGGCCTTTCTCCGGCCCCGGTCCAGCCCGGCCCGCGCCGCCGCCACGCGCTCGCGGAGCGCCGCGTCGTCCTCGCCCTGCCCCAGCAGCGCCTCGGCGTGCTTCATCTCGGCCCCGGCCTCGGTCCAGGCCGACAGGTCGCCCGGCGCGGACGCCGCCTTGCCGACCAGCACGGCTACCTTGCCCAGCCCCTCATCGACGACCCGCGCCCTGGCGGCGAGCCGCAAGCCGTGCTGGTGCCGGATCCAGACGTAGCCCCCGCCGCCCAGCAGGAGAGTTGCCAGCACGGAGGCCGCCAGAGCCAACTGCACGCGCCGGCGCTTGGCCTCCTCGGCGGCCTTCACCTCGGCCCGCGCTCGCTCCATCTCCGCCTGCCTCAGCCGCTCCGCCACGGAACGCTGATGGGCCGTCGCCGCCTCCGCCACCTCCCCCGCGTGCCGGGGCCGCCCCGCCGGCTCCGCCGTCAGGCAGCGCCTCGCCAGCGCCGCCAGCCCCGCATCCGCGCCGCAGGCGTCCAGGCGCGCCCTCGCCCCGGCCAGGTCGCCCTTGCGGGCCAGGCGCATGGCCTCGGCGTTCTTGCCGGGGAAGGGCGGCATGCCCGTCAGGATCTCGCAAAGGATCGCCCCCAGCCCGAACACGTCGGCGCGCTCGTCCACCAGGTCCACCTCGCCGCGCGCCTGCTCGGGGGCCATGTACGACGGCGTGCCCAGCACCGTCCCCGCCTCGGTGTCGCCATCGCCGCCACGCGCCGTGGCGATGATGCTCGCCGCCTCCTCCGTCGCCTCCTTCGCCAGCACCTTTGCCAACCCCCAGTCCATGACCTGCACCTCGCCGAACGCCCCGACCATGACATTGGCGGGCTTGAGGTCGCGGTGGATGACGCCCTTGTCGTGGGCGAAGGCCATCGTCTGGCACACCGCCTCGAAGACCGACACGAAGCGCGGCAGGTCCTCGGCGGGGGACTGCCGCTGCTTGAGGAGGTCCGCCAGCGTCCGGCCCTTGACGAGTTTCATGGTGAAGTAGGGCCGGCTGCCGCCCCTGCCGCCCATCTCGTAGACGGGGACGATGCCAGGGTGCTGCAACTGCCCGGCGATGCGGGCCTCCTCGACGAAGCGCTGCACCAGCTCGGTGCGTCCCGCGTGGGTCTCCAGCAGCACCTTGACGGCCACGTCGCGGCCCATCTCGGCGTCGTGGCCGCGCAGCACCTCCCCCATGCCGCCGCGTCCGAGCTGCCCGTCCATGCGGTAGCGTTCCGGCAGCCCGGCCGCCTCCCCGGCGGCCTCCGCGGCCCCGGCGCCGGGGGACGTCTCGCCGTCGGACACGCCCGCGAGGGCGCGTACGACGGGGCCGGCCGCCGGCAAGGGCGGGCCGCTGAGGAAGCCGCCCGCGCCGTCGTGGGCGGCGAGCAGCGCCTCCACCTCGCGCAACAGCGAGGCGTCACCGCCGCACGCCGCGAGGACGAAGGAGGGGCGCTGGGCGGCGGGCCGCTCCACGGCGTCGGCGAAGATCTCGTTGGCACGCGGGCTCCAGGCGGCCATGACGGCTCCTCTCTGTCGTCGGTTGCCCCATCATGCGCATTCGGCGGGCGAGTTGCACCGGGATTCCGCCTGGAATCTTCAGGGCGGGTGCAGCCGCCTGTACAACCACGCCCGCGCCACGGCCCAGACGCGGTCGGCCTCGCGCCGCGTCAGGCCCAACGCCTCCGCCGCCTCCTGATGCGACATGCCGGAGAAGTAACGCATCTTCACCAGCCGCGCCCCGCGCTCGTCGTGCCGCTCCAGCTCCGCCAAAGCCTCGTCCAACGCCAGCAGCTCCTCGTCGGTCTGGCCGACGGCGGCGAGGGCGTCGTCCCACTCGACGCGGACGGCCCCGCCGCCGCGCTTGAGGGCGGAGCGCCGGCGGGCGCGTTCGACGAGGATGCGCCGCATCGCCTCGGCGGCGGCGGCGAAGAAGTGTCCGCGATTGTCCCAACTCCCCTCGCCGGCGACGCGGAGGTACGCCTCGTGGACGAGGGCGGTGGGCTGGAGCGTCTGGCCGGGCTGCTCGCGGGCCAACCTGGCGGCGGCGAGGCGGCGCAGCTCGTCGTAGACCAGAGGCAACAGGAGGCCGGGGGCGCCGGGGTCGCCGCGCCCGATGGCTTCCAGGGCCTCGCCGACGGTGTCCATGATTCGCCCTGCTACAATACGAGTTTGGGGAGGCGGCGAAGATGTCTGATGGGCGGCCACTGGTGCGGATGCGGATCGAGCGGAAGAGCTGGCACCCGTGGGTGTTCCAGAAGATGGTCGACTTCCCCCCCCAGCGCGTGCCGCCGGGGTCCGTCGTCGAGATCGAGGACGCGGCGGGGCGCTGGGTGGGGAGGGGGTTCTTCAACGCCCACTCGCGCATCGCCCTGCGCGTCATGACCGACCAGCGCGACGAGATGATCGACGGCGAGTTCTTCAAACGCAAGATCACGCGGGCCGTGCATCTGCGCCGAGAGATGCTGCGGCTGGACGACGTGACGGACGCCTACCGCGTCGTCCACTCCGAGGGAGACGGCCTCAGCGGCCTGGTGGTGGACCGCTTCGCCGGGGCCGTCGTCCTCGAATTCTTCGCCGCCGGCATGTGGCGATTCCGCGAGGACATCCAGGCGGCCCTGTCGGAACACTACCCCGGCGCGAAGTTCCACCTGTCCGCCGACGAGCACGTCCGCAAGCAGGAGTCGTTCGAGTTCCGTCAGGGCGAGCCGCTGCCGCCCGAGACGATCACGGAGCACGGCGTCAAGTTCCGCGTGGTGCCGGGCGGCAAGCACAAGACGGGCTTCTTCGCCGACCAGCGCGACAACCGCCGCCGGGTGGCCTCCATGAGCGTCGGCAAGCGCGTGCTCGACCTGTGCTGCAATTCCGGCGGCTTCGGCGTCCACGCCAAGGTGGCCGGCGCCGACGAGGTGACGTGCCTCGACCTCGACGACACGGCGCTGGCCCTGGCCCGGCAGAACGCGGGCATCAACGGCGTCCGCATCAAGGACGTGCAGTCGGACCTGTTCCCCTGGCTGCGGGACGCCATCGGCCGCGGCCTGCGCTGGGACGTGGTCGTGCTGGACCCGGCGAAGCAGACACGCGACCGCGAGGAGATCCCGCTGGCGCTGAAGAAGTACCTCGACATGAACCGCCTGGCGCTGCAGGCCGTCGCCGACGGCGGCACCTTCGCCACGTTCTCCTGCACGGGCCTGGTGAGCGAGGCCGACTTCATCGACGCCCTCCGCCGCGCCGCCTGGCAGGCCGGCAAGCAGCTGCAGCTCATCCACGTCGGCGGGGCGGGCGGCGACCACCCGGTGATGATGCACGCCCCGGAGAGCCGCTACCTGAAGGCGGTGTTCGCGCGGGTGTTCCCGGCGATGCGTCTGGAGGCGGACCGCCGTCCGGAGCCGGAGGGCGCCCCCGGAGCGTGAGCATCCGGCCGCTGGCCGGCGGGGTGCTCACGCTCACTTCGGCGCGTAAGGCGACAGCTTCGGCCTGAGCCACTCGATCACGCCCGGCAGCATCTTCAGCGCCGTCGCCGGGTTGTGGCGCCCGTTGGGGTCGTACCCCACCGTGACGTCGATGCCCTTCTGCTTCGCCCGGTACAGGAAGCTCTCGGCCTGGGCGTCGAGGTTGAACTCGTCGTGCCGCGCGTAGCCGACGTAGAAGTTGAACTGACCCGGCTTCACGTCCAGCGTGTCGAGCAGCTCGATGGGGTTGTTCGCCGACAGCTCGCGGAGGATGTGGGCGTTGTCGCGGCCGTAGAGCGGGTAGACGAACCGGCCCTGCGGGATGGTGATGACGCCGTAGAACCGCCCGATCACCTCGAAGCGGCGGGACCAGTCGGTGCGCCATCCCCAGCAGCACGGGTCGAACGGGTCCATGTAGCGGCCGCGGCACGACTCCCAGCGGACGTTGAGCGGCGACAGGACGGCGACGGCGTTCTTGAACAGGTCGGGCCGGCGCATGGTGTTGACGAAGGCCGGGGCGCCTCCCATCGAGACGCCGGCGAGCACGCGTGCCTCCGGCTCCGGGCGGATGGGGTAGTTCTTCAGGAGGAACGGCAGCACGTCGCCGATGAGGAAGTCGCCGAAGCGGCCCTTGTTGTTGTTGGTGAAGAATGTCCCGTAGGTGATCAGGCAGTCCAGCCCCTTGAGGCTGCCGTCGGGGGCGGCGATGACCATCGGGGGCAGGTCGCCCCGCGCGATGGCCCGGTCGATGGGGAGGACGACGTGGTCGATGAGCGCCGACTCGTCCTGGTTGAAGCCGTGCAGCAACACCATCAGCGGGTACTTCTTGCACGGGTCGAAGTTCGGGGGGACGTAGACGTAGAGGTCGCGCTTCTCGTCGAGGGCGGCGGACCAGATGCGGTTGTCCCTGCCGTGGTTGCGCGTGTGGTCGATGACGCGGCCACACAGCTGGCGGTTGACGCGCTCCAGCTTGAGTGGGCGCGGCAGGACGTGGGCGCAGGCGGGGCAGGGCAGGAGCAGGACGATCAGCCATCCGTGGCGCATGGGACTACCTCACCCCTGGCCCCCTCCCCGAAGCGGAGAGGGGGGATCGTCAGATCATCGACTCAGCGGAGGGGAGGAGTACGCCTCCCCCGTCGGGCCATCACCTCGATCACGGTCACCGGAGACGCTCGCACCCCATCACCACAGATGGCTTCACTCTTGTGACCCCCCTCTCCGCAATCGCCCCCAGCTCGAAGCGGGGGTCTGGGGGCGTCTCGCCCCCGGCTCGAAGCGCGGGTCTGGGGGCGTCTCGCCCCCGGCTCGAAGCGGGGGTCTGGGGGTGAGGCGGCCCAATCAGGGAGGCCCGTGGCCGGTGATCTCCATGCCGAAGCCGTCGAGGTCGACGTCCTCGACCTTCTCGGGCTCGCCGGGGGCGGCGCGTTCGAGGCCGACGCGGAGGAAGCACCAGACGCTGGCGGGCTCGCCGTTGTGGTCGTAGCCGTTCTCGTCGAGGTCGCCCTCGAGCACCCAGCGCCAGACGCGGCGTTCGCTGCCGGCCTCGGCCTCCTCCTGCCAGCCCTTCAACACACGCGAGACGGCCTGGAGGGCCAGCTTGCTGATGCGTGGGTCGGTGACGGCGACGCGCTTCTCGTCGGGCGCGGGCTCGGCCTCGGCGCGCGGCAGCGCCTCGAGGGCGCGGAAGACGCGGTTCTCCAGGTCGGAGCAGCGCCAGGGCGACCACAGGTGGAAGACGACACGCGGCGTCTCGAAGACCAGGCCGTTCAGCTCGAAGCGCATGGCCTCGGCCCCCTTCATCGTGGTGGGGGCTTCGCCTTCGCCCCCACGCCCCCGAGGGATGGATACCGCCATCCATCCTATCGGCCGGGGCCGCCGGAAGACATGGAGGGGAGCGCGTCTCGTGGCCTCAGCCGGCCAGAGCCCGTGCCGGATGCGCCGGGCTTGCCGGCTGTTCCGGCGGCGTGGCGGGGTCCTCGGCGGGGAGCGACGGGGCGGCCCACAGGTACACGAGGTAGCCGGCCAGGCCGACGGCCCAGGAGAACACCCGCTGGATGAGCGACGCGAGGACGCCGTTGGCCTCCGGGGCGGCGAAGAGCATGTAAAGGCCGGCGAAGCCCCACTCGCCGCCGCCGGCGCCGCCGGGGGTGGGGATGAGGGCCTGCATGACCAGGCCCATCGGCACCAGGAGGAAGTGCTGGGCCAGCGACGGCAGGGCGCCGAGGTCGACGGACCACAGGGCGCGGATGCCGAGGTAGAAGGCCAGGACGAAGCCGACCTGGCCGACCCAGGAGAGTGCCAACACGCAGGCGACGGTGGCCGGCTTCTTGCGGTAGATCCAGGCGGAGCGCCACAGCTCGGCGAGGGCCTTGCCGACGGCGGGCAGCCACTCCAGGCGGCCGGCGAAGCGCTCGGCCCGCGACTCGGGGAGGAAGCCGACGGACAGCCAGATGAGGCCGGTGACGCCGGCGATGGTGAGGGCGATGGTGACGATGGTGACGGCTGTGCCGCCGGTGAGCCAGCCGAGGAGCCAGCAGGAGCCGCCGAGGAGGGCGACGAACCAGACGAGGGCCCACAGGGCGATGGCGCGGTCCATGATGACGGTGGCGACGGAGGCGGCGCGGCGCGACTGGCCGCGGGCGAGGACGGCGGCCTTGATGATATCGCCCCCGACGGAGCCGGGTAGGAAGGTGTTGAAGAAGATGCCGACGAGGCCGTAGCGGATGGCGTCGCGGAAGGAGACGTGCAGGTCGAGGGCCCGCACCAGGATGTACCAGCGGATGAGGGTGAGGAAGAGGGCGCCGACGTAGACGGCGAAGGCGGCGGCGAGCAGGCCGACGCGGACCGGCTCGCCGCGGACGGCGTGGCGGTCCCAGACCTGGCTGAGGCCCTGGGCCTGGGCACGCCCGGGGACCGCGGCGGCCGCGGCGGAGAAGGCCCCGCCGGGGGTGGACAGGCCGACGGTGCTGGCGGCGAGGGCGGCGACGGCGCGCTGGGGGGGCGGGGGCGCCCAGTTGGAGCGAATCACCCAGACGAGCAGGCCCGCGGCGAGGAGGTACTTGCCCAGGTCGAGGAGGAGGCGCTTGTTCACCGTGACACCCGTGGGGAAACGGACCCGTCCCGGCAAGTGTAGGCCACGGGACGCGGCGCGGCTTACCCGAAGGCCCGATGTCGTGTCCAGAGGGATCTCGCCGGGCCCTCGACAAATCCACACGCGGGGGCGTATACTGCCGTGCGGAGAATGGCCCCCCCCCGGCCCGGAAGACCGTCCATGCAGGCACGCATCCGCTACGCACGCGCGGAGATCGCCGTCGAGATCGAGCCGGACCAGCGGTTCCGGCACTATCGTGGCCCGGCCCCCGTCGAGGACATCGGCGCCGCGGTCAGGCTGGCGCTCGATACGCCGTTCTCGTTCCCGCCGCTGGCGCGGTGCCTCGCCCCCGGCGACCGCGTCGCCGTCGTCGTCGACGGATCCCTCGCCGGCCTCGGGGAGATCCTGGGGCCGATCCTCGAGCGGCTGGAGGACTTCACCCTCGTGAGCGCCACGCCGGGGCCACACGGCTGGGCGGGCGGGCGGGCCGTGGAGGAGCATGACCCACAGAAGGTGGCGTACCTCGCCAGCACGGGGGGCGGGCGGCGCGTCTACATGAACCGGACGGTGGTGGAGGCCGATCAGGTCATCGTCGTCTCGGCGCGGCGCTTCGAGGGCGGCGGGGTCGGCGGGGCGGAGGCGGCCCTCTACCCGGCGCTGGGCGACGGGGAGGCGGCCGGGGCGGGTGCCGAGGAGTCGCGGGAGGCCGCCCACCTGCTGGGGCTGCCGTTCCACGTGCAGATCATCGAGGCGGCCGGGGGCGGGGTGGCGCGTGTGGTGGCCGGGGCCGCCGACGCCGCCCGCGAGGCGGAGCGCCTGTTGGCGGAGTCGTGGCGTCTGGTGCTGCCGCGCCGCGCCGACACCGTCGTCGCGACGCTGACCGGCGAGCCGGGCTTCGCGGAGATGGCGCGGGCGGCGGCGGCCGCGGCGGAGGTGATCCAGGCCGGCGGGCGGATCGTGCTGCTGGCCGGCGGGGCGGCGGCGCCGGGGCCGGAGTTCGACAGGCTGCGCGGCGCCGACTCGCCGGACGTCGCGGGCCTGGAGGGCGCGGCCCGGGCGTGGGCGCGGGCGGCGGCGCATGCGAAACTGAGCGTGCTGTCCGGCCACGACGACGCGACGTTGGAGGGGCTGTTCGCCGCCCGGATCGGCACCGCCGAGCAGGTGCAGCGTCTGGTCGCCCGCAGCGGCGACTGCGCCGTGATCGAGGACGCCGGCCACTTCCTGGCCGTCGTCGAATGACCCCACCGGAGAGGAGCCCATGCGCCCCGTGTTGCTGTTGTGCCTGATCGCCGCGCCGGCCCTGGCGCAGACCCGGGCGATGGTGCTGGAGACGAGGGACGTGAAGCGCGTCGCCGGGACCGTGACCTACACGGTCACCGCGCCGAACCTGAAGGCGGCGGAGTGGGTGGTGTTCGCCGCGTCCGCGCCGGAATTGCCCGGTCAGACGCGCGTCAAGTCCACGCTCGGGCCGATGGGTGCGTCGGCGAAGGAATTGAGCCCCCTGGCCCGCCCGGTCCTGGTGGGGCGCGTGCCCGGGGCCGGGGGGCGGCAGACGGAGGTGAAGATCGAGGTGGCCTACGAGGCGACGCTGCGTTCGCGGCGTCTGCGCCCCCTGGCGGAGGGCGAGAAGGCCCCCGCCGTCACGGCCCTGACGGCGGCGGCGAGGGCGGCGGCCCTGGGCAGCCTGGGGGAGCTGGACCACGCGGATGAGGGGTTCAGGAAGTGGCTGAAGGACAAGGGCTTCCTGCGGAAGAAGGGCGAGGGTGACCTCGACCTGGGGCGGCGTGTGTTCCTGGCGCTGCGCTCGGGGTCGAGCTACGAGTACAAGGCGGGGATGGACCGGAAGGCGTCGGCGGTGTGCAAGACGCTGAAGTCGGACTGCGGCGGGCTGGCGGCGGTGTTCGTGGCGGCGATGCGGGCGAACAAGGTGCCGGCGCGTTCGCTGTATGGTCGGTGGGCGATGTCGGCGAAGCCGGAGGAGAAGATCGGCGGGGTGGCGTACTTCCAGTGGCACGTGAAGGCGGAATTCTTCGCGGAGAAGGTGGGGTGGGTGCCCGTGGACGTGTCGAGCGGGGTGCTGCACGACAAGACGCCGGCGGGCCTGCGCTACTTCGGGAATGATGACGGCGACTTCATCACCTTCCATGTCGATCCGGACCTGAAGGTGAACACGTTCCACTTCGGGGCGCAGGCCGTGGGCAACCTGCAGACGCCGGCGTACTGGGTCAGCGGCGGGGGCACGTTGAAGGGGATGACGACGAAGGAGGGGTGGGTGGTGCGGCCGGTGAAGTGAGCGGCGTTTTTTCAAGGCCGATTCCCGTTGACAGCCCGGTGTCGCACGCCTAGGCTGGCGGGTATCAGGCCCGATTCCATGCCGGAACAGTCCGCCCCACGGGAGGGACCGATGGGCACCCAGGATGGCCACTCTCCGCGCCCCCATCCGAGGCTAGGGGCGTTGGAGACGGCGGAGGCGAGCCTCCGCAGCAATTCTTACCTCGCCCTCAAGAACGTCTCCTGCGAATACGACCACGGCGTGCTGACCCTGAGGGGCTGCGTGTCGAGTTATTACCTGCGCGAGATGGCGACCTCGACGGTCTGCCGGCTGGACGGGGTGGACACGGTGGTCAACGAGCTGCAGGTGATCGCGTCGCCGCGGCGGTGAGGATCTCGGCGAATTCGCCATTGCCGGAAGGCCCCCACTCCAGAAGATGAGGGCAGGCCCCCGTTCGGCGGGCCGCCCCCCACAAGGAGTCAGGGACATGTTGCATCGACTGAGCGCGTTCGCCGCCGTCGCCGCCCTCGCTATGGCCTTCGGGCACAGCCCCGCCGCCGAGGAGGCCGACCCGCTGGCCAGTCTGAAGGAGGGCGAGGTCGCCCTGAAGTCGGCCGGGGCGCTGGCCTTCGGGCCGAAGGGCGTGCTGTTCATCGCGGACCCGGCCGGGGCCGCCATCGTCGCGGTGGACACGGGCGACCGGGACGCGACCGCCGGCAAGGACATGCCCAAGGTCGAGGACCTGGGCGGGAAGATCGCGGCGGCGCTGGGGACCGAGGAGGCGGACATCTCGATCAAGGACATCGCGGTGAACCCGATCTCGGGGAATACGTACCTGTCGGTGGCGCGTGGCAAGGGCCCGAAGGCGGCGGCGGTGATCCTGAAGGTGACGCCGGCCGGCAAGATCAGCGAGCTGGGCCTGAAGAAGATCAAGAACGCCAGCGCCAAGCTGCCCAACCCGGCCACGGGCAAGGGCAAGGCGGAGGCGATCACGCACATCGCCTACGTGAAGAACGGCGTGATGGTGGCGGGGCTGTCGAGCGAGGAGTTCGCGAGCAACCTGCGTTCGATCCCGTACCCGTTCAGCGAGGCGAACAAGGGGAGCAGCGTGGAGATCTACCACGGGGCGCACGGGGCGTGGGAGACGCGGTCGCCGGTGCGTGTGTTCGCGCCGTACAAGATCGGCGACGAGGACCACATCCTGGCGGCGTACACGTGCACGCCGCTGGTGAAGATGCCGCTGGCGAGCATCAAGCCGGGCGAGAAGATCAAGGCGGTGACGGTGGCGGAGCTGGGCAACCGGAACAGGCCGCTGTCGATGATCGTGTACAAGAAGGACGGCAAGGATTACGTGTTGATGGCGAACAGCGCGCGTGGGCTGATGAAGATCAGCCTGGACGGCATCGACAAGGTGGAGGGGATCACGAGCCGGATCAAGGACAAGGCCGGCCTGAAGTACGACACGATCAAGGACGCGGAGGGCGTGCAGAAGCTGGACGCCTTCGGCAAGGAGCACGTCGTGCTGCTGACCTCGGTGAAGGGCAAGTCGGCGCTGACGACGATCCCGCTGCCGTGATGTGGCGTTGAGGATCGCCCGATGCCGTCGAACTCCCTGGAGGGGTGGCGAGGGCCGCGAGCGGCGGCCCTGGATGAGATCGCGGCCGCCCACACAGCCGTGGGCGGCCTGGGACGCGGGCGGCGTTACGCCACGGAGCAGATCAATCACGCTTATGCGGTGTTGCTGGCCGGGCAATTCCAGGGCTTCTGCCGCGACCTCCACACGGAGTGTGCTTACTTCCTCGTGAATAACGTCGGCCTCCCCCCGGCCGTGAGCGAGATGTTTCGCACGGAGCTGACGCGAGGCCGGATGCTCGACAGGGGCAACGCCCATCCGGGCAGCCTGGGGTCGGACTTCGCCCGATTCGACTTCCCGTTCTGGGATTCGCTCCGTGGCCTGAATCCCGCCGCGGTACAATGGAGCGAAGGGTTGGATCTCCTGAATGCATGGCGGAATGCCGTCGCCCATCAGGACTTCACCTCCCCCAGGCTCGAGGGCGGCACCCTCGGCCTGGTACAGGTCCGCCGCTGGCGGCGCATGTGTGACCGCCTTGCCGGCGTGATGGATCTCGCCCTGGGACGACAGTTGTTACCGCTGACGGGCAGCGAGCCCTGGGCGTGAAGGGGGGCGGGATGAGCACCTTGAGCAAGCCGGTGGCCCGATACCGCGTCGGGGACTGGGTTCTGTTGAAGCGCCGGCTGAATCCGGTCAAGGCGAAGATCATCGAGCTGCGGGGGCCGCTGGGGGGGAAGGATCGCGTCCACATCTATCGCGTCGAGCTGCCCATCGATGGCTCCGAGCCCGACCGGTTCGAGGTGGACGAGGACGGCCTCGAGCCGACCACGCCGCCCAACTGAGCTGAAGGGAAGACTCGGGCCCCTGACGGGGCCCGCTCCCCTGATCCAAGACACGGCGGGCTCACGCACCGCCGCTCGCCCCGATCCGAGACACGCCGGGCGTACTCCCGGCGCTCGCCTGGAAGGGATGACCCCATGCTCGCGCTCGCCGCCTGCCTCGCCCTGTGCGCCCCCGAGGCCCGCGTCGCCAGGGACGGGTCCGTCGAGGTCGTCGGCCTCGCCGCCAGGGCCGGCGACACCGTCACCCTGCACGCAACTGACGCCTCGCGCCCCGCCATGCTCGGGGAGTCGGCGGTGAGCGCCGGCGTGCTGCGCTTCACGCCGCGCTTCCCGCTGCGGCCAGGGCTGCGCTACGTCGCCGTCGTTAAGGCGGGCGGCGAGACGCACTCGCTGGCGCTCTTGATCCCCGCGAAGAAGCGGGAGCCGTCGGCCACCCTCGTCGGCGTCTTCCCCACCGCCGACAGGCTGCCGGAGAATCAGTTGAAGTTCTACCTGCACTTCTCCGTGCCCATGAGCCAGGGCGGCTCGTACAAGCACATCAAGCTGCTGGACGAGAAGGGCAAGGCGGCCGAGTGGCCGTGGCTGGAGCTGGACGAGGAGCTGTGGGACGCGGAAGGGGTGCGGTTCACGCTATTCATCGACCCGGGTCGGATCAAGCGGTTCCTGAAGCCGCGCGAGGACCTCGGGCCGGTGCTGGTGCAGGGGAAGAAGTACACGCTGGTCATCGACAAGGCGTGGCGCGACGCCGACGGCACGCCGATGAAGTCATCGTTTACGAAGGCCTTCAGCGTCGGCCCGCCGGACGAGACGCAGCCGGACATGAAGAAGTGGAAGGTGACACCGCCGGCGGGGCGGGGGGCGCTGAAGGTGGAGTTCGGCAAGCCGATGGATCATGCGTTGGCCCGGCGGCTGATCTGGGTGGAGGACGGCGCGGGCAAGAGGGTGCCGGGCAACGTGAACCTCACGGACAACGAGGGCGTATGGCTGTACTCGCCGGACGCCGGGTGGAAGGCGGGGGAGTACACGCTGGCGGCGGACGCGGACCTGGAGGACCTTTCGGGCAACAGCCTGGGCAGGCCGTTCGAGGTGGACGTGCTGCGGCCTGTGGAGAAGACGGTGAAGACGAAGGTGTTCAAGCGGACGTTCGTGGTGAAGTGAGGCGTGTGGCCGGGGTGCGAATTGCATTGCCTTGCACCCCCCCAGGCAACCCCCTGCAATGCAATCCTGACGCCGAAAGCCCACCATCAGACCTCTCCGGCCGCAATTTGCATTTCAGTCCCTCATGCCGCTGCGCGGCACCCGGAATGATGAAAATGG
>CAZVZK010000143.1:0-26693 GCA_964630925.1 uncultured Alcaligenaceae bacterium
GCAGCTCACCTACTACTTCCCCGAGAAGGAGGATATCCTCCTCGCCGTCTTCGACCACATGATCGAGACGATGCGCCGGCGCGAGAAGGCGGGCGACGGCCCTCCCGGATGCGCCGCCCTGCCCGACCACGGCTGGGAGCGCCTCCGCGCCTTCCTGACCTTCTTCATCCTCGACCCGCCGGAGATGGCGGAGTTCCACGAGCTGCAGTACACCTTCCTGTCCCAGGTCCGTCACCGCGACGACTATCGCGAGCGGCTGGCCGGCCTGTACGAGGAGTGGCGCGGCCACATCGCCAGCGACGTGAGGCGCGACGTGCCCGAGGGCGGCGTTTCGCCGCGTACCTTCTCCACCTTCATCCAGGCGCTGCTGCACGGGCTGGCGATCCAGCGCGTGGCGGACCCGGCCTCGTACGACCGCGAGGAGATGCTGCGGGTGACGCTGGCCATGATCTCGGGTTATCTCGGCAAGGGCGGCGCCGAGACGCCGCCGAAGAAGAAGCCCCGCCCCCGAAAGGAGACGCCATGAGCGAGCCGACCAACGCCACCCTCAAGGACCGCGTGCGCTCGCTCGGCCTGAGCGGCCGCGAGGAGCAGGCCCCGCCCGGCGCCGGACGCCTGCCGTGGGCCTTCGTCGTCGTCCTCCTCTTCGCCTGCGCGTTGCTCGGCTACCGGGCCTACCGCGTCTCCGGCGTCCCCGCCGAGGCGCCCCCCGAGGAAGCGGCCAAGGGCAAGACCCCGACGACGCCGGGGACGCCCGCGGTCACGCCGGCCACGGGGTCGGCGGAGGAGGTCGTCCTCCAGTCGAAGGGGTACGTCCTGCCCGCCAGCCTCAAGCAGATCAGCCCGCGTGTGGGCGGCATCCTCTGGCCGGTCGAGCCGGACCTGCTGCAAGAGGGCCGGCTGGTCAAGCAGGGCGACCTGCTGGCGCGCATCGACCCCAAGGAGTACGACCTGGAGGTGCAGGTCGCCAGCGCGGCATGGATGTCCGCGAAGCGGCGCTGGGAGGACCTCAGCCGCAACATGGGCGAGGAGATCCGCATGGCCGAGGCCGAGCTGGACGAGGTCCGGCAGACGGCACGGCAGATGAAGCTGGAGGCCGACCGCAACGAGAAGCTGGCCCGCGGCAGCGCGGTGGCCCAGCGCGAGTACGAGACCGCCCTCTACGGCCACCAGGCCATGGCCGCCAAGCAGCGCCGGCTCGAAGCGAACCTGAGGATGCTCAAGGACCCCGAGTACGGCCGCCTCAAGCTGCGCATCGACTCCGCCAAGGAGGACATGGAGCAGGCCAAGGCGCGTCTCGGCACGGCGCAGATGCGTCGCGAGTGGTGCGACATCAAGGCGCCCATCTCGGGCACCATCCTCAGCAAGAAGGCCGAGTACTACAACCTCGTCAACCCGTCCGCCTTCTCCTCCGGCATCTCGGCCAGCCTGTGCGAGATGGCCGACCTGACGAAGCTGGAGATCGACCTGGCGATCCAGGAGCGCGACATCCGCCTGATCAAGCCCGGCCAGAAGTGCCTGGTCATGCCCGAGGCGCACCAGGCCGACCCGGAGTTCCTCAAGCTGTACCCCAGGGGCTACGAGGGCACCGTGGACCGGCGAATGCCGATGGCCGACCGCGCAAAGGGAGCGGTCCCGGTCCGCGTCCGCATCGACCACATCCCGCCGGCCGAGGCGGGGATGTTCCTCCGCCCGGAGATGGGCGCGCTGGTGTCGTTCAAGGGCGAAGCCAGCGCCAAGAAGGATAAGTGACGGCCCCGAGCGGAGGCACCATGACGGACAAGCGTCCCATCGTCGAGATCGCCGGGCTGCACAAGTCGTTCAGCCGCGGCGAGGAGAAGATCGACGTCCTGATCGACCTGACCCTGAGCGTGCCCGAGGGCGAGTTCCTCGCCCTCATGGGGCCGTCCGGCTCCGGGAAGACGACGCTGCTGAACCTCATCGCCGGCCTCGACTCCCCGACGCGCGGCACGATCCGCGTCGGCAACGAGGTCATCAGCGGGATGACGGAGGGCCAGCTCGCGAAGTGGCGTACGAGGAACGTCGGCTTCGTCTTCCAGTTCTACCACCTCCTGCCCGTGCTGACCGCCTACGAGAACGTCGAGCTGCCCCTGCTGCTGCTGCCGCTGTCGTCGGCGGAGCGGAAGAAGCAGGTGCTGAACGCCCTGGACCTGGTCGGCCTGTCGGACCGGCTGAGCCACCGCCCCGGGCAGCTCTCGGGCGGGCAGCAGCAGCGTGTCGGCATCGCCCGGGCCATCGTGACCGACCCGACGCTGATCGTCGCCGACGAGCCGACGGGCGACCTCGACAGCAAGTCGGCGGATGAGATCCTGAATCTTCTCGTCGAGCTGCAGCGCGGGCTGAACAAGACGATCATCATGGTGACGCACGACCCGCGGGCCGCCCACCGGGCCGAGCGCGAGCTGCACCTGGAGAAGGGGCGGCTCGTGCAGGAGGTCGGCCCCGTGGAGCGGCGTGCCGCCGCCCTCAACGGACGAGACGAGCACATCACCCGCCCGGCCCGCGACCTGGAGGGGCAAGCGTCATGAGCCTGACAACCCTCGACGGCTGGCTGATGAAGTTCCTGGAGAGCCCGCTGAACGTCGCGCTCGCCTGCGCGGCGCTCTTGGCGGTGCTGCTCGCCTGGGTCTACCTGGATCAGGTGGGGTTCTACGCGAGGCTGATCCTCAAGAGCGTGTGGCGTAACGTGTTGCGCAGCACGCTCACCAGCCTGGCCATCATGGTGCTGGTGCTGGTGGTCACGCTGGTGTGGAGCGTGCTGCACCTGCTCGACCGCGTGACGAGCGACAAGTCGTCCAACTTCAAGGCCATCGTCAGCGAGCGCTGGCAGATCCCGTCGCAGATGCCGTACGCCTACGTCAGCACCCTGGAGAAGGGCGGCGCCCGCACCGCCGGGGACGTGGTGCCGATGGACTCGATGAACTGGACCTTCTACGGCGGCACCGTCGACCCGACCAAGCGGACGCGAGAGAACATCGTCTTCTTCTTCGGCATGGACCCGGCGAAGATGATCACCATCGAGCGGGAGAAGGACGGCAAGCCGAAGCGCAACCGGGACGGGCGCCTCGTCTTCACGTCGATGATGGACGACATCGACACGGCGACGGAGGAGGAGCTGCTGGCTCTCGACGCCGCGTGTCGCGAGATGGAGAAGGACCGGCGGAAGGTCGTCATCGGGCGCGACAAGCTGGCCGACCTCAACAAGCGTGTGGGCGACCGCATCACCGTCACGTCGTTCAACTACCCGGGGATCGACCTGGAGGTGGAGGTGATCGGCACCTTCCCCAAGGGCCGCTACGACGCCTCGTCGCTGGTGAACGCGAAGTACATCCTCGACGGCATGGATGCGTGGAAGCAGAAGAACGGCAAGCCGCACCCGATGGCCGAGAAGTGCCTCAACCTGGTCTGGCTGCGCGTGCCGGACACGGCGGCGTTCCGGGCGGTGGCGGAGCAGATCGAGGACTCGCCGTCGCTGAAGTCGCCGGCGGTGAAGGTGGAGACGGCGTCGAGCGGGATCGCCAGCTTCCTCGACTCGTACCGCCTGGTCCTGTGGGGGGTTCGCTGGCTCCTGGTGCCGGCGATCCTGATCACGCTGGCGCTGGTGATCGCCAACGCCATCAGCATCAGCGTGCGCGAGCGGCGCACCGAGATGGCCGTGCTGAAGGTGTTGGGCTTCACGCCGAACCAGATCATGACGCTGGTGCTGGGGGAGGCGTTGCTGGTCGGCGTCGTGAGCGGCCTGCTGAGCGCGGCGATCACCTACGTGGCGATCAACGCGCGGGGCGGGCTGAAGTTCCCCATCGCCTTCTTCCCGGCGTTCCAGATCCCGGACGAGGCGTTGTGGTGGGGCCTGGGTGTCGGCGCCATCACGGCGGCGGCGGGGGCGATCCTGCCGGCGTGGTCGGCCCGCTCGGTCAAGGTGGCCGAGGTGTTCTCGAAGACGACGTGAACTCACCCCCTAACCCCCTCTCCGAAGCGGAGAGGGGGGATCGTCAGATCATCGATTTCTGCGGAGGGGAGGTGTGCGCCTCCCCTGTTGGATGAAGCGAATCAAGAGACTCGTACACCTCCCCTCCGCGCAGGCGATGCTCTTGCGACTCCCCCTCTCCGCTTCGGAGAGGGGGTTGGGGGGTGAGGTAGGAGCCGAGACGATGAGCCCGATTGACCTGCTGTGGATCGTGCCCGTTGTGGTCACGCTGGTGCTGCTGGCGGCCGTGATGGTGGTCACGCTGCCGGCCAGCGTCGTCCTGCTCGGCGTGCTGGCGGGGCAGGTGCTGGGCGTGGTGCGCGGCGTGCCGTTCCAGTACAACCTGCGCAACCTCCTGGTGCGCTGGCAGACCAACTTCATGATGGCCGCCGCGTTCACCCTCGTCGTCGCGCTGTTGACGGTGATGCTGGCCTTCGTGAACGGGATGTACAAGCTGACGCAGAACAGCGGCGACCCGCGGAACGTGTTCGTCCTCGCCGACGGGGCCACCGACGAGCTGTTCAGCAACCTCGGCTTCGGCGACGTGAAGGAGCTGGGCCTGCAGCCGGGCGTGCTGAAGGACGACGACGGCCAGCCGCTCGCGAGCTGGGAGCTGTACTGCATCGTCAACCAGCCCATCCTCACGCGCCACTGCTCGGTGTGCGGACAGATGGCCCCCATCGACCGTTTCGGGCGTGCCCTCGCCAGGCACGGCTCGCCGGAGTGCCCGGGCTCCGGCGCGAGCATCGTCGGCTCGCGCGGGCGGCGCCTCGTGCAGGTGCGCGGCATCGAGGACCCGGCGAAGTCCGGCAAGATCCACGGCCTGCCGCTGAAGGCGGGCAGCTGGTTCGGGCAGTCCGGCGTGCAGCCGCTGCCGGGCAGCTCGACCTCGGAGCAGGCGATGCAGGCGGTGATCGGCGAGGGGCTGGCCCGCGAGTTCGGGCCGGACCACGGCAAGGCGGCCCTGGAGGTCGGCGACGTGTTCGACCTCGGGCCGCGCAAGTGGATCGTGGCGGGGATCATGGCGTCGGCCGGCTCGACGTTCGACTCGGAGGTGTGGGGCAAGTTCCAGCTCGTCGGCCAGCAGTTCGGCAAGCCGAGCTTCACGACGTGCGTCTTGCGCACCGCGGGGCCGGAGGAGGCGAAGGAGCTGGCGGCCTTCCTGAAGAAGGAGTACAAGAAGCCGGCCGTCGCCTCGGTGGTGGAGACGGAGTACTTCGCGACGCTGAACGCGACCAACCAGCAGTTCCTCATCGCCACGGTGGTGGTAATGCTGATCATGGCCATCGGCAGCGCCTTCGGCGTGATGAACACGATGTTCGCGGCGATCAGCCAGCGGACGAAGGACATCGGCGTCCTGCGCATCCTGGGCTACTCGCGCTGGCAGGTGCTGACCTCGTTCTTCATGGAGGCGCTGGTGCTGGCCCTGTTGAGCGGCGCCCTCGGCTGCGCCCTTGGCTCGCTGGTCCACGGGATGAGCGCGACGAGCAACATCGCCGCCGGCCCCGGCGGCGGCAAGAGCGTCGTGATCCGCCTGGTGGTGGATTACTGGACGCTGTCGATCGGCATGGGCTTCGCGCTGTTCATGGGCTGCGTGGGCGGGCTGCTGCCGGCCCTGTCCGCCGTGCGGCTGCGGGCGCTGGAGTCGCTGCGGTAGGGGCACTCAGGGCGGCGGATGTTGCCGTGGTGGCGTTCCGGCGTATCGCTGGCGCTGGCCCCGTGCGAGTTCCCGGCGTGAGCGCGCGGCCCGGCGCGACAGGTGGGATGCCGCGCGTGAGGGCCGCAGAACGTCAGCCGCCGTTGAGGGTGGGGCGCGGCAGGTTCATCGAGCTGGCGCCGGGGCGTCCGTTGCGGAAGCGCTCGAGGACCTCGCTGCGGATCGCCGGACGCTGGCCGGCCCCCTGATCGGACCTGGTGGGCTTGACCACGGTGAGTTTCGACGGCGACGCCGGCGGCGGCTCGGGCGGTGGGGGCGGCGCGGGCACGGCCACGGGCACGGGGGCGGGGGCGGCCTCGAACTTCAGCGTGCCGAACAGCTCGTCCACTTCGCTGTCACGCACGGGGTTGGTGTAGCTGAACGAGTCGATCATCGCGTAGGGGATGAAGAACACCCGGCCGGCGTCCTGGCTGCCCGAAAGCCGGCCCTTGACCAGCACGAACTCCTCCTCGATGCGGATGAAGCTCGCGACGGTCATCTCCGTCCCGTTCGACGTGATGAGGGTGAACTGGGACTGCTTCTCGGGCGGGATGTGGCGGAACAGCGAGATCCAGGTTCGAGCGTTCATGTTCCATCCCGAGGGGGAGCCGGACGGGTGCCTACACGTTCACTCTAGCTCACGAATCGCGGCGGCCGCGCCGGATTTCGTCTCCCGCGTGAATCCGCCCGCCTCCAACCTCACGGTGTACGCCTCGGCCCGCGCCTCCGCCCACACGGCGCGATGGATCCCCGCCGCCGTCGCTGTCGGCATCGACGCCAGCTTCTCGCCCGACTTGCTCAGCACCGTGAGCCGCCCCGGCGCCGGAGGCGGCGCCGCCAGCCGGTAGTGGATCACCAGCCCCGCCGCCGGGTTCTCGCCGACGAACGTCCGCTCCGCGGCCTCGCCCGCCTTCTTCCCCAACACCAGGGGGGGCCGTGGCGTGAACAACTGCACCGGCTCCTTGCGTGCCCTGGCGGTCAATTCCAGCAAGGGGCCGGCATCGACGATCCAGATGCCGCGGCCGTGGGTGGCGATGACCAGCTCGCGCGTCACGGGATGGATCAGCAGGTCATGCACCGGCGCCGGCGGCAGGCCGCAGGCGAACGGCTGCCAGTGGTCGCCGGAGTCGAACGAGAGGTACAGGCCGAATTCGGTGCCGGCGAAGAGGAGGCCGCGGTTGCGTTCCGACGCGCGGACGACGTGGACGTGGCCGACGGCGGGCAGGCCGCGGACGATGCGCTCCCAGGTCGCGCCGTAGTCGCGGGTGCGGAACAGGTGGGGGCGCTCGTCGTCCTGGCGGTGGCGGTCGAGGGCGAGGTAGGCGGTCCCGAGACGCCACGGGGACGGCTCGATCCGCGTGACGTGGCCCGACGAGATGCCGGCGGAGGGCGGGACGCCGGGCAGGGCCTTGCCGACCTCCACCCACGCCTCGCCGCCGTCGAGGGTGTAGTGGACGCGGCCGTCGTCGCTGCCGGCCCACAGGGCCCCGGCCTTGAGGGGCGACTCGGCCAGGGCGGTCAGGGTGTGGCCGGCGCTGCGGTACAGGGTGCGCGGCGTGCCGCGGGTGAGGTCGGGGCTGACCACGCGCCAGGTGTCGCCCCTGTTGGTGGAGCGGAAGACGACGTTGCCGCCGTAGTACACCGTCTTCGGGTCGTGGGGCGAGAGGGCGATGGGGGCGGACCAGTTATAACGCCAGTCCGGCTGTCCCTTGGGGACGCGCGGCCGGATGAGTGGGCCCTTGCCGGCCCGCGTGTCGATGCGGTGCGGCTTGCCGTACTGCCCCTCGCAGTACAGGGTGTTGGGGTCGTCGGGCGGCACGGCGCACTGGAAGCCGTCCATGCCGAGCATGCGCCGCCAGCCGGAGGGGGGCAGCCCGCCGGGGTCGTCGGAGCGGCTCGGGCCGCCCCAGGTGCCGTTGTCCTGCAAGCCTCCGTAGACGCGGTACGACTCGCGGGCGTCGGCGGCGATGCCGTAGAACTGGCCGATAGGGAGGTTGCGGATGGGCCGCCACTCGCGGCCGCCGTCGAGGGTGTCGTATAGCCCGCCGTCGTTGCCGAGGACCATGTGCTTCGGGTCGGCGGGGTCGATCCACAGGGCGTGGTGATCGACGTGGACGTTGCGGGCCTGGGCGCTGGTGAAGAGGCGTCCGCCGTCGCGGGAGACGGCGAGGGGGATGCCCAGGACCCAGACGTTGTTGTCGTCGTCGGGGTCGATGCGGATCTTGCCGAAGTAGAAGGGGCGCGGGACGAGGTCGTTGACCTTCTTCCACGTCTCGCCGCGGTCGTCGCTGCGGAAGACGCCGCCGGTGGACGCGGGGCCGAGGGGCGTCTTCGGCTGGGTCGAGCGCTGGCCGGCGAGCTGGGTGGCGTCGGTGCCCTCGGTCTGGATGACGGCATACAGGATACGCGGGTCCTTGCGGTACACCGCGAGGCCGGCGCGTCCGTACCTGTTGGACGGCAGGCCCCTGGTGGCCTTCTTGAAGGTGCCGCCGCCGTCGGCGCTGCGGTAGATGCCGGCGAGGGGGCCGAATTGCGTCTCGGGGTTGCCGCCCATGAAGGGGCCGCGGCGGACGCGGTACGCCGCCGCGTGGACGACCTTCGGCTCCTTGGGGTCGATGACCACGTCGACGCAGCCGGTGTCGGCGTCGAGCTTGAGGACGTGCTCCCAGGACTTTCCGCCGTCGCGGGTGCGGTACAGGCCGCGCTCGGGGTTGGGGCCCCAGGCGCGGCCCAGGGCGGCGACGAAGGCGATGTCGGGGTCGGTGGGGTGGACGGCGATGCGCCCGATGTGGGCGGTGGCGGCGAGGCCGGCGTGCCGCCAGGTCTTGCCGGCGTCGCGGCTGACGAAGACGCCGTTGCCCCGGGAGACGCTGTTGCGGAGGTTGGCCTCGCCGGTGCCGACGTAGACGACGTCGGGGTCGGAGGGGGCGCAGGCGACGGCGCCGATGGACGGGTGGGGCCGGCCCTCGAAGACGCAGCGCCAGGACTTGCCGGCGTCGGTGGTCTTCCACAGGCCGCCGGCGGCGGCGCCGACGTACCACGTCTTCGGGTCGCCCTCGGCCACGTCGAGGGCGGGGATGCGTCCGCCCATGTTGCCGGGGCCGATGCAGCGGGCGACGAGGCCTGGCGTGGGCTCGGGGGCGGGGGGCGCCGGCGGCGGTGCCGCGCCGAAGGCGAGGAGCAGCTCAAGGAACATCGACGGCGTCTCCCGGCGCGGGGATGAGGACTTCGGGGAAGCCGGCGGCGCGCAGCGAGGCGGCCAGCGCCTCGGCCCGGTTCGGCTCGCCGTGGACGAGGCACACCTTCTTGACGGCCGACGCGAGGGGGTTGAGGTAGGCGTCGAAATCGCCCTGGTCGGCGTGGCTGGAGAAGCCGTTGAGGGTGATGACCTCGGCGCGGACCTGCTTCACCTCGTCGAGGATGCGGACCTCGGGGCGTTTCTCGACGAGCTTGCGGCCCAGGGTCTCGGGGGCCTGGAAGCCGACGATGAGGATGCTGTTGCGCGGGTCCTCGACGCCATGCTTGAGGTGGTGGAGGATGCGGCCCGCCTCGCACATGCCCGACGCGGCGATGATGACGAGGGGGCCTGGCCTGCCGTTGAGCGACTTGCTCTCCTGCGGCGAGCGCGTGTAGCGGACGTGCTTGCCGCCGAAGAGGTCGGGGTCGGCCTCGAGGAGGTTGAGGGTCTCCTCGTCGAAGCACTCGGGGTGGAGGCGGAAGACCTCGGTGGCCTCGGAGGCGAGGGGGCTGTCCACGAAGACGGGCATGTCGGGGAGCTGCCCGGAGGCGCGGAGCTTGTGCAGGTAGAAGAGGACGGTCTGGGTGCGGCCCAGGCTGAAGGCGGGGATGAGGACCTTGCCGCCGCGCTCGACGGCCCGGTGCATGACCTCCAGGAGGCGCGGCCCCAATTCCTCCGCCGGCTCGTGGGTGTGGCCGCCGTAGGTGGACTCGCTGATGAGGAGGTCGGCGGGCGGCACGGGCGCGGGGTCGCGGAGGATGGGGGTGCCGCGGCGTCCGAGGTCGCCGGTGAAGGTGAGGCTCGCGCCGGCGGCGCGGAGGTGGATCATGGCGGAGCCGAGGAGGTGGCCGGCCTCGTGGAATTCGGCCTCGACGCCGCGGCCGAGGCGGAGGGTGCGTCCGTAGGGGATCGATTCGACCTGCCGGAGGGTGCGGATGACGTCGGCGCGGTCATACAGGGGGAGGACCTTCGGCTCGCCCTTCTGGCGTTTGCGGTTGAGGTAGTCGGCATCCTCCTGCTGGATGTGGGCGGAGTCATCGAGCATGACGGCCATGAGGTCGCGCGTCGCCGGGGTGCAGTGGATGGCGCCGCGGAAGCCCTGGCGGACGAGGTTGGGCAGGTTGCCGATGTGGTCGATGTGGGCGTGGCTGACGAGGACGGCGTCGATGTCCTTGGGGGCGAAGGGGAAGCGGCTGTTGCGGGCGCGGGCCTCGGCGCGGCGGCCCTGGAACAGGCCGCAGTCGAGGAGGAGGCGGAGGCGGCCCGCGCGGACGTGGTGCATGGACCCCGTGACGGTGCGGGCCGCGCCGTGGAACGTGACGCGGAGGGACGGCGTAGTTGGTGGCATGGGGTGATCGTATCAGGGCGGGGTGTCGGCATCCACCCTCGGCCGCCACGCGGAGGCGTGGGCTCACCGCTCGGATCTGCAGGAGCCTCGCCCTCCGCGGATCTGGTCGATCACGCGGCGTGACCGCGCGGGCCGGGCTCGCTATCCTGATCCTGGGGAAGAGGGGGAGGTGAGCGTGAGCGTCCGCGTGGTCTGCCCGTCGTGCGCGATGGCGTGCCGGGTGCCGCCCGAATTCGCGGGCCGCCTCGTGCGCTGCCCCGGCTGTCAGAAGCCGTTCATCGCGGGGCCGCCCCCGGAGCCTCCGACGCCCCCGGCGGTGGTGCTGCGCATCACCACGGCGACCACGACGGGCAAGGTGCGCGAGCGGAACGAGGACGCGGTCATCGTGCAGCACTGGGTCTGGCACGCCCGCGGCGAGCGGCGCGAGACGGCGCTGGTGATGGTGGCCGACGGCATGGGCGGGCACAACGCCGGGGACCGGGCGGCGGCCCTCGCCACGGGCGCCGTGGCGGGCGCGATGGCCCCGCGCCTGGCCGGGCTGGTGACGGGGGATTCGTGGATCGATGAATTGGCGTCGGAGGCGGTCGATCTGGCGCTGTGGGACGCCAACCGGGCGATCCTGCGTGCCGCGGAGGAGGACGCCTCGTGTGAGGGCATGGGCGCGACCGCCGTGGCGGCGTGGCTGTCGGGCGGGAACCTGGCCCTGTGCCACGTCGGCGACTGCCGGGCGTACCTGCTGCACGGCGGAGAGCTGGTGCGGCTGACGGAGGACCAGACGCTGGCGCGGCGGATGGTGGAGATGGGGGCGCTGAAGGCGTCCGAGGCCGACCGGCACCCGGCGGCGTCGCAGGTGTCGCAGGCGTTGGGGCGGCAGGCGGACCTGGAGCCGTCGCGGCTGACGCGGGTGCTGGAGCCGGGGGACGTGCTGCTGTTGTGCTGCGACGGGCTGCACGGGCAGGTGGACGATGAGGCGATCAGGCAGGCGTTGCCGGCGGACGACGCGGCCCAGCGGCTGGTGCGGCTGGCGGACGAGGCCGGCGGCGCGGACAACTGCACCGTCGCGGTGGTGCGGGCGTGAGCGGCGGGGAGGCCGTCTGGCCGCGTGGCGCCCTCCGCCGGAGACATCACTTCAAGGAGGCCCGCCGGCGTCCGTGACCGGCGGCCCTACCCACCACCTGCCTGTGCGCGGGCGTCCACGCCCACGCCCCCGTCTATCTCCGCTTCGCGTGGCCGACAGCGTCCCCGCGAAGCCCGAAACGCCATGTCGGGGGGTGGGGGGTGCCGATGAGCGTCAGTGACCGCGACTTGATACGCGGTTGAGGTCAGTTGAGGGCCACTTCCGACCCTCTTTCCACCCGACGGCGCCCCTCCCGTCACCCGCCCGTGACCCTCTTTTCACCCTGTTTTGACCCGACGCCGGAGGTCGGACCACCGGCGCACGTCCGGAGCCCGAGATTGCGACGCCGCGCACGCCGGCGGGCGGGGGAGGGCCGGCGCGGGGTGCCACGGAGGGGCGTCGTGCGGCGACGAACGCGGGGCGTCGGGCGAGCCGGCGAAGGCCGGGGAGGCCGCGCGCCGGGGGCACCGCCCGGGCCGGGGCACTTCTCACCCCCCTACTCCCCACTCATGGACGATCCTGGGGCTGTTTTCTGCAGCGTGCCGCCGCGCCTGCGTGCCGGGAACGTGCCAGGGCATATCCTGGCCTGTGGCCCGGTGACAATGCCCGTCATGTTTCTGGTGTGCGAGCCTCGTGCTCCTCCCGCTGGGGCGACTGGGACGGGGGCGTTTTCGGCCCTATCGATCTTGCCTCCGGCGCCTCAGCTGCTTCTCCAGACGGCGGCGTGCCACGACGGACGCGGAGCCTGATGACGCCGGCCGTGCCGGAGGGGGATGCCGCGCGCCGAGGACGCCGCCTCAGGCCTGGTTCACTCATCACCCCACGACTCAACCTCAAACCGTTCCTGGGGCGGCCCGTGCGTGCCGATGCCGGTGGGCAGCCCGCTCAGAAGCGCGGGAACTCGGGCCATGCCGGAACCGGTCTTGGTAGTTCTCCGGCCAGGCCATGACCTCCGGCTCGCACACCCGGTCCCCATCCTCCACGTCCTCGTCCTCGTCGTCCAGCCGGACCACGATCGCCCGATCGAGCAGGCGAAGGGCACTGAGCCGGTCGTGACCGCACAGCCGGCCGTCACCCGAGCGGCACCACCTGGTAGTCCGTGACCCATCCCCTCATGAAGCGGACCAGCGTGGGGCGGACGCAGTAGAGCACGAACTGGGAGCGGTCGGTCGCCTCCAGGAAGGCGCGCAGCAGCGTCCTCTCGCCGAGCACCTGCCCCAGGAGGGCGGGGTCGTCCGCGACCTCCGCGATCCCCGTGATCCTGACCTGGCGGTGGTGCTCGTCCAGGTAGCAGAGCTCCACCCTGGGGTTGTGCCCGATCTCGCGGGTCTTGTTGTGGCTGAGCAGATTGACCACGTAGACGGTGAAGCCGTCCGTCTTCACGGGGCTGATTGGGCGGAGGCGCGGCTGGTCACCGTCCGCGGTTGCCAGGAAGCAGACGCGGTCGGCCCTGATCACGGCCAGGGCCTGCTCCACGATCTGGGCGGGGCTGAGGGGCTGCGGTTCGGGGTGCGCCATGGGAGGGATTCCTGTTGATGCCAGCGGGGGCGGCGTCGCCGGAGTACGAGCCCGGCTCTGTACGCTTGCCACCATCGGACCGTGAACGGTTACGGGTCACACGCCGTGCCGGCGCCGCCGACGGGTCCGACGCGAAGAAGCAGGCGGAGTACCTCAAAGACACCGTGGACCTGCTGCGCCGGCTGGTGCGCGAGCCGAAGATCAACGTGATCGTCTCGATGTCGCCCTCCTGCGCCGCCGAATTCCTGACTAGGTTGCGCACGCGCGACCTATCACGCCCCCGCGCGACCTATCACGGCGGCGCGCCCCATCACGGGCGCCCCCCCGTCGCAGACATCCAACCAGACCGCCATGCCGCCGTCAAGCCCCTCCCGACATTTCCCCATCTTCGCCGCCATACCCGGAGGCACCGCCGCGGGCATCGACTCCCGCGACGGCCCCCACGACGCGCCGGCCCCGGCGGGCCGGCCGGGGCCACCCCGTTCCACCTCAACTCGCCCCCTGCCGCCGGCGGGCGGGGCCACGCCCGCGCCCGAATCGGGCGCTTCCTCGATGTCTTGGACGCCGCGTCGGCGCCCCCGGCGATCAACGTGCTGGACCTCGCCGCGGCGGCCCGCCGGAAGAGGCGTTCTCACTGACGGTGCCGCCCTCGCCGACGCCTCCCGGGGGGCGGTGACGGAGTGGGCATGTGGCCTCTGTCGCCGAGTAGCCACATGCCCACTCGCCGGGGAAGTGGGCGGGTGACTCCGGGCGGGATTTGCATTGCGGGGGGGTGTGAGGGGGTCTGCAATGCAATGCAATGGCCCGATCACACGCCGGGTGTGTGGTCGGGCGAGGGCCGGGGCGACGTGCTGACGACGACGCCTCGGGCGGACCGGCTGACGCGGGACGGCCGGAGGCCCCGGCACACGACACCGCCGGCGAACGCGGGCTATACTTCCCGGTGACGCTCGCGGACGGAGGACGGACCGTGCCCGGACTGCTGGTCATCACGTATCACTTCCCGCCCAGCGCCGCCAGCGGGGCGTTCCGCCTGCTCGGCTTCGCCCAGCACCTGCCGGCGCACGGCGTGCCCGTCGCCGTCGTCTACCCGCCGACACTCCCGTGGGAGCCGTCCGACCCCAGGCTCGCCGCCCGCATCCCGCTGGGGACAACGCTCTACCCGGTGGAGTACCCCACCCAGGCGCCGAAGGCCCTCCGCTGGCTCACGCCCTATGGCATCTGGCTGTGGTACGCCCGCGCTGCGGTGATTCGGGCTGTCGAGCGGTTCCGGCCCGACGCCGTCCTCACCTCCGGGCCGCCCCACTGCGTCCACCTGCTCGGCAGGTACGCGCAGGCGCAGGGGGTGCCGTGGATCGCCGACTTCCGCGACCCGTGGGTGACGGCGTGTGACGTCCACCCGCCCGCCGGCCTGAAGGCGATGTACGAGCGGTTCTGGGAGCAGCGTGTGTTCCGGCAGGCGGACGCCCTCGTCGTCAACGCGCCGCACGCCCTGTCCGCCCTGGCCGCCCTGTGCCCGCATGTCGCCCACAAGATGCACGTCATCGCCAACGGCTACGACCCCGAGACGTTCCCCGACGTGAAGCCCGCCCGCAAGCCCGGCGATGTCGTGCGCATCCTGCACGCCGGGGAGCTTTACGCCGGGCGCGACCCGCGGCCCATCCTCGACGCCGTCTCCGGCATCGGGGCCGGTACGGCCCCCCCGTTCCGCTTCGAGTTCCTCGGACGCATCAACTACGAGAAGGACGCGGACCTTCCGGCGGAGGCGCGCAAGCGCGGCGTCGAAAACGCCATCCTGTGCCGGGGCCAGGTGCCCTACGGCGAGGTGCTGCGCGAGATGTGCGAGGCGGACGCGCTCCTGCTAATGGATTCGCCGGGGCGGCGGATCGGCGTGCCGGCGAAGCTGTACGAGTACCTCGGCGCGGGCCGCCCGGTGCTGGCGACGGGCGAGACCGACGGCGACCTGGGGGCGGTGCTGCGGGCCAGCGGCGTGCCGCACGCCATCGCCCGCTGCGACGACGTGGTGGGCATCCGCGAGGCGGTATCGGGGCTGGTGCGCGGCATCGACGCCGGCACCCTCGCCGCGGGGCCGGACGGGATGCGGCGGCGGTACACGCGGCACGCGCTGGCCGGCGAGCTGGCGGCCCTGGTGGACCGGGTGGCGACGCGGAAACGCGGGCGGCGGGCGTAGGGGCGTCCCGCCCCGGCACTTGCGGCGGGCCGCGGCCCGCCGTAACATGCCGGCAAGGAGGGTGCGCCATGCAGAAGTTCACGCGCGAATTGACACGCGAGGTCGAGGTCAACGGCGAGCGGCTCGCGTTGACGCTCAGCGAGGCGGGCGTGTCGGTGCGTCCCGTCGGCTCACGCAAGCCGCCCCACGAGATCACCTGGGCCGCCGTCGTCGCCGCCGCCCGCTCGGCGCCGCCGGCACCCGGCCCGGCCCCCGAGGCGGCCCCCCTCGCCGCGTCCGCGCCGGCACACGTGGCGGACGACCTGCCGGCGGTCCTCGCCCGTCTGGAGGCGTGGCTGAAGGTCCACCGGCCGGCTTTCCTGGGCACGCTGAAGCCGGGCGCCGGCGCCGCGGCGCTGGAGAAGCTGGCGGGGGGCCTGGGGTGTCCCCTGCCCACCGAGCTGACGGCGTGGCTGACGTGGCACGACGGGCAGGACGAGGACACCCCGGCGGCCTTCGTCGGGGCGTTCAGCCTGATCGACCACGAGGAGATCCTCGACGAGGCCCGCGACCGGCGCGCCGGCACCGGCGAGCCGTGGGACGCCGGCTGGATCCCTCTCCTGGACGACTTCAACGGCAGCCTGATCTGCCTGGACACCACGCGGCCCGGCACGCCGGTGATCGAGGTGTGGCGCGGCAACGCCGGCCCCATCGACGCGGCCCCGTCGCTGGGGGCGTGGGTCCGGGGCTTGCTGGCCGACTTCGAGGCCGGGAGGTACGTCGAGGACCCCGAACGCGGGCACTACCACAAGAAGGCGTGACCCGGCCTCACGGCCTACGGCCCCGCTCCCACACCGCCACCTCGCCCAGCGCGCTGACCGCGATGACCGTCTTGCCGTCGGCGGACAGGTGGACGGCGCGCAGGCCGTCCTTGTGGCCTTCGAGGGCGGCCAGCGGCTTCCTGCCGGCCACGTCCCAGATGCGGACGGTGTTGTCGTCGCCCACGCTGGCGAGCGACTTGCCCGAGAAGGAGATGGCCCGGACGGCGGCCGTGTGACCCGTGAGCTTCTCGCCGCGGCCCGTCTTCACGTCCCAGACGATGACGTCCCGGTCCGCCCCGCCGGTGGCGAGGAGCCTGTCGTCCCGCGAGAACGCGGCGCACCAGACGTTGCCGTCGTGGCCCGAGAGCCAGCCGTCGTAGGGCTTCGCGCCGTTGATGTCGTACACGCTCACCTGCGTCAGGCCGCGGTCCGCGAGGAGGGCGTCGGGCACGCCGCCGACGGCGACGGCACGCCGTCCGGCGTGGGCGAAGGCCACCGCCTGGACATTGCCGCCGGCGGCGTAGGAGACGACGGATTCGTTCGATGCGACATCCACGACGTTGACGTTCCCGCCGGGGCCGTCGCCCTCCTTCTGGGCGATGCCGGCCAGGAGTAACTTGCCGTCGGCGGAGAAGGCCAGCCCGGCGTTGCCGCGCAGGTCGAGCAGTTTGTCGAGCTTGCCCGAGGCGGCGTCGAAGACGACGGTCTTCTCGCCGGCCGAGCCGGCGGCGAGCTTCTTACCGTCGGCGGTGAACGCCAGGGACTCCACCTTCTCCAGCAGCTCCTTCTTCCCGGGCCACTGCTTGCCGGATGCCACGTCGAAGAAGCGCACGGCGCCCTCCTTCGTGCCGACGGCGAGGGTCTTGCCGTCGGGCGACAGGGCCACGGCGCACACGTCCTTGTCCTTCTTGATCCTCGTCTCGCGGCGCCGCCAGGCCTCGTCGGCCTTCGGCTCCGGCGGCGCCCCGCCCCGGTAGGCGGCGAGGCCGAATGCCGTGACGCCGCACAGCAGCGCCAGGGCGACCCAGGGGATCAGCTTCTTGATGAACATGGCGCGGAAGACTCCGGTCACCAGGGCGACGGCACGCGGGGCGACGAGCCCGGCGGCGGCCACCCCGCCTGTCATGTATCGGGTCGCGGCGAGCATGGCCGAGGCCACCAGCGCCGGGGGCGCCGCCGACGCGGGCGGCGCGAGGGCGGCGAGGAGGGCGGCCGCCGACAGCGTGACGCCGCGGCGTGTGAGGGCCAGGGCCAGGCGGGAGCGGGCCTCGGAGAGACGCGACTTGACGGTCCCGGCCGGGCAGCCCAGCTCGCGGGCGGCCTCCTCGCTGGTGCGGCCCTCCAGATGGCACAGGATGACGGCGGCGCGGAGGCGGTCCGGCAGGCGTTCGATCTCCTCGTCCAGTACGGTGCGGAGGTCGCGCGACTCCACCTCGTCGCGATCGCCGCTGACGGCGGGCTGCCACGTCTGCTCGCGCGCCAGCCGTTGGGCGGCCTGTGCCCTGGCGCGATGGGCGATGCGAGAGGCGACGCGGTAGAGCCAGCCGCCGAGGCCCTCACGTCCTCCCAGCGACGCGGCCTGCCGGGCGAGGGCCAGGAACGTCGCCTGGAACGCGTCCTCGGCGTCCTGGGTGTGGCCGAGGATGCGGCGGCAGACGCCGAGGATCATCGCGCCGTGGCGCCAGACGAGCAGCTCGAAGGCGGCCTCGTCGCGCCGGCGGACGTAGCGTTCCAGGAGCTGGGCGTCGGTGACGCCGACGCCCTGGCGTGCGGCGAGCGCCAGGGCGCGGTGGATGGCGGAAGCCAGGGTGGGTGCTGCCATGTGGCCTCGGAGGGCGGTGTGCTCGTTCCACGATACTCTGACGGCGCAGGGCGTTCCGGTTCACGGATTCTTATCGTAGAGCACGCTTCCAGCGTGCTCCGCAGAGACCTTGGTTGGACGCGGTAGTCCTCGGCGGGTGGGCGCACTCTGGAAGCGTGCTCTACGACAAGACGGGCGGCGGAAATCCTCGACAGGGGGTGCCGCGTCCTGTGTAATAGCCGGGCGAGGCTCTTGGGTGATGAGTGGGTTCGATGATGGGGGCAAGTTCGTGCGGGAGCCTTGGCCGATTCGTTGGCGCGGACAGGTTGTCGGGTGGCTCGTGGATCCGTTCCCAGAGATGTTCAATTGCTCTGGGTCGTGGCGCTCTGCCGGGCCGAGTGGCGACGAGTTCTTGAGCGCCCTCAGGAGCGCGGGGCCAGATGGGATTCCGGTAACTGTGGGCGGGGTTGACGGTGTCGCGGACGAGTTACCCGCCGAGGACGGCGGCTTCGCGATCCAGTGGTGGCAGTGCCGAACGAAGCGGAAATCCTGACCGCGGCCGCATGCAGTACGTTGGTTGAAGCCGCCCAGGCCTCTCAGGAGCGCCAGCATGTTCACCCTCCTCCTCTCGGCCGCCCTCAGCGTCTCCGCAGGGCCGCCCGCCTCCGTCGCGCCCTTGGCGGTGCCGCGGTTCAAGGCCGACACGCTCCCCGAGGGCGCCCTGGTACGGCTCGGCGGTAACCGCTTCACCGTCCTCCACCAGCTCCAATCCGTCGAATTCTCCGGCGACGGCAAGGAGCTCCGGGCCTGGGACGGCCACACCCTCTACCGCTGGGAGTTCCCGTCGGGCCGGCCCCTCGGACGCGCCGGCCTGCCGCGCGAGGTCAGCCCCAACGGGCATCCGTTCGGGTACACCGCCCTGTCGCCGCGCGAGGCGCGGGTGGCGTGGATCCGCTTCCACGACAACAAGGAACGCCTCCAGGTCTGGGACTTCGACAGCAAGAAACTCGTCCTCGACTGCGACGCCACCCTCGACAACGCCGACCTCGATTACGCCGGCCTCGCGTGGAATGACGACGCCACGCGCCTCCTGGCGGTCATCAACGACAAGCGACTCCACGTCTACGACATGGAGGGGAAGCTCGCCGAGAAGTTGAAGGTGCAGGATGCGAAGGGCGGCGGGTGGGAGCTGCCCGGCGGCAAGCCGTGGCGCGGCAGCGGCCCGGCCCGCGAGGGCGTGGTCGCCCGCATCGGCAAGTCACGCGTCCGCATCACGTCCGACTACGACAAGGTTGGGGCCGAACGCCGCGAGAAACGCAACGCCCGTGACCGGAGGCTCGGCCACGTCCTGATCTTCACCGACCTGGACACCGGCAAGTCGGTGACGCCCGAGCTGGACCCCCTCCTCGAACAGCCGGGGCACGCCGCCGTCTCGAAGGACGGGCGGCACCTCGCGATCATCGACAGGGCCGGCCTGCGCATCTGGGACGTGGCGGCCCGCCGCGAGATGGACCTCGGCCACGCCTTCCCCGAGATGAGCCAGATGGTGTTGTCGCCGGGCGGGGCGTACCTGCAATACCAGCGCGACCCGATCTGGAACCTCGGCACGCCCTGGCACTCCCTGACGCTGGAGAGCGGACGCCTGCGCCGGCTGGCCGAGGCGATCCCGTCCGACGGCCTGACGCTGGGCCTCGGGCCGATGGGCTTCGCCGCCAGCAAAGATGAATTCGTCGGCATCACGGGCCGCTCGGTGGACCGCTGGGACCTGAAGACGGGCAAGTCCCTGGAGGGGGTGCGCCTGCCGGAGACGCCGCAGATCAAGGGCCAGGCCGTCGGCTACGATGAGTGCATCCTCCTCGGCGACGGGCTCAAGCTGGCTCAATTCGCGTGCATGGTGGTGAAGGACGCCGGGCCGAAGTCGGAGTTCAACCCGACGTGGCGGCCGTGGTCGCCGGGGGCGAAGGAGCCGGCGCTCAAAATGATCCCCGACTGCACCTGGCAGCGCGGGGCGGCGGCGCTGCCGGGGCGGCGCTTCCTGTACTTCGCGACGCCCACGGAGTCGGCGCGGGCGAAGCTCAAGGAGGTGGCGCCGGGGGTGACGTTCATCGGGCGCGGCGAGACGCAGATGTATTTCGGCGAGGTGGACCGCGCGGATTCGTACCGCCTGGCCGGCTTCAGCGGGACGTGGAGCGAGCTGCGCGGCACCAGCCGCGCCGGCCATCTGCTGCTGATGGCCGAGTCGTCCAGCACCTGGATCGCGACCTCGCGCGGCTCGCAGTCCACGTGGGCCGACCCCGCCGCCCAGCGCCACGCCCTGCTGGAGTATCACTCCGGCGAGCCCGTCGGCGATGGCAAGAAGCTGGCCGGGTTGATCCGCGACAGGGCCTCGCTGCTCAGCGCGGATGGCCGCTACCTCCTGGCCGCCGCCGAGGGCAAGCTCCTGCTGTGCGAGCCGTACGTCCTCGGGAAGTTGGTGAAGGAGATCGCCCTGCCGGCGACGCCGAAGCGGTTCGCGGCCAGCAAGGACGGCACGCGCATCGCCTGCCAGCTCGACGACGCCACGGTGATGATCTGGGACGGCACGCGGCTCGGGCGTCTCGTGGACGAGGCGCTCGCCCGCGAGGTGCCGAAGGACCTGTACGCCCTGGCCGGCGAGCTGGCGTCGAGCCCGAAGTCGGCCTTCCGGGCGGCGCGGCTCCTGGCGGCGGCGGGCGCGCCGGGCGTGGCGGCTCTCCGCAAGGCGATCACCGCCACCCCGCCGGACGCGAGGCAGATCGCGGGGTGGATCAGCGGCCTGGACGCCGAGGAGCCCGCGACACGCCAGAAGGCGGAGGCGGCGCTGGCGGGCTGGGGCCTGCCCGTCGAGAAGGCGCTGCGGGCGGCGCTGGAGGCCGGCCCGTCGGCCGAGAAGCGGGTGCGGCTGCGGCGGCTCCTGTCCCGATTCGTCAGCACGCCGTATGGCAATCAGGAGCTAGCGCAAGCGCGGGCGGTGCTGTCGCTCGACTGGAACGCCAGCCCGTCCGCGGCGAAGCTCCTCGCGGAGTGGGCCGAGAAGCACCCGAAAACGCTCCTCGGCGCCGAGAGCCGGTTCGCGCTGGCACAGCGGGCGGGGCGCTGAACCGCGCCGGAATCGGTGCCGCCCGTGTCGTCCGATGGTAAGCTGACACGGAGGACGATCATGAGCCGCGGACGTGGCAGCCTTACTCTGCTCTCCCTCCTCATCTTCACCGCATCCGCCATCCCGGACGGGCCGGCGGACGAGGCGAAGCGCCTCGCCGGCACCTGGCGCGGCGTCGGCGGCACTTGGGACGGCAAGGCGCTGACCGCCGAGCAGGCCCGGCGTTGTGTCCTGACGTTGTACGCGCCACGCGCCGCGGACGACCTGGGCGGCGGAGCGAGGGGGCTGGATCTGCTCGTCCCTGACGGGCTCGTCGGCACGGCGTTCCGCACGGCCGAGGGGAAGCTCGAAACGCGCTACGTCTCGGAATGGAAGGGGTACGGGTATTCCCTCGACCCCGCGGCGAAGCCGCCCACGCTGAAGGCGTTCAAGCTGGTCGGGATCAAGGGCCAGGGCCTCGGCGGCGTCTACCGCGCCGAGGGCGAGACGCTGACGGTCTGCATCAGCCTGAACAACCTCGTCGCCTACCCGAAGGAGCTGAAGTCGCCACGCGGGTCCGAAGTCTTACTCTTGACCCTCAAGCGCGACGGGAAGTGACCGGCGGAGGCGCGGGCGATGCTCGAAGAGGCGGCCTGGCGGGGCAGCGTCTACCTGCGTGACCTGCTCAACCACGTGTGTTACGAGCGGGAGGTCCATCAGACCAAGGCGGGGCAGCGTCGGCTGCGGCTGTTCGGCTGCGCGAGCTGCCGGGCGATCATGGAGCACATCCCGCCGGGCCCGTGCCGGCGGGCGGTTGAGGTCGCGGAGGCGTACGCCGAGGGCCGGGCGAAGAAGGAGGACATGGAGGCGGCGCGGGCGGCGTGTAACCCGTTCCTGTCGCGGGCCGGCGCCGGCCCCGCCGAGATCAACGCCACCCAGGCGGCGTACCGGGCGGCCTCGCCCGAGGCGTTGCGGGCGGGCTGGGCGGGCGTCGAGGCGTCTTCCGCCCTGCACGGCGGCTGGGTGAAGGACGACGGCGTCTTCTGCGTGCTGCTGCGCGACATCTTCGGCAACCCCTTCCGCCCCGCGTCCGTCGAGCGATCCTGGCTGACCGCCAACGACGGGGCCGCGGCCGCCATCGCCCGGGCGATCCACGATGATCAGGCGTTCGGCCGCCTGCCGATCCTCGCCGACGCGCTGCAGGACGCGGGCTGCTCCGACGAGGCCATCCTCGGCCATTGCCGCGGTCCGGGGCCGCACGCGCGTGGGTGCTGGGTGGTGGATCTGCTGCTGGGGAAGGGGCGAAACGCCGGCGGGCGCGTCGGCTACGGCCGCTGACGACGTTCCAGAAACGGCGTGACCTCGAAGTCGAACACCCGCCGCGCCGGCGGCTCTTCGGCGAGCCTCATCACCGGCTCCGCCCCCTCGGCCGACCCCGTCAGCCCCGGCAGGTCGAGGCCGAGATGAACGGGCCCGCGGGAGCCCATGACGCCCCGGAACAGCCGCGCCGCCGCCGCCGCGTGACTCACCACGCCGTCGCGCCGGCCCTCGCGCGCCTTCACGCCGCACGCCGCCAGGCGGATCAGCCCCTTCAGCACATCCGCCACCACGCCCGTCCGCCCCACGGCGTGCCAGCACGCCTCCCAGGCCTCGTGCGCCTCCCAGTAATACCCGCCGTTGAACAGGTCGAACCCGTACAGGTACTCCTCGCACTCCCACCACCGCTCCGGGTCGAACGCGGCCGCCCCCTCCCGCCTCCCGAAGGAGTGCCCCGCCGGGTCGCTCACCGGGTGCGGCGTCAGACCCGGGACGTACCCGTAGGGAGGCAAGGGCCGGTGTGTGACGAGCCGTGTCATGGCGTCTCCTGTCATTCTGCCGTCATTCTATTCCACCGCTGCGTGAAAATGGGTAAGCTGTAGCGCCCCCCATCCGACAGATGGAGCCGGCCCATGCCGCCGCCGTCGCAGGACTCACAACACACCCTCGCCCTCCGCGGCAACGGGGCGCCGCCGGCCGACGCGCCGGACTTCGCGGGGCCGTACCGCCTCGAAGGCGAGATCGCGAGCGGCGGCATGGGCGTCGTGTACCGCGCCAGGGACCAGAGGCTCGGACGCGATCTCGCCGTCAAGATCCTGCGGGCGGATTGCGCCTACGACCAGGGGCTGCACGCCCGCTTCGCGTTCGAGGCCCGCGTCACGGGCCAGCTCCAGCACCCCGGCATCCCGCCGGTCCACGAGGTCGGCTCGCTCCCCGACGGCCGCCCCTTCCTCGCCATGAAGCTCATCCATGGCCGCACCCTCGCCGACCTCCTGAAGGAACGGCCTTCCCCGGCGGAAGGACTGCCCTACTTCCTCGGGATCTTCGAACAGGTGTGTCAGACGGTCGCCTACGCGCACGGGCAGGGCGTGATCCACCGCGACCTCAAGCCCGACAACATCATGGTGGGGGCGTTCGGCGAAGTGCAAGTGATGGACTGGGGGCTCGCCAAACGCAAGGCCGACGCGGACGTCGGCCCGCTCGGCCGGTCCCCCGAGCCGGCGAGCGGGCTGACCGGCGAGGGTGGGGTTATGGGGACGCCGGCGTACATGGCCCCCGAGCAGAGGCGCGGCCAGGCCGACGAGCGCTCCGACGTGTTCAGCCTCGGGGCGATCCTGTCCGACATCCTCGCGGGGAATTCGGCGCCGGGCGGCTCCAGCGGGTTCCGCCACATGCTGGCCGCCCTCGGGCTCGCGCCCGGCATCACCCTGGAAAAATGCACGGCGGACCCGGCCCTCGTCGCCCTGGCCCGGCGCTGCCTCGACGCATCCCCCGCTGAACGGCCCGCGGACGCGGCCGCGCTGGCCGAGGAGATCCGCGCCTATCAGGAGGGCGTACGCGCGCGTCTCCGCGAGGCCGAGCTGGCCCGCGTCCGCGCCGAGGAGGGCGGCGCACGGCGGCGGCTCCTGGCCGCCTTCACCGTCGCCCTGCTTCTCGTCGTCGTCGTCCTGCTGCACACGCGGCAGCAGGCGGCGATGGCCCGCGCCGAGGAGGCGCACCGCCTCGCGAGCCGCGAGAACGCCGCCCGCGCCGCTCTCGGCGAGGCCCGCCGCCACTCCGAACGCGCCCGCACCCTGCACGACGACCCCGCCCGCTCGGCCGCCGCCCTCGACGCCGCCGAGGCATCCCTCCGCGCCGCCCAGGAGGCCGGAGGGCTCGCCCCCGACCTCGCCGACGAGATCGCCGCCGAGCAGCGGGCCCTCGCCGACGCCCGCGCCGACCTCCGCCTCTTCAACGACCTCGCCGCCGCACGCGACGCCCGGACGCGCGTGGACCCCACGGGCACGCGCTTCATGACCGAGGCCGCCGTCCCCCTGGTCGTGCAGGCCCTGACACGCCACGGCATGGCGGTGGGCGGCCCACTCGACGATGCCGCACGCCACGTCCTCTCCCGACACCCCGCTGTCCGCGCCGAGGCCGTGGACGCCCTGGGGCTGTGCCTCGGGGATCACGGCATCGGGCCGGGCAACCCCTGGATCATGGGGCTGCTCGGGCGGATCGACGACGACCCCTGGCGCCGCGAGGCCCTCGCCGCCTTCGAGCGCAAGGACGGCCCGGCCATCCACGCCCTCGCCCTCCGCCCCGAGTCGGCGGCCCAGCCCCCGTCCTCGGTGATGCTCCTGTCCAACGGGGTGCCCGTGGATCACGCGGCCCGCCTCGGCTTCCTGCGCGAGGCCGCCCGCCGCCACCCCACCGACTTCTGGCTGCACCAGTCGCTGGGGCAGCACCTCTCCCGCCACCTGTTCCGCGTCAGAGAGCACCGCGAGGCCGTGGGCGAGGAGCGCGTCCTGGCCGCCGAGGCCGCCGGCCACTTCCAGGCCGCCCTCGCCCTCCGCCCCGACAGCACGGGGTCCCTGTTCAACCTGGCCGTCGCCCGGAGGTTCCTGGGCGAGGCCCGCGCCGCCGAGGAGACCTTCCGCCGCGTCGTCGCGCGCGATCCGCATTTCGTCCTCGCGCATGTCTCGCTCGCCGAGATCTGTGTGAGGCGGGGCGACCACGCCGCCGCCGTCGAGGTGCTGCGCCGGGCCGACGACGCCGCCCCGCGCAACGCCTGGGTGCGGGCGTCCCTCGGCAAGGTGCTCATCGAAGCCGGCCGCCCGCACGAGGGCGCCGATTCGCTGCGCCTCGCCCTCGCCGACCATCCGGGCGACCCGCAGATGCTGTCGCTTCTGGGCCGCGCCCTCGACATGCTGGGCGAGGAGGGGCCCGCGCTGGCCTACCTCTGGCGGGCCGCGCTGGCCGCCCCCGACAACACGCCCATCCTGATACGTCTGGCGGAGGGGCTGGCCGGCCGGGGGCACCCGGCCGCCGTCGAGAGGCTCCTCCGCAGGGTGCTGCGCCTGGAGGCGGACGATGCGACGGCGCAGGTCGGGCTCGCCGCCGCCGTCTCGGTGCAGGGCCGCCACGCCGAGGCGCTGCCGCTGGCCCGCGCCGCCGTCGCGTCGTCGCCGGGATCGGCGGAGGCGCACTACCACCTCGGGCTCGCCCTCGAGAAGACGGGCGACCCGGCAGGGGCGCGGGCCGCCTACGAGAGGGCCGTCGGCCTGGGCGACTCCCGCAAGGCGCTGCACGGGCTGGTGCGGCTGGAGCTGAAGCCCCGCCCCGAGCGGGCACTGGAGCTGGCACGCCGGGCCTCGGACGTGGCACCGAAGGACCCGTTCGCCTGGATGAACCTGTCCCTCGCCTTCACCGCCCTCGGCCGGGGCCGCGAGGCCCACGAGGCCGCCCTCCGGGCCGTCGATCTCGCCCCCAATCTGGACAGGGCGCACTGCCTCCTCGGCCTCTCCTACATGACCCGCCGCGAGGCGCGCAAGGCCCTGTCCTGCATGACGACGGCGTGCGAGCTGGCCCCCGCCTCGGCCCAGTACCGCTTCCACCGCGGCGAGGCCCTCCTCTCGCTGCGCCGCCCGTCCGCGGCGCTCGATGACTTCCGTCACTCGATCACGCTCGGCGGATTCCCCGACGCCCACGTCGCCGCCGCCGAGTTACTCGGCGCACGCGGCGAGTGGGCCGCGTCAGAGTGCGTCGCCCGCCTGGGCACCCGCCGCCACCCGGACCACGCCGTCTGCTGGCGCGCCCTGTCCGTGGCGTTGAGCAAACGCGGACAGCACGCCGACGCCCTCGCCGCCGTCGAGAAGGCCGTGGCGCTCGACCCCAAGGACGCCGTCAGCCACGCCGTCCACGGCATCGCCTTGCAGTGGGCGTGCCGGTTCGACGATGCCGCCGCCGCCACGCGCCGCGCCCTCGCCCTGATGCCCGAGGGCAGCCCCCAGGCCGCCCAGGCCGAACACCAGCTCGCCGTCTTCCTCCACATGGCCGCCCTCGGCCGCAAGCTCAAGGCGGTGCTGGCCGGCGACTCCGAGGAGGCCGACGCCTCGCGTCTGATGGAGATGGCCACGCTGTGCGACAAGTTCCACCGCCTGCCGGCCGACGCGGCCCGCCTCGCCGAGCAGGCCCTCGCGGCGGCGAAGGGGCCGGCGCCGAGCTGGCGGATGAACGCCGCCATCTACGCGGTGGCGGCGGCCCGCGCCGACCGCCCCAACGCCGCCGCGTGGCGTGGCAAGGCGCTGGCGTGGCTGACGAGGCAGGCGGCGGAGGCCCCCGCCGACGCCCGCGCGGCCATCCTCGCCGCGTGGCGGTCGCAGCCCGGCCTGGCGCCGGTGCGCGGCGACGCCATCGACGCGCTGCCCGAGGGCGAGCGGGCCGCCTGGAGGGCGTTCTGGGCGGGGGTCAAGTGACGCGTGTTGTGTCGAGGATGCCGATCCGGATGTCGGGGCGGTCCGCGAACGGCGTCGGCAGCTCGGTCACGTCAGAGCATGTGAATCTTTCGACGTTCGTACAGGCGATTTCGCCTTCCACGGCA
>CAZVZK010000144.1:0-26420 GCA_964630925.1 uncultured Alcaligenaceae bacterium
CGTCACGTTCACCATGACCTCCTCCGTCGCCGCCACCACCTCGCACACCGTCCGCATCGCCGTCTCGGTCTTCGGCTGGTAGGTCGTCACGTTGACCATGACCTCCTCGGCCGAGGGCACGCACTCGGTGACGGCCCGCGTGCCGGTCCGGGCGACGGTCTGGTAGCGCGTCACATTGACCATGACCTCCTCGGTGGAGGGCACGCACTCGGTGACCGCCCGCGTACCCTGGCGGGTGACGTTCTGGTAGGTCGTCACCATCGCCTCGTACTCCTCGGTCTGCGGGACGACCTCGCACACCTTCTGCACGCCCTGGCGGGCCACGGTCTGATACCGCGTCACGTTGACCATCACGTCCTCGTTGGAGGGGACGGTCTCACAGACGGCCCGCACGCCCTCGCGGGCCACCGACTGGTAGCGCGTCACGTTGTGGACGAACTCCTCGACGGTGGGGACGCACTCGGTGACCGTCCGCGTGCCCTGGCGGGCCACGGTCTGGTAGCGGGTGACGTTGACCGTCTGCTCGACCTGCGAGGCGACGGCCTCGCAGACGGTGCGGGTGCCGGCCTGCGTCTGGACCTGGTAGGTCGTGACCGGCACGTCCACCTCGCGGGTGGCCGTCTGCTGGCGGTTCACGGTGCGGGTGAAGGTCTGCGGCTCGCACACCGTCTTGCACACGGTCCGCATCTCACCCGTGCAGGGGTCGCACTCCTGGACCTGGACCTGGCGGCTGACGTTGGCGGTGTAGGTCTCGGTAACCGGGACGCAGACGGTGTAGGTCTGGGTCTGGCGCTGCACCGTCGTGACGGGGACCGACACGTTGTAGGTGTACGGGACCTGCTTCGCGACGGTGTTGTACACCGTGCGGACCTGGCGCTCGGCGACGGTGACTGGGACGGTCTCATTCCAGGTGTACGGCACCTGGCGGGTGACCATGCGGTTGACCGTGCGGGTGCCCTTCTCGGCCACGGTGACGGGCACCACCTCGGTGTACGTGTAAGGCACCTGCTTCGTCACGGTGCGGTACACCGTGCGGGTCTGCTTCTCGGCCACGGTGACGGGCACGACCTCGTTGTACGTGTAAGGCACCTCCCTGGTGACGGTGCGGTACACCGTGCGGGTGGCCTTCTGCGGCGCCGTCGAGGCGACGCACTCGACGTAGGTGTAGGGCACCTGCTTCGTCACGGTGTTGTACACCGTGCGGGTCTGCTTCTCGGCCACGGTCACCGGCACGACCTCGTGGTAGGTGTAGGGGACCTGCCTGGTCACGTTGTTGTACACCGTGCGGGTCTGCTTCTGCGGGGCCGTCACGGGCACGTGGACGGTGTAGGTGTGGGGGACCTGCTTCGTCACGGTGCGGTAGACTGTGCGCTGCTGCTTCTCCGCGACGGTGACGGGCACCATCTCGGTGTAGGTGAACGGCTCGGAGACCTCCCGGGTGACCAGGCGGCTGACGGTGCGGTTGACGGTGCGGGTGCGGACCTCGCTGCGGTAGCCGGTCATCACCTGATCCACATACGATACGCCACAGTCGTCGCCCGTGGGGGCCGCGCCGCCGTGGTCCGCCGACGCGGACGAAACCGCACTGGCAACCACTGCCAGGGCGAGAACGCCCTTGAACAGTCTGGACATGATCGAGCCTCGTAATTCCTTGTTCCGGCCGCCGGAACCATCCCGGGTGGGCCGCCGCTGATTTAAGCCCATCCGGCGCGAGCAAACTACCCATCTTGACCACTTCTCGCAGGTTACCCCACCCGGCACGCCTCTCCAGCCGTTACGACCCACGCCGCCGGCAAATCCCGCCACGGATTCGGGCTCCAATGTCGGGCATCCGTTTGCGCAGATTGCGAAGGGTGTATGAAGACGGCCCGCGCCTCGGTGCGAGGCGCGGGCCGTGCAAGGGGGTCGGGGATGGGCTTTACTTGTGGCCACGCTTGCCGAACAGGCCGCCGAACAGGCCGCCGCGGCCCGAGCCGCCCGTGCCGGCGTCGTAGCCGGCCGCCGTGGCGGTGCCGACGGCGACGCGGACCGTGTACTGGTAGGGGACCTGCTCGGTGTAGGTCTCCGTGGCCGGCACGACCTCGGTCACCGTCTCGCAGACGAGGCGGGTGCGGGTCGCGGTGCGCGTGACGGCCTGGCAGCGCGTCACGTTCACCATGACCTCCTCCGTCGCCGCCACCACCTCGCACACCGTCCGCGTGCCCTGGCGGGCCACCGTCTGGTAGCGCGTCACGTTGACCGTGACCTCCTCGGTGGAGGGGACGCACTCGGTGACGGCCCGCGTGCCGGTCCGGGTGACGTTCTGGTAGGAGACGACGTTGGCGGTGTACTCCTCGACGGAGGGGACGTACTCGCAGACGGTGCGGGTGCCCTGACGGGCGACCGCCTGGAGGCGCGTGACGTTGACGACCTGCTCGACCTGCGAGGGGACGATCTCGCAGACGGTGCGGGTGGCGTTGCGCGTCTGGAGCTGGAAGGTGGTGACGGGCACGTCCACCTCGCGGGTCACGGTCTGGAGGCGGTTCACCGTGCGGGTGAAGGTCTGCGGCTCGCAGACGACCTTGCACACGGTGCGCATCTCACCCGTGCAGGGGTCGCACTCGGCCACGCGGACCTTGCGGCGGACCTCGGCGGTGTACGTCTCCGTCACCGGGACGCAGACGGTGAAGGCCCGCGTCTGCCGCTGCACCGTCGTCACGGGGACCTTCTCGACCCAGGTGTACGGCACCTGCTTCTCCACCCTGTTGTAGACGGTGCGGAGCTGCTTCTCGGGGGCGGTGACGGGGACATACTCCGTCCAGGTGTGGGGCACCTGCTTCGTGACGGGGCGGTACACCGTTCGGGTGGCCTTCTGCGGCGTGGTGACGCACACGGTCTCGACCCACGAGTACGGCACCACCTTCGTGACGTGGCTGTACACGGTGCGCGTCTGCTTCTCGGGCGCCGTGACGGCGACGACCTCGTTGTAGGCGTACGGCACCTGCTTCATCACGGTGCGGTACACGGTGCGCTGCTGCTTCTCCGCGACGGTGACCGGGACCATCTCGGTGTACGTGAATGGCTCCGAGACTTCCTTCGTGACAAGGCGGGTCACGGTGCGGTTGACGGTGCGGGTGCGGACCTCGCAGCGGTAACCCGTCATCACCTGATCGACGTAGGCCACGCCATCGGCGCCGCAGTCGCCGGCGTGGGCAGCGGGGGGCCCACCGGTGGCAGCCGACTTCCCACCGTGTCCGCCGGCGGAGGAGGCCAGGATGGCGACGGCGGCCAGGGTGGCCGCGAGCTTCAACATCTTCATGGGGTCGAGACCTCGATCATGGGAAGAATCCGGCTCCGGGAGAGCCCGCCTCAAGGCGAGTTACCGATGCCATGCAAATCAGCCACCCGATTCGCCCAGAGATCGTAGCTTGCCCCCTCGGCGTACCCATCAGAGTCGGAATAATCGTTACAGCCGGAATGGTCAGGGCGCCGGGCGCGGGCGGACCGTGGTTGTCTCGACGCGCTCGCCGTACACCACGCCGGGCTCGCGGGCCTTGCGGACGGCGGGGCGGTACAGCGTCTCGCGGACGGTGATCAGCTCCACGCGCGGGACGTACTCGACGACCTCGCGCTCCACCTCGCGCCACTCGGGGCGGTACTCGGCCTCGCGCACCTTCACACGCTCCACGCGGGCGACGTACTCCACCTCCTCCACCTCGCGCACCTCCTCGCGGTAGCGCGTCTCGCGAGCGCGGATCAGCTCGACCCCGGACTCGTAGCGTTTCTCCGCCGGCAGCAGGCGTGTCTCCAGGGTGTACTCCTTCTCGCGCGTCTTGACGGCCTCGACGCGGGGGACGTGCTCGCGGAGCTGGCGGACCTCGTCCCACCGGCGGACGGTCCAGCCGGCGACCTTGCCCTTCTCGACGGTGGGGAGGGTTTCGATGATGTGGACGTCCGCGATGAGCGGCTCCTGGCGGTAGACGACACGCGGCTCGACGCGCTCGGCGTCGCGGGCGATGTAGACCGGACGCGGCTCCCTCATGGCCTCGCGCTCGGGGCGGTAGACGACGGCGGGGGTGAGGGATTCCTCCTGGCGGGCGACGAGGACGACGCGCGGCACCTTGCGCGTCTCGCGGCGGTACACGACGCGCTCCTCCTCGCGCTCGACGGGGACGCGGACGTACACCGTCCGCCACTCCTTGATCTTGCGCGTCTCGCGGCGGTAGACGAGCCGCGGCTCCTGGCGCTCCTCCGTGTACGGCTCCCACAGGGCCTTGTCCTTCTCCTCCTCGACCTGGCGCGGGATGAGGAAGCGCTGGACGGCGGGCGGCTGGGCGGAGGCGATGGCGGCGGTCAGGGCGAGGAGGAGCAGGGTACGCATGGCGTCTCTCCGGGGACGGATCGCCCTATTGGACGCGAGGGCGCCGGCACATTCCACCCAGCCCGCCCCGGCGGGCCAGATTCGCCGCTCGCCGCGGGCGGCGTGATCGCTATAACCGCGAGATCAGGCCTTCTGCGGGTGGCCGGGGTCGGCTTTGAGACCCCGGCGCGGGCACGTGGCTGAGCGTGGCGGCCTCCGAGGTGTCAGAACCGGGGTCTCAAAGCCGACCCCGGCCACCCGGCAGAAGGCCTCCCTCGATGGAGGACGACATGGAGATACACGGCATCATCCCGCCGGTGGCGACGCCGATGCGGCCCGACGAGGAGCTGGACATCCCGCGGCTGAAGTGGTTCCTGGATCACCTGATCGGGAGCGGGGTGCACGGTGTGTTCGTGCTGGGGACGAACAGCGAGTTCTACGCCCTCGACGAGGCCGAGAAGCAGCGCGTCATCGCGGAGTCGGTCGCCCACGTCGGGCGGCGCGTGCCGGTGATGGCCGGCACCGGGGCGGAGACGACGCGCGAGGTGGTGCGGCTGACGCGGATGGCGGAGAAGGAGGGGGCCGACGCCGTGTCGGTCATCACGCCGTACTTCATCATGCCGAACCAGAACGAGCTGTTCGACCATTACCGGCGGATCGCGGAATCCACGTCGCTGCCGGTGCTGCTGTACAACAACCCCTCGACGTGCGGCGGGCTGTCGATCGCGCCGGACACGGTGGGGCGGCTGGCGGAGATCCCGAACATCCGCGGGGTGAAGGACAGCAGCGGCGACCTGCAGAACACGCAGGAGTACATCAAGGCGGTGCCCCCGACGTTCAGCGTGATGATGGGCCGCGACACGCTGATCTACCCGTCGCTGGTGATGGGGACGCGGGGGTGCGTGCCGGCGACGGGGAACATCGCGCCGAGGCTGCTGGTCGAGATCTACGAGACGTTCCGGCGGGGGGACCACGCCGCGAGCAAGGCGGCGCAGCTGAGGCTGAACCCGCTGCGGCTGGCCCTGGGGCTGTGCACGCCGCCGGGGGCGGTGAAGGCGGCGCTGGAGCTGCTGGGTCTGGGGATCGGGCCGTGCCGTTCGCCGGTGTCGGGGCTCCTGCCGGAGCGGGTGGCGAAGATGAAGGCGGCGCTGGCGGCGGCGGGGCTGATGTGAGCCGGGCATGTGGCGCGGCGTCAGCCCGCCGGTGAGCCCCCGCCGGCCCGGACGCCGGCAATTGGCCTTGTTCCTCCCCGGCGTCCCGGTATCCTTGAGCCGGCTAATGCTGTCGGCCACCCCGCCATTTGGCCCGGCCGCCTCGGAGGCGGTCCGGTCGTCTGGGGTGCCGGCCGAGTATGGAGACTCACAACATGCGCATCGCGAACCGGACGGCGACCCTGTGCGTTCTGGCCTTCATGGCTCTGACCGCCGCGCCGTCGTTGTCCCAAGCCGGCCCCGTCGCCGTGGGCGGCGGCTGGATGCCGTTCAACTGGAACAGCGCCGTCGGCGCCAACCAGACCGACACGCCCTTCACGTTCACCACCGCCACGTCCGTCACCCTCGACGTCACCGACGCCTTCGGCTCCGGTGACCGCTTCGAGGTGTTCAACTTCGGCGCCTCCCTGGGCGTCACCTCGCAGGTGAATGGCCCGCAGCCCGTCATCGCCCTCGACGGCGACACCGCCTGGGGGCTGCTCAACTACAGCAAGGGCACCTGGACCCTCGGGCCGGGCACCTACTCCCTGACGTTCCAGGTCACCCAGGTGGCCGCCGGCGTGCCGGACGGCACGCCGAGCCAGGCGTTCTTCCGCGTCAGCGACGGCCCGATCCTCGCCGAGGTCCCCGAGCCCGGCACGATGGCCCTGGCCGCACTCGGCGGCCTCGCCCTGGCCTTCGGCCGCGTCCGCCGCGGCCGCGGCCCGGCCAAGGAAGAACCGGCCCCCGCCGTCTGACGCGGGCCACACCGTCAACCACCTCCCAAGAGCGGCGGGCCGGGGCACACCCCCGGCCCGCCCCGTTTCCCTGGCCGGGGAGGAGTGCAAAGTGCAGAATGCAGAGTGCGGAGCGAAAACCGGCAGCCGGCTGTTCACTCTGCGCTCTGAACTCTGCACTCCTCGGGGTCGGCGATGGAACCTTTGGGCATCGGACTGATCGGCTGCGGCACCGTGGGCGGCGGCGTCGCCCGCCTGCTGCTCGAGGAGCCCAGACGCCTCGCCGCCCGCGCCGGGCGGCCACTCCAGCTCCGCCGCGTCGTCGTCCGCGACGTGAACAAGCCCCGCGCCGCCCCCGTCCCCCGCGACCTCTTCTCCACCGACCTCGACGCCATCCTCCGCGACCCCGCCATCCAGGTCGCCGTCGAGCTGGTCGGCGGCACCGAGTGGTCGCGCGAGGCCGTCCTCCGCCTCCTCGCCGCCGGCAAGGACGTCGTCACCGCCAACAAGGCCCTCCTCGCCACCCACGGCGTCGAGGTCTTCACCGCCGCCCGCCGCCACGGCCGCGCCATCGCCTTCGAGGCCGCCGTCGCCGGCGGCGTCCCCATCATCGCCGCCCTCACCCAGTCCCTCGCCGCCAACCAGCTCCTCGCCCTCCAGGGCATCCTCAACGGCACGTCCAACTTCATCCTCACCAGCATGGCCGAGAGCGGCCTCACCTATGCCCAGGCCCTCGCCGAGGCCCAGCGCCAGGGGTTCGCCGAGGCCGACCCCACCCTCGACGTGGACGGCACCGACGCCGCCCACAAGCTCGCCATCCTGGCACAGATCGCCTTCGGCGTCGACGTGCCCCTGTCCGCCATCGCCCGCCGCGGCATCACCGGCGTCGAGCCCATCGACATCCGCTACGCCGGCGAGCTGGGCTACACCATCAAGCTCCTCGCCGAGACCTGGCTCGGCGAAGGCATGCTCGCCCTGCACGTCTCCCCCGTCCTCCTGCGCCGGCACACGCCCCTCGCCCAGGTCCGCGGCGCCTACAACGCCGTCTCCGTCACCGGCGACGCCGTCGGCGACACCCTGTACTACGGCAAGGGCGCCGGCCAGATGCCCACCGCCAGCGCCGTCACGGCGGACATCATCGACCTGGCCATCGGACGCTCGCAGCGCACCTTCCAGACCCTCCGCCTCTGGTCCGAGAACGGCCCACGCCTCAAGATCCGCCCCCCGGCCACCATGCGCTCGCGCTTCTACTTCCGCGCCCTCGTCGACGACCGGCCCGGCGTCCTGGCCGAGGTGTGCGGCGTGCTGGCCGCCAACGACGTGAGCATCACCAGCGTGATCCAGCACGAGGCGCCCGAGCAGCCCTGCCAGCGCGTCCAGCTCGTCATCATGACCCACACCGCCACCACGGGCGCCTTCCGCACCGCCGTGGACCGCATCGGCCAACTGCCCTCCGTCGGCGGGCCGCCGGTCTACTACCCCGTCGAGGACTGATCCCCCGGCCCGAACGACTTACGGGAGGGCGAGGCGCCTCGCCCTCCCTCGGGCCTCGCCCTCGTTCCCTCACGGCCCGTCGGCGGCGTGGCGAGACAGCGGCCACGTCCACTCCGTCTCGCCGCTGCGCACCCCGGCCGCCACCAGCGTATAGCCCCGCGCCGCCGCGCCCCCCGTCGCCGGGCGGCCCGAGCGCGTCACCAGGCAGTACGCCTGCCCGCCGACCAGCAGGCCCTGCAGCGTCCCGCCGAAGAACGGCACCCGGCCCACCACGTCGCCGTCCAGCCCGGAATGCACCGACCACGGCGGCGGCGTCTCGCCGTTGCCCCCGGCGTCACGCACCCACAGGTGCAGGCCGTCCAGGCCGCGCATCAACGCCGGCCTCGCCCCCTCGATCAGCTTGATCGGCTTGCCCTCCTTGCCGGACCGCTCGTCCCAGGTGCGCAGCGTGAGGCGCGAACGCCGCGCGCCGGCGGGGGCGGGCACCTCCTCCTCGGTGACGGCGTGCACCTGCCCGCCCAGCGCCCGGTGCCAGCGCACCGACAGGCGCTCCAGGCACTTCGGCAGCAGCAGCGGCGGCGGCCCGCCGGCCTCGCGGACGGGCTCGGCCTTGCCGCTCATCAGGTCGATACGCACCCGCCCGCGTGCCTCCTTCACCAGCCGCCCCGCCGTCCGCGCCCGCCAGCCGAGGACCAGCGCCTTGCCATCCCGCGCCCACTCGACGTGGAACGTCTGCCCGTCCTCGCCCGACGGCACCACCCACCGCGGCGTCTCCACCACGCCGGAGCGGAACGAGCACTCGCCCTTGCCGCCCAGGTCCAGCCCCACGACGTGGAAGCCGTCCTTCGCCAGCGCCAGGGCGAAGAGCTGGTCGCCGGCCACGAGGAGAGGCTTCTGGGCATGCGCGCTGCGCCAGCGGGCCGTCCCCGTGGCGAGGTCGATGGCGTCGACGCCCTTCAGACCGGCGACGTAGGCCGTGCGCCCGGACGTGTCGAGGACGCCGCCGGGGAACGGCTGCCCCGCCCGCGCGGCCAGCGCCGTCAGCAAAACCGCCACGATCGCGCCGTGTGCCTTCATCGTCGGACGCCCCCAGAGTGTCAGGCATCCCTCGCATCGGCGCCGCCGGGCCGGATCGTGAGGCGATCCGACGCTTTCCCGTCACCCGCCGATGGCGTGCATGGTGCGGCCCGGCTTCACGAACTTCGCGGTGTTGATCTCATGACCCTCCCACTTGTCGGCCACGCTCCGGCGGATCGCCTCCGCGAGGGCGTCGTCGTCCGGCGTGCCGCGCAGGAGCGGCTTCACGTCGATCTCGTCGAGGGCGAAGAGGCAGTTGCGCAGCCTGCCCTCGCAGGTGAGCCGCAGGCGGTTGCACGCCCGGCAGAAGGGCCGCGATACCGACGCGATGAAGCCCACCTTGACCCCATCGTCGTACTCGAATTCCATCGCCGGGCTACGCGGGTCGTGCCCCCGCGCCGGACGCAGCGGGCCGACTTGCTCCTCGATGGCGTCGAGCATCTCGTGGGCGAAATAGCACTTGCCGCGCTCCCACGCCTCCGCGCCGATGGGCATGTACTCGATGAAGCGCATCTCGTGCCCGGCGTCCCGCGCCCACCGCGCCAGCGGTACGACATCGCAATCATTGACACCGCGGATGATCACCGCGTTGACCTTCACCGGCGCCATCCCGACACGCCTCGCCTCGGCGATGCCCTCCAGCGTCAGCCCCAGCCCGTCGCGCCGGGCCAGCTCGCGGAACCGCCCCTCGTCCAGCGTGTCGAGGCTGACGTTGATCCGCCGCAGCCCGGCGTCGTGCAGCGCCGCCGCCTGCGCCGCCAGAAGGAGCCCGTTGGTCGTCAGGCCGATGTCGTCGAGGCCCGGGATGCCGGCCAGCAGACGCACCAGCGCCGGCAGCTCGCGGCGCAGCAGCGGCTCGCCGCCGGTGAGGCGCACCTTGCGTATCCCGAGCGGCACGGCGACGCGGACGAAGTGGGCCATCTCCTCGAACGAGAGCAGCTCGGCCCGCTCGAGGAAGGTGACGTCCTCCGGCATGCAGTACACGCAGCGGAGGTTGCAGCGGTCGGTGACGCTCAGCCGGAGGTTGTCGTGCGCCCGCCCGAACGAGTCAATCAGCCTCATCCTGCTTCCTTCATCCCTCATCCCTCCTCCCTCATCCCTCTCAAGGGTGGTCGTGCCATTCACCGGAGCCGTCGGGCCGGTTGTCCTTCTTCCAGATGGGCACGTCCTGCTTGAGGCGGGTGATGGCGAATTCGCACGCCGCGAACGCCTCCCCGCGGTGCGGGCAAGACACGGCCACCGCCACCGCCACGTCGCCGACCCCCAGATGCCCCAGCCGGTGGACGATGGTGACGGCCCCGATCATGGGCCAGCGGGCGAGCATCTCGCCCTCGATGTGGGCGAGCATCTTCTCGGCCATCCCGGGGTACGCCTCGTAATCCAGGCTGGCGGTCGTCTTGTCGCCGGTCAGGTCGCGGACGGTCCCGAGGAACAGGACCACGCCGCCGCAGTGCGGGCGGCGTACGGACTCCGTGACGGCGGCGTGGTCGATCGGGTCGTGCGTGAGGCGGACCATGCCTCCATTGTGGCACGCCCGGCAAGGCCCGTCCAGACGCCCTCAATCATCGTCCTCCTCGCCCCACCCGCCGGGAGGCAGGATCGTATGCTTGTGGTCGCGTGTCCGCAGGACGTGGTCGATGGAGGAGTGCGACGCCAGGCCGAGCAGAACCGCCGCAAGGAGGATCACCGCCATGCCGATCAGCGCGTAGCGGGCGAAGGCGTACGGGTCGCCGGCCGCCTTCTCCGACAGCCTCAGCACCTCGGGGATGTACAGGCACGGGATGACGAGGAAGGGCGTGACGAGCAGGATCACCAGGGCGGCGCCGAACTGACGGAGGGCGGCGAGCGTCGGGCCGGCCACTTCGATCTTCACGCGCCGCCCGCACGAAGGGCACTCGACCTCCTCCGTCGCCGAGAAGCCGTCCGTCCGCGGCACCTCGGCGGGGCTGGCCTCGTAGTGCTCGAGGATGGTGCGGTCGATGTACTTGTCGCCCTCCTCGTCCACGCCCACGCGCTGATCGACGTGGATGCCCCGCCGGCACGACATCAGGAACCGCACCCGCGGCCCCTCCTCGGCCTTCTTGCGGCGTTTGCGTGCCATGACCGGTCCCCTCACCCCGCCCGCAGCCCCGCCGAGTCCGCCACACCAAGGTTCCGGTAGATCCGCCGCGTCGCGTCACTGCGGTTCAGCGTGTAGAAGTGCAGCCCGGCCACCCCGTGGTCCAGCAGGTCGCGGCACTGCTCCGTCGCCCAGTGGACGCCCACCGCCGCCACCGCCTCGTCGTCCACGGCCCGGCCCACCGCCTTCAGCAGCTTCGCCGGCACCCGCGCCCCCAGGGCGAGCTGCGCCATCCGCACCATCCCGGCCCGCGTCGTGATCGGCATGATGCCCGCGATGATCGGCACCCTGATCCCCGCCAGCTCGCAGCGCTCCCGGAAGTCGTGGAAGTCGCGGTTGTCGAAGAACAACTGCGTGCAGATGTAGTCCGCCCCCGCGTCCACCTTCGCCTTCAGGTAGTCCATCTCCATCAGCCGGTTCGGGCAGCCGGGGTGCCCCTCGGGGAAACCCGCCACGCCCACACCGAACCCCGGCTGCCGCGTCCGTATGAACCGCACCAGGTCCGACGCGTAGCGGAAGGCGTCCTGGGCGCGGTCGTGCCCCGCCATCGACTGCGGCGGGTCGCCCCCCAGCGCCAAAATGTTACCCACCCGGCTCGCCGCGTATCGGTCCAGGATCGCCGCCAGGTCGGCCTCCCCGTGGCACACGCACGTGAGATGCGCCACCGCCGTCAGGGCGGTCTCCGCCTGGATGCGCACCACCAGGTCGTGCGTCAGCTCGCGCGTCGTCCCGCCCGCCCCGTAGGTGACGGAGACGTACGACGGCTTCAGCTCCTGCAGGCTGGCGATGTTACGGAACAGCTCCTCGAAGCCCTGCGGCGTCTTGGGCGGGAAGAACTCGAAACTGAACGCCGGCTTGTGGGCGTTGAGGATGTCCCTGATGTGCATGGCCTGCTGCCGTTCCCCTGGAAAGCCTGACCGACACTCAATGGGATTGTCGCAAGGTTGCCCCGTGACGCCAAGGGCGGCCGCTCGTGTGAAGATTGCGCGAATCCCGCCCGACGGGCTCCCGGCCCGCCCCAGGCCGCTACACTACGCCAAACGATTGGCAAGCCAGGAGGATCGTGCGATGTTGCGTCACGCCAAAGTGGCCATCGTGTTGGCCGTGTTCTGCGCCCTGAAGGCCGGGGCGGCGCCGATCCCAGCCAGCCTGACGGGTCCTTACACCCAGGACTTCGACACCCTGGCCAACACCGGCACGACGAACTCCGCCTTGCCGGCCGGGTGGGCCCTTCTCGAGACTGGAACCAGCACCCGCGTGAACCAGCAGTATGCCGCCTCAAACGGGAGCGACAACGCCGGCGATGTCTACAGTTTCGGGGCGACGAACTCGGCCGAGCGTGCCTTCGGCACCCTGTTCAGCAACACCAACACGCCCACGATCGGCGCCTTCTTCAAGAACGACCTCGGTGATACGATCCTCGCCCTGAACGTCTCCTACACCGGTGAACAATGGCGGTTCGGCGCCACGGGGCGAGGGGCGGACCGGCTCGACTTCCAGTACAGCCTCAACGCGACCGACCTGAACAACGGGACCTGGATCGACTTCAACCCCCTCGACTTCACCTCGCCCGTCAACTCGGGCACGATCGGCGCCCTCAACGGTAACACAACGTCCGCCCTTCTGAGCGGCACCATCACCGGCCTGAATATCCCCGACGGCGGCACCTTCGCCATCCGCTTCAAGGATTTCGACGCCGCACCCGGCGCGGACGACGGCCTCGGCGTCGATAACTTCGCCCTCAGGGCCACCATCGCCCCGCTGCCGGGCGGCCTGGCGATCTGGATCGTCGGCGGGGCGTGTCTCGCCCTGGTGCGACTCCGCCGTCGGCCGGCCTGACAGGTCGTCACTCGTCCGGGCCCGCGTTCTGGTCGCTCAGGGCCTTGCTCCCCGCCCTTGATCACGCGATAGCTTGCGTGCGCCAGCTCGCCGGTGTTCTGCTCCGGATCGCGAGCCAGGATGGCGGCAAGGTCTGCGACGCGGCGGCAGGCGCAGGTGAGACGCCCCGTCAGCCCTTGGCGTCCTTCGTGCCGGCGTCCCACTTCGGCCCGCCGCCGGGGCGGATCGGGGTCGGCCTCTTGTCGTCCGACTTGCCGTCGCTCACCGGCGGCGTGCCCGTCGAGCATCCGGCCACCAGGAGCGCGGCCAGCAGCAGCAATCCTCTCATCGCGGACCCTCCTCTTCGTTGAGTCAATCGGCCGGAGCGTCGGGGGCCTCGACAGGCGGCCTCTTCTTGCCCTGCACGGGATCCCAACCCGGGGACGACGGGTTGTACCGTCGCTTCACGCCCGGCGGCGGCGGCTTCTTCCAGTCAGGCGTTGGCCCCGGGTCGGCGCAGCCGACGACGAGCCCGAGCAGCAACAGGGACAAGGGCAGTCGAAGCGTCATGAGGCCCTCCTCAATTGGTGCCCGTAGGGTCGCCGTCCGCGATGCCGCCGAGAGCCAGCAGCAGCGAGAACTGCGTCTTGTTGAATTGGCCGGGGTTGATCAGCGGACGCACCGACCCGTCGGCGAAGACGAACTGCGTGAGGCCCGGGTGCCGGCTGCCGAAGCGTGCCGCCGCGCCCTCGCGGCCCGGCGTCGCACCGTCCTCCAGGCCGTCGGTCGTGTACAGCCCGCCCAGGCCGACGCTGCCGGCACTCCTCATCGGGCCGGGGCTGCCGTCGAACGTCACCTGCCCGCCACCGGATTCGCCGATCATCAGCGTGTTGCTCGTACCGTCCGCCACGTCGGTGAACTTCCGTTTGACGGCGTAGTAGAAGATCCCCCAGTAACGCCCGCTGCCATAGTTCCAATCGCCGGCGCAGGGGGCGTAGTGGCTCCGCGTGATCGTCTTGTGCCCCGGCGCTCCGGAGTACAGGTCGATGTCCAGCGGCGCGCCGACGGTGAACTCCGTGCCGGCCACCCCGCGCGTCACCGTCATCAGGGGGATCTCGTCGTCGGGCACCGAGGGGCACAGCAGCGTCTTGAGCTGCTTCTTGTCGCCGGCGCCGTAGCGGCCGCCCGTGGGGGTTGGGATCGGGATGGTGTTGTCCCAGGGCGGCCCCTGGATCGGCGGCCGGTTCAGCGGGTTCTGCCACCAGAACGTGTAACTCGGGTCGAACGAGAAGCCCCTGAAGTACGCCTCCTGCTCCAGGTACGGCAGCAGGTACACGATCGCCCCCACGTGCTGCCGGTCCATCCCCGCCGGCAGCGTGCCCACCGCCGCCTCGTGGGCGTGGCAGGCGATGCCCAGTTGCTTGAGGTTGTTGGCACACTGGATGCGTGCGGCGGCCTCGCGCACCTTCTGCACCGCCGGCAGCAGCAGGCCGATCAGCACCGCGATGATCGCGATGACGACGAGGAGCTCGATCAGCGTGAAGCCGCGGCGGCAATTCCTGGCGGTCATGGGAGAGGGTCTCCAGGCACGGGGGTGAGAAGGTCAGCGGCCGTCGCCGTACAGGACGAAGGCGGCCCAGAGGGATGGATCGAGGCGGGAGGACGGCGTGGCCGGCAGCTCCCGGGTGACGCCGGTCTTGATGCCGCGTGACCGCAGGTCCTTGGCGCGATCGGTGATGCGTTCGGGGTAGCGGAGCAGCGAAAGCTGGGCCTGGCGGAGGGCATCCAGCTTCGACACCTTCTTCCCCCCCCACAGGGCCTTGTAGAACTCCTCCATCAGCAGGCTCGTGGCCGCGTCCTCCACCTTCCACAGGCTCGAGACGACGCTCCGCGCCCCGGCCGCGAGCAGGGCGCGGTGCAGCCCGACCACGCCCTCGCCGCCGGCCGTGTTGCCCAGGCCCGTCTGGCACGCCGACAGCACCACAAGCCCGGTCCCGCGCATGTCCACGCCGCCCAGCTCCTCCGCCGTCACGATGCCGTCCTCCAGGAACGTGCCCGCCCTGTCGTCCCGCGACAGGGCCAGCCCCGAGAGCATCAACTGGTTGCGCCCGAACACCTGCTTCTCCGCGTCGGTCATCACGTACTGGCCGGCGGTCGCCCCGAAGGGCCGGACCGTCAGGCACGACGACGCCTCGGGGGCGGCGAAGAAGCCGTGCCCGGCGAAGTGGATCACCCCCCGCTTGCTCTTGAGGGCGTCCAGGAACGCGCGTGGCCCGACCTCGCCGGCCAGCAGCTCCGCCTTCCCCTCCGACGCCGGGAACAGCTTGACCGCCTGTTCGGCCTCCGGGCGCGTGGCCGGCAGGTCGGCGAGCTGCCCATCGCCCAGCAGCCCGGCCAGGCCGGGGCGGCGCGTCCCGCCGCCACGCTCGTAGGTGACGCCGCCCACGGCCAGCATCCCGGCGTTCTTGACATCCGGGGCAGGCCCCAGGAGGTCGAACGCGGCCCGGCCCGAGGGGACGAAGCCGATGGCGTGGTCCTCCAGCAGGAACGTCTTCTCCTTCTCCTTGCGCCCCGGCAGGGGGTCCCTGTCTCGCCCCGGCAGGGCGGCGAACGGCAGGTAGCACACCGGCCCGTCCGGCGCGATCAGGACCGTCGAGGCGTCGCCCAGGTGCTTGCGGAGCGGCGCCCACACCCGGGCGGCGACGGCCTCCGCCCGCCCGAGGTCGCCGAGCTGGCCCCGCCATTGATGGATGGCGGCGCCGATCTCGTCGGACGGCCCTAGGGGGACGCAGGCCGGCCGGCCCGTCGGCGTCACCACGAAGGCGACGAGACGCCGCTGACGCACCAGCCGGCCCTTGCCCGAGGGCGGGGCGCTGAAGTGGTCGTACTGGAAGAAGTCGATTAGCGCCGTCCCCGCCGGCAGCCTCTTCTGCAAGGCCGCCGGCTCCAGGGGCTCGATGGCCTTGGCGAACGGCTTGACGGCCAGGGCCAGGTCGAACTCCAGGTCCTCCTTGGCGTCCGAGGCCGCCTCAACGCGGGCCACCCATTCGGCCCGCTCCGTGCCCGCGGGCGGGTTGAACATCAGCGCAGCCAGCCCCCGCCGGGCCTCGCGCACCCGCGCCAGCAGCGGGCGGAGCTCCGGGTAGTCGTGCGACGTGCGGTCCGCCACCTGGCACGCCGCCGCGACCCCCCGCAGCGCCAGGATGTCCCGGTAGATGCCCTCGATGGTCCTGGTGTCGGCCCCGACGCTCAGGTAGCCCGACAGCGTCAGGTGCCACCGATACAGCGACGCCAGCCGCGCCTGGTCGCTCAGGCTGGCCGCGTTCTTCACGAACATCTCCTCGCTGTACGTCAGCGACTCCTGGAGCAGCGGCTTGGTGACCTCGAGCGCTGCCCCTCCCTTGTGCATGTACAGCCCGGCGAGGACGTTCAGCGCCTCGACGTTCTGGTAGGGGTGGTTCCGGGCGAATTTCGCCTTCACCAGGTCACGCGCCCGCCGGAAGATGCGTTCCGCCTCCACATGCTCCCCCGCGGACATGTGCCAGCGCCCTCGGGCGTAGTAGTACTGGAAGCAGAACGGATGCTCCTCCTTCCCGCCATCGTCGATGCACTCCTTGGCCCGCTTGAGGTAGCGGTCCGCGATGGCGCGGCCCCGGAAGGCGTAGTCGTTCCAGTAGTACGCCTTGGCCAGGTTGCACACCGCCTCGGCATACGCCGGCAGGTCGGTGCCGCCGGGGACCGCCTCGAAGGCGCGGATCGAGGCCATCGCGTCCTTCTCGATCGCCTCGATGGGCACGTCCGCCGCCCCGTACCGCAGGCCGCACTCGTACTGGAGGATGTTCACCAGCAGCGCCCTGGCCCGGAGCTGCTCGGGGTGAAGGTGCAGCCCCAGGCGCTCGCGGATCGCCAGCGCCCGGCGGAGGTACCTCTCGCCCGCCGACTGGTCCATCAGCGAGTCCTGCAGGTACCCCATGTGCCGGAGGTGGGGCGTCACGGCGGGGTGGTTCGGCCCGTGGGCCCGTTCGAGCAGCCGCAGCGCCCGGCGGACGTGGGCGTACCCTTCGCTCAGGTCGCCCACGAACGTCCGCGTCGCCCCCAGCGTGCCCAGCGCCTCGGCCAGTGCCGGATGGTCCGGCCCCTGGGCCTTCTCTCGGATGGCGATGGCCTGCTTCAACAACGCCTCCGCCCGCGCGGTGTCCAGGGCCCCGTTGTACGCCGCCACCCCCAGGTTCTCCAGGCTCTCCGCGCACTCGACGTGGTCCTTGCTCAGGATCTGGCCCCGGATCATCAGCGCCCGGTCGCACTTGCCCTGGGCGTAGTTCTTGCTCCACGCCACGTGCATCCGGCCCTGCCGGTTCAGCGCCCGCGCGAACTCGATGCTCGCCTCGCCCCGCGCCTGCCGGCAGGAGGCCAGCGCCGCCTCGTACAGCCGGTCGGCCTCCTCGAACGCGCCGCGGCCGTCGGCCAGCGTCGCCAGCCCCAGCAGGCAGTCGCCCACGTCCGGGTGATCGGCGTCGATCCACTCCAGCTCCACGCGGGCCTTCTCCAGGTGGACGGCGGCTTCACGGTAGGCGCTGTCATGCTCGCGGCACGACAGGCCCAGGCTCAGCCGGGCCCGCGCCGTCTCCGCGTGGCCCTCGCCCCACAGCGCGACGCAGGCCGCCAGCGCCTCGCGGCCCCGTCGGATCGCCTCGCGGTAGTCGGCCCTCTCGTGGGCGTGGGCCGCCGCGCGGGCGTGGCCGTCGGCCTCGGCCCATTGCCGCCGCCGCGCCCCGGAGAGGGCGGCCAGATCGGCGAGGCGTGCCCGCGCCTCGCGGCCGCGCCAGTCGGCGGCGGGGCAGAGGGCCGCCACCTCCTCCAGGGCGGCGCGGGCCACGCCGTCGTCGCCCGCCGCCCGGCCCGCCGCCGCCCGGACCAGCAGCAGCTCGCCGCGCCGCCCCGCCGTCAGCGCCTCCTCGGCCAGGGCCGCCTTCACGTCGGCCTCCGCCCGGACCAGATCGCCGGCCGCCAGGTGACGCCGGGCGTCGAACAGATGCCCGGAGTAGGACAACGGCGGCAGGTCCAACGGGGCCACCCCCGCATCGGACGGCGAGTCGGACCGCGGCCAGCAGAGCCAGGCGACGAGGCCGGCGGCCAGCATGGCCGACCCAACGAGGAGCGACTTCCTCATGGGTTGCCCCCTGCCTTCTCGGGCCTGCCGGTGACGTGGGCGAACCGCACCGCCTGCATGTAGTCGAAGTGCCCGCGGAGACGCTCCTCCAGCAGGCCGATCAGCGGCCCGTCGATCAGGCGCGACTGCCCGGTCTTGATGCCCCGGTGGTTCACCTTGTCGTGCCGCGTCAGACGTTCCCCCTGCGGCAAGGACAGCCACACGGCCTCGCGGCGCTCCTTGTCGTTCGTCAGCGGGCTGGCCGGCAGGCGGCCCACCAGTGCCTCCAGCGCCGCCGGGTCGGGCAACGCGGTGCGCCGGGCCAGGAGGACGACCGTCTGCAAGCCTGTCGCCCCTTCGGCGGGGAATCCGCGATTCGCCGACTCCGGCAGGACGATCCGCTCCACCGGCCCGGAGCCCTTCACCAGCGGGGCCTTCCACAGCTTGTCCGACCGCTCCGAGTCCCACGGGTAGAGCGGGATGACCGCCCCCGCCGTGTCGATCCACAGCAGGTAGGGGTGGACCGCCTGGTTGAACTCCGCCTCGAGGCGGACCAGCTCGCCATCCCGGACGGGCAGCGTCCCGTCCTTCTCGATGGACAGCCGCGTCCTCGTGACGGGCCCGGACTCCGGGTCGGACGACAGGGTGATGTGCAGCGTCCCGGTGAGGGCAAGGCCGGGCCTCGGGTCGCCCGGCTTCTCGGCCGCGGGCCGATCCGGCCCGGCCTGCGGGGCCTTGCCGGACTGCATGATGGCCCATGCGCCCGCGACCGCCAGGGCGGCCGTCAGCACGACGGCGCCAACCCGCCAGCGCCGCGGCGACGCGGGCGGCACGGCGGGGGGCATCGCCGACGGGGCGGGCCTCCCCTCCAGCCAGCCCTCCAGCGCCCGGCGGAAGTCGGCCAGCGCGGGGAACCGTTGGGCCGGGTCCTTCGCCAGCGCCCGTCGCAGGATCGCCTCCAGCGCCGGCGGGACCGCCGCCCCCATGTCCTGTGCCGACGGCACCGGGTCGTAGAGGATCTGATGCAGCAGCGTCGGCACGCTGGGCGACGAGAACGGGACCTGCCCCGTCAGGGCCTGGTACAGGACGACGGCCAGGCTGTACTGGTCCGCCGCCGGGCCGCATTCGCCCTTGCCGCTGGCCTGCTCCGGGGCCATGTAGAATGGCGTGCCGACGATCACGCCCTCGCGCGTCAGCTCGCCGGCCTGCTCCACCGTGCGGGCCAGCCCGAAGTCGGTCAGCAGCGGCTCGCCCCCGGCGTCGAGCAGGACGTTCGCCGGCTTCAGGTCGCGGTGGATGATCCCCGCCGCGTGCAGCGCCTCCAGGGCCCCGGAGATGCGGCACACGAGGCGGACGGCGTCGGCCGCGGGCAACTTACCCGCCGACCTGAGCCGGCCCGAGAGCGGCTCGCCCTCGATGAGGGGCATCACCAGGAACGGGCACGACTCGTCGCCCACGTCGTAGATGGGGCAAATGTTGGGGTGGCGGAGATGGGCGGCGGCCCTCGCCTCGCGGAGGAAGCGCTGCAGATCCTGGGGGCGCCCGGCGAGCCCCTGGTGCGGCACCTTGACCGCCACGTCGCGGCCGAGATGGGCGTCCCGGGCGCGGTACACCGCCCCCATGCCACCGGCCCCCAGTTGCCCGAGGATCTCATACCGGCCGATGCGGGCCGGGACGCCCGGCTGGGCGGGGTACAACCCCGTCTCCCCCGCCGCGGCCGGCGGGGACGCGCTCTTCCACTCGTCGGCGGCGCGGGCCAGCCGGCGCAGCGCCTCCAACAGGGCCGATTCCTCAGGGTCGCAGGCCAGCGAGGCCGTCTCCCCCTGCCCGCCCCACCGCAGCCGGCCCAGCTCGGCGTCCAACCGGTCGAGAAGCGCCTCCTCGGCGGGCGACAGGGCCTCTTGTCGGGCGTCATTCATGGTTGGCCCTCCTCCTGCCCGCACAGCTCGCGGAGCTTGCGCAGCCCGCGGAGGTAGATCATCCGCACCGCCCCGTGCCCCTTGCCCAGCCGCCGAGCGATCTCCTGGTGGTCCAGTCCGTCCACGACCCGCATCGTCACCACCTGCTGCATCTCGGCCGGCAGCCGGCCCAGCAGGCGGGCCACCTTGAGGGCCTCGTCGTGACGCTCCGCCTGATCGCCGGCCACCGGGGCCACCGCGTCGGGCAGGACGGGGAGCGCCGACAGCTCCACGAACCGGCCCTCCGGCCGCCGCCGGGCCAGGGCGTGGCCCGCCGTCCGGATGACGACCTGGCGGAGCCAGCCGCCCCACTCCGGCACCCCCGCCCCCCGGAACCCGGTGATGCCGCGCGTCAACTGCACCATCGCCTCCTGGACGAGGTCGGAGTCGGCCTCAGCCCCGAGGGGGACCGGGCCCCGCAGCGCCCGCACCAGCGCGTGCATGTACGGGCGGTAACTCTCGAGCAATCGCCCGAGTGCCTCCTGGTCCCCGCCCTTGGCTCGCGACAACAGGGATACGCGATCATCCGAGTGCATGAGTACCCTCGCCGGTGGGGCCCGGCGGGCGGGATGTCACGCGAATCCGGTCAGGAATCTCGCCACGCCGCCCTCACCCGGCTCTAGGCCGGCGGCGGCGGGGTCTAACACCGATTCTTGAAAAGTGGCGCAGGCCGCCCGTCACTCACTCCTCCTCGCCCCCCGACTCCAGCCGCGACAGCGCCGACATCCCCGCCCGCGTGACACGGTAGCTGCCCGGCGTCAGCTCGCCCGTGTTCTGCTCCAGCCACCCCCACGCCATCAGCTCCCCGTGCAGCCGCGACATCCGCCGCGGCTCCACACCCTCGTCCGGCCCCTTCCGCGCCTGCCACGCCTGCCGGTCCGGCCCCGCCAGGCGGGCGTAGTGCGTCAGGAGGTCCGTCAGCGCGGGTGAGCCCCGCAGGGCGTCCAGCTCGTCGTTCATGGTGCGTTCCTCGTGTACCACGAGGATCGGCCACCGCACGACGCCCCCCTGAGCCACGATGCCCGCCACGCCCCCCCCGGCGTTCACCCTGCCCCGGATGTTCAGCCGCCGGCACGCGCCAATTGTACACCATGGGTGGTGACATGATACTTCGCCAGCATGTTGGGCATCTCCCAGGCCGGCACCGAGCCGGGGTCGCGCAGGTACCCGAGGAACTCGCGCGTCACCTCGCCGAAGTGCGCCTCGTGCCCCGTCCGCAGCCCCACCGGCACCGACAGCCGGAACGACCCGCCCAGGTCATCCATCCCCAGGCCCGGATACGCCCCCTGCAGCCGCTCCAGCGCCGCCGCCAGCGCCTTGCCGACCTCGGCCCCATCGACGTGCGGCACCACGTACACCTCGGGCACGAACAGCTCGGCCTCGCCCTGACGCACCTCGACCGACGCCCGCGTCCCGCGCACGCTCATGAAGTGCCTGTCCTGCCGGCCCGCACCCGCCTCCAGCCCCCACGAGATGTTCAGCCACACGTGCACCCCGCGCAGCCGGTACAGCAGCGTCGTGTTCCCCTGGTACAGCAGCTGCGACGAGTGGACGCTCGGCCGCAGGAACTCCGGGAACTCCTTCTCCCCCGTGCACTTCTCGAAGTCCGCCCGCCCCAGCACCGTCGGCACGCGGGCCGCCTTCAGCAGCTCCACCTCCCCCACTCCCACCCCCCGCCCGGGGAACAAACACCACATCACGAGGTCGGCGGCGTGCGTGCCCACGTCCGACAGCCCCTCGCCCTGCTGCGACGTGTCGAAGAACCACGCCGGACGCCGCAGCGGCACCCCCGACACCGTCTTGCACAGGAAGTGCTCCGTCTCGACCGCCACCCCCGGCCTCTCCGCCGACCCCGGATCGACCTCCCCGAACACCTCCGGGTCATTGACCAGCTCGCGCTGCAAGCGTGAGGTGATCTCGTGACGCTCGGTCATGATGTCGAGCGCCACCAGCCCGTTACCCCGCGCGTGCCCCAGGGCCTCGGCCAACTTCCCCAGGTCCGCCGTGTCAATCACCCACGGCTTGTCCGCCAGCACGTGCAGCCCCGCCCGCAGCGAGGCCAGGATGGCGTCGATCTTGGGCCGATTCCTCCCCGACAGCACCACCGCATTCCCGGGCCTCTCGCTCAGCATGCGCCCGAGCGCGTCCGGCCCCGCGTGCAGCTCGACGCGCCACGACGTGGGGTTGTCCCTGCGTGCGTTGAACCCCGCGAGGCGCCCGAGGTGGGCTATCAGGTCCGCCCCGAGGGGCGCGTAGACGTGGACCACGGGCGACACACCCGGGTGCATCTCCTTCTGCACGAGCGCCGCGTGGAAGTGCCCCGGGTCATACGTCAACAGCCGGACCTCATCCATTCGCTCGCCCCGAAGAAAACAGTTGTCCACGGATCACACGGAACACACGGATCAAGCAAAAGACAAGAACAGAACAGGATCAAACAGGCAGGAGACCATTCGCCGTTCTGCCCATCTGCTTCTTTTCTTGGCTGTTGGCTGTTATCCGTGTCTTCCGTGTGATCCGTGGACAATCCTTCTTGCTTTTCACGCCAGCAGCTTCTTGACGACCTCGCCGTGCACGTCCGTCAGGCGGAAGTCGCGCCCCTGGAAGCGGTACGTCAGCTTCGTGTGGTCCAGCCCCAGCAGGTGCAGCACCGTCGCCTGCAGGTCGTGGACGTGGACCCTGTCCTCGGCGGGAGCGAACCCGAAGTCGTCCGTCGTCCCGTGCGCGTACCCGCGCTTCACCCCGCCGCCGGCCATCCACATCGTGAACGCGTCGATGTGGTGGTTCCGCCCGACCGTGTCGCGCGTCTCCGCCATCGGCGTCCGCCCGAACTCGCCGCCCCAGATCACCAGCGTGTCGTCCAGCAGCCCCCGCGCCTTCAGGTCCTTGATGAGCGCCGCCGCCGGGCGGTCCGTCTCGCGCGTCACCCGGTCCAGGCCCGTCGTCAGGCTCTCCGTCCCGCTGCCGTGGTGGTCCCAGTCCGTGTGATACAGCTGGATGAACCGGCACCCCCGCTCGACGAGACGCCGCGCCAGGATGCAGTTGTTCGCGAACGACGGCTTGCCGGGGACGGCGCCGTACATCTCCAGCGTCCGGGCGGACTCCTTCGACAGGTCGATCAATTCCGGCGCGCTCGTCTGCATCTTGAACGCCATCTCATACGCCGCGATCCGCGTCGCGATCTCCGGGTCGCCCACGTCCTTGAGCCGCTCACCGTTCAGCTCGTTCACGGCGTCGATCACGTCGCGCTGCCGCTCCGGAGTCACCTTCTTCGGCCGGGAGAGGTTCAGGATCGGCTCGCCCACCGATCGGAACGGCACCCCCTGGTGCGAGGTGGGCAGGAAGCCGCTGCCGTACAGCGGCGCCCCGCCACGCGGGCCACGCGGCCCCGATTGCAGCACGACGAAGCCCGGCAGATCCTTCGCCTCGCTGCCGAGGCCGTACGTCACCCAGGCGCCCATGCTCGGACGCCCCGCCTGGGCGCTGCCCGTGTTGATGAACGTCTTCGCCGGCGCGTGGTTGAAGACGTTCGTCTGCACCGAGCGGATGATGCTGATGTCGTCCACGATGCCCGCCGTGTGCGGCAGGCACTCGCTCACCCACGCCCCGCACTTGCCGTGCCGCGCGAACTTGCGCCGCGTCCCCAGCAGCAGCGGCACCTTCTTGGCGAACGTGTCCATGAACGCGAACCGCTTCCCCCTGATGAACTCCTCGGGGATCGGCTTGCCGCTCATCCTGTCCAGCTTCGGCTTGTGGTCGAACAGCTCGAGCTGGCTCGGCCCCCCCGCCATGAACAGGTAGATCACCGCCTTCGCCTTCGGCGCGTGGTGCGTCCGGGCCGCCTTGCCCTCGGCGGCCAGCGACGCCAACGCCATCGACCCCACCCCGAGCGCGCAGTCGCGGAAGAAGTGCCGCCGCGTCCGCATCAACAACGGGTCGTCCATCGTCTCTCACTCCCGCGTGATCGTCTCGTCGAGGTTCAACAGCACCCGCCCCACCTGCGCCCACGCCTCGGCCTCCGGCAACGCCTCCCGCTGCCTGGCCAGGAACCGCAGCAGGATCTCCTCCTCGCGCGGCGTCGGCACGCGTGCCAGCGTCAGACGGAAGGCGTTCCGCAGACGCCCCCCGTCCGCCGCCGCCGATCCCTGCGCCCGCCGCCCCAGAGCCTCGGCGCACTCGACGAACCCCTCGTCGTTCAACAGCGTCAGCGCCTGCAACGGCGTGTTGGACCGGTTCCGCCGCGTGCAGGCGCTCGTCGCGTCCGGCGCGTCGAACACCGTCAGGTTCGGGTGCGGCGCCGACCGCCAGAAGAACGTGTACATGCCCCGGCGGAACCTCTCCGGCCCCACCGACGCCACCCAGTTCTTCGGCACCTGCGTGAAGCTGTACACCCCCTCCGGCTGCGGCGGGTAGTTCCCCGGCCCGCCGATGCTCTGCGTCAACAGGCCGCTGACGGCCAGGGCCACGTCGCGCACGCCCTCCGCCTCCAGCCGCAGACGGTTCTGCCGCGCCAGCAGCAGGTTCCGCGCATCCTTGGTGGCGAGGTCCGGCCGCGCCTTCGACGCTTGTCTGTAGGTAGCGCTCGTGACGATCAGGCGGTGCAACGCCTTGGGCGACCACCCCGACCGCACGAATTCCCCCGCCAGCCAGTCGAGCAATTCGGGGTGCGACGGCCTCGTACCCTGCGTCCCGAAGTCGTTGTCCGTCTCGACGAGGCCGACCCCGAAGTATTGCTGCCACACGCGGTTCACCGCCACGCGGGCCGTCAGCGGGTTCTCGGCCGAGACCAGCCACTTCGCCAGATCGAGGCGCGTCGCCTTGGCGGCCTTCAGCTCCGGCAAAACGTCGGGCGTGCCCGCATCGACCGCCGCCCCCTTGCGCAGGAAGTCCCCGCCCAGCTGGATGAACGTCATCCGCGGCGTGCGCCGCTCGTTGAGCACCATCGCCGCGATGGACGCCGGCGTCTCCTTCCTCGTCCGCACGATCTCCTTCTCGATGGACTCGCGCTGTGTCGCCAGGTGGGCGTTCGCCAGCGCGGCCCACGGCCCTGCCAGGGCCCCCGCCGCGTGCCGCAGCTTGTCGGCCCGGCGGTAGCCATTCCACAGCGTCTCCTGCTGCCGGGCGTTGCGCCCGTTGGGTGGCAGCGCCAGCACCGTCTGCAACGCCTTCGGCAACGTCTTGCGCACCTCGGCGGAGAGCGAGCCCTCCCACTTCTCCAGCGACGCCTCGGTGAGGTGGTCGATGGCGAGCAGCCGCGCCTCCAGCGCCTTGAGGGCCTCGAGGTGCTTCTTGCGGCGGTGCTGGAGGTCGAGCGGGATCAATTCGAGCTTCGGGTCGTCCGACTGGTTGAAGAAGGAGTACAGACGGTAATACTCCTTCTGCGAAAGCGGGTCGAACTTATGATCGTGGCACTGGCAACAGCCGACCGTCAGCCCCAGCCACACCGCCCCGGTCGTGTTGGTCCGGTCCACGACGGCCTCGACCCGGAACTGCTCCTTGTCGATGCCGCCCTCCTCGTTCACCATCGTGTTGCGGTGGAACCCCGTCGCCACCTTCTGCTCGTTGGTCGCGCCGGGCAGGAGGTCGCCGGCGAGCTGCTCGACGGTGAACTGATCGAACCCCATGCCGGCGTTGACCGCGCCGATGACCCAGTCCCGATACTTCCACATCGCCCGCGGCGAGTCGATGCTGTAGCCGTTGCTGTCGGCGTACCGCGCCTGATCCAGCCAGTGCCTGCCCCACCTCTCGCCGAAGTGCGGCGACGCCAGGAGCCGGTCCACCGCACGCTCGTACGCATCGGGCCGCCTGTCGGCGAGGAACGCCTCGAGGGCCTCGGGCGCCGGCGGCAGCCCAGTGAGGTCGAGGGAGACCCGGCGGAGCAGCGTCACGCGGTCCGCCTCGGGCGACGCCGTGATCCCCTCCTTCGCCAGCCGCGCCAGGATGAACCGGTCGATGGGATTCCAGACGCCCGCCGCCATCACCTCCGGCACAGCCACCGGCTTCACCGCCTGGAACGACCAGTGATCGCTCTTGCGCCGCGCCGACGTGACCGCCTCGCCCGCCGGCGCCTTCGCCCCGTCCCTGACCCACTCGCGCAGCAGGGCCACCTCCGCCCCGGTGAGGCGTGGCCCCTTGGGGGGCATCGGCTTGGCGTCCTTGACGCCGAGGACGGCGTGCAGGACGAGGCTGTCGTCGGGCTTGCCGGGCACGACGGCCGGCCCGGAGCTGCCGCCCTCGCGCAGCCCCTTCGCGCTGTCGGCACGCAGGCTGGCACGCTGCTTCTCCGGCCCGTGGCAGGAGACGCAGTGCCGGTCGAGGATCGGCTTGATGTCCCTGGTGAAGTCGGCGGCCCGGGCGGCGGGCGTACACAGGGCCAGGGCCAGGAGGAGGGGCCTCATCGGCGGGTCCGGGGAGGGAGGGCCGGGCTACATCGTACCAGTATCAGGGTAGCGGACGGCGCGGGGCGATCCAAGGGAAAACCAGCCCCGTGTCACAGCACAATAGAAATGTCCGCACTTCCAGGACAGTAAGAATGTCCG
>CAZVZK010000145.1:0-26111 GCA_964630925.1 uncultured Alcaligenaceae bacterium
ACGCGAAATTTTCGGAGCAGGGGGTTGCCTGGGGGGGTGCAATGCAATGCAATTCGCCCCACCCAGGCCACACACCCTGTCCACTTCCGTTGAATTCCTACCTCCGCTGAACGGTCACCTGAAGGAAAACTGCCCATCACTCCGCCTTGGCAGCCGGGGGGGCGTTCTCCTCCACGCTCTTGATCACCGGGGGGATCACCGTCAGAAGGAGCAGCACCCAAAGGATCACCGCCTGCCCCAGCGCGTGCGGCCACTGGAACCGCGCCAGCAGCCACAGGCCGAGGAAGCAGGCGGCGAACAGGAGGGCGTTCAGGAAGAGGTTCATCATCAGCGCCCCGCCCTTGAACTTCGTGAACTGCCCCAGCGAGCCCTCCTCCATGATGCGGCCCCTGGAATCGACGTAGCGTAGGTGCTCGGACACCGACGAGAACCATGCCGTCGTCTTGCGCCGAAGCAGGTTGCCACTCGCATCGCGCTCCGGCCGGAACTCCACCTTCTGCCCGTCCTCCTCGATGAACAGGGACTTCGGCTCCGGCGGGAGGGTCGGGGCGTTGGGCCGTCCGTTCAGGCGGTACTCCTGCCGTGTGCCGTGCATCAGGACGTACTTCTGAAGCTTGTCCTGGTCGTCCGGGGAGTACAAGGCCTTCAACGGCGGCGTCGTCTCCGTGGAGTTGAACTCCCACAGCGGCTTGTAGGTGTCCGGGGCGCCGCGGGCGGCCAGCATCCAGCACACCACCGGGAGCATGATGGCGGCTGCGGCGGCGGGGCCGCGCCACACCAGGCCCTCTGACACCTCGGTGTAGAGGTGCGATTGCAGCCACATCGACCACGCGGTGATGGCCAGGGCCAGAACGGCGAACAGGAGCAGGGTCAGGCCGACGACGAGCAGCATGCCGCCCTCCGGTCAGGGCCGCGCCGGCCGCTTGGAGAGCAGCCAGCCGATGAGGTGGTGGAAGTCGGCCTCGGGGACCGTCTCGCCGAAGTTAGCCGGCATCGGAGACAGGTTCGACAGGGTGCGCGTCTCCACGTCGCGTTTCTGGACGCGGACCTCCTTGCCCTTGTCGTCGGCCATGACGATGACCTCGCCCTCCTCGCGCAGCACCAGCCCCTGGAAGATGATGCCCTTGCCGGTGTTGATCGTCGTGGCGCGGAACGCCTGATCGACGTTGCGGTTGGGGTCCAGCGTGTCCTCCAGAAGGCGCTCCAGCCCACGCAGGCCGATGCCGTCGAGCTGCGGGCCGATCTTCGCCCCCTTGCCCTCGACCTGATGGCAGCCGGCGCAGTGCTTCTCGAAGAGGGCCGCGCCCTTGGCGAGGTCCGGCTTGGCCGCGAGGTAGCCCTTGCGCCGCGCCTCGATCATGGCCGCCAGACGGGCGTCGGCGGCCGGCATGCCCGCCGTCAGGTTCTTCAGCTTCGCCGCGAGGTCGGGCACCCTGGCGGCCTCCAGCCTGGTCGTGACGGCCCGCTCTTGCAACAGGCGGGCCGACGCCTTGCCGGCGGCGACCGCCTTGAACAGCTCCTCGGCCCCCTCCTTGCCGGCGGACAGGTTGGCGGCGATTGCCGTCTGGAGACGTGCAGGCGCCGTCGCCAGCGCCGCCACCATCGCTGCGCGCGTGGCTGGCTGGTTGATGCGGCCCAGGATGACGGCGATCTGCTCCCTGTCCGCCAAAGACAACGTGGTGTCGGTGAGGGCGGCGCCGATCACCTTAGCGTTGCCGGGGCCGTCGATGGCCGCGAGGGCGTTGAGGGCCGCCAGACGCGGGCCGACGCCACGCGCCGAGCCGGCGATGCCCACGAGTTTCGCCTGCTTCGAGGCGAGCCGCGCCTGGCCGCACAGCTCGGCGCCGGCCTGTGCGTCGGCGTCCCTGGAGGAATCGAAGAGTTTCTCGGCGACGCCCTCGGCCCAGGCGACGGCCTCCTTCTCTGGGGCGGCGCCGCGCTCTTGCGTGGCGCGGAAGTAGGCGCGGACGAGGCCGGCCTCGCGCTGCGGCGGGAAGTCGCCGGAACACGCATTGCGGATGTTCGTGCGGCTGCCCTCGTCGCCGTGCCGGGCGGCGTGGTGGACGAACTTCTCGTGGTGGCCCAGCTCCTTCAGCCGCCCCGCGATCCAGGCCGCCGCGTCGGCGGAATGCCGGCCCAGCGCCACGTCGCCGATGGCAGCGATGTCCGTTCTATCGCTCAGCCTGCCGGCCACGGCCCACGCATCGCCCGACACGAGCTGGTCCCGCAGGGCCATGCGGACGACGTGCCGCAGGTGGGTGTCCTTCGCCGGGACGGATTGGAGCAGCTTCAACAGCGGCGTGACGGTGCCGGGCGACGGGTGACGCCCCAGCGCCTCGGCGGCGGCACGGCGGACGTTCGGCGAGGCGTCCTCCAGCGCCTTGGTGAGCAGCTCGCGTTGGCCGCCCCGCTCGGCCAGCACACGGCAGGCGTGGACGCGGACGATCTCGTCCTCGCGCTTCAGGGCCGCCTCGGTGTCCTCGGCCGTCAACACGTCCAGCCGGTACGCCGCCCAGAGGAGATGGGCGTTGGCCTCTGGCGTCGTCTTGCCGCGTAACGCGGCCCGCACGGCATCGGACGCCTCCTTGCCGCGGCCCGCGAGCTGGTTGGTGGCGGTGAGCCGCACGGTGAGGTTCGGATGCCCGAGGTCGGAGATGAGGTCCTTCGTCGTCGCCTTCAGGAAGTCGGCGCGGCCCGGCGTGCCCTTGTCCTTGTGGACGATGCGCCAGATGCGGCCCCTGGTGCGGTCGCGGGCCGGGTGGTTGAGCGGCACCTCGTAGTGGCCGATGATGCAGTTGTAGAAGTCGGCGATGTACAGCGCCCCGTCCGGCCCGAGCTTCACGTCCACCGGGCGGAACCACTGGTCCTTGCTGCGGAGGAACGGAACGGCCTTCGTCACAGGGGTCGATCCCTCGTGGCGGATCTCGAAGCGGAGCAGCTCATTCGTCATCACGTCGCCGACGAAGGCGCTGCCGCGGTACGCCATCGGGAATTGGTCGGCCTCGTAGACCGCGACGCCGGCGATGGCGGTCGATCCCTTGAAGCCGGTGATCATCTCCGGGGCGAAGCCGAGGCCGTCGTGCGGCTTGCCGAAGCTGGGGTACCAGCCGCCGCGGAGGAGCTGGTAGATGGGCTGTGTGTGACAGTCGGCGGAGTACAGGTTGCCCAGGGCGTCGAACGACAGGCCGAACGGGTTCACCTGCCCCCAGGTGTGCTGCTCGATCTTCGAGCCGTCGGCCTTCATGCGGTAGGTGTTGCCGGACTGCATCTTGATGCCGCCGGGATTCTTCCCCTTGACATCAGAGGTGTTGGAGAAGCCGTGGCAGGCGTAGATCCAGCCGTCGAAGCCGGGCGTGAAGGCACTGGTCATGCCGTGGGTGTCGGCGAAGCCGTAGCCGGTGTACAACTTCTCGCGGCCCTTCGGCGTGATGCGCTGGATGTTGGAGATCGAATACACGAGGGCGTCGTCGTCGCCGACGGGGAGGAGGCCGATGGGGATGTTGAGGCCCTTCGCGAAGGTCGTGATCTTGCGTGCCTTGCCTTCGGGGGCGAAGTCTTCGAGGATGCGCACCTCGTCGCGGGCCTCGCCCTTGGCGGGCCACGGGTACTCGACGCTGCCGGTGACCCACAGCCGGCCCCTCGCGTCGAAGGCGAGGTTCATGGGCTTCTGGATGTCCGGCTCGCTGGCGACGAGCTGGATCTCGAAGCCCTCTGGGAGGATGAACGCCTTCGCCTGGTCCGCCGGGGCCAGCGGCTTGTCGGTGACGACGTTGGGCGCGAACTTCTGCGCCGAGGCGGGGAGGAGGAGCGCGGAGAGGGTGGCGACGACGAGGAGGGTGCGCATCGGTGTCCCATTTCCCAGACGAGCGGAGAGTCAGCGTTTCGGATCAGGGGAGCGTGCCCGTGAGGGCCGGGTGGCCGCACCCCGGACGGCGGTAGATGGTTAGTGTAGCGCCGGGGGGCGTGTTCGGGGAGGATCACTGCGTGCGGCTCTTCGTCCTTGGGGCGAACCGCTAGAATATCGGTCGAACGGAGGGCGTTCCGGCCCGTCATCTTCCTCGGGCCGATTCGTCCTCTCCCGTATCGCCGGACTTTCAGGGGCAACCGCACCCCGCCAGAGATACGCCATGTCAGGCAAGACGGAGCCACCGGCCAACATGCCGACCGCCGCATTCGCCCACGGCTCAGGCGCCTCCCCGCCCACGCCGTACGACGGCCCGCCGAGGATCCCTGGTTACGAGCTGCTGGAGGAGATCGGCCGTGGCGGCATGGGTGTCGTCTTCAAGGCCCGCCAGCTCGCGCTCAATCGCCTCGTCGCGGTCAAGATGATGCTCGCCGGCCAGTACGCCGTCGCCGCCAACCTCGCCCGCTTCCTGAGCGAGGCCGAGTCCGTCGCCCAGCTCTCCCACCCCAACATCGTCCAGATCTACGAGATCGGCCAGGTCGGCCGGCAGCCGTTCCTGGCCCTGGAGTACGTCAGCGGCGGGGCCCTCGCCAAGAAGCTCCGCCCCGGCCCGCTCCCGGCGGGCGAGGCCGCCGCCCTGGTCGAGACCCTCGCGCGGGCCGTCCACCACGCGCACGCGCACGGCATCATCCACCGCGACCTCAAGCCCGCCAACGTCCTCCTCGGCGAGGACGGCTCCCCGCGGATCGTCGACTTCGGCGTCGCCAAGCGCGTCAGCGGCGAGGTCGGCCTCACCGAGACCGGCGCGATCATGGGGACGCCCAGTTACATGGCCCCCGAGCAGGCCGCCGGCAGCGGCAAGGTCACCGCCCTCGCCGACGTGTACTCGCTGGGCGCCATCCTCTACGAATGCCTCACCGGGCGGCCCCCCTTCCAGGCCCCGACGGCGATGGAGACCGTCCTCCAGGTGCTACGCCAGGAGCCCGTCCCCCCGCGCCACCTCCAGCCGGGCCTCCCGCCGGACCTGCAGACGATCTGCCTGAAGTGCCTGCACAAGGACCCGACACGCCGCTACGCCTCGGCGGAGGATCTGGCCGACGACCTGCACCGGTTCCTGAACCGGCAGGCGATCCTGGCCCGCCCGGTCGGCCCCTTCGAGCGTGGATGGCTCTGGTGCCGGCGCAACCCCGCCGCCGCGGCCGCCGCCGGCCTCGCCGCCCTGGTCCTCGCGGCGCTCATCGTCGTCCCCGTCCTCATCGCGGTCCGCGAGGCGGAGAACGCCCGTGTGATCGACGGCGAACGCCAGAAGGCATTGAACGCGCTGCGGGAGTCCAGGCGTCAGGCGGCGGCCACCACCCTGGAACGAGCGCTGGCGCTGTGTGAGTCGGGGGAGGTCTCCCGCGGGCTGCTCCACCTCGCCCGCGGGCAGGAGCTGGCCCGACAGGCCGAGGACGCAGGGCTGGAACGGGCCTGCCGGCTGAACTTCGCGTCGTGGCTGCGCGAGGTCCATTCCCTGAGCGCCGTCCTGCCGCACCCCGACAAGGTCAACGGCGTCGCCCTGACCCAGGATGGGAAGACCGTGGCGACGGCCTGTGCCGACGGGAAGTTACGCCTCTGGCGGCTCGAAACCGGGCGTCTGCTGTCCGATCCGATCCCTCACCCCGGCCCCCTCCTGGCCGTGGCCGTCTCCCCCGGCGGCGTGGCCGTGACCGGCTGCGGCGACGGCGTCGCGCGGCAGTGGGACATCGTAACGGGCAAGCGCATCGGCCCCGACATGGTCCACTACATCCCCGCCGAGCCGGAGAAGGCCTGGCCGATCCACCCCGGCGTTTACTCCGTCGCCTACAGCCCGGACGGCTCCCTGATCGCCACAGGCGGGCGCGACGGCGCCGCCCGCCTGTGGAAGTCGAAGGACGGCGATCCGGCCGGCCCGCCGTTGAAGCACCCGCCCTCCTCCACGGGCGTCTTCGCGGTGGCGTTCAACCACGACGGCAGGTCCCTCGCCACCGGCGGGTCCGACTGGGAGGCGTACATCTGGGACACCCGGTCCGGCAAGAAGATGGTGGCCGTCCCGCAGCGTGCGGCCATCCTGTCGGTGGCGTTCAGCCCGGACGGCACGCGGCTGACGGCCGGCAGCTTGCAGTCGAACCGCGCCTACCAGTGGAACACGAGGTCGGGCGCGTCGGCAGGCCCCAGCCTGAAACACCTCGGGTCGGTCAAGGCCCTGGCGTATCACCCCTCCGGACGGCTCCTGCTCGCAGGCGGGGACGAGCAGGCGGCCCGCCTGTGGGACCCGCTGACCGGCACGCAGGTCGGCCCACCGCTGCCGCACCGCGGCGGCATCGAGGGCGCCGCCGTCAGCCGCGACGGCAGGGCCCTCGTCACCGCCGGTGCCGACGGTGACGTGAAGGTCTGGCGGAGGGCGCGTGGCTCGCTGGTGCATTCACTCCCCCAGCCCCAGGCGGTCCGCTCCGTCGCGTTCACGCCGGATGGCCGCCACCTCCTCGCCGGGAGCCAGGCCGGCGAGGTCCGCACGTTCGACGCGGCCACGGGCAGGGCCGTCGCGCCCGGGCTCGCCTCCGTCGTGGACGGGCAGAAATGGGTCACCGGGATCGCCGTCAGCCCGGACGGCAAGCACGCCTTCGCCGCGTACTGCCAACACCAGGTGGTGCGCCGCTTCGACCGGGCGACGGGCGAGGAGATCGGCAAGACCGGCGAGCACGGGGACGAGGTGTGGGGCATGGCACTCAGCCCCGATGGCCGCACCATCCTGACCGGCGCCATCGGCTACAAGCCCGCGCCCGCCGGGTCGTCGGCCCGGCTCTGGGACGCCTCCACCGGCAAGCCCTTCGGCCGCGTCATGAAACACGGCAATTCGGTCTATGCCATCGCCTTCCGCCCCGACGGCAAGGCCGTGTTGACGGGCAGCGTCGATGCCACCACACGCCTCTGGGACGCCGCCACGGGCGAGCCACTCGGCGAGCCTCGGAAGCATCCTGGGGAGGTCTGGGCGGTGGCGTACCGGCACGACGGCAAGGCGGTGCTGGCCGGCGGCGGTGACCGCAACGCCCAGATCTTCGACGCCGAGACCTGGGAGCCGCTCGGCGTGTCGATGCAACATCAGGCCGGCATCTGGGCAGTGGCCTTCAGCCCGGACGGCAGGCTCGCACTGACCGCCAGCGCGGACCAGACCGCCCGCGTGTGGGATGCAGAGACCGGCCACCCCGTCGGCCCGCCGCTGCGTCACGCCCGTGAGGTGCGGGCGCTCGCGGTGAGCCGGGACGGCCGTCTCCTCGTGACCGGCGGGGACGACGCGCTGGCGAAGTTGTGGGCGATGCCGGCCGCCGGGCCGGAAGACCCCGAACAGGCGATGCTGTGGATAGAGGCGCTGTCGGGGTTGACGATGGACGCCCGCGGGAAGATCAACGTGCTGACCCATGCGGAGTGGCGCGAGCGCCGCGCCCGATGTCAGGGGTCGAGCCCAACCGACGCCGGGCCCCCGTGATGCGCCGTCAGGCGAGGACGCCGTCGATCACCTTGCCTGGGCTCGCCGGCAGCGGGCGGTCAAGGGCGTCGCGCACCTCGGCCGCCGGGTCGATGCCCAGCAGGTGGAACATCGTCGCCGACAGGTCCTCGGGCCGCACCGGGTCGTTCGCCGGGTAGGCGCCGATCCGGTCCGACGCCCCGAAGACGTGCCCCGCCTTCACGCCGCCGCCCGCCATCAGGGCGGGGTAGCACTGCGGCCAGTGGTCGCGGCCGGCGATCTTGTTGATCCGCGGCGTCCTGCCGAACTCGCCCACCCACACGACGAGCGTCGTCTCCATCAGGCCGCGCGCCTCCAGGTCGAGGATGAGGGCGGGGAGTGTCTGGTCGGTCATGGGCAGGAGGTGCTTCTTGAGGATGGGGTACATCGGCTTGTCGTTGAAGCCGTGGGTGTCCCAGCCGCCGGTGCAGCCGCCGATGCTGTTGTGGAAGTAGACGTTGATGAACTTGGCGCCGGCCTCGACGAGCCGGCGGGCGAGGAGGCACGACTGGCCGTAGGTGGTCCGGCCGTAGCGGTCACGCACGCGGTCCGGCTCGCGCGACAGGTCGAACGCCCGCTTGACCTCCGGCGAGGTGAGCATGGCGAGGGCGCGCTCGACGTGGGCGTCGATGCCGCGGGCGCGGGCCGAGTGCTCCAGCAGCTCCGACTCGCGGTCGATGATCTTCAGCATCTCGCGGCGCGAGGCGAGGCGTTCGGGGGTCATCGACGCCGGCAGGCTCAGCTCGGGCAGGCGGAAGTCAGGGGCATTCGGGTCCTGGGTGATGAGCAGCGGGTCGTGGGCCTTGCCGAGGAAGCTGGCGTGCTGGCCCGGCGTGACGGAGCCGTCGGAGATGACGTGCGGGAAGGCGACGAAGGTGGGCACGCCCCGTCTCGCGGGGGCGAGGCGGTCCACGACGGAGCCGTAGGCGGGGAACAGGTCGCGCGAGTCGCGGAGGCGTTGGTCGTCGCTGGGCGGGGCATAGCCCGACAGGCTGTAATAGCCCGCCGAGTTGTGGTTCTTCATCGTGTGCCGTAAGGTCCGGATGAGCGTGAAGCGGTCCATCACCCTGGCCATGCGCGGCAGCAGCTCGCCGATGCGCAAGCCGGTCACGTTCGTGGCGATGGGCCTGAATTCGCCGCGGATGTTCTCCGGGGCGTGCGGCTTCATGTCGAAGGTGTCGTGCTGGCTGGGGCCGCCCCACTGGTGCAGGAAGATCACCGACCGCGCCCGCGCCTTGACGGAGGACGCGCCCGACGCCGGGAGGAAGGCCGGCAGCGTCAGGACGGCGGCCCCGGCGTGCAGGAAGCGGCGGCGCCCCATCTCTCGTGCGTCCATCAGTCGTCCCTCTTCTTGACGGCCACCACCTTGACGCCGAGTTTGCCGACGACGTTGGCCCAGGCCATGTCACGCTCGCCCTCGCTGAGCTTCAGGTGCGTGCCGTCCACGCGCTGCTGGCCCCACGTCGGATCGACGCTCACCCACTGCTTGCCGTCATGGTACTCTGCCCAGGCGTGCCAGCCGAGGCGCGGTTTGCCGGCCTTGATGTACGCCACGCCGCCCGCCTCGCGCGCCGGGACACCCGCCGCCCGGCACAGGGCCACGAACAACAGGGAATGCTGCACGCACGAGCCGGCCTTGCGGTCCAGCACGTCCAGCGCGTTGTCGGCGTTGTCGGCGTAGGACTTCTTCAGCTCGGCGTTCACCCACGACGCCAGGCGGCGCCCCACCTTCGAGGCGTCCTTCTCGTCGCCCAGCACCTCCTTCACGGCAGCCTTCACCTTCTCGCTGTCGCAGCACAGCCGCGGCGACGTGGCGGTGAATTGCTTGCGATCCTCCTCCGTGAGTGGCTCGGCAACGTCGGTCTTCGCGTCGCGTTTCAACGTGACCGTGACGGACTCCTTGCCCGACTTCACGGACTGCCGCCGCGACTCCGGCACCTTCAGCTTGCCCAGGCCGGTCAGCTCGAGGGTCAGCTCATCGACCTCCTGCCCTGAGGGGCCGAGGTCGCGGTCCAGCACGACGCTCGTCGCCTCCAGCAGGTCCACAAGCTTCTCGTCCATCTTCCTGGCCGACGCCTCCGGCTCCAGGCGGATCTCCAGGAAGCCGCCCAGCACGGCCTTGTACATGCGGCCGTCGGGGAACACCTCGGCGTCGATGGACGCACCCTCCGTCCTGCTCTCGACGACGAGCAATTCGGTCTTGACGCCGCGCAGGGCGACGCTCTTGCGCGAGTGGAACGTGTACGTCTCCTTCTCGTCGATGTCGGCGGCCTCCCACGAGACGGTGTAACGCGACTGCTTCTCGCCGGCCTTGAGCTTGCCTCGCAGCCAGCGCTCCAGCTTGCGTTGCCCGGCCAGGTTGTCGCGCGGCACGGCGACCTCGCGCGTCGATTTGTCCTTCCCCTGGATCGTGATGATGGTCATCTTCTTCCCGTCGGCCTTGGCCTCGCGCGTCACCTCGATGCCGTCGTCCTTCTTCCACTGGCGGGCCGACACGATGGGGCCTTCGCCCTCCAGGGAGTAGTAGACGGTGGTGCGGGCCTCCTTCACGGAGCGGACGCCGTCGAACAGGGTGTCGAAGTACATGACGTTCGTCGAGCGTAGCGCCGGCTTCTCGGCGTGGACGACGACCTTGATCTCGTCCACGGCCCAGCCGGCTTTCTTGCCCTTGACATACAGCCCGTAGGCGTGCCGCCCCTGGGCCGACCTGGCGTAGTCGGCGAGCGACTCGGCCTCGGCGGCGGACGCGGTCAGGACGGCGGCCAACAGCAGGTTCATCATTCACTCCGTCGAATGGGTCACCGCCGCAGGAGGAACTCCTTGGCGTTGAGAAGGCTCCACATCACGTCTTCCAGCCCGGAGCGTCTGTCCTTGCTCCGGGCGATCAGGGCGAGGGCCGCCGCACGCTCCGTCTTCGAGGGCGCCCGGGACAGGGCGGCGAGGTACAGCTCATCGAGGATCTCGGCGTCGGACGCGCCCCCGGCCAGGCGTTTGCCGAGGACGTTCTCCTCGCGCGTCAGCATGGCGTCGAGGGCGGGGCCGGTGAGCATCTGCAATGCCTGGGCCAGCGTCGAGTCCTCGTTGCGCTCGCACTCGCAGGAGAGGGAGCGTACCGGCTTGCCGAAGGCAGCCAGGAAGCGTTCGCCGTCGGTGCGGCTGGCCCGGCGGCCCTGGGCGCCGATGCCCGGCATCTGCACGGCGCGGGCCCCGGCGGGCAGGCCCGGCAGACGCGGGCGCGTGCCGCAAACGGACGCCGCCGCGTCGAACAGCACCTCGGCCTGGAGCGGGCGGATGAGGGCGCGGGCCAGGCCGGTCTCGTCGTCTCGGTTGGTCGCGGTGGGGGCGGAGGAGCGCTGGTAGGTGTGCGAGGTCATGATGCGGCGGATGAGGGAGCGCAGGTCGAACTTCGAGGCGACGAGGTCGGCGGCGAGGGCGGCCAGGAGCGGCTCGCTGACGGGGGGATTCGATTCGCGGAAATCATCGCCCGGATCGACCAGGCCCCTGCCGATCAGATGCTGCCAGATGCGGTTGGCCTGGGCGCGGGCGAAGAACGGGTTGTCGGGCCGCGTCGCCCACTCGGCGAGGAGCGACAGGCGGTCACCGCCCGGCTTCACGTCCGGGGCGTCGGCGCCGAGGAAGCGCGGGGCGAGGGCGGCTTTGCTGACCGGGTGCTTCAGCTCGCCTTCGCGGTCCTGGTAGATGATCTGCTCGCCGTCGAACTCGTGCGAGTCGAGGCGGTCCTTGCGGTTGTTCTCGAGGACGCGGTACTGGACGCGGGCGAAGGTCGCGGCGAAGCGGTGGTAGTCCGTCTGCGTCCAGCGGTCGAAGGGGTGGTTGTGGCACTTGGCGCACTGGAGGCGGACGCCGAGGAACACCTGCGCCGTCGCCTCGGCGCGGGCGTACGGATCGCGGAGGGCGCGGTAGTAGTTGGAAGGCGGGTGCGAGTAGCTGCTGCCCCGGCCCGCGATCAGCTCGCGGGCGAACACGTCGAGCGGCTTGCCGTCGAGGATGCTCCGCCTGATCCAGCCGTGGAAGTGGCGGACGCCGCGGGCGTCGAGCGTCTTCTCCTCGACGCGGAGGAGGTCGGCCCACTTGAGAGCCCAGAAGTCGGCGAACGCCGGCCGCTTCAGGAGTGAGTCGATGAGGCGTGCCCGCTTGTCGGGCCGGGTGTCGGCGAGGAAGGCGCGCGTCTCGGCGGGGGTGGGGAGGGTGCCGCAGGCGTCGAGGGAGGCCCGGCGGATGAACTCACCGTCGGTGCAGGGCGGTGACGGCTCGGTGCGGTGCTGCCTGAGGCGGGCGTTGGCGTGGCGGTCGATGTCGTTGGCCTCGGGCGGCTCCTTCCAACCGGAAGTGGGGCGCGACGGGAGGAAGGCGACGCGGGCGGTGGCGCGGGTGTCGAGGTAACGGACGAGGACGGCGGCCTCGCCGTGGGTGAGGCGGCGGACGGTGCCGTCGGGGGAGACGGCGGCGGTGAGCGTCGAGGGCTCGAAGCACGCCAGGCGCGTCACGTCGCGCGTGGTGCCGTCGGCGAAGGAGGCCGTCACGGTGAGTCGCACGCTCTGGTCCGGGTCGAAGAGGACCGATTCGGCGGGGGCGACGGTGAGTCTGACGGGCCCGGGTGGGGCGTCGAGCCTGGCGCCCTCGGCGATCCAGCGGCGGAGGAGGGACGCCTCGGGGCTGGACGGTGCGAAGCGCTGGCCGCCCTCGTGGGGGAGGGCCATCGTCGCCTTGGCGAGGATCAGGGAGGCCGTCGGGCGGTGGACATCGATGCGGCGGGCGAGGGCGTCTCGTGTGAGCGTGGCGTGGTCGAAGTCGGCGTCCTCGCCGCGGAGGGAGAGCTTGAATCCGCCCTTGCCGTTGAGGTTGCCGTGGCAGGCCCCGGAGGCGCAGCCGGCGCGTGAGAGGACGGCCATGACCTCGTTGCGGAAGCTGGCCGGCTCGGCGGCGTGGAGGAGGAGGAGGAGGGACAGCATGCTGGGACGCCTCGCGGGGATGAACGCATCATACCCACGCGGGGCGTCTTGAGGAAGCGGGAACGTCTCCGATCAGCGTCCGGAGGGGCGGACGAGCGGCGTGGGCGTGGAGGGAGGGGCCGGCGGAAGGATGACGGGCGGCAGGGGTGCCGCCGGGGGGAGGTACATGGGGGGGAGCGGCGCGGCGGGGGGGAGCGGGGCGACGGGCGTGGCGCCGGCGTAAGGTGCGGCGAAGGGCAAGGAGGCGTAGGGCGAGGGCGCGGGCGGGAGGACGCCCCCGGCGGAAGTCATGCGGGGGTAGAAGACGTAGGGCCGGTACGCATAGCCGTAATAAGGCCGTTGCGCGAGGGCGGGGGCGGCGAGGAGGAGGAGGGTCAGGAGTTGGAGGATGCGTCGCATCAGGGGTGGCTCCGAGATGGGGCGACATCAAGGATACACCCAGAGCGAAGGACGGCCGGGACAGGGCGAGGAGGCCTGACGTTGAGGGATGACGAGCGCGGCATCACATCCGGCAGGCGCCCTACAGCCGATCCTCCAACGTGAGGCGTCGGGCTTCCGCATCCCACACGGGTCCCCGTGTCCCCGAGTCCCTCCTCCAGGGCGCCGGGGTCAAGAGCAACCGGGTCGGGGAGGACTTCAAGTGGGTCATCGCCGCCAACATCGCAGTCTTCCAGAAACCGGCCAAACCCTACGACGAGGGCGTCGAGGGCGTCAAGGTCGCCGCCAGGGCCTGGGCCGTCGTCTTCTCCTGCAGCTCATCGCCACCCGCACCGGCGCCGAGCCCCCCCGAGTAGCCCAACCGCCGGCTTCATTTCGCCCGCGTCGTCTCCTTCTCCACCTGAGCCGCCAGCGCCTTCAGGTCCAACCGCCCGTCCTTCTTCGGGAATGCGTGCGGCAGCAGCCACCAGTCCTCCGTGAACGACGCCGACTCCCCCGGCTTCAGCCGCTCGCGCGGCCCGATCGGCTCCAGCTCGATCACCTTGCCGCCCTTCGGGTACCACACCGACAGCGTCAGCCCCGCCGCCTCGTTGTACACCCGGTCCGGGTACGCCGCGAACCGCTTCACGAACACCGTGTCGTTGGGCATCACGTACGCCAGCCACCCCGCGTAGGAGTCGAAGCCCAGCTTCGCCTTCCGCGGCGGCGCCAGGATCTCCAGGAACCCCTCGCGCTCGTGGATAAACTCATCCGTCGCCTTCACGTTGATGGTGGCGCCGTCCTCATACATCGCGTACTTGCTCGGGAACCGGCTCGGCCTGTCGCCCAGGGGTATCACGCAGATGCCGCCCCCCGGCGAGAACGAGCGCCCCCAGTGACACACCTCCTTCATCTTCTTCGAGATGTTCACCATCGTCTGCTTGCACGACAGCCCCACGGCCTTGCCGTGCTCGATGATCCGGAACTCGCGTACCAGTTGAATCCCGGCCGCCTCACGCGGCCCCGTCAGCTTCACCGTCCTCGCCTTGGTGATCTGGGCCGACCACTCGCCGCCCCACGTCTTCGGGTGCTCCGCCACCACCAGCTCCGGCCCGTAGTCGAACCGCCCCGCCGAGAACGGGCCCGGCTTGCCCGGCTTCCGCATCTTCTCCGCCTCGTCGAAGTGCATGGCATCGACGCCGCCGACGGAGAACTCCAGCACGCGTCCGCCGGCCTCCGGGCACAGCACGGCCCGCGTCTTCCCCAGTTTGATCTCGATGGCCTTCGCGTAACCGTGCGACTCGACGACGCGGGCCGCCGGCCCCTCCGCGAAGGATATCGCCGCGCACAGCACGACGAACAGGGCGGCGAAACTTCGCGCGGACATGTTTCATCTCCGTGGCCGGTGGGGATCTCCCCTCAATCTAGGAAGCGCTCGCCCGGCCGCGTGGTAAACTCGCGTTGGCCGCCGCGCGCCGGCCGCGTACCATGACACGGACCTACCCGCCGGCCACCCACCTCCTTCGGGAGCCCCGCCATGCTCACCCTCCTGGGCCGACCCCACCGCCTCTGCGACGGCCTGTCCCGCCGCGACTTCTTCACCGCAGGCGCCCTCGCGATCGGCGGCCTTACCCTCGCCGACGTCCTCCGCGCCCGTGCCGCCTCCCCGGAGAAGAAGACGCCGAAGTCCGTCATCATGGTCTACCTGCCCGGCGGGCCTTCGCACCTCGACATGTACGACCTCAAGCCCAAGGCCCCCGCCGAGATCCGCGGCGAGTTCAAACCCATCAAGACCAACGTCCCAGGCGTGGATGTCTGCGAGCTGCTCCCCCTCCACGCCAGGATCGCCGACAAGTTCGCCGTCGTCAATGGCATCCAGTGCGTCGACACCCACAGCGCCGAGCTGTTGATGCGCGGCCACCTCGGCGGCCCCACCCGCCGACCCGTCTTCGGCTCCGTCGTCAGCCGCCTCAAGGGCGGCACCGGCCCCGGTGGCCTGCCCCGCTACGTCGCCCTCGGCGGCGAGAACGGCTCCGACCCCGGCGACCCCAGCTACCTCGGCACCGCCCACCGCCCCTTCAAGCCCGGCGGCGCCGGCATGGAGAGCCTCAGCCTCGTCCGCGGCGTCGGCCCCGAGCAGCTCGCCGACCGCCGCCGCCTCCTGTCCTCCTTCGACACCGTCCGCCGCGACCTCGACGCCAGAGGCGAGATGGCCGGCCTCGACGCCTTCTCCGCTCGCGCCCTTGAGATGATCACCTCGCGCAACGCCCGCGACGCCTTCGACGTGAGCAAGGAGCCCGAGGCCGTGCGGCGCCGCTACGGCAAGGGCACGCGCCTGTTGCAAGCCCTGCGTCTGGTGCAGGCCGGCGTCTCCGTCGTCTCTGTGTCCGTCGCCGGCACGGTCGTCCCCGTCGGCGACTGGGACACGCACGGCAAGAACGACGGCCGCAAGTTCGGCCAGTTCGAGGACTACCGCCAGCGCCTGCCGGTCTTCGACTCCCTCATCCACGCCTTCCTCACCGACCTGCACGAGCGCGGCCTCGACAAGGACGTGGCCGTCGTCATCTGGGGCGAGTTCGGGCGGACGCCGAAGATCAACAAGGACGGCGGACGCGACCACTGGGCGCCGGCCGGCCACGCCCTGTTCGCCGGCGGCGGCTTCAAGACCGGCCAGGTGATCGGCGACACCGGCCCGCGCGGCGAGAGGGAGCGCGGCCGGGCGACGCCCTACACCCCGGCCAACGTGCTGGCGACACTGTACCGCCACCTCGGCATCGAGCCGGAGACGACGCTGCCGGACCTCACGGGCCGGCCGATGTACCTCCTCGACGAGCGCGAGCCGATCAGCGAGCTGCTGTAACCGGCATGCCACGCCGACGGCGCGACCCTCCAACTGCGCGGTGTCCGGAGCAGGGCTCCCCGACACGCCCCACGTGTCGGCGGGGCCGTGCCCCGATGGGGCGGATGGACGCCAATCAGTGAAGGAAACGGACCGGGGAAACGGATGGAAGTGAACAGACGACCATCAGTGAAGGAAACGAACCAGGGAAACGAACTTGCAAGACGCAAATGCGAGCGTCAGAACGACTTGAGGAAGTTCGTTTCCCGACCCCCCTCACACCCCCCCCCGCGCCACGGAAACGAATCGTCCCGGCGGCCGGAGCTGCCCAGGCACCTGACCCCTGAGATGGTGACGCCGCGGGACGCGGCGTCCGCGGCGTCCGCGGCGTCCGCCGCGTCTACCTCGGAGATCCGACACCCCGATACCACCCCCCATCGAACTCTGGCGACCCCGGAAGAGGGCACTTGGAGGAGCGTCACGCCTCGCGTGGGAGTCCGCGCAGGACACCCCACAGCCCGACCCAGGCCACACAGAAGACACTCCTCCTCCGGACCTGAATCAGGTCGCCCTCACCCGTCAGTCCGGCAGGTCCAGCACCTCGACCTTCTGCCCCTCCGCCAGGGCGACCTTGGTGCCGGCCGGGTCGAACGCCGCACGTTCCCACTTCAGCCGCGTGGGGAGTTTCATCGATGCCAGCACCTCGCCGGTGCCCGCGTTCAGGCGGACGAGGCCGCGCTCGGTGATCGCCTCCAGCGCCCCGCCGTCTGACGAGTAACGCAGGGCGAAGAGGTCCTTGTATCTGTACGGCTTGAACCCGTCGAGCTCGCCCTCGTGCTCCATTCCGAAAGAGCGGATCTTCTGGTGGAACGCGAACGCCAGACGCCCGGAGGCCGCGGACACCGCAACCGCATCGGTGAAGATCTGGCCCTCCGCCAGGTCGTAGGTGTGCAGCCGCTTGCCACGTTGGGTGTCCCAGAGCGCGCCGATCGCGTACTCGTCGCGATCCTCCCGACAGCTCGCCACCAGGAGCGGGCCGTCCGCGGCCAGGTCGTGGTAGTTGATGCCGGTCTTCCACGGCGCCCGCATCCGGTGGCGGACCGCCCGCGACGGCAGGTCCCTGGCCTCGATCTCCGCACCCATGACCAGGATCAGTGTCCCGCCGTCCGGGGTGGCCGTCAACGTCCCCACGTCGTCACCCAGGGGGCGGACGGCCCCGCTGTCCGCGTCCCAGAGCATGCACTGGTCGCTCGGGCCGTCGCGCGGCGGCCTCCCCCACGCGACGATCGCCAGCTGGCGCTCGGAGGCGAAGGCCAGCGCGACCACGCTGCCCACGCGCTCAAGCCTTGCCAGCTCCTGCCCCCGGAGGGCGTCCCACAGGCGGAGGGCGTTCTCCCCCTCCTCTTCACCGTAACCCTGCGTCGTGGCCATCAGATGCCCGCTCGGGCTGAAGAGCAGCCGTCCGGCCGGCTCGGGTGCTTCCCACTGCATGGACGATGCCTCTGTTAGAGGAGAGCGGATCACGCCAACGGCTTGCCCAGGTTGACACGCTTGCCCCGGACGAACCCCAGATGCTCATCGACGTGGGCCACGTAGGCGGCCACGAGGCCGCCCAGTGTCATCTTGCCGCGCTTGTTGTGCGTCCCCTCGCGCAGGAATGCCTCGTCCGGCAGCAGGCGCAACACCCTGGCCCACTGCCGCCGCCCGACCTCGAACAGCACGAGGGCGTCCTCGATGTCCTGCTCGTGGGTGTGGAGCCGCGCGACGTACGCGGTCTCGTCGGCGTAGATCAGCGGCGGATTCTCCTCCGTGAGGATGTGCTTCATGCGGTCGATGCTGATGGCGTCGCTGTCGGCCAGGTGGATGACCACCTCCATCACGGACCACGCGCCGGGGCCTGGCCGTGCACGCAGCTCCTCGTGCGTGAGGCCGGCGACGGCTCGACGCAACTTCTCACCCCCGGCGTCGTACTGCTCGATCAGCTCTCGATTCATCTTCTCCCCCGAGTCGGTCCCTCGTCGTCCATCGACGGACTGAAGCCGTCTCGATGTTCTTGTAGGTCGGGTTGAGGGCCCCTGGGCCCGAAGCCCGACGGTGGGCGTCGCGTCTCGTCGGGCTTCGGCCTGACGGCCTCAACCCGACCTACAAGAACACGGCCCTGCATCTCATCCCACGGCCTGCGAGCGGCCCGTCTTCGCCGCCTCGTAGAACGCGAAGATCCCCTTCAGGACGTGCAGCGCCTCCGCCCCCGTCACCGGCGGGTCGCCCAGACCGGCGCTCGCCCGCACGCACTCACGCATGAACGGCAGATAGCCGCGCCCGCCCCTGGGGTAGGCGAACCGCTCCACCTTCGGCGCCTTGGCGTCCTTCGTGCTGTACCACTCCAGCGGCTCCTCCTCCACAGCAGCCAGACGCAGCCAGCCGCTCTCGCCCCAGATCTTGACGTGCGAGTGATACCCCTTGTCCAGGTAGTAGCCGCAGAGCATCGTCCCGTGCCCGCCGTTGTCGAAACGCATGCTCAGCGCCGCCGAGTCCTCGATGTCGAGAGGCTGCCCGCCCACCACGCCGGCGAACCCGGCCACGTCCTTGATCTTCAGCCCGCCGACGTGCAGAAGCAGGTCGAGCCAGTGGATGCCGACCCAGGTGAGCTGCCCGCCGCCGGCCCGCGCCTTGATGCAGAACCACGACTTGCGGTACTCGGCGCTCTTCAGGCGCGTCTGGTCCGTCACCAGATGCACCTCTGCCCCGTAGATCTTGCCGAGCTTCCCTTCCTTGACGAGCCGCCGCGCCTCGCGCACCGGGGCGTGCGAGCGGTTGGCGAACGCCATCATCAGGTGGCGGTGCTTCTTCTCCGCCTTGCGCACGAGCTTCTCGAAGTCCACCGCCCTCGTGCAGGACGGCTTCTCCGCGAAGACATGGCACCCCGCCTCCAGGGCCGCGTCGATGGCCGGCGGTGCGTCCGCCGCCTCCAGGCTGACGACGGCCATGTGCGGCGCGAACTCCTTGAGCATCCCCGCCCGGTCCTTGTACGCCTTGTGGAACCTCGCCCCGAGTGCCTTGCGCGCCGCCGCCTCGCTCTTGCCGCTGGGGTCCACGAGGGCGACGGATTCGCACTCCTCGATCTTCGCCAGCGAGCCGAAATAGTCGGCCAGATGCGCGCCGTCCTGCTGCGTGATGACGGCGGCCTTGATCGTCTTCGGCATGGTCCGGCCCTCCCAGGATGGATCGGTGGATCACCGGCCGCACGCGGGGCCGGGCGGCTCGCCGTTCTCCGTCCGCCACCAGCGTTTCCACTTCGCGGCATCGGTGCCCAACTTCCGCCCGGTGAGCGCCTCCAGCGCCTGCCGGGCGCTCTCGGCCAGATCCTTGTCGCCCAGCAGCGGGATTAGGAGGGGGACGGCCTTGCGATCTCCCAGCGCCCCCAGGGCGTAGCATGCCGAATGGGCCGGCATGATGCACAGGCAATTCAGGCCCTTGCCGCCCCCCTCGATCTCCTTGTCCTTCGTCAGCGCCGCCAGATCGGCGTATGCCTCCTTCGCCCCGACCTCGCCGAGGGCCTCCGCGGCGATCCCACGGACGTACGGCGACGGGTCCTTTAGCGCCTTGCGTAGGGCGGGCACGGCCCGCCTGTCCTTCAGGATGCGTAGCGCCACCGCCACGTTGTTCCGGTCTCGCCCCTTCGCCGTCGCCAGGTCGGCGGCCATGACCGGCACGCCGGACCTGTCGCCGAGCTTGCCGAGCGTCAGGGCCGCCCGCCGCCGGACCTCCACCTCCTTCGACTTCAGCGCCTCGCGCAGCCGGCCCAGCGCCGCCGCTTTGGCCGCCTCGGGCATGGCGGCGATCTGCTTCGCCACCGGGTCGGTCACGCAGAACGCCGCCGGGTCGTTGAACACATCCCAATCGACCGCGTACGCGGCCCCCGCGGCCAGCAGCAGCAGTGCGCACGTCGCCCACTTCCTCATCGGCCCCTCCTCGGTTCGGACCTCGGCCGCTGTCAAGGATATCACGCCTCGGGGCGACCTACGAGGAGTACTTCGCGAACCACGCCAGGACGCGGCGCAGCACGTCCTCGCGGTGCTTCGGCTGGCGGATGCCGTGGCCCTCACCGGGGTAGATGACCATCTGCGTCGGCACGCGCCGTGCCCGCAGCGCCTGATGGAACGCCTGCCCCATCGGCAGCGGGCACCGCCGGTCCTCGCGCGAATGCAGGATCAGCGTCGGCGTCTTCACCTTGGCCGCGTGCGTCAGCGGGCTGCGCTCGCGCATGAGGCCCGGCACCTCCCACGGCTTGCCGCCCATCTCCCACTCCGTCCAGCTCTGCAGGTCGCTCAGGCCCCACATCATGTTCAGGTCCGTCACCGGGTTCTGCGCCACGGCGGCGCGGAAGCGCGTCGTCTGGCCGACCAGCCAGCACGTCATGAACCCGCCGTAACTCGTGCCGTACACGAAGAGACGCCCGCGATCCACCACGCCCCGGCGGATCAGGTCGTCCACGCCTGCCATGATGTCGCGCATGTCGCCGCCGCCGAGGTCGAGCCTGTCCGCGTCGATGAACTTCTGCCCGTAGCCGGAGCTGCCGCGGAAGTTCGGCTGGAACACCGCGTAGCCGTTGGCCGCCAGCACCTGCACGGTGAAGTCGAAGCCGAGGGCCGACCGGCTGTGCGGCCCGCCGTGCGGATGCACCACCAGCGGATACGGGGCCTTCCCCACGCCCTCCGGGGGCCGCGTCAGGATGCCCTCCAGCGGCCCACCTTCGCCCTTCCACGATACCGCCTCGGCCCGGCCCAGCGCGCGTGAGCGCAGGAAGGCGTTGCCCGCCGGCACCAGGCGCCCCCTGTCCGGCTTCACACGCACGCCCTTGCCCGTGGCCACATCGACGCGGACGGCGTGCGTCTCCAGCCCCGCCTCGGCGTTGTAGACCAGGTGCCCATCCCCCTCCCAGCAGCCCGGCGGGAGCGGGAAGGAGGGCGCCGCGCGGGGCGGCGCCTTGCCGGCCTCGGCCTTGTGGTGGTCGAACAGGACGCGGGCCGCCGGCTTTTCGCCGTCCAGGCGGACGATCATCATGTTGAACACGTCGCGGTGCGAGCCGCGCCGCGGGATGCTCAGGCAGGCGAGGGACTTGCCGTCGGGCGCGAAGCGCGGCGACACCTCCGGCCCCGGCCCGTCGGTCAGCCGGCGCTGCTCGCCGGACGCCGCGTCGATGGCGTGGATGTCGAAGTTGCGGTTGATGCTGTACCTGGCCGACTCACGGTCCTCGGTCTTGTTGCAGTGGACCGCGAGGGTCTTGCCGTCGGGCGACCACTGCGGATCTCCATACCAGTGATCGTCCTTCGTCAGCCGCTGGATCTTCGTGGCGGCGTGGCCGGCGGGCTTCTCCGCGAGATGCGCCACCCAGACCTGGGCCGGCCCGTAGCCGGTGTAGCCCTCGCCCTGGTCGGGGCGGACGACGAGGACGTCGTTCTTGATCTCGTCGGGGGTGCGGGTGTCGGCACCATCATCAGCCACGAACGCCAGCCGCTTGCCGTCGCGGCTGAACGACAGCCGCCCGTAGAACCCGTCGTTGAACACCCGGCCATACGGCTTCTCGGCACCCGCGAGCGGGATCGCCGTCCCGCCGGATGCGGGGATGAGCCACACATCCACCGCGGGGTCGGACTCGGGCGGTGCGGACGGCGTCTGCTTCCACCCCCTGGGCCGGGGCCGCGTGGACAGGAAGGCCACCCACTTGCCATCGGGCGAGAAGACGGGCGCGCGGGCGTCGGGCTCGCCGGCCTCCATCGCGGCGGCCTTTCCGTCGGCACGCCAAAGGGAGAAGCGTTCGGCGCGGGCGGCCCGTTCCATGAAGTGGCGGACGTAGACGGCGGACTTGCCGTCGGGGGCGGGGGCCGCCGCCTGCGGCGTATCGAGGAGATACAGATCCTCGACGGCGAGGGGCTTCTTCGCCGGCGGCCAGGAGGCGAGCGCGGCGAGGATGAGGCAGGCGGCGTGGAGAGGCATGGTGATTTCCCCGAGGACGCGGCGTGGCACAGGTGTCCGTTGTAGCGGCGGGCGTCAGATCGTTGACGGTGCCCGGCGCCGGGGAGTACACTTCAACAGTCACAATGGTGGAGGCCAGCCGTGCGCCGGATCTTCCCGCTGCTGTTCGCCGCGTTGCCGCTGTGGGCGGCCCCCGCCCCTTTCCTGGCGAAGAAGCCTGCGACCAACGAGCCGGATTTGCAGGCCCTTCAGGGCGAGTGGGAGTATGCCAACGGCTGGCACGAGGACGACCCCTTGAACCCACCGGGGCGGGATTCGTGGTCGGTCAAGGGCGACAAGCTCACCATCCACGGGGCCCGCGGGAAGGCTGTGGAGCGGGCGAAACTCGTCCTCGGCCGCACGAAGGCCCCGAAGGAGATGGAGGCCATCATGGAGACGGGGGAGGCCGCCGGGCTGGTCTTCCAGTTCCGGTATCTGGTGCAAGGCGAAATCCTTACGGTGTACGGCAGGATGCACGATGACCGGCCGATCCCCCCGCCCGGCCTCCGCCTGGGCAAGGGGCAGATCCTCAAGGTCTTCAAACGCAAGGCGCCGTAGGCCACCCGCCTCACCCCTTCTTGACGTAGACCGCCCACGACAGCGCCGGCAGCCGTGCCCGCAGCCCGCCGCCCCCCTTCGGCGCCTCGCCGCCCATGACGTCGGACCACGTGCCTGTCCCGGTTCGTTTGCCCAGGTCGATCTCCTCGTCCACCTCCTCACGTCCGAAGTTCAGCACGGCCACCGCCAGCGGATGGGCCGGCGTCTTCATCACCAGCACGCACAGCCCCTTCGCACGCGACTCCGGCACCGCCACCAGCTCGCCCTCGGCCAGACGCGCCTTCTCCCGCGCCGCCAGCATCCCCGCCAGCCGCGAGGCGAACGACGCCGGGTCCTTCAACTGCACCGGCAGCGGGCCGTACAGCGCCTTCGCCCGCGGCAGCCCGAACGCCGACTCCTTCGCCGCGCTCGCCCCCATCAGGTCCACGCCGCCCCGGTTGATCCACCGCCAGTCGCCGTCGGCCGCCCGTTCCTTCACCGCGTCCGCCGGGATGGGCAACGCCCCCACCAGGTCCCAGCTCGACAAGCTGAACACACCGGGGATCAGCGCGTTGGCGGCGGCCAGCAGGAGGTGCCCCTGGCGGATACGGGCCACGTCCTCCTCCGTCGCCGCGTACGGGTCTCGTACGCCCAGCGCCGGCGCGACGAAGCCGGCGAACGTCGTCGCCACGCCGTCCCTCTCCGGGCGGTACAGGCGGTTGTACGGCGCCGAGCCGACCTTCTCGCGCATCAGGCCGAGCATGCCCTCGCGCAGGCCCTTGAGCTCGCGGTGCTCCGGCTCGACGAGCTGGTAGGTGATCTCGTCGTGGTTCTGCAGGTCGTGGACGAAGGCCAGGGGCTGCACCCCCGCCTCCAGCATCCACCGGAACGCCTGCCGGAGCGGCCCGGCGTCGGCCGCCAGCAGCGCGTGCAGCACCTGGGCGCGGGTCACGAAGTCATACGACAGGTCCGGCCCGTCGCGCGTGAACCTCTTCAGCGACTCCAGAGGCACGTTCAATTCGTGGAAGCTCAGCCCGCCCATCTTGCGGATGAGCATGGCCAGGTGGTTCGTCCCCGTCACCGAGAGCGGGTGTTGGTAGTGCAGCGTCTCCACCCCCCCGCCCTCCTTCCGCTCGATGCCCAGGAACGGCACCGCGTCGAGGCGCACCACCAGGGTCCGCCGGTCCACCACCGTGCGGACCACGTCGCCGGCCAGAACGCGCTGGGCCGCCATCGACGGGTCGCCCCAGTTGAGGGCCGGCTGGGCGGGCTTGAAGTAGTGCAGGTACACCCACCGCCTGACCACGCCGTCGGCCCCCGTCACCTCGCCGCTCGCGCTCCACCCGCTCCACGACCTGGCCTCGGGCGCGGCGTCGTTGCTGTTGATCGGGCCGGGGATGTACCCCTCGCGCGCCAGGCGTTCCGCCGCCTCGCGCGGCACCCTGGCCAGCCCCCACTCGTCGGCCACGCCGGGCAGCAGCCCCCAGTGCTCGCGGCGGACCTCCGCCATCGTGTACAGCCCCGGGTAGTCCTTGTAGTTGCGCAGGGCCAGCCAGAAGTCCGGGCCGGTGCCCGTGTGCAGCGGAACCAGGTCGCCGGCGATGGCCGCCCCGCGCCGCCCCGCGGCCGCGGCCATCGCCCGGTACTCCTCCTCCGTCCCCAGGGCGGGGTCGAGGTCGAGCGAGATCCGGTCGAACCACCCGTCGATGGTCGGCGTGTATTCGCGGCCCTTGACGCCGCCGGACCGGTTGAGCGGCCCGGTGTGCAGCATGCGGACACCGACACGCGCCAGGGCGTCCCACAGGGCTTCGTCGCCCCAGGTGGCGATGACCGACTTGCCGGGCCGCGTCACCACAGAGCCGGGGTAGTCGAGCAGCCAGACGGACGCGGCCCGGACTGCGTCGAGCGGCCGCGGCGACCCGTAGCGGTGCCGCCACTGCACCCCCTGCCCGGAGACGCGCGCGGACGCCTCGCGCGCATGGGCGAGCATGGAGCGTTCCTCCAGCCAGCCGATCAGACCCGGGCCCGCCGTCCCACCGGCCTGCCGGGGCACGAGGGTGAAGGCGGCCAGGACGGCCGCGAAAAGGGCGAGGGCGGCGACGGCCCAGACGCGCGCCGCGTCGTTTCGGGTGTTGGCCATGCGTGTCCCCCGTGAAGGGCGAGCCGGCGTCGGGATGCCATCATCCCCCCCCCACTGCAACCGCCGCGCCGGCGCCGGCCTGACCGACGTCGAGATCCAACCGCCCGCTCACCCCGACCCGAATACAACGATTGCATCCCACGCTCTCCCTCCCTCCCCGGAGCCTCGTCCTCATGACCATCTCGCGTCGTCGCTTCCTCGGCGCATCCGCCCTGTCGGGCGTGGCCGCCCTCTCCGCCGCATCCTACACCCGCGCCGCGGCCGGCAAGCTCCGCGTCGCCTCCGTGGGCGTCGGCGGCAAGGGCTGGTCCGACCTCACCAACGTCGCCAAGAGCAAGCACGTCGAGGTCGTGGCCCTGTGCGACATCGACGAGTCCGAGGGCCACCTCGGCCGCGCCGTCAAGAAGTTCCCCGACGCCAAGGTCTACACCGACTGGCGCAAGCTCGTGGATGACGCCCGCTCGTTCGACGCCCTCATCGTCTCCACCCCCGACCACATGCACGCCCCCGTCGCCCTGCCGGCCATGCAGCTGGGCAAGCACGTCTACTGCCAGAAGCCCCTGACGCACACCGTCCACGAGGCCCGGCAGATGCGGCGGGCGGCGGAGCGGAACAAGGTCATCACCCAGATGGGCAACCAGATCCAGTCTTACGCCGAGTACCGCACCGCCGTGAAGATGGTCCACGACGGCCTGATCGGCAAGGTCAAGGAGGTCCACTCCTGGCAGTCCGGCGGCCTCGGCTGGCTCCTCGCCGAGGACCGACCCAAGGACGAGGACCCCGTCCCGGCCGGCGTCCACTGGGACCTGTGGCTCGGCGTCGCGCCGTCGCGCCCCTACAAGAAGCGCCTGTACCACTCGTTCAACTGGCGCGGCTGGCAGGACTTCAGCAACGGCCAGCTCGGCGACTTCGGCTGCCACATCCTCGACCCGGTGTTCCTGGCCCTGGGGCTGGGCGCCCCGACGGGCGTCACCGCCGACGCCCCCGCCCTGGGTCGCGAGGTGTGGGCGAAGAAGTCGAAGGTCAGCTACGAATTCCCCGGCACCGGCCGCACGTCCGGCAAGACGTTGAAGTTGACGTGGTACGACGGGGCCGGTCACTTCCCGTCCCTGGAGGGCCTGGGCGTCGGCAAGGCGAAGCTACCGGGCTCCGGCTCGGTGCTGATCGGCGAGAAGGGCACGCTCGTCATCCCGCACGTCGCCATGCCACGCCTGTTCCGTGACGGCGAGGAGATCCGCGACAAGCCCGAGGCCGTCGCCGCCATCGACCACTACGTCGGCTGGGCCGACGCGTGCCGTGGGGAGGGGAAGACCGGCTCGCACTTCGGCTACGCCGGCCCGCTGACGGAGGCGGTGCTGATCGGCAGCATCGCCATCCGCCTGCCCGACACGGCGTTGCGCTGGGACGCGGAGGCGCTGAAGTTCCCCGGCTCGGAGGCCGCCACGAGGCTCGTTACGAAGGCGTATCGCAAGGGCTGGGAGCTTCGTAGCTGACCGAATAGTTGACAGCCAGTTAACAGCCAGTCCAAACAAGTGAACAGCCAGCTAAAGCAGGAACAGCCGGCCCCCCCCTCTCACGGGAGGCCGGCTGTTGGCTGTTGGTAGCTGGCTGTCGCTGGCTGTCAGCCGGCTGTTGCTGGCTGTTCGCTACTCACAGGAGAAGTTGGCGATGAAGTCGTCGAGGGCCTTCCTGTGGCTCAGGGCGAGCTTCTCCTGGGCCTCGATCCTCTCCTGGAGCTTCTCGATCTGCTCCTCCTGGTCGTC
>CAZVZK010000146.1:0-20592 GCA_964630925.1 uncultured Alcaligenaceae bacterium
AGGCCGGATACTAGCCAGAATCGGGCCGGAAAATCAAGACGCGAAGAATGGCCCCGGCGCCGGGCCACGGCCCGGTGGCCGGAGGCAGCGGGGGCGCAAGGACTTGCGCCCTGTTCAATGGTGCGAAGAATCACTCACTCCGCAGAGCTGGCCCTTTTCCCTTGCGTGAGCCCCGGCCCGCTCATTATGCTGATCCAGAGACGCCCCACGTCATCCGCCTCTGCACGCGCCCCCACCTCGTCCCTCTACCGGAGTGTCCGTCTCATGGCCAAGTCGCGTGGCGATTTCACCGAGATCCTCGTCAAGAAGGGCATCCTCAGCGCCGACCAGCTCGAGGAGGCCAAGGCCGCTGCCACCCAGACCGGCGCCAAGATCAATGAGGTCCTCGTCAAACTCCAGTACGCCACCCCCGCCGAGGTGATGGCCGCCGTCGCCGAACACTCCGGCACCCAGTTCGTCGACCTCACCGACATGACCATCCCCCCGGCCATCATCGAGATGGTCCCCGAGTCGGTCGCCCGCGAGAACGTCGTCCTGCCGCTCTCCAGCGACGGCACCGTCCTCAAGATCATCATGGCCGACGTGTCCGACCTCACCACACTCCAGAAGCTCGAATTCGTCCTCAACCGCCAGCTCACCCCCGTCATCGCACCCCGCGAACAGATCATCGAGGCCATCAACCGCCACTACGGCCAGAGCGAGACCGAGTCCGTGGACTCCATGCTCGCCGAGTTCACCGACACCGCCATCGACTTCACCGTCACCGAGTCCACCGCCGCCGGCGCCGCCGAGGACAACGACGCCCCCATCATCAAGCTCTGCAACCTCATTATCCAGGAGGCCGTCAGCCTCCGCGCCTCCGACATCCACATCGAGCCCTTCGCCGACCGCATCCGCATCCGCTACCGCATCGACGGCGTCCTCGTCGAACGCGACAGCCCGCCCCGCCGCCTCCTCGCCCCCATCGTCTCTCGCTTCAAGATCATGGCCAACATCGACATCGCCGAGAAACGCCGCCCCCAGGACGGCCGCATCAAGACCAACATCCAGGGCAAGCACTACGACCTCCGCGTCAGCCTCCTGCCGACCACCAACGGCCAGTCCATCGTCATGCGCATCCTCGACCGCGGCAACATCCAGGTCTCCATCAAGGACCTCGGCTTCGGCGAGGAGGACTACGCCAAGTTCCAGCAGATCATCAAGCGCCCCAACGGCATCTTCCTCGTCACCGGCCCCACCGGCTCCGGCAAGACCACCACCCTGTACGCCGCCCTCAACGAGCTGAACCGCCCCGACCGCAAGATCATCACCGCCGAGGACCCCGTCGAGTACTACCTCCCCGGCATCAACCAGGTCGAGGTCCGCCACAACATCGGCCTCGACTTCGCCAAGATCATCCGCGCCATGCTCCGCCAGGCCCCCAACATCATCCTCGTCGGCGAGATCCGCGACCACGAGACCGCCGAGATCGCCATCCAGGCGTCCCTCACCGGCCACCTGGTGTTCAGTACACTCCACACCAACGACGCCCCCAGCGCCGTCACCCGCCTCGTGGACATCGGCGTCCAGCCGTTCCTCGTCGCCTCCTCCGTCATCGCCATCATGGCCCAGCGCCTCGTGCGCATGGTGTGCCAGAAGTGCAAGGGCCCCGACGAGCCGTCCGCCGCCGAGATCAAGGCCGCCGGCCTCTCCCCCGAGCGCGTCAAGACGGCCACCTTCCAGCGGGGCACCGGCTGCAACAACTGCAACCACACCGGCTACCGGGGCCGCAAGGGCATCTTCGAGATGTTCCGCATGACCTCCGCCATGCGTGAGCTGACGTTCAAGCGCGAGCCCACCCAGTCCATCCGCCGCCAGGCCCGCCTCATGGGCATGCGTACACTCCTTGAGGACGGCATCAACAAGGCCTGCACCGGTCTGACCACCCTCGACGAGGTCCTCAGCACCTGCCACCACGAGCACGAGTGATCCGGTATGAGCGAGGGGCGCGGCGTGCGCCCGCCGGTGATTCGTCACGCCGGCGTGCTCACGCCGCGCCCCTCGCTCGTCGGCATGATTCAATGCCACGGACGAGAATTGCCGCGAATCGTACCCGCGGGATCTCGTTGCCCCCGAGTGGACACCTGGGGGATGTGGCGCGGAAAAGAAGCATGGCGCACCATCCCCGAGCGCCGGCGCTCATGAAAGCCCCATGAGACGGCCAGGATTTGGTGCAAGACGAACGCCGTGCCCTCTTCTTTCACGGATTCCGTAGGATTCTCCCTGTCGCTGATTGCCGCCCCCCTCGCGTCCCGGATAATGCCGGTGAGGGCCACGATCCCATCTGTCCGTGCCTTTCCTGTTTCGTCCGCCATTCGAGCCCGTACCGAGAGACGGAGGCCCCCTTGGCATCACCCATCGAGATGACGAAGCTCCTCAGCACGGTCATCCAGCTGAAGGCGAGCGACCTGCACATCACCGTCGGCCAGCCCCCCGTCATCCGGCACCAGGGCCGCATGCGCCGCCTCGACACCAAGTCACTCGACCAGGACGACACGACGCAGCTCATGAAGTCCATCACGCCCGACCGCTGTCAGCAGGAGCTGCAGGAGAAGGGCGGAGCCGACTTCGCCATCGAGTACACCGACGGCTTCCGCTTCCGCGTCGCCGTCTTCAAGCAGCGCGGCTTCATCGGCATGGTGCTGCGGCGAATCCCCAGCACCTTCCTCACGTTTGAACAGATCGGCATGCCGGACGCCATCCGCCGCCTGATCACACGTCCACGCGGCCTGATGCTCGTCACCGGCCCGACCGGCACCGGCAAGACCACCAGCCTCGCGTCGATGCTGAACTTCATCAACCAGAACTACGACAAGCACGTCATCACGCTCGAAGACCCCATCGAGTACTACCACAAGCATCAGAAGTGTACGTTCAACCAGCGCGAGATCGGGGTGGACACCCCCAGCTTCAAGGAGGGCATCCGCCGCGCCCTCCGCATGGACCCCGACATCATCCTCGTCGGCGAGATGCGTGACCTGGAGACCATCCACGCCGCCATCGAGGCCGCCGAGACCGGCCACATCGTCTTCGGCACGCTGCACACCTCCGGCGCCTCCAGCACCGTGAACCGCATCATCGACGTGTTCTCCAAGGAGCAGCAGGACCAGATCCGCACCCAGCTCTCGACGGCCCTCATCGGCGTGCTGTCGCAGGCCCTGATGCCCAAGAAGCCCGAGGGCCTCGTCGCCGCCTACGAGATGATGGTGGTCACCCCCGCCATCCAGAACCTCATCCGCGAGAACAAGACCTACCGCATCGACTCCGCCCTCCAGACCGGGCGCAAGCACGGCATGTTCCTCCTCGACGAGAACCTGTTCAAGCTCTGGCGCGACGGGCTGGTGGACAAGGAGGAGTGCCTCATGCGGGCCAACAAGCCCGCCGAATTGGCCGCCAAGATGGCCAACCACGAGAAGGGCATCTCGGACGACGACGACGACGACGACGATGACGACGATGACGATGACGACGATGACCGCCGCCGGCGGGACGACGACGATGACGATGACGACAGGCCGCGCCGGCCGGGGGCCGGCGGCATCCGCAAGGGCCGCTAACCCGTCCACGCGAACGTAAGGTGCCGCATGTCCACGACCCCGCCGAACGATCCGAAGAAGCCCGTCCCCCCGGCCCAGGGCGTGACCCCGGCCAGGCCCGCCGCCGCGCCGCCGCAGGGCCAGGGCCAGCCCGCGCCCAAGCCCGCCGCCGGCCCCCAGCCGGCGAAGCCCGCCGCCCAGCCGCAGAAGCCCGCCCCGGCTCCGGGCCAGGCCATCACCCCACAGAAGCCGCCCGCCAAGCCCGGCGAGCCGGCCAAGCCCGCCGCCAAGCCCGCCGAGCCGGCCAAGCCCGCCGCCAAGCCCCCCGCCGACGCCCCGCGCAAGCCGCTCCCGCCGCAGAAGATCGGCGGCAAGAAGCCCGTGGGCAAGGAGAAGAAGCAGCAGGAGAGCGGCGGACGCCGCAAGCTCGGCCAGGTGCTCGTTGACCTCGGCTACATCGACGAGGACCAGATCTGGGAGCTCCTCGACGAGGCCAAGGCGTCCGCCCTCATGACCGGCCAGGCCGCCGTCGCCCGCGGCCTCATCAACGACGACCAGCTCCTCAACGCCCTCGCCGAGCAGGCCAACATCAAGGTCGTCAACCTCGCCGAGATGAAGCCCTCGCCCGAGGCCCTCGCCCTCGTCCCCGAGCCGATGGCCGGCGTCTACAAGGTCCTGCCGCTGTCCGTCAAGGACAAGGTCCTGACGGTGGCCATCGCCGACCCGAACAACCTCGGCGCCATGGACGACCTGCGCAACCTCCTCAGCCTGAATGAGGTCGTCGCGGTCCTCGCCCCCCCGCAGCAGATCACCGAGGCGCTGGATCGCGCCTACAAGGGCAAGGAAGAGTCGATCATCGACATCATCTCCGACATGGAGAAGAACCCCACCCTCGGCGGGCGCAAGGCCGAGACCAGCATCGACCTCTCCGAGCTGACCGAGATGGCGGAGGCCGCCCCCGTCCGCAAGCTCATCAACATGGTCTTCCTCCTCGGCATCCGCGACAAGGCGTCCGACATCCACTTCGAGCCGTTCGAGGACGAGTACAAGATCCGCATGCGTTGCGACGGCGTGCTGTACGAGATGGTGCCGCCCCCGCGCCACCTCGCCACCGCCATCTCCTCGCGCATCAAGGTCATGTCCAACCTCGACATCGCCGAACGCCGCCTGCCCCAGGACGGCCGCATCGAGCTGAACGTCGGCGGCAACCCGGTGGACCTCCGCGTCTCCGTCCTGCCCACCCTCTTCGGCGAGAGCGTCGTCGTCCGGGTCCTCGACCGCACGGTCGTCTCCCTCGACCTGAACAAGGTCGGCCTGAGCCCGGAGATGCTCGAGGAGTTCCGCCAGGTGGTGGCGAAGCCCAACGGCATCGTCCTCGTCACCGGCCCCACCGGCGCCGGCAAGACCACCACCCTGTACTCCGCCCTCAACGAGCTGAACGTCATCAGCGACAAGCTCATCACCACCGAGGACCCCGTCGAGTACGACCTCGACGGCATCATCCAGGTGCCCATCAACCACGAGATCGGCCTGACCTTCGCCTCGGCCCTCCGCTCCATCCTGCGGCAGGACCCCGACAAGATCCTCGTCGGCGAGATCCGCGACCTGGAGACCGCCCAGATCGCCGTGCAGGCCGCCCTCACCGGCCACATCGTCTTCTCGACGCTGCACACCAACGACGCCCCCAGCACCGTCACCCGCCTGCGTGACATGGGCCTGGAGCCGTTCCTCATCACCGCCACGCTGGAGGCCATCCTCGCCCAGCGCCTGGTGCGGAAGATCTGCGACGACTGCCGCACCGAGTTCGAGCCGTCGCGCGACCTGCTCATGGAGCTGAACCTGACGCCCGAGTCGGTGAAGGGCCGCAAGTTCTTCTACGGACGCGGCTGCGACCGCTGCAACAACACGGGGCACCGTGGCCGCATGGGCCTGTTCGAGCTGTTCATGATCACCGACGACATGCGCGACCTGATCTCCGCCGGGGCCTCAACCGACGAGATGCGCCACGCCGCCAAGAAGATGGGCATGACGACCCTCCGCGAGTCGGGCATGCGCGCCCTGTTCAAGGGCCTGACCACCATCGAGGAGGTCGTCCGCGAGACGGTCGTCGACGAGGAGTAGTGTTTAGTATTCAGTGTTTAGTGTTTGGGGTAGTGTCACATCAGGGGGTTGTACGGTGTCTGGCTAAACACCAAACACCAAACACCAAACACGAGGGGGCCGACATGCCGACCTACAAATACGAAGCGATGGACACCTCGGGCGGCGAGGTCAAGGACACCATCGACGCCGGCAACGAGGAGGAGGCCCAGCAGAAGATCCGCCAGCTCGGCTACTTCGTCACGAAGATCACCGAGCAGCAGTCGGGCAAGAAGGGCAAGAAGAAGGCCGGCAAACGCAAGAAGGGCCAGGTCTTCACCATCGGCGGCGTCTCCACCAAGGCGCTCTGCACCTTCACACGCCAGTTCTCCACGCTGCAGGACGCCGGCCTGCCCGTGCTGCGCTCGCTGCGCATCCTCGAGGGCCAGATGCGCCCGGGCGTGCTCAAGAACGCCCTGATCGACGTGGTGGACGACGTGGAGTCGGGCAGCACGCTCTCCGAGGCCTTCGGCAAGCACCCCAAGTGCTTCGACCGCCTCTACGTGAACATGGTCAAGGCCGGCGAGGCCGGCGGCGCCCTCGAGATCATCCTCAAGCGCCTCGCGGACTTCAAGGAGAAGGCGCAGAGCCTGTCGCGCAAGATCCAGGGCGCGATGATGTACCCCGTCGTCGTGGTGCTGGTCGCCGTCAGCATCCTGACCTTCATCATGATCTACATCATCCCGAAGTTCGAGAAGATCTTCAAAGACTTCAACATGGACCTCCCGGACATGACGAAGGTCCTCATCGCCTGCTCGCAGTGGGTCAGCAAGTACTGGTACGTCCTCCCCCTCTTCCCCCTGTGCTTCTGGCTCCTCATCAAGCTCATACGCCTGTCGAAGACGGGGAACTACGCCGTCGACAAATGCATCCTCTACATACCGGTCGTGGGCGGCCTGATCGAGAAGACCATCGTCGCCCAGACCACCCGCACGCTCGGCACCCTCGTCGCCTCCGGCGTGCCGATCCTCGAGGCGCTCAGCATCGTCAAGGAGACGTGCACCAACGCGGTCTTCGAACGCATGTACCAGCGCGTCTACGAGTCGATCCGCGAGGGCGACACCATCGCCCAGCCCCTCAAGGAGAGCAAGCTCGTCGATGACATGGTGGTCAACATGGTGGACGTCGGCGAGGAGACCGGCGACCTCGACAGCATGCTCTACAAGATCGCCGACGTGTACGACGAGGAGGTCGAGGTCATGGTCGAGGGCCTGATCAAGCTGATCGAGCCCCTCCTGATCGTGTTCCTCGGCGTCGTCATCGGCGGCATCGTGATCGCGCTGTTCCTGCCCCTGATCAAGCTCCTGGAAGGCCTGAGCAAGTGAGCCACACGCACGGGAGGTCGAAGGCCATGACGAACGCATTTCGTGCCGTGAGGCGAAAGGGCTTCACGCTCATCGAGCTGCTGGTGGTGATCGCCATCATCAGCATCCTCATCGCCCTCACCGTCGCCGGCGTGATGGCGACCCTCGTCCGCGGCGTGCAGATGACGGCGCGCGGCGACATGAACGGCTTCGCGACCGCCCACGGCAACTTCCGCCAGGCGTTCAACGTCCAGTTCATCCCCAGCCGCATCCGCCTCCAGGAGAGCGGCACCTACGACACGTCGGACCCCATCCAGGCACGCACCGTCATCTTCCTCCAGTCGATGTTCGGCAAGAGGGCCAGCCTCGCCCAGGACTGGAACAACGACGGCACCATCACCGCCTACCCGACCTACATCGAGCTGGCCGGCGAGGAGTGCCTCACCTTCTTCCTCGGCGGCATCCCCACGAGGAACGGCCCCAACGGCTGCCTCGGCTTCTCCTCCGACCCGATTAACCCCGCCGAGGTCGTCAGCACCCAGGGCCGCAAGGGCCCGTACTTCGACTTCAAATCCGCCAGGCTCATTCGGGCGGCGAACGGCTTCTTCCGCTACCAGGACCCGTTCGCCGGCCCCGGCTCGGCCAAAGCCGCCTACTACGTCTACCTCAGCGCCAACAAGGCCGGCAACGACTACAACGGGCCGCGCAACGGCTACCTGCCGGCGACGGACCCGCGCAACTTCTCCGATTCGGCCCAGGGCGTCAACCCGTTCGTCCAGTCGCTCTCGCCGCTCCAGTACCTCAACCGCGACGGCTTCCAGATCATCTGCGCCGGCCGTGACGGGCAGTTCGGCCCCGGCGACACCTCCTGGTCCGTGACCGGGGGTTACGGCACCTCCAACGCCGGCTCCGACGACATCTCCAACTTCTCCGGGGCCGAGCTCCGCACGGGGCAGCAGTGACGCCATGAAAACCACCAAGAGACGCGGCCGCTCGGCGTTCACGCTGGTCGAGCTGCTCATCGTGATCGCCATCATCACCCTCCTGCTGCTGCTGTCGGCGGGGGCGGCCGTCCGCATGATGGGCGGCGCCGCCACGTCCGCGACACGCACCACCATCGACAAGGCCGGCCTCGCCTTCGGCGGCCAGGCGTCGTACCTCCGCGACAGGGGGCAGCAGGACAGCATCCCCGCCAACATCATCACGCTCGCCGGCGGGGATCAGGACCGCGCCCGCGTCATCTACATCAAACTGCGCATGAAGCAGGCGTTCCCGCAGTCGTTCTTCGAGGCCCTCTACCCCGGATACGACCCGGTCACCAGCATCGACTACATCCAGCCGCTGCCCTCCTACGTGACGTACCTGCGTAACAAGGGGATCACGCGGGCCTCCTACAACCCCGCCCTCGGCGTGCCGGCGCCGGCGGCCCACGAATCCGCCGCCTGCCTGTACATGTCCCTCCGCAACGGCCCCGAGGCCGTCAGCGAGGACCAGCTCGGCCTCGCCGGGTCGGTCGTCACCATCGATGGCTTCCCCTGCCTGGCCGACGCCTTCCAGCAGCCGCTCCTCTTCTGCCGCTGGCCCATCGGCGACCACTCCGGGCTGTACGCCTCGCCGGCGACCAACCCGACCGGCATCAGCGTCGTCAACCCCGACGGCTACGTCGCCGGGTTCAAGGACCCCGGCGACCCCAGGGGCACGCTCAACGACGCGTCCTGGCAGAACTCGAGCAACGGGCAGGTCTTCCAGCGCGTCTGCCATCTGCTCTACCCCAGGGCCAACAACACCGTCCAGGCCGCCACCCTCGACCTGTCCGCCGCCATCATGAGCGGCGGCCCCGACCGGAAGCCCGGCGTGAACCTGTTGACCTTCGCCAGCACCGGCGCGGACAGCAACGACAACATCATCAAGGGTCGGCTCAGGTGACAACGGAGGCGGCCATGACGCGACGGACGAGGCCCGGCCTGACCCTGGTGGAGCTGCTGGTGGTGATCGCCCTCATCACCGTCCTGGCGACGCTCACGGTCGTCTACGTCGTCCCGGCGTTCAGCGACAACAAGAACGTCCTGCGCGGCGTGGACCGCACCATCGCCGCGCTGCTGACCGCCCGCATGCGCGCCTTCCGCGACCAGGCCCCGCGCGGCATCCGCTTCGAGGTCGATACGGCCACGGGCCAGGTCAGCAACCTCATCTTCGTCGAGCAGCCCGACCCCTACCGCACCGGCTCCGTCACCATCGATCCGATCACCCCGGCACCGGCACCGCCCTTACCACAAGGGCGGGCCACCTTCACCGGGTCCAACCTCCTCGGCTCGGCGGTCAGCGGCGATGTCGAGAGTTACTCCGTCCAGCCCGGCGACTGGCTCGTGGCCGGCACCAACAACCACTTCGAGATTCATTCGGTGACGGCCGCCAATCAGGCCCTGCTGCACCGGGCGCCAGGGACGTCGCTCACCAACTCGTACTTCAAGATCATCCGCCAGCCGCGCCCCATCGCAGGCGAGGAGTCGGTGAAGCTGCCCCACAACGTCGTCATCAACCTCGGCTACATCGCCACCAACTACCCCACGGTGCAGGTCCCGTCGCGGACGAACACCGGCGTCGCCATCTACGAGATCATCTTCAACCCGGCCGGCGGCGTGATCAACCAGCCGAGCGGCGCCCCCATCGTCCTGTGGGTGCAGGACGCCACCGCCGCCGACGCCACCTACAACACGACCCGCCTCATCGCCATCTACCCGCGCACCGGCCTCATCGCCGCCCACCCGCTCGGGCCGTCCACCGGCCTGTTGCAGTTCGCGTTGGACGGCCAGTCGTCAGGCATGTGAGGGAGAAGGCCAGCCATGACCCGCAACACGAACAGAGCGCGGCCCGGCGTCACCCTCATCGAGGTGCTCGCCGCCATCTTCATCCTCGGCGTCGGCATGCTCGCCGTGCTGGTCCTGTACCCGCTCGGCGCGCTCAAGATGGCCAAGGCGCTGCAGGACAGCCGCGCCGGCACCATCGCCCAGAACGCCGACGCCATCTCCCTCATGTTCGACCTCCGTAACGACGCCAACGTCACGGCCGTCCTCGCCTCGGGTTACGCCCCCCCGGGAGGCCCCCCGCCCGGCTACGCCCCCTCCGAGGCGTCCTCCTTCAGCTACCCCGTCTTCGTCGATCCCTACTACTCCACCACCTACCCGACACTCGGCACCCCCGCCGTCGGGCGCATCGCGGCCACCAGCATCCCCGCGACGGCCGCCGAGCGCTGGTGCAGCTTCCTCGATGACCACACCTTCCAGTCCAACGGCAGCTTCGTGACGCCCGCCGGCCCGATCAACCTCCAGCGCCAGTGGCGCTACACCTGGTCGTGGATGTTCAAGCGTGTCCGGTCCAGCGACCCGCAGACCACCGAGTGCTGGGTCGTCGTCTACAGCGGCCGCCCCATCACCGTCCCCATCCCCGAGGAGCCGTACACCGTCGCAGCCCCGGAGACGACGGCGGTCGGCGGCACCAGCGTCGTCCTCAAGTGGGCCATCCGCGACCCCAACGGCGTCGGCGTGCCCATCCAGGAGAAGCCGCCCCTCCGCCGCGGCCACTGGCTGTTCGACGCCACCTACAAGACTCGCAACCGCGGCGCCGCCGCGAACGGCTACGTCCACGCCGAGTTCTACAAGGTGACCGAGGCGGTGGAGGAGCCGGGCTACACCGACCCCGCTACCAACATCACCTACGCCCAGCTGCGTGTCGAGATCCAGCCCCCCCTGCGCGACGCCTTCGTTCAGACCATGGTGACGCTCCCGGGCGCCGTCGAGGTGTTCGAGCGCGGCAACGGGAGGAGATGACCATGAGCCCCAACCGCACCGCCCGCCGCCCCGGCTTCACGCTCGTCGAGCTGCTCGTCGCCTTCGCGCTCATCCTCTTCATCATGGCCGTCATCGCCCAGGCGTTCGGCGCCGCCGGCAAGGTCGTCTCCGACCTCAAGGTCGCCGGCGAGATGGAGGAGAAGCTCCGCGCCGTCATGATCCTGCTCCGCCGCGACCTGCAGGCAGGCCATTTCGACGAGGACATCAGCCCCGGACGCATCAAGCTGAGTGACGGCGGCTCGAGCGACTTCTGGACCAGGCATTACGGCACCCTCGCCGTGCCCAGGTCGCCGAGCGGCTTCTTCCGCCTGTATCAGGTGGGCAGGCCCGCGGGCGTCACGTCCGGCACGGACATCCCCACCACGGTGATGCCTTCCCCGGCGGCCCCGACGGGCGGCTCGTCGCTGCACTTCAGCGTGTTCCGCCCGCAGGACGAGCCCGGCAAGATGTTCCGCACGCCCGGCGACCCCATCCTCCTGTACCCCGCCCGGGCCCTCGCGCTTGGGTCAACCACCCTCGCCGCCGCCGAGTGCGAGGAGCGCTTCCAGTCGATCTCCGGCACCGACTTCGCCTCCCCGTGGGGGGAGGTGGCCTGGTGGCTGGAGCCCGCCAGCCAGCCCTCGACGACGGTCAGCGACGAGGGCCTCGCCGGGCAGCCCCTGTACGTGCTGCGCCGCCGCGAGCGGGCCATGTGGCCCCTGCCCGGCACCAACCCCGGCGATTCCGCCCTCGCCACCGAGGTCAGCCGCCCGCCCCTCGACGCCGTCGGCGGGGCCACGCGCTACAACGACCCCGCCCGTATTTCGATCCCGGCCTTCCGCTTCGGCATGGCCGGCGTGAGCGCCGCGGACATCAACGGCGGGGCCGCCTACGCCGTGGGCGACCCCAGGCTCGCCGGCCTCCCGTCGTACCCCAGCCAGCCCTACCCGTCGTTCCCCGCCGGGCACGCCGCCCTCCTCGCCGGCGGGCTGCAAGCCACCCCGCAGGACATCGTCATCAGCGGCGTCCTCTCGTTCGACGTTTCCGTCCTCCTCGAAGGCGACACGCAGTTCCGCGACCTGGGCGACCCGGTCGTCCAGGCCTCGTACACCGGCTCGAACCCCGCCTTCCCGGCGGCGGCCGGCCCGTACTGTTTCGACACCTGGACGAACCGAGACGTCGGCAGCTTCTCCTACGGGGGCACGCGCTGGTCCACGGCGGGCACCTACGCCAGCGTCCCCCTGTACGCCAAGACCGCCGCCGCGCCAGCGGCTTTCCCCGCCACCATCCGCATCCGCGCCATCCAGGTGACGCTGCGGATCTGGAACCAGAAGGACGGCCCCAACGGCAAGACCGCCGGCAGCGCCCGCCAGATGACCATGATCCAGGAGATGTGACCGCCCCGCCCGCGTAGGACACCCCGACGCTCGCAGGAGGCAGGGCCGCCCGCGATGCCGGAGTCCCTTTCGAACACCCGGACGCCCCGGAGGCATGACCCATGCGATACCAGCACAACAGCAAGCGTCGGCGGGGCGTCATCCTGCTCGTCGTCCTCGCCATGATCACCCTCCTGGCCATCCTCGGCATCACCTTCGTGATGAACGCCGACGCGACGGCCACTGGCGCCCGCATCTACCGCGAGGCCCAGGTCATCTCGTCCTACAGCCGCATCAACGACCTCACCGTGACCGACTCCGGCATCGCCTGGGAGTCGTTCCTCGGCCAGCTCATCTACGACCTCAACGACGACGACACCGGCATCCGCTCCGCCTTCCGTGGCCACAGCCTCGCCCGCACCAAGTACGGCTGGAACCCCGCCAGCTACCTCAACGACCGCCCCTGGACCGGCACCGGCCGGCTCGTCGAGCCGGGGCTCATGCTGAACACCGTCGCCATCAACGGGCAGACGGCCTTCAACTACCAGGCGTTCATCCCCAGCGGCGCCGCCGCCGCCGAGGTCCGCGACCCCGGACGCCTCGGCGCCCGCCTGAGTAACTCGCCCATCCAGGGCACGCTCACCGGCGACCTGAACGTCGATTACACCTACCCCGACCAGCACAACATGTACCTGGCGATGCAGGACCCCCTCACCGGGCAGATCCTCGTCCCGTCGTACCACCGCGACTGGCTCCAGGGCGCCCTCGACACGACGGCCGCCACGGGCAACTGGCCCGCCGGCGTCGCCGCCGGCAAGCACGTCCTGCTCCGCCCGCGTCCGGCGGACCACTCCGGCTTCCCCGCCCCGGCCTCCGCCACCGGTGACGTGAAGCAGCTCGACTGGGCGCCGGGCGGCAACGACTCCATCTGGATGGACTTCAACAGCCCCGTCAAGATCGGCCCCGACGGCCGCAAGTACAAGTGCATGGTCGCCCCCCTCATCCTCCCCATCGACGGGCGAATCAACCTGCACACGGCGGGCAACGTCCTCGGCCCCACCAACACCCACGCCAGCAACCAGGGCTGGGGCCCGTGGGAGGTCAACCTCAACCGCGTCCTCACCGCCCCCGGGGCCGACGTCCAGCAGCTCTTCTTCGGCGCCCCCATCGGCAACCCCACCGTCCAGGGCAAGTACGGCGCCCTCCAGCGCCCGCGTGGCACCGCCGTCTCCGGCGGCACCGCCCTCGGCAGGCGTTACCCGGTGGACTTCAACGCCGTCCGCGACCCCGCCGCCCTCACCGGCGCCGCCGCCCTCTCCGCCCGCTTCTCCTTCCCCGGCCAGGGCACCAACGCCGTCCACCGCCTCTACCCGTCCTACCTAGCGAGCGACTACGGCAACGCCGTCCCGACGGAGACGACCCACAACGGGGACGCCGCCCAGCCAGGCGGCACCGGCATCCCCAACCACCCGTCGATCTACAACGTCTACCGCCCCTTCAACGACCTCGTCACCCCCGTCAACTCCAACCGCAACTTCGCCGCCAGCGAGATGGCGGCCATCCTCCGCCTCCAGAACCTCGGGGCCGAGGGCCTGCCCAGCGACCTCCTGTCCACACTCCTGGCCAACAACATCGGCGGCCCCGGCGCCCTGCCCAACGGCACCCCCGGCTCCGAGAACAACGCCTACCGCCGCCTCCTCGTCACCACCCTGAGCGCCGAGCTGGATCGGCCCGGCGGCCCGCCGAGCGTCTGGGATCCGGCGACGGCCGCCTACACCTTCAAGCAGGCCCTGCCCGACGCCGACCCCACCGACCCCAACACCTGGCGGGCCACCGGCGCCCCCCTCCCCTTCCGCGCCATCGACGCCACCAGCCGCGCCGCCGCCCCGCCCGCCGGCAGCGACTACGACCCGGCGACGTGGAAGGCCAGGCTCCCGGCGTTCAAGATCGACCTGAAGCGCTCCCTGGCCGAGTACCCCACCCCCGCCGCCGGCACGGGCACCTTCGGCGCCGGCGTCGCCCAGGCCCGCATCGCCCTGCTCGATCGCCAGAACCTCGCCAAGGACATCTTCGACCGCCTCCTGCTCGTCACCGGGGCCATGCAGCCCGCCGTCGCCCTCGCCCAGACCGGCGGCGCCAGCAGCCCCGAGTTCCGCGCCGTCCGCTGGCTCGCCCAGCACGCCGTCAACCTCGTGGACGCCATCGATAACGACGAGTACAGCACCCCGTTCGCGTTCGTCCCCGGCAGCAACGCCCACTGGGTCTTCGGCGTCGAGGCCCCGCGCCTCGTCATCAACGAGTACTACGCCCAGTGGGACAACGACCTCGCCAACGTCCAGCTCAACATGGCCGCCTACAAGCAGCTCGGCGGCAACTACAAGGTCAACGTCTGGGTCGAGCTGCACAACCCGGCCGCCGCCGACGCCTCGCACCCCGAGGGCGGCAACGCCCTGCTCCAGGCCGGCACCGGCGCCGGCGCCAAGGCCATCTACCGCCTCCGCCTCGCCGCCCGCCGCAGCGACAACCTCCGCGACCCCGACAACAGCCTCGGCAAGTTCGACACGGGCACCGACTCCACGGTCCCCTCCAGCGTGGTCGATGACTGGGGCGCGATGGCCGCCACCCATGTCGTCCAGCCGCACGCCGGCACGCCGTACCAGCTCGCCGACAAGAGCACCGCCGGCTTCTACGTCGTCGGCCCCGACCCCGACTACGGCGCGGCGGCCGCCACGCCGACCCTCTTCCTGTCCAACCCCAACCTCGCCGCCCGTGCCACGCACACGACGAACAGGCTGTCCATCGACAAGCCGGTGGCGCAGGACCCGATGGGCGACCCCGCGCAGAGGCCCGCGTTGTACCTGGAGCGCCTCGCCAACCCCTACCTGCCCGTTCAGGAGGACGCCACCCAGCCCGACTACAACCCCTACATCACCGTCGATTACGTCGCCGCCCTCAACGTCGAGGACGGCCGCCGCTACGACACCACCATGCCGGTGGTCCCGATGAACGCCGTCACCGCCCGCAAGGCGCACGGCAAGTACCACCCGCTCGCCGCGAAGTACGACCCGCTCGCCGCCGTCTCCATGTGGAAGGTGCAGAACCCGGCCACCAAGCCGGCCAACCAGCCCGAGAACACCTTCTTCCGCCACAACAGCACCACCGACGCCGCCCCCACGGCGGCCGACACCACCCTGCAGTGGCCGTTCGATACCTTCGTCCACCACGACCGCATCCCGACGAGCATCGCCGACCTGCTGCACGTCAGCGGCGTCCGCCCGCACGAGCTGACGCAGACCTTCATGACCTCGCAGACAGCCCGCTTCCGCCACCGCGCCCACTGGGGCGAGGCGTCCAACAAGCTGTACCGCCTCCTCGATCATTTGACCGTCGGCCCCTGGGGCGGCGGCACCGACGCCAACGGGCGCATCCCCGGCCGCGTCAACGTCAACGCCCTGTGGGACGTCAACGTCTTCCGCGCCCTGTGCGACGCCGTGGCCGGCAACCACTTCACCGCCGCCGAGGTCGACGCCGTCTACGCCGAGCTCGTCGCCAGCCGCAGCCCCGATTCCGGCACCGCCCTGCTCGGGGGCACCCCCGTCGCCCGGCCCGTGCCGGGGCTGAACAGCCGCCCCTTCCGCGGCCTGGGGCACGGCTACGCCGACGCCAACACCGACCCGCTCGGCGCCGCGCCGACGAACAGCCCCGCCGGGCGCAGCCTGTCGCACACCCTCCTCCGCCCGTCCGCCCTGGCCGGCACCGTGCCCCAGGCCACCTCCGACCACAGCCAGCGGCGCATGACCGAGGCCACGGACGCCTTCACCGCCAGCGCCGGCTCGCCCTACGGCGGGCAGCCGCTGCGGCGATTCGAGCTGATGTCGAAGATCCAGAACCACCTGACGACACGCAGCAACGTCTTCGCGGTCTGGGCGACCGTCGGCTTCTTCGAGGTGCTGGACGACACCTCCGCCCCCGTCAAACTCGGCGCCGAGATCGACTGGCCGAACCTGGGCCGCATCCGCCACCGCATGTTCGCCATCGTGGACCGCAGCCAGCTCCAGTCCTGGCCGACACGCGACGAGCGCGGCGTCCCCCTGTGCCGGGCCACCGGCGACCTCGCCACCGGCGGCGGCCCCATCGTCGCCGGCCTCGACGCGGCCACCCGCCAGCCGTCCGTCAAGACCTTCAACCTGGTGAATTCGGCGGGCGGCACGCTCGGCATGAACAACCCGGCTGGGGGCGTGTACGCCGTCACGAACATCAACACGGGCCGCGCCTGGCTGCCCCAGGCGGGGGCACTGCTGACCTTCGACCCGGACACCGACAATGAGGAGACCGTCGAGGTCATCTCGGCCGTGGGTGGGGCGGGCACCGCGTACACCGTCTCGGCGGCGTTCCGCAAGTCACACGCGGCCGGGTCTGTCGTCATCAATAGGGGCAACCCAGGCCCGTGGATCCAGTACGACCCGCGGAAGGACCCCGCCGTCGTGCCCTACCACATCGTCTTCGAGTAACCGTCCGTTCACCGCGGAAGGATGCGATGAAGGCCCGGCGGGTGACCCCCGTCGGGCCGCTTGCGTTACCCCCGGCACTCATCAAAGATTCATCATCCGTTCGGAACCTTGTGCCACAATGAGGGTTGTATCTGTTGGCCCCATGGAGCTGCCACGATGACCATCGATCCCATGACGCTGTGCGTGACCGGCCTGATGGCCGTCCTCAGCGGTTTGACGGTCCTCGGGCTCTCGCTGGGGGAGAAGAAGGCGAAGCGTCCGCTGCTGACGGCGCTGGGCGTCACGGCCTTTTTCGCGGCCGCCGCGGCCGCCGCACTCCTGACGGACGGTACGGGCTGGCTGGCGGTGCCGTCGGCGTTGCTGGCGGCGGGTTGGGGGGTTCTCACCGTCCTACGCACCGGGGTTCTCGAAATCCTGGCCCGCCTGGCCACGACGCCCAGGGGGCAGGGCGCGCTGCTCGCCCTGGCCGGCATCGCGGCCCTCTTCCTCGGCCTCCACACCATCGACTGCGAAAACGCTGCCGAGATGGCCGAGGGCGATAAGTTGATGCGTCTCGTCTCCTCGGCCCCGGTTTTGGAGTCCCTCGCCGCCGACAACGCCCGCACCGACGCGGGCAGCCTGATCCCCGTCTTCGCGCCGGACGCCGCCACGGTGAGCGAGATGGAGGCGTTCCCCATCGGCGAGCTGTTCGAGCGGGCCCACCTGACCAACCAGATCATTCAGACCTCCCCCGTCGATCCGCAGTACAACTGCCACGGCTGGGTCTTCGCCGCCGGCCACGGCTGGGTGCGCGGGTCGAGCGTACCGGCCATCCTGAAGGAGAATGGCTACTCGGCCGTCACCCGCCCGGTGATCGGTGATCTTGCCATCTTCACCGCGGGCGCCGAGGTCACGCACAGCGCCATCGTCCGCGGCCTGGGCGCCAAGGGCGCCATCCTGCTGGAGAGCAAGTGGGGCAAGCTCGGCCGCTACATCCACACCGCCGACCAGCACATCTACAAGGGCCAGAAGATCACCTACTACCATACCGCCCGCGGCGGGCACCGCCTCCAGGGCCTCGCCCCCCTCGCCGGCGAGGACGTGACGGAGTGAACCTCGTATCGTAGACCGCGGGCACGCCCTGCACACTGCGCTACGGAGATGTCATGTCCGCCTTGACGCGCCGTCAGTTGATCGCGGCCGCCGCCGCTGTCGGGGCGGCCTCCACCGCGTCCGCCGAGGGCAAGCCGACGAAGCCGTTCCGCTACATGCTCAACACCTCGACCATCCGCGGGCAGAAGCTGTCACTGGCCGAGGAGGTGGACATCGCCGCCAGGGCCGGCTACGACGCCATCGAGCCCTGGCTGCGCGAGATGGAGGCGCTTTCGCCCTCCGACCTCAAGGACGTGGGCAAGCGCATCGCCGACAGGGGCCTGACCGCCGAGAGCGCCATCGGCTTCGCGCAATGGATCGTCGCGGACGGCGAGGCCCGCAAGAAGGGCCTGGAGCAGGCCCGCAAGGACATGGAGCGCGTCCTCGCCATCGGGGGCAAACGCCTCGCCGCCCCGCCCGTCGGCGCGACCAATGAGCGCCTCGCCGACCTGAACAAGGTGGCGGACCGCTACGCCGACCTGTGCCGCCTCGGGGCGAAGATGGGCGTCGTGCCGCAGGTCGAGCTGTGGGGCTTCTCCAAGACCCTGGGGCGTCTGGGCGAGACGGCCCTGGTGGCCATCGAGAGCGGCCACCCGCAGGCGTGCATCCTGGCCGACGTGTACCACCTGCACAAGGGCGGCTCCGGCTTCGGCGGGCTGCGTCTGCTCGGCAAGGCCAGCATGCACGTCTTCCACATGAACGACTACCCCGCCGAGCCGCCGCGCGACAAGATCACCGACGCCCACCGCGTCTACCCCGGCGACGGCGTCGCGCCCCTCGGGCAGATGCTCAAGGACCTCCACGCCGTCGGCTTCCGCGGCCACCTGTCGCTGGAGCTGTTCAACCCCGAGTACTGGAAGCAGGATGCCTTCAAGGTGGCGAAGACCGGGCTGGAGAAGATGAAGGCCGTCGTCTTCAAGGCGCTGGGGGCTGCATGAGCCCCCCAGCCGGTTACGAGGCCGCCCTCACGTCGGCGGCCCTGTTCGACCTGTCGGCGCACGGCACCATCGAGGCGGCCGGCGACGACGCCGCCACGTTCCTGCACAACCTCTCGACGAACGACGTGAAGCGCCTCGCCCCGTGGCACGGCTGCGAGGCGTTCTTTTGCAACCTCACCGCCAAGGTGATCGCCCAGGCGTGGGTCTGGCGCGAGCCGCCACGCGGCCCGAAGGGCAAGGAAGAACACCTCTGGCTCGACACGCCGCCCGGCCTGAACGCGAGGCTCTTCGCCCACCTCCGCAAGTACATAATCGGCGAGGACGTGGAGCTGACGGACCGCACGGCGGACCGTGCCCGCCTCCACCTCGCCGGCCCGGAGGCCGCCGGGATGCTCGGCGCCAGCGGCGGGCCGCTGACCTTCACCCACGCCGACGCCGGCCTGAGCATCCGCCGCCGCGACCTCCTCGGCGTGCCGGGCTTCGATGTCGTCGGCCCGGCGGACGCCGTCGCGGCCCTGCGATCACGCCTGGCTGCCGCCGTGGGGTCGGCGGAGGCGTTCGACGTGCTCCGCGTCGAGGCCGGACTGCCGCTGTACGGCCCCGACATCTCCGAGGAGACGTTCGCCCCGGAGACGGGCCGCATCCTGCCCGCGATCAGCTACACCAAGGGGTGCTATCTCGGCCAGGAGCCGATCGTCATGGCCCGTGACCGAGGGGTTGTCCAGCGGGGCCTCGTCGGACTGTTGACGGGTCTGGAATTGCTCCCGCACGGATCGGCGCTGTGGCGCGACGGCAAGGAGGTGGGACGCTCGGCGAGCGCCGCCGTGTCGCCACGTGGGGGGCAATGTGTGGCCCTGGCCTACCTCAAGCGCGGCAACTTCGCCCCCGGGACCGCACTGGAGGCGGACATCGGCGGACGGCGCATCCCGGTGACGGCGGCGGCGCTGCCTCTCGTGCAAGCCAGGGCTTGAGGCGCCGGGGCGGATCTGGCAGAATGCCGGGCGGGGAGGCCCTGCCCGATGAAGTCACACCTCGACCCGAAGATCGATTACATCTTCCGCCGCCTCTTCGGCGGCGAAGGGAGCGCGGGCCGGTGTGCCGCCCTTCTGAGCGCGGTCATCGGCAAGCCGGTGACGGGGCTGGAGGTCCTCAACCCGTTCACGCAGCTCGACTTCGCCGGCCAGAAGGTGAGCGTCTATGACGTTCGGGCGCGGGACGCCCAGTGCCGCCACTTCAACGCCGAGATGCAGATGCTGCACACCTGGGTGTTCCCCAAACGCTTCCTGCACTACTGGGCCGAGATCCACGGGACGAGGATGCAGCGCGGCGACTTCCACGAGACGACTCGCCCGACCATCGGGATCTGCTTCCTCGCCGAGGACGGCTTCCCCGGCCCGGCGTTCCACAAGGAGTTCAAGGTCCGCGACGAGGCCGGCCTCGTCTTCGACGACTCGCTGGAGATTCACACCATCGAGCTGCCGAAGATCGACGTGCCGCTCGCCCGCATCGAGACGCCGCTGGAGCAGTGGTGCTACTTCCTGAACAACGGGGGCGACCTGGACCCCGATGAATGGCCGGCGCGGCTGGACGTGCCGGAGATCCGCCAGGCCGTGGAGGTCCTCGTCATGCTCAGCCAGGATGAACGCGAGCGTCAGTTGGCCATCGACCGCAACCGCATCCGGTTCATGGAGAGTTACGAGCGCGACCGCGAGAAGATCCACGAGCAGATCGGCCTGGAGAAGGGCATCGAGAAGGGCATCGAGAAGGGCATCGAGAAGGGCATCGAGAAGG
>CAZVZK010000146.1:20692-25829 GCA_964630925.1 uncultured Alcaligenaceae bacterium
AGAAGGGCATCGAGAAGGGCATCGAGAAGGGCATCGAGAAGGGCATCGAGAAGGGCATCGAGAAGGGGGAGCTCACCGGGCAGATCCGGCTCCTTCAGTCGTTGCTCCAGGAGCCGCAGACGCCGACGCGTGAGCTCGCCGCCCTCTCCACCGAGGAGCTGGCAAGCAGGATCGAGTCACTCCGGCAGCGGCTCGTCACAAGACCGGGTTGACCGGCCCGCTCAATCGACGAACACGAATTCATTGCCGTTGAGCAGCACGCGGCATGCCGCCTTCAGGCCGTGCCTGCGGGCGTGCGCCGCCACGGCGTCCGCCTCGTCCTCCGCCGGCCGCCGGCCGTAGAGGAGCCGGTAGGCGTATTCGACCTGGCGCGGCGGGTCATCGGAGTATGCCCGTAGCCGGGACGCGAGGTGCCCCGCCTGCCGCACCATGAACGGGTTGTTCATGAGCGAGAGCGCCTGGAGGGCCGTCAGGGTGGTGTTACGCACCGGCACCGGCTGGTTAGGGTCGGGGCAGTCGAGCGTGTCGAGGAACGGGTTCGGCACGCTGCGCACCGCGAAGCGGTAGATCGTCCGCCGGTAAGTCTTCGGGTCGGTCATGCGGGCGATGTCGTCGTGGTCGTACACCGGCGAGTGGTCGTCCTTGAAGCGGAACAGGTCGTACCCCTTGCCGCCCATCTCGGTGCGTAACTGCCCGGCGACGGCGAGGACGGCGTCACGCAGCGCCTCGGCGTCGAGGCGTCGGCGCGGGGCACGCCACAGGAGGCGGTTGTCGGCGTCGATCCGGGCCGCGGCCTCGTCGTGCCGCCCCGCCTGCCGGTAGGCGGCGCTCGTCACGATCAGCCCGTGAATCGGCTTCAGCGACCCGCCGTCGCGCAGCTCGCAGGCCAGCCAGTCGAGCAGCTCCGGGTGCGAGGGCCGCCCGCCCATCTTGCCGAAGTCGCTGGGCGTGTCCACGATGCCGCGGCCGAAGTGCCAGTGCCACAGGCGGTTGGCGATGGAGCGATAAGTCAGCGGATTCTCTCGATGCGCCACCCAGTCCGCCAGGGCGAGGCGGCGCTGCCCTTCCGCCGCCGACGCCGGGAAGTCGGCCTTGAGCGCCGTCAGGCACGCCAGCCCGCCCGGCGTCATCGCCTCCTTCGTCTGCTCCACGTCGCCGCGCTTCAACAGGTGGATCGGCCGCGGCGGGATCGGCACGACGGAGTAGACGCTCGGCCCGCCCGCCGACAGTGCCTTCCGCCGCGCGTCAACGGCTGCCAGCGCCGCCGTGAGCCTGTCGCGCTCGGCGCGGAGGGCCGGCGGCACGAGTTTCTCGATGGCCGCATCGCGTGCAGCCAGATCGGCGCGGAGGGCCGCGAGCAGCTCCATCCTTCGGGTGAACGCCTTCACGCCCTCGGGCAGCACGTGCCGGCTCGTCGATCCGTCAACGAGGTGCCGGCCCGCCCACAGCCCGGCCTCGATGGAGTCGAGCGCGGAGACGGGCCGCCCCTGGCTGACGAGCTTGCCGGCGGCGATGACCTGCATCTCCGACAGGGCGAAGATGTAATCACCGGTGCGCTTCCACAGCCGCGTCGCCGTCACGCGGACGAACCGGCCCTTCTGCCCCTTGAGGGGTAGGACATACGGCACGTCGCCTGGGTTGGCGAAGTCGGCGGCTGTGTGGTCCGCGAGGACACGCGGCGCTTTGAGACCGGCCTCATCGCTCGTCTCGATCCTGAACCTCGCCGGGAAGCCGAAGCCGGGCGTGTCGGGGAAGTCCACGGGCCGGGCCGGGAAGAGCCGCACCTCGTCGAGCGGCACCACGGCCCCGAGGTCGATCTGCACCCACTTCACCGTGTCCGGCTTCGCCACGATGGCGCTGTGATAACCGTTGGTCCGGCTGGCCGCCGCCGCCGGCGGCTTGAGCGCCGCCAGCTCCGCCCTGGCCTTCTCCAGCCGGGCCGACGCGGCGGCCACGTCCGGCCCGCTCAGGGCGGCGATCTTCTTCTCCACCGCCGCCAGGGCCGCCTCGATGCGTGCTCTCTCGGCGGCCAGCTCGCGCTGTTTGACGTTCATCTCGGGCAAGTCGAGGCGGCGCGGCCCGCGTTCCACCCCCGCGAAGACCGCCTGGAGGCGGTAGTAATCGCGCTGGGTGATGGGGTCGAACTTGTGGTCGTGGCAGCGGGCGCAGCCGACGGTCACGCTCATGAAGGTGCCCAGTGCCGCGCTCACCATGTCGTCGCGGTCGATGACGCGCGTCTTGAGCTTGTCCACCGTCCCCTCGCGCAGCTCGACGTGGCCGACGAAGTCCCACGGCCCCGCCGCGATGAACCCCGCCGCGATCACGCCCTCGGGACCTGGCTTGATGACATCGCCCGCGAGCTGCATCCGCGCGAAGTCGCGGTACGGCAGGCCGGCGTTGAGCGCGGCGATGACCCAGTCGCGGTAGGGCCAGGCGTCATCGCGGCGTTTGTCCTTGTCGTATCCGTGCGTGTCGGCGTAGCGGGCCACGTCGAGCCAGTGCCGCGCCCAACGCTCGCCGTAGGCGGGGGAGGCGAGGAGACGATCCACGAGGCGTTCATAGGCGTCCGGCCGATCATCCTTCACGAAGGCGTCCTGCTCCTCGGGCGTGGGCGGCAGGCCGGTGAGGTCGAACGTCACACGCCGCAGGAGGGTGAGGCGGTCCGCCTCGGGCGCGAACGTGAGCTTCTCCTTCTCCAGCCGCGCGAGGATGAATCGGTCGATGGGATTCCGGCTCGCTACCGGCGGGTCCACGCCGTGCCTCTCGCCTGCAACTTCTGGAACCTCTGGACGTGTGAGTAGCCGCAGCGACCACCACACCTCTTCCACGACGGCCTTCGTCGCCGCGAGCGTGACGCCCTCGGGCCAGGGCGCGCCGGCGGCGATCCACGCCCGCAGCGCCTCCACCTGGCCCGCGCTGAGTTTCGCGCCGACGCGCGGCATGCGTGGCGACGGCCCAGAGACGAGCTGCACGAGCCGGCTCTTCTCCGCGTCCGCCGGCGCCAGGATGACGGGCCCGTTCTCGCCGCCGGCGCGCAGCCCCTTCGCCGTCGTGAGGTCCAGGCCGCCGCGTTTCTTCGCGCCGCCGTGGCACGCGACACACCGCGCCGACAGGAGCGGCGCGACCCTCTCGCGGAAGTGGTCCGCCGGCGCCGCACAGGCCGCCAGAACCGCGAGAATCATCACAGGGCCGCCCTCCGCCGGAATTGGTCAGACCACTTCAGGATATCGGACGCCACGGGCGAGTCAAGGAGGTCAGCGCCCGGCGAGGATGCCGTCGAAGAGCGGCCTTGATGGGCCGTTCCCGTCGCGGGCCGTGGCATGACCCGCCATGCGGGGACGCCGGGTGCGTTGCCGGGATGCTATCGCGGCGGCCGGGATCGGCCAGCCCGGATCACTCCGTCTGTTTCTCGTACTCGCCGGGCCGCATGCGCTCGTAGACGAAGCGTCCGATGCCCGACTCCATGCGCGAGACGAGGTCCTTGGGCCTGCCCCGCTCGGGGTAGTTCTGGAGGCAGAGGGTGAGGCGGTCCCCCTCCAGCTTGTAGAGGCAGGGGTATGGCTTGGGCCGTGGCGCGCTGACCGAGAGGAGGTCGATCCCGGAGAGCGTCTCGCCGGGGTGGAGCCGATACGTCCAGCTCCCGCGATCGACCTTGCCGCGCGTGATGATGGTGATCCTGTCGGCGGTGATGATCCAGCGGTTGAGCGTAGGCCCCTCGCCGGCCGACTGATCGACGCCCTCGAATTCGACGGCGACCTGGCGCCATTCGCCGAGGAGGCTCGCGGCGGCAGGTGGCCTTCGTTCCGGCTTGAGGAACGGGGCCGGGGCGCCGGCGGCCCCGAGGGCGGCGAGCGCGAGGAGGGTGATGACCAGGCAGGTCTTGAGTGTGGTCATGGCGGAGGCCCCGTTTGGCGAGACACCGCGAGGATACCAGTGAGTTGCCGTGGGGACAATCACGCGAGTGTAACAACAGGCCGGTGGAGGGGCCGTTGCCGTGTCGGGACGGCGGTAGTAGAGAGGCGGTTGACATCCGAGGGAGACGCCCATGCCGTCCACATCGCTGATCACCTGGAGGGGTGACGGCCTGACCCGCCTCGCCGTGATCGAGAGGCAGTGCGTCGCCGCGATGACGCTGGTACCACCCGACCCGCTCGCGGTGGAAGAAACCCTGCGGACATTCGTGCTCTCGCTGAGCGCGCACTTCCAGGGGTTTTGCCGTGACCTGTACTCGGAGTGTGCCCAGTTGATCACCGGCCGATTCCGGCCCGCACTGCAGTCCTTCCTCCAGGCCCAATGCAGGACGGCGAGGCGGCTCGACATGGGGAATCCGACCCTTCAGAACATCGTGGCCGATTTTGAGCGGTTCGGATTCCATCTCGGCCTGTCATCGCGTGACCCCGCGAACCCTGTCCGCATCACCGATCTCGGGCACCTCAACGCCTGGCGGAACACCGCGGCGCATCAAGGCCTCCCTCCCCGTGGCGTCCCGGCCTTGGGCCTCCCCGTGGTGTTGGCCTGGCGCTCCTCCTGCGACGGGCTGGGTGCATTCCCGTAGCTGCGCGCCGGAGCGAGGAGAAACGAGGGGGCCACCGGGTGCGCGGCCTCGGTTTCGCTTGCGGTTCGCGGCATATTCACCGGATTCCCTCGTGTTCAGGGGGCGCGCAGCTACGGGAATGCACCCCGACGGGCTCGCCGCCTCGCTCGATCAGGTCATGTACAATGAGATGAGGCCGCTGCTTGGCAGGCGGCCCTGGAGGCCTTGAAACTGGAGCGCAGCCATGCCACCCGAGCCCTTGTACAAGTTCAAACCCGGTGACCGTGTCCGCATCCTCAATTCCGGCTACAGGCGCTGTAAGATCCTCGAGATCCGGGGGCCGCTCGGCCCCGGCGGCTCGATGATCTACAGCGTCATGTACAGGCGGCGTCCAAAGGGGCTCATCGAGGTGCGCGAGGATCAGCTCGAGCTGCTCCCGCCCAACAGCTCTGCGGAGTGAGTGATTCTTCGCACCATTGAACAGGGCGCAAGTCCTTGCGCCCCCGCTGCCTCCGGCCACCGGGCCGTGGCCCGGCGCCGGGGCCATTCCAGCTCTGCGGAGTGAGTGATTCTTCGCACCGTTTAGCCGGGCGCAAGTCCTTG
>CAZVZK010000147.1:0-25572 GCA_964630925.1 uncultured Alcaligenaceae bacterium
CCAGCACCGGCTCGATGCCCTGCCGCCCCAGGAATTCCAGGCTGGCGCGGTGGCTTCCGCAGTCGGAGCCGGGGCAGCAGGTTCGGAGCCTGTCCGTCAACTTCTTCATCGTCCCATCCCCCTCGCGGGCGACCTCATGCCCGGCCCCCGTGGCCGGGCCTGCGGGCGTCTCGTCTCCGGGCGGCTACGCCTTGTCACTTGTTCCGCCACAGCAGCTCGTGGCGGGCGGACGCCTTCCTCCTCGCGCCGGCCGCCTTGCCGGCCTCCGCCGCTCCCCGCGTGGCCGGCTTCTCGCTGGCCGCCTCCGCCGGCGTCTTCCCGGCCGCCGTCCTCGTCGCGCCCGTCTTCTTCGTCGTCATGGTCTTCTCCTCGTTGTCGGTCTCTCGGTCTTGCGGCCCATCACGCCGTGGGCCGCGTCGCCGTCACCTGCCGGCCCCCGGCCGCCGCCTCCTGTAGGCCCGGACGGCCGCCCTGGCGACGGCCAGGTCCGCCTCGCTGAAGAGGTGGTCGCCGGAGCCGTCCTTCACGGGCCGGATGACCCCGCGCCGGACCAAGCTGGTCAGGTGGCTGTAGCCGATAGGCGCGGCCTCACAGAACTCCCCCGCCTTCATCCCGCGTCGCAGTGGCTTGCTCATCGTTCTTCTCCTCCCCAGGCGATGCTGCTTGTCGTCGTGGCCGGGGACAGAAACGCCGGCCGGGATGGGGTGTTCGCGCCGCTCGCAGAAAAAAAGGCGCGAGCCCAGGGGGCGGCCGACGCCGGCGCGAGAGCCGGCCCTGGACCGCGCCGCCCTGGCCGGCCCGGTCATTGGGGGGCGACCGACGAGGCGAAGGGCCCGCGTGCGGGGCCGGGCACACGCCGGGGGAGCGGCGGCGGGCGAGGCGGCCGGGAAAGGCCCGCGCCGCCGGGGCAGCCTGGGGCGGCGGGCCCGCGAGGCGTGGCGCTTACGGCCACGCCCTGCCGCCGGTGAGGCCCCGGCCTGACGCCGGGGTGGCCGGGGCCGCGAATGTAGGCGGCCCCCAAGCCGACATTCGGCCAGGACCCAACCATCGCGGTCGCATGGGCTTGCGCCGAACGATGGAATGTCGGCCGGGCCCCCTGGAGAGAGTGCCTTGTGCGTCAGGGGCGTCGGGGGTCATCCCGCCGCACACCCACCCTCCTCTTGAAACATTCCTACATTCCTACATTCGGCCCAAGCCCCGGCGAATCCGGGGCTTGCGTCGCCAGGAATGCGGCGGGAACGTCGGGCCGGGGCGACGTTCCCGCCGGGGCCGCGCTCACCGCCAGTTGTCCTCCTCGGTGAACACGCCGTCGCGGGCGGCGAAGCCGGCCGCCGAGCTGTCCAGCAGGATGCAGGTGGGGGCCTCATCCGCCTCGGGCGGCTCCTCCTTGGGCGGCTCCTCCTTGGGCGGCGGGTCTTCGGGCAGCTCCTCGTCGGCGTCGTCCCCGCCGTCGAGGCCGAACGCCCCGACGGGGATGCAGACGCCGGACGCCACCTTGCCCGCCAGCCGCCGCACGTCCCGGAAGGCCCCCGCCACCCGCAGGAGCAACTGGTCGATGTCCTTGCCGCACCAGTCGCTGCTCTTGAGCAGGTAGCGCTTGACCATGTCGGCGTTGACGAAAACCAGGGGGAGCTGGGCCAGGTCGGTCGGCCGCCTGCCCTTCTTGTTCTCCCCCGTCACGCGGGCGACGCCCTGCCGCTCCAGGTCCGTGTGGCCGTCCTGGAACAGGTGCGGGCCGGCGAGGATCTCGGCGACGCTGCGCTCGCCCCGCCCCAGCTCCACCTTCGACTCCGCGATGGCGTTCAGCAGCGCCCGCTCGTCCGCGACGATCTGGCCCTGGTCCGTGCGGCGGCCGCCGAGGAAGCCCTTCAGGACCGCCACGGCCTGCTCCGGCCCGAGGCCCAGCGCCGCCGCCCTCAGCGCGGCCGGGACGGCGTAGTTCTCCACGACGCGCCCATGGACGCCCTCGACCTGCGTCGCCTTGAGGCCCTTGAACAGCCCGACGGCGTCGTCCAGGCTCGCCAGCGCGACGGCCAGGAGCCTCGCCCCCAGGCCGGCGAGCGCGTCGGCGTCAGGCAGGGTGATCGCGCCGCGCTTCTCCACCGGGATCACCCCCAGGTCGAGGATGATGAAGCGGTTGCGGTCGGCCGCCTTGGTCAGGCCGGTCTCGATGGAGGCCACCCAGGGGATGTGCTGGACGCGGACGCTGCGGCCCCGCTGGTCGGAGGTGCCCCGGTGGACCAGGCCGCCCTGGGACGTGGCGCGGAACATCTCCAGCACCTTCTGGCGCTGGCCGTCCTGCTCGAACTCGTCCAGGATGATGACGCGCGCGTCGTGGCCGATGTGCTGGCGGACGCCGGCCTCGGTGGGCTTGTTGCTGAACCAGGCCAGCTCGCCGAAGAGCTTCGCCAGGGCGTTCTGGACGAGCGTCGTCTTGCCACTGTCGCTGCCGCCGGCGATGGCGACCTCGGGCCGCCACGGCCAGAGCGTCTGGACCCAGGAGCAGGCGGCCAGCGCGGCCATCACGTCCGCGTCGCGGCCGTGCTTCCAGCTCCACGACGAGAACAGCCCGGACGCCTCTTCCAGCACCGCGCGCCTCCAGCCGGCGTCGGACGCGGAGGCGAGGTGCCCCCGGAGGGCGTCGAGGTCCACCCAAGGCTTGGTGGCCCGCAGCCCGAGCAGGCTGCCGCCGAGGCAGGGGGCCGTGACGGCCTCCAGCCGGCCGCCCTTGTAGAGGGCGGCCTCGTTGCCGTTGACGAGGACGACGCCGCCCTCGGCCCGCCAGCAGCCCTGGCCCAGCGGCGGGCTGGAGTCCAGGTGCCTGCCGCCGGCGCGGTAGGCGATGGCGGTGCGGACGGCCGAGAAGCGCACCTTGCCCTCGACCTCCTCCTTGCCGTCGTGGACGTGGAGGACGGCGGGGTCGCCGGCGATCTGGACCAGCAGGTCGCGCTTCATCTGGGGGACGTTGGGGATGTGGAACGTCTCGCGCCTGTGGCGGGAGTACACGGACACGGAGTGGTCCTCGTGCCTCCCCAGGACAACGAGCTGGACCAGGGCCAGGGCGTCGTCCAACTCCCCGATCTCCGGCGGGGTGCCCGGCTGGGGGGCGGCGGCCTCCCCGGACGCGGGGCCGTCGAAAAGGCCCGCCAGTCCGGCCCCCTCGGGCGGCCGCCCCGGCGCGGCGCGCCAGGCGGCTGCCTCGGCGGCCTTGGCCACGCGCATGTCCTCGGGGCGGTACGGCTTGGCCTTCTCGGCCAGGTCCAGCAGCTCCTGGACGGGCCGGCCGTCGCGGAACAGGAAGTCGCGCAGGTCCTCGCCGTGGGCCTCCTTGATCGCGTAAGGCAGGGCGACGTTGCGGACGATCTCCGCGCTCTCGCACAGGGCCTGGCACCAGCGGGCCGCGCCCGTCTGGCCGGGGCGGTCGCAGTCCTGGACGACGTTGACCTTCTTGCCCTTGAGCATCTCCACCCATTCGGGCTTCACCGTCTCCAGGCTGCCCTGGCTGTTGCTGATGACGACGTGCCGGCCCAGGAGGCCCGCCTGGCGGAGGGCGTGGTGGAAGGTGAGCAGGTCGGTCAGGCCCTCGCACTTCCACACCCATTCGGCGTCGTCCAGGTGCGCGAGGCCCCAGGCCCCAAGGAGGCCGCCGGTGGAGCCGCCGACGGAGACCGTCTTGGACTCCGTCGGCGGCTTGCCCTGGCCCCGGTAGATCGTGACGGGGTGGCCGGTGGTGTTGGCGATCACCCAGGCCACGGGGTCGCTGTCGCACCGCCCAGGGGGCGAGTAGCCGGGGAAGGCGGCGACGTACTGGCTGCCCTCGGGCCTGGCCTTCTTGGGGTAGCGCCCGTAGCGGCCGCCGCACTCCTTGATGGTCTGGAGGTCGAAGCCGCCCTTGAGGCCGGCCCAGGCGTCGAGGATCAGCTCGCCGGCGGGCGTGTCCAGGAATTCGACCTGGTCGGCCGGCCGCTTCGGCTCGCCGCCGCCTGGCAGGCTGACGCCGGCCTTCCGGGCGAAGCTCTTGCGGGCCTCCTTCCAGTCGCCGCCGAAGCCGCCGAAGCGGGCGGCGAATTCCCAGAGGTTCAGGGAGAGGCCGTCGCCGCCCATGTCCCTGAACCTGCCACGGGACGGCCCGTTGCCGACGAACACGGCGGCGGAGGCGTTGTTGTCCTTGCGGTCGATGGCGTGGCAGGGGAGCCAGCCCTTCTGGGTGGGGTGGTCGCGGGTGAAGGACACCCCCAGCGACTTGTACTCCATCACGATGTCCAGCGCATCCAACACCTTCTGCTCGGCATCCTTCCACTCTCGCACGTCAGCCACGGTCCACCTCCTTCCTGGTGGTCAGGGCGTGACGGGCGTCGGGAGCGCCCTGCGCGGGCGCGTGCCTGGGCGGGCCGCTTGCGCGGCCGCCCGTTTCGGGGTACAACATAGGTGCCTTTCAGGTTGGCCTGGCCGGCGAGGTCGCTCTCGGGCCAGGTGGTGGGTGGTTGGGTGCGGCGGCAATAATGTGCGACGATCAGCGGGGACGCCGGGCTGCCAGGCCCGGCGTCGCCGTTCCGTGCCCAAGGGGCATCAGGGGGCACGGCCAGGCGTGCCCGTGGCCGCCTGGCCGCACAAGTAGCCGGCGTCGATCAGTGCCCGCTCGATCCTCGGCAGGTCGGCCACGGACACGACGCGGTAGATGCCGAGGCGGCCCGGCTCTTCCAGCCTGCCGTCCTCGTAGAGCCTGCGCACCTTCCAGGTGCGCAGGCCGTACCGGCGGGCGACATCGCCCAGGGTCAGCATGGCGGTCTCGGACATCGTCTCCTCCAAGGTGGCACCGTGAGGGATGGCCCTCACTGCGAGGGCGGAAGGTAGCGTGAAGCCTGGGCACCTGCCAAGGGCAGGGCTGTTGGGGTCGGGGCGGGCAGCGCACCTAGCGCTGGCCACCCCGGCAAAAGCGGAGCCCGCGCGAACACTCCGCCTCAAGCGGCGTCCGCCACGCCCGCCGCCTCCCGCGCGGCCCCGACCTGCCCGCCCTCCAGCGCCGCCAGCATCTCATCCGGGGTCATCCGCCGGGCGGCGGCCTCCTGGCGCGCCGGCAGGAGGCCGCCGCAGCGGCCCAGGGCGCGGGCCACGCACTCGCCACAGCAGCACGCCGCGCACCACCTCGGGCATGCCCAGGGCGTCGCAGGCGGCGTCGATGGCGTTCATCCTGCTGATGGCCCGATGCCAGCCTCCGGGGTGCCTGGACGCGACCAGGCGGGCGATCCGGCGCACAACGCCCACGTCGGGGCTGACGGGAGGCGGGTGGGTCGGGCACGCCGACGCGGCCATGTGGTTGCGGTCGGCCTGGGCCTCGGCCGGGCTGATGGGGTCGTGTGAGCCGCCGCCGCCGGGCGCGGGGCTGAAGAGTGAATCCAAGGGCTGCCCCTCCTGGCGATCCGTCGAGCCGCGCCACGCGCCGGCGTGGCTGTCCTGCGCCATCTCGGGCCCGTGCATCGAGCCGCCGCGCGTCCGACGGCACCGCCCACCACGCCGCCCCCCCGGCCGGCGACGGCCAGCGGGGGCGGCTGATCCACCGGCCCATCCTGGCCGGGATGCCCCAGCCCACGCCCGGCGTCAGCGCCCGGCGGCGAGCATCTCGGCGACCGAGGACCGGATCGCGTCGCCGACCTGCCCCTTGTTGCGGCCGTCCACCGGGTGGAAGGCCATCGCCACGGTGTAGCCCGCGTCCCCGCCGTCGGCCGGGTGCTGCGCCTCGGCCAGGCACTCGACGCCGATCTTCCGGAGCCGGGCGGTCATCAGGGCGAGCAGGCGGGGCCGCCAGCCCCGGTCGTGGGCGGGGTTGTTGTCGAAGTAGATCAGGAGCCGCTCGGCCGGGTAGGGGACCGTCCCCCTGCGGCTGCTGAAGTTGTTCTCGTGGGCGTCCTCCGCCTCCAACATGGCGCAGGCCAAGGCCATCCCCCACGCCGCGTGGGCGTCCCCGTTCGCGGTGAACCGCCCGGCCGCCGGGGCCGTCGCCGTGGCCGTCGGGGCGTGCGGCACGCTGCCGGCCGCCGTGGTGTCGGTCATCGTCTTCATGTTCGTGTCTCCGTTGAAGGGCGATCTCCTCGCGACCGGATACGCCCCGGTCGCTGTCGTCGTATCCGCGTGATCCGCGAGGGAACACTGAGTGGCCGGGGCAGGGCCTGGCCGCAGGGCGAGGCGGCCAGCCCAGCCGTCGGCCCGATCACGCCACCCCTCCCGTCGAGGGCATGGCGTTGACGCTCGCCAGGAAATCCTGGACCCACTTGTCGCAGGTGTACCAGTCGCCGCCGCCCATCCGCGTGGCCCGCAGGCGGACGCGGGCGGTGCCGCACCGGACGCCGTGGCAGCGGTAGCGGTGGATGGTCCGGGCCGAGAGCGGCTTGCCGGGCCTGCGTCCCGGCAGCCCGCCGGCGGCCTCGGCGATGGGGTAGAAGTCCCTGGCGGGGATGCCGTCAACGTCCACGGGCCACCTCCCCCGCGCCGGCCGCCTGCCCGGCGTTGTGCGTGCGGAGCCGGGCGAGGATGGTGGGGAGGTCGGCGTGCGGGAACCGGATGCTGACCGAGAAGGCCAGGTCGGGGATGCCGTCGTGGACCGCCTCGTACTCCCCGTCGTCGCCCTCCTCGTAGGACGCGCCGAAGTCCTCGACGTGGATGGCGTACTCCCAGTGCGGGGTGGTGGAGTCGGGGTCCGGGCAAAGGAGGTTGGACATGCGGGCGTACAGGGTGCCCCGCCCCTCCTCGTACTCAGCCACGATGCTCATGAACCCCTCGGCGTCCGCCGCCGTCGGGAACATGATCCAGACGATGCCGGGCCGGTTGTTCTGGCAGCTCATGTCCGTGTCGATGCCCGCCTTCCACAGCTCCTCGATGAGCGGCGCGATCATCTCGTCCACCTCGCCCGTGCGCCGCCCCACCGTCACCGCGACCTGCTTGTGCAACGTCTTCACCGGGACCTCCAGGTTTGTTAGGCCGAGGCAGGACAAGGCCCGTCGAACCCCGACGATCTTGCCTGCCGGCCATCAGAAACGCCCGCCGGACCCGAGTGTTCACTCCCCGGACGCTCGACGCCGAAACCGAAGCCGCGAATGTGGTGATCCGGTAGTTCGGCCGTGCTGGCCCCGCTGGCCCCGCTCTCGTCCGGGGCGGCCATGACGGCCGTGACGGCCCGGCTCACGACGGCGGTGGCGGACGGCCTCCGGGACGCCTCATCCCGGCGGCGGGCAGCCCGTCCCGCACGGCCCTGCCGCAGCCGCGACCGGGAGATGGTGTGCAGCGCGAGAAGTGCCAGGGCCGCGAGGGACACGCCCCACTGGCGTGAGAAGGCCACGGCCGCCGTACCCGGAAACCGGGTATCGCATGTTCTTGGCAATTTTGACTTTACGTCGATGACATCCTCTTGCCGCGAGGCCGATGACGGCGAAGAATGAAGGCGAGGAGGCGCACGGACAGGTGCCCCTGAGCCAGGAGGCTGACGCACCGCCCAGGACGGGCGGCGGCCGCTTCCCCGGACGCACGCGGCGAGGGCAGGTCGCACCCCGCAAGGGCCGCGACGCCTTCGCCGCGACGGGCGTCCCATTGCGCCGCGATCCGGGAGGGGACATGAGGCACCCGCGTGGCTACACGACGCTGCCCAACCTGGTCTTCACCGATCCCCGATACAAGGGCATCGGCACCCTGGGCCTCGCCGTCTACGCCGCGATCTCCTGTGTGGCGAAGGACGGCCGCCTGGCAGTCGCCAGCGTGGGGCGGCTGGCGGCCCACGCCCAGTGTTCGTCCAGGGGGGTCTTCCGCGCCCTGCCGATCCTGGTGAAGTTCGGGCTGATCGAGATCGAGCGGCGGAGCGGCGACGAGAACGTCTACCGCCTTCTCGACATGCCGGATCAGCGCGACACGGGTCCCACCTTCTCTCAGGGGGGCCCCTGCCAGCCTGTCGTGCCCCCCCGTGTCAGCCCGGCGCGGCCCCCCTGCCAGGCCGACATGGGGCCCCAGCCAGACGGGCGGGGGCCCCCTGCCAGCCTGGCTCGCGCCAATGAGGAAGACGAAGACAAGAAACACCCCCAAGACGGGGTGGGGCTACGCCCCGCCACGGAGGAGCTGGCCCGCGAGGCGAAGCGGGCCCTCCTCGGGCTGCCGCAGGACGCGCCCGTGCCGGAGCCGACGAAGGTGGAGCTGGGCCACGCGAAGGGCCTCATCTCCCGGCACGGCCCCGAGGCGGTGGGAATGGTCCTGGAAGCCGTCAGGGTGATGCGCGAGGGCGAGGGGAAGCAGGCGTGGGCGCTGGGCGGCCTCGTGGACTACATCGAACAGGTAGCCGCCACGCGGATGCGGCGGCAGCGGGACGCGCTCGCCGCCCAGGAGCGCGCCGCCGCCGCCGCGAAGGTCATCGCCGAAGCGGAAGCCCGGCACGAGGCAACGCGGAGGGCGCGTGATGCGAAAGCGGATGCCTACCTGGCCGGGATCGGCGAGGACGAACGCGCCCGGATTGAGGAGCAGGCGGCCGCTGCCCCCGGCCCGGTGGCATGGCGGGCCAGGGTGTCCCTCCACGCCGTCCGCCAACACGTCCTCAAGCACTGCATCCCAGAGGCTGACGGAGACTGACCAGGCCGCCCGCCCGTGGCGCGGGCCGTAGGGGCCGCCCACTCGCCGCCCCCTACGCCGTCACGCCCCTCCGGGGCACGACGGCGTGGCGGCCCTCCCCCAGCCCCAGCAGCTCCTCATAGGACCAGCCGCTGGCCTCCGTGTCCACCGCCCCGCGTCCGAGCAGCTCGTTCCAGACATGCACCTCCGAGCGCGTCACGCGCCGGACGGACACCACCGGGGCCACCTCGCCCAACACCCTCACCTCGATGTCCACCATCTCCAACACCCTCTCGCCTCGGGCGTCGGGCACCGCGCCTCCCGCCCAACAGGTCTTACACCACGGGGGTGCCCCGGTGACGCCCACGAGTCGATGGGCGATGGCCGATGTCGGCCGCGACGGCCTCGATGACCTGCGGCGGTGCGATCACCGGCACCGGCGGCGGCACGGGCGGCACGGCGGCACGGCGGCACGGCGGCCACGCGCGGCGGCCCGGCGGGGGTCCGCGACGGCCTTGGCGGCGTCGGCGGCGTCGGCATGGAGGGGGCGGACGGCGGCGGGGCGAGCATCGCTTCGACGGCGAGGCCGTCTTGCTCCTGGCGGCCTCGGGCTTTCCTCTTCGCTTCGGAGTGGCGGCGGAACCGTGGACAGGCTCCACGGACATCTGGTTCGCGGTACACAGGCCGCCTTGTGAATTCACAAGACGGGGGCTCCATCCCTTCCGATCAGGGTGGAAGTCGGTGGAAATCCGAGAAAGACTGGGAGATCGCAACCCCATGCCCGGAGAGGATTAGCGGCGCAACCGCTTGCCGGACTGAGGCTTGCGCCGACGATGGATCTCGTACTTTTAATCCGTGGGTCGTGGGTTCGAGTCCCACCGCGTTCACTGAAGCAAGCCATTCTCACAAAGCATTACCGTGTCGCCTTCGCTGGTCGCGAAGGCAGACAGACGCCACTGTTTCTCACGAATTGGCAGAGAATGACAGTGGGGCGCTGCCGATCCTCTGCCGCGCGGGGGTCGGGATGGTCGGGGCCGACGGCCGCCCCACACGCCGGCCACTGGCCACCGGCCGGATTCTGGTCCCCGTCAGCCCCGTGCCGCGTTATCCTGTGAGGGAGCGAGAGAGGCCGACGTGGGAGGGGCGAGCCGATGGACTGGATGGAGTGGTACGGCTCCCTGGAGAAGCCCTCGTGGACGCCCTCCCCGGCCATGATCGGGGCCATCTGGGGGCTGCTCTACCCGGTGATCGCCGTCACCTTCGGCTACGTCTTCGTGCAGGCGTGCCGGGGCAAGCTCCCCCAGGCGGTGGCCCTGCCCTTCGCGGTGAACCTCGTCGCCAACCTCCTGTTCATGCCCCTCTTCTCGGGGCTGCGGAGCATCGGCTGGGCGGCCCTCGACATCCTCATCGTCTGGGCCACCATCCCGTGGATGATGGTGGCCGTCTGGCCCCACGCCCGCTGGGTGGCCCTGGCCCAGGTGCCTTACCTCGCGTGGGTCTCCGCCGCCACGGCGCTTCAGCTCGGCATCCTGGTGATGAACCGGGGACGCTGAACCGGGCGTCACAGGGGCGGGCCGTCTGCGGCCCCGGCAGGCCCTCGCGGGGATCACGTCTGCCGTATCCGTATCGCGGCCGGGGTGATGTCAGCACGGGGGGTCGCTCATGGCCGGCCTTCTAGCGCCTCCCCTCACCCAATGGGAGGCGGCCCCGGCGAGCACGGCCGGCCGGTGGCGGCCCGGCGCGGCCCTCCCGGGTAGGGACGCAGGCGTGTCCGGTGGCTCGCGGCCGTGCTATGAGCCCGCGGGCCGGCGCAGGCCAGGGAGGCGGGCGGCGAACTCGCAGCCGAGGATCCAGCCGGCGGCGGCCCTCTCGGCACGGACGACGCGGGCCAGCAGCGGGGCCGCCCCTCCGCCCAGCGCCAGGGCGACCAGTGTCCCCGTCGGGAAGCGACGCGGGGACGCCACGGCCAGGCCGCCGGCGGAGATGTCCACGACACGTGCGGCGACGCCCTCCTCGGGGCCGCCCGCGGGGCCGAGGACCGTGGGCACGTCGCAGGGGAATCGTTTCCAGCGGCGGGCGTCGCCGTCCCCGGCCGGGACGCGGGCCGCCCCGAAGACGGCGAGGCCCTCCTCGCCCAGCTCGGCGACGAGGCCGCAGCCGATGAGCCAGCCGCGCCCCTCGGGCGTCACGTGGGCGACGCGGGCGAGGACGGCGCGGGAGGCGCCTTCCAATTCGATGCGGAGCAGGGCGCGGGTGGGCACGGGCCGCGACAGCAGCAGGCCGGCGCCGAAGGCGGACACGTCGCGCACGGCCGCCCCCTGCGTGACTCCGCCGTCGAGCGCGAGGCAGACGGCGGTGAACGCCGTCGGGCGGCGCGGGCACATGCGGCGCTCCACGCCGAGGGCGGACGGGGCTTCCTCGCTGCGAACGGCCGTCTCGCGCATGATCGCTCTCCGGGTGCCCGTGGGGCCGCACGCTCCCGGCGCAACGCGGGACGTGCGGCCTGGTGAGGGCCTTTCCCGAACTCTAGCTCACGATGGATGCCCGGGGCGTCGGCGTTTCACTTCGAGCCTCGGCAAAGGTTTGCGCAGCACGAGGACGCCTTCCGCCGTGACCCTCGTCCTCCACAGGCCCAGCTCCTCGAGGCGTACGAGGCCCGCGAAGGTCTTCAGCGTGGCGTCGCCGATGGCGGTCTCACCGAGGGTGAGCCAGCGTCGATGGGGGGGGGGAGGCCTCCGCCGATTCGGCGACGCGCGGCGGCGGGGCCGGCGCGGCCCGGAGCGGGCCGCGGCAGATCAGCAACAGCAGGCGGACGGGTGATCTCATCGCGGCGCCCACGGAGGCTGCTCACGGAACGCGGGCCCTGTCCCGTGTTGTCCCACATCGCCTACCGCTTCGGGAAGCGGTAGACCACGACATCGCCCTTGTTCCGCTGGCGCTTCTTCTCGGCCGAGAAGTGTACCAGCTCCTCGCCGCCCTCGGCCATCCGCCTCGCCGCCTCGTGGAGGTAGAAGAGGTGCTCGTGCTTGTTGGCCGACGTGTCCAGCACGACGTAGGTGACGGCGGGGGCGGCGGCGGGGAGGCCCTCCTGCCCCTCGGTGAAGACGCGGCCCGCGTGGTAGTAGGCGTGGGCGTACGGGTCCCACACGCGGTCGCCCGGTTGCGCGTTGCGGGCGATCCACTCGCCGGCGGCGCGGAACGCGCCGCGGCCGTCGTGCAGCGGCGCCAGCAGCTTCGGCAGCGACAGGCCCGCCACCAGCAGCACCGCGGCGAGGCCGCCCCACGCCGGACGCGCCTGCCACAGGAGGCCGCCGACGGCCACCAGCCCGGCCACCAGGGCGAAGGAGCCGGCCGCGGTCAGCAGGATGACGTGACGGGCGCTGAGGTAGCCGTTCGACTGGGCCACGCGGTAACACAGGGCGGTGAGGACGACGCCCAGAACGAGCATCAACGCCCACCCCGGCTCTTCGCTGATCCGCCGGCGGTACACCCACAGGCCGAGCAGCACGAGCGCCAGCCCGGCGTGGAAGAACGGCTCGCCGAGGGAGTGGAGGAGCGCCTTGAACGCCCAGCCCCAGCGCATGTCCGGCGTCACGTCCGGCCCGAACCACCACAGGGCGAACGGCAGCGGCGATGCCACGGCGGCCTTCGTCTCCTGCTTCACCGGCTTGAACAGGCCCTCTTTCTTCCACTTGTCGGGGTCCAGGGCGAACTCCGCCGCCGGCTTGCGGGTCAGCCCGCCGATGGTGACCATGTACGGCATGCTCACCGCAAGAAGCGGCACGAGGAGCAGGGCCGCGCGTGGCGTGAACGAGAGCTTGCCCGTGCGGACGCGCCACCACACCAGGACGAGCAGGCAGGCGGAGGGGATGATGAGGCCCTCGGGCCGGGTGAGGTAGGCCAGCCCGCCGCACAGGCCGGCGAGGGCGAACCACGCGGGGTGCTTGCCCGACAGGCCGCGGACGGACGCGACGAGGGCGGTGCAGGCGAGGACGAGGAACACCGGCTCGGACAGGCCGTCGGCCATGAGTCGGCCCGGCCCCGGCAGGATCTGGAACAGCAGGGCGCCCCAGAAGCCGATGGCGGGGGTGAACAGCTCGCGGCCCAGGAAGAACAGGACGACGGCGAGGGCGACGCTGGCGAGGCACGACGTGTACTGGCACGCGAGCGACATCGCCAGGGGCAGGTCGTCGGGGTGGAGGGCGCGGGTGAGCGGCGACGCCGCCAGGACGAGGGCGGGGTAGAGCGGGTGCTGCTCCGACGTGCGCAGGGCCTGGCCCAGAGGCAGGGTGTGCAGTTTCCAGGCGACGCGGACGAAGCTGATGCTGTCGCGTGTGGTGGTCTCGGTGCGGGCGATCTGCACCACGCGCAGGCCCGCCGTCACGAGGACGAGGGCGAGGAGCCACGGCCACAGCGTCGGGCCGGGGCCGGGCAGCTCGGGCAACTCCGGGGATTTGTCGTCCATGATCGCCTCGCGGAACGGGCTTGGTGCATCGTGGCCGGGATGGTAGGCTCGATGGTGGGGCGGAATCAAGGCGGAACGGGGCGGCGCCATGCGGGTGACGGAAACGCTGGAGGTGCCGGACGACGAGCTGACGTGGACGTTCGCGCGGAGCGGCGGCCCCGGCGGGCAGAACGTCAACAAGATCAACTCGCGCGCCGTGCTGCGCTGGGCGCTGCATCGCAACACCTCGATCCCGGAGGAGGCGCGGGGGCGGCTGCGGTCGCGCGAGAAGAACCGCATCACGGGCGAGGGCGACCTGCTGCTGCAGTCGCAGCGGCACCGCACGCAGGAGCGCAACCGGGATGACTGCCTGGAGCGCCTGCGCGAGATCATCGTGGGTGCGCTGACGCCGCCGAAGAAGCGGCGGCCGACGAAGCCGACGCGCGGGTCGAAGTTGCGCCGGCTTGCCGACAAGCGTGCCAGGTCGCAGATCAAAGAGCAGAGGCGTGGCTCCGAATGAGGTGCCTCCGATGGAGAATGAGAAGAAGCCGATGTCCAACTGGTGGATGGTCGGCCTGATCCTGGCCGCGGGGAGCGTAGCCGTGCCCGTGTCGTGCAGCGGCACGGGGCGGTACGGGACGTGGGTGTTCTCGTTCGGCTCGGTGCGTGTGGATACGCGCGAGGACGACCAGGGGAACCGCTCGACGAAGGTCCGCACGGGCGCGGCGGTCTTCGGGGGCGATTGACCGGCGGTCATCTACCCCACCCCCAAGCCCCCTCCCCGAAGCGGAGAGGGGGAGTCGTCAGATCATCGCCTCTCCGGCGGGGAAGAGTGTGCGTCCTCAACAGGCGTTGGTCAGGGGGGTGAGTTGCGGGTTGGGGTGTTGTCTGCCGCATCTGCTCCCGGCCTGGGGTGGGAGGGCGCTGGGGTGGTAGTGGTGGCCGGGGGCAGATGCGGCAGACAACACCCCTGATTGCTGACGGGCGGATTGTCCTTGACGGGGGCGGCGGTGTCGTGTGTGATGATCAGGCGGGGCAGGATCATCACGTGGTTCGGCGAAGGGGGCTGATCCACAGGCGACGGGCGGCGGTGCGGCCGGCGCGGGGAGGACGGCGGTGCGAGCCCGCCCCGGGCTTATTGCGAAAGCGGCACGGCAGCTCCGGCAGAGCGTCCCGCGTTCACCGTACTGCCGCCCGTCACCCGTTGGCCCGGCCTCTCGTTCTGGCGGTGGTTGGCGTGAAGACGCCGAGCGGGTCGGACTGACGCTCGAGGGAGACGCCTCATGGACCACTATCTGCTGTTGATGGGTGGGTGGGTATTCTTGTTGGTCTTGCTGATCGTGATCGCACTGATCGTCTTCTGGCTGTTGCGCACCTCAAAGGCAGGTGCGGCCGAAGCGATTGCCCTTTCTTTCGTCCTCGGCATCCTCGGATTCTCGTTCGATCATCGTATCGACATCCTTCCTGCTGTGCTTATGGCTGAGACAGAGGCGGCCGATACCGCCTCCGCGGCTGGGGGTGAGGTTACAGCACTGAGGGGCACTCCGGAGGGCACCGGGTGGGCCGGTCTACGGGGGGTGACGGCACACCGGTGCGGGGGCACGGCCGTGGCGGCTCCGATGTGTGAGGGCACTCACGCCTGAGGGCGGCTCACCTCACGGCGGCCCTCGATCAGTCGCCTGCGCGGCCGTGAGGATCCGGCCCCTATTGGCCCGTGCCGGGCAGGCGCCCCCGGGCTCGGGGGTACGTGGCGGCCTCGTCCGCCCTCCCGGCCGCGCGGAGGGCCTGGCCGAGGGCGACCTGGGCGAGCTCGCTGCGGGGGCGGACGGCGAGGGCCGCCGAGTAGAAGCGGACGGCCTCCTCGGGCCGGCCCGCGCCCATCAGCGAGCGGGCGAGGTCGTGGTTGATCCAGAAGTCCCCGGGGTGGGCACGCTGGGCGCGGCGCAGCAGGGAGGCCTCCGTCTCCCGCTCCCCGAGCTGGCCCAGGGCGTAGGCGAGGCGCGAGACGCACTCGCGGCCCAGGGCGTCCCCCGGCGCCGAGGCGGCCAGCTCGCGGAAGGTGACGCGGGCCCGCTCCCGGTCCGCGGCGCCCAGGTCCAGCGCGTCGCGCAGCCGGCACCGCCAGGGGTCGGGGTCGGCCGCCCTGGCGACGGCGGACAGGCGGCGCGCCCTGGAGGGGTCCCGGGGGCTCGCCACCCGCCGGACGAAGGCCCACTGGTCGAGCGCGTCCGTCATCTCGGCCGCGATGGGGGCCGCGGCGATGCGGGCGCCGGCGTCGTCCGGTGGGAGCCTGCTCACATCGACGCCGTACTCCCGGAAGGCCGCCGCATACTCGCGGTCGGCCCGCCCGTAGTCCAGGTGCAGGGAGATGTCGGCGTGGATCGAAGCGAGCCGGTCACGGGCCCGGCGGTCCTTCGAGCGTCTCTCCGCCCGATCGCGGCCGCCGTCGATCATCGCGACGAGGTCCAGGATCTCGCGGCGCAGGTCGGGCCCGATCTCACGCCGGGCGAGCAGCCCCTCGGCCCGCCTCGCCGCCTGGGTGGCCTCGGCCCAGGACGTCATCTCCCCCTCGGGCGCGGCGCGGGCGCGTCCGAGGAGGAGCGACGCCTCGCGCATGGCGGCGGCCGCCTCGCGTGTGGAGGCGTCCACACGGGCGGCGTGCTGGTGCGTCAGCCAGAGCCAGCCCCCACCGCCGAGGGCGGCCAGGGCGAGCACCGACGCGGCGAGGCCTGCCACCAGGAGGCGCCGCTTCCTCTCCGCGGCGGCGCTGGATTCGGCGCGGGCCCGGGCCAGCTCGGCGGCCCGGAGGCGTTCCTGCACCCCGGCCAGGTGGGCGGTCAGGGCGGCGGCGGCCACGCCGGCGTCCCGTGGCCGGTCCCGCGGGGCCGCGGCGAGGCAGGATTTCGCCAAAGCGGCCAGCTCGGCCTCGGCGCCGCAGCCGTCGAGCCGTGCCAGGGCCTCGGCCAGGTCGGCCCGCGCCGCCTTACCGTAGACCTCGTCGCCGCTCGGCCCCGTGTAGGGCGGCTGGCCGGTGAGGATCTCGCAGAGGATCGCTCCGAGGCCGAAGACGTCCGCCCGCTCGTCCAGCGTGTCGAGCAGGCCGCGGGCCTGCTCGGGCGCCATGTAGCAGGGGGTGCCGAGGACCGAGCCGGCCCGCGACTCGTCGGCCGAGGAGCCGGTGCGCAGCGTGCGGACGGGCTCGCTCTCGGCCCGGCTCCGGAGTGAGCGCTCCTCGTCGGCGACGCCTCCCTGGCCGATCACCTTGGCGAGGCCCCAGTCCATGACCTGGACCTCGCCGTAGGCGCCGACCATGACGTTCGACGGCTTCAGGTCGCGGTGGATCACGCCGCAGTTGTGGGCGTATGCCATCGCCTGGCAGAGCTGCTCGAAGACGGCGAGGAGCCGCGGCCGGTCCTCGCCCGCGTCGGCGCGGCATTCGAGGAGGGCGGCCAGGGTGCGGCCGCGGATCAGCTTCATGGCGATGTAGAGGCGGCCGTCGGGCAGCCGGCCCAGCTCGTAGACGGGGACGATGCCGGGGTGCTGGAGCTGCCCGGCGATCTGCGCCTCCTCGGCGAACCGCCGGACCATCTCGGGGCTGTCGCGGTGCTTCTCGAGGAGGACCTTGACGGCCACGTCGCGGCCGAGGTCGATGTCGCGGCCCTTGAGCACGACGCCCATGCCCCCGCGGGCGATCTCGCCGTGGAGCTGGTAGCGTCCGGCGTCGCCCGCCGAGGCGGGGATCGCCTCGGAGCAGGCCAGGGCGGGCGGGCCGTCGCCGGCCGATCCGTCGCGGAGCAGGACGCGGGGGACCGGCCCGGCCGCCCGGTCCACCGTCGAAAGAATGCCCGCGACCTGGGCCGGGACGCATCGGCCGGCGTCCGGCCCCCGCGCAGGCCCGGCCAACAGCCCGTGCCCGAGGAGGCAGCGTGGGCAGAGGCCGGCCGGGGCGTTGGCCATCCGAGGGGTGCCGCAGCGGGGACAGGCCTCGGCTGTATCCATCGGGGATTCCTCATCTGGGTCGGTCCGGCCCGTACGCCTCCGTCAGGTATCAAGCCAAAGGGCGGCGGGCGTTACCGGCGGCTACGGAATTTCCCGCGGCTCAGGGCTCGAGTGCGGCGAAGAGGTCGCGGATCTCGTCGTCGACCTCGGCCGGGTCGGCGAGCGTGGCCGCGATCTCCTGGCGGAGCAGCTCGCCGTAGCGGCGGCGGAGCCTGTGGGCGGCGACCCGCGCGGCGCCCTCGGACGTGCCCATGCGGGCGGCGGCCGCCGCGTAGGAGGGCGTGTCGGGGTCGCCGGCGAGCACGCCGCGGAGTGCGTCGAAGGCCGGGCCCTTGCCGGCCTCGTCGTACTCCCGGCCGAGGCGGGCGAGGACCCGTCCCAGGAGGGTCAGCGCCCAGCTCCGGTCGAAGATCCGCTCCGGGGTGAGGCCGTCGGCCAGCTCCAGGGCGTAGCGGCCCTCGGCGTCGGCCGTGTCGATCGGCAGGGCCGGCCGGCCGCCGCCGCGCTTCCGCGCCTGGTCGTGGTCGCGGCGGTTGGCGAGGAAGTGGGCGCACACGGTACGCAGGAAGGAGCGGAACCGCCCGCGGGAGGGGTCGGCCTCCGCGAGGAGGCCCTTCTCCAAGGCCCGCGCGAAGAAGTCCTGGGTGAGGTCCTGGGCCTGCTCGGGGCCGTGGCCTCGGCGGCGGACGAAGGCGTAGAGGGGGTACCAGTAGGCGGCGCACAGCTCGGCGAGCGACTCCCGGGCTGATGGTGCGTCGGAGGCGCCGGCCTGGAGGACCAGGCTCCAACGGGTTGTCGGGAAGTGGGCGGGCGGGAGCCCGTCGGCGGGGGGATGCGACGCCATGACCGGCTCCCTCGAGAATCCCGAAGTGCATCATCCCGGAGGGCCGTTGGGTGGTGGCCGGGGAAAAACCACGGCGGCACGGTAACGCGGCACGCCGTTTCGCTTGACGGTTGGGTGGGGAGCGCCGGACCCGCGCGGCGGGCCGCCCTTCACCATCCTAGCAGGCGCCCGTCCATGCCATCAAGGAGCTGGTCAATGTACCGATCCGCCGTATGCCTCGCGATCCTCCTACCAGCCGCGGCGGCCCTCGCCGCCGACTGGCCGCAGTGGCAGGGCCCCGGCCGTGATGCCGTCTCGAAGGAGACCGGCCTGCTCAAGGAGTGGCCGAAGGACGGCCCGCCGCTGGCCTGGCAGGCCAAGGGGCTGGGCGGCGGCGACGGCGCCCCCGCTGTCGCCGGAGGGGTCATCTACGGCATGAGCATCCGGGGGGACAAGGAGGTCGTGTGGGCGCTGTCCGAGAAGGACGGCAAGGAGCTGTGGGTCGCGCCCCTCGGCGCGGCCATCAACCAGCGCTGGCATCAAGCCAAGGAGGGGCCGGCTTGCACCCCGGCCGTGGACGGGGACCGGCTTTACGTCCTCGGCATGGGGGGCGACCTCGCCTGCATGCAGGCCAAGGACGGCAAGATCCTCTGGAGGGCTAGCCTGACGAAGGACTTCGGCGGGCGCGTGCCCCCCTGGAGCTTCCGCGAGTCGCCGCTCGTGGACGGCGACAAGGTGGTCTGCACCCCCGGCGGCACGGGCGTGACGCTCGTCGCCCTCGACAAGAAGACGGGCAAGGAGGTCTGGAAGAGCAAGGTCGCCGGCAGCCCGGGGGCGGGCTACTCCTCGGTCATCGCCTTCGACTTCGGCGGGAGGCGGCAGTACGCCCAGCTCACCGCGCGGGCCCTCGTGGGGGTCGACGCGGCGGACGGCAAGCAGCTCTGGAAGTACGACGCGCCGGCCAACCGCATGGGCATCACCTGCTCGACCCCGCTCTACCACGACGGCGCGGTGTTCGCGGCGTCGGCCTACGGGGCGGGCGGCGGCCTGGCCAAGTTGGAGAAGAGCGGCGACGGCATGAAGGCGGAGGAGGTGTACTTCTCCAAGAAGATGATGAACCACCACGGCGGCATGGTCCTGCACGAGGGCAGCCTGTACGGGGCCAACGGCGGCAACGAGGGCGGCAACCTCGTCTGCCTCGACTTCAAGACGGGCAAGGTGCTGTGGGACGAGCGGGCCAAGGGCGGGCGGGGGGTCAAGAAGGGCTCGGTGGCGCTGGCGGACGGGCGGATCTATTACCGCGTCGAGGACGGCACCGTGCTCCTGATCGAGCCGGACGCGACGAAATACGTCGAGCGCGGGCGGTTCTCGCAGCCCGGACGGAGCGGCACGCCGGCCTGGGCGCACCCGGTGATCGCCAACGGCAAGTTGTACATCCGCGACCAGGGCGTGCTGCTCTGCTACGACGTGAAGGCCAGGTAGCCGAGCCCGCCGGACCAGCGACCACCACCTCACAGGAAGCGATGGAGCACATAATGACAGGTCTTTCCGCCCAGCGAGCCGGCAGGCACTTTTCGTCCGCCCTGCTCGCCGCGCTCGCCGTGATCGGGGCCGTGGGGCACGTCCGGGCGGCGGACAAGATCGGCCCGGCCGCCGCCTTCGCCGCCGGGAAGGTGTGGCAGGTCCACATCACCCTGTCCGCCGAGGAGTACGCCGCCATCGAGCCACGGGGCGGTCGCGGATTCCCGAAGGGCGGCCCGTCGGCGAAGGAGCCCGACAAGCCCGTCGACCCGAAGCGGGAGGTGCATCGGAACAACTTCGGGATGGACCTGCCGTGGGGCGTCGGGGCTGTCACCGTGGGCGATGAGGCCTTCGCGAAAGTGGGCATCCGGTACAAGGGGAACGGGACCGTCTTCGACACCCGCGGCAGCATCAAGAAGTCGTTCAAGATCCATCTCGGTCGCGAAGGCGGGGAGGGGCGTTTCGGCGGGTCCAAGGTGATCAACCTGCACTGCGGGGTGACGGATCCGACGAAACTCCGCGAGACGCTCGGGTACGAGCTGTACCGGGCCGCCGGGGCGCCCGCCTCGCGGACGGCCCTGGCCGAGGTGCGGCTCACCGTGCCGAAGAAGCATGACAAGGTGCTGCTCGGCCTGTACACGATCGTCGAGGACGTGGGCAAGCCGTTCCTGAAGGACCGCTTCGGGGACGACAAGGGGCTGATGATGAAGCCCGAGGGGCTGCGCGACATCACCTACCTGGGCGACGGCTGGGACCGGTACAAGAAGCCCTACGCCCCCAGGCGGGATGCCACGGCCGACGAGGCGAAGCGGATGATCGCGTTCGCCAGGCTGGTGGACCGGGCCGACGACGCGACCTTCCGGAAGGAGATCGGGTCGTATCTGGACGTCGACGGCTACCTCCGGTTCCTCGCGACGACGGGCTTCGTCGCCAACACCGACAGCTTCTTCGGCCTGGGGCACAACTACTCCATGTACCTCCACCCCAGGACGAAGAAGGTCCACTTCATCCCGTGGGACCTCGACCGCGCCTTCGCCAACTTCGGGAACGCCGACCAGAACATGGACCTGAGCCTGACGCACCCCTACGCCGGGACGCACCGGCTGACCGAGCGGCTGCTGGCGACGCCCGAGGTCGGCGCGGCGTACCAGAAGGTGCTCAAGGGCCTGGCGGCGGGGCCGTTCGCGAAGGATCGGCTCCTGAAGGAGCTGGCCGCCCTCGACAAGATCGCAAAGGGCCCGCGCGAACGCGACGCCAGGGCGACTGCGGGCCGGAAGGAGGGGGGCGGCGGCTTCGGGCCCCCGGGCGGGATGTTCGGGCGGCCGCCGGAGCTGACGGCCTTCATCGAGAAGCGGACGGAATCGGTGGCGGCCCAGCTCGCCGGGACGAGCAAGGGATTCATCCCGAAGGGCTTCGGCATGGGAGGACGACCTCGGTGACGTCCTGGCCCCGCATGACCGGGTGCGGCTGACCGACGGGTAGGAGAAGGGGCTCGGCCCTTCAGGCGGGTGCGTCCGTTCGTGCGGGTCGGGGTGGTGTCTGCCGCAGCTGCTCCCGGCCTGGGGGACGTTCAGGATGGGGTGGGAGATGGGGCCGGGGGCAGATGCCCGGCTCGTCAACGCCCCGAATGCGGACGTGGCGATGAGCCAGAGGCGCTGACGCTCCACTCGGGGCGCTCACGCGCCGGGAAATCAAGATCCGCTGACGCTTCAACTCGGGGGGCGTGCGGCATCCCCGCCGGTGAGTGGCACACCTTACCGATCTGGCAGAGGCGATTGAACCGTCTGGGCAACACCGGAGGCGGGCGCCCTTTCGCATGCATTTTCTGTTATATCAGCATATCCTCATCGTTTCATCTCTATCCTGCCAGCCTGTCCGACGCGGCCCCTCAGGCGGCCCGCGTCACGGGATCCGTTGTGCCTGAGACTCGCCCCGGCAGGAGGGAGTTTGCGATGAAGATCAAACGCCTCGGCGCGGCGTGCCGCCGTGCCTTCACGTTGATCGAATTACTCGTGGTGATCGCCATCATCGCCGTGCTCATCGGCCTGCTGCTGCCCGCCGTCCAGAAGGTGCGGGCGGCGGCGGCACGCATCCAGTGCGCCAATAACCTCAAGCAGATCGCCCTCGGGGCGCACAGCTACCACGGCACGCTCAACCGGTTCCCGGACGCCGTCACCAACTCCAGCGCGTTCGGGGCGGGGACGGCCTTCACCGGGCTGCTGCCCTACATCGAGCAGGGCAACATCCAGCCCGGCGCTTCCCCCTACCAGTACGGCGAGTTCGCGCCCGGGTCGAAGTGGTTCGGGTACCTCTACCCCAAGGACTACGTCAACCCGAACGACCCCAAGGAGGTATTCCCCGCCTCGGACTACTACACCGTCATCTACGCCCCCGGGACGGACCCCTACGGCGCGGCGGGCGGGATCCTCGTCTGGCAGAAGAACCCCAAGGACGGCAGTTGGGGGGACTACGTCTACAAGGAGTCGCCGGCGAGCATCGACTTCTCCGGCGGTGCCGGCGGCTCCGCCACCGTGGTCAAGCTCTACCTCTGCCCCGCCGACATCACCCAGGAGCCGACGGGCACGATCATCTTCACCACCCCCTCCCCCACCGGCAGCCGCGGCGGCGGCACGCAGACCAAGCAGACCCTGGCCCTGGGGAACTACGTGGCCAACCCGCTGGCCCTGGTCAATTCGGCGACGCTGGAGCGGTCCTTCATGGACGGCACGTCGAACACGATCCTTCTCACCGAGCGTTATCGCACCTGCCAGGGGTCGTCGGTGGGCTGGGGGTACAACTTCTACTCCAAGATCGACAAGCAGGGGCCCGCGTTCGACACGGGCGGCGCGTTCCAGGTGACGCCGGGGCGCGGCTCGTGCGTCGTCGGGACGCCGCACTCGCTCCACACCGGAGGCATCCCCGTCGCGATGGCCGACGGCAGCGTGCGCATCCTGAACGAGTCGCTCGGCACCGCGACCAGCTCGGCCGGGAATACCGTCTTCCAGGCGATGCTCACCCCCGCCAGCCTGGAGACCTTCTCGGCGGACTGACCGCAGCCACCCCAGGCCGGGGCGGCCGCGGAGGCCCCCGCCGCCTCGACCTGACCCACCCCGCTCACCCGCCCTCCGTGTGTGCCTGCGCGATGACGCCTGGTCCGGGCGCCAAACGCCACACCCGCAGCGATCCCGCTCTTCGTGGAGGGGCGGCCCGTCCTCGCCGCTGTGCTCCTGACGGTAACCCGGCTCGCCCCCAGCTCACACGGGGAGCCCGGCGTGACGGCGGAGCCCGGGACGCAGACAACAGCACATCACTCGCCCAGCTTCACCGTCGCCGCCTTCTTGCCGTTCTCGACGAACTCGACGGCCTTGTACTTGCCCTTGGGGATGGCGACCACGAGTGGCGTGGCGAACCGGGCCGTGCCGCCGCCCGCGCCCTTCCCGACGCTCTTGAACGTCAGGACGGCCGTGCCGCCCCTGTCCTCCGCCTTCTCCACCGTGTAGTCGAACGTCTCCGTCCCGCGTTTGACCACCACCAGCACCACCGACTTGTCGAAGGCGTCCTTGGGCAGCGGGCTCGGCTTGCGGCCGCCGATCGGCGGCACGGGCCGTAGCACCTCGCCGAACTTCGCCGCGTCGGTGAAGGCGAGGTACGAATTCTCGCCCTTGAGGCCGGACTTGTTCGACTCGAAGTAGGGGCCGTACGTGGCCGTCTCCAGCTTCTTGGGGGCCGGCTCGGTGTCGGCGGCCAGGGCGGCGAGGAGCAGCAGCGCGTGCATGGTGCGGTGTCCGTGTGTGAGGAATCGGTGCGGTGATTGTATCGAACCCGGCCGCGCGGTAGGATCGAATCATCCCGCCCCCCTGACCCCCCGTACCTCGGAGTGAGCCGTGCGCCACCTTCTGGGCCTCGCCGTCCTGACCCTCTGCATCCCCGCCGCCAGCGCCGACGTGGCCGACAGCGTCAAGCGTCTGGGCAGCAAGGACGTCTCCGAGCGCCGCAAGGCCGCCCAGGAGCTGGTGGAGGCCGGGGCGGACGCCGCCAAGGCGGTCAAGCCCCTCACCAAGGCGTTGAAGGACGAGAGCCGCTTCGTGCGCCGCTTCGCCGCCCAGGCCCTCGGCAACGTGGGCGCGGCGGCGAAGGAGGCGGTGCCGGCGCTGGAGGCGTTGCTGCGTGACGAGGAGGCCCCGGTGCGGATGGCGGCGGTGCAGGCGTTGGGCAAGATCGGCGAGGCGGCGATCCCTGCGCTGGGCAAGGCGGCGGGCAAGGGCAACGTCAGCGACGTGCAGGAGGCCGCCATCGACGCCCTCGCGGAGACGGGCGGGGCGGCGGCGCTGGGCCCGCTGGTGGGCGTCATCAAGGATCAGACCATCGAGTCGCAATTCCGCCGCAAGGCCATCGCCGCCGTGCAGAAGATGGGCGCGTCGGCGGCCCCGTCCGCCGTGCCGGCCCTGGCGGAGGTGGTGAAGAGCCCCAAGGCGCGCGGCGACGCCCGCCTGCTGCGTCAGGACGCCGTCGCCGGCCTGGGCAACCTGGCGAAGGCGAGCGACTCGTCGGCCCTGGCCGTGCTGAACGAGATCATCAACGACGAGAAGAACCGCGACATGGGCCTGAAGAATCAGTGCCGGCAGGCGGTCAAGAAGATCATGGCGCGGAAGTGACCGAAGGTACCCCCATGCCCAGAGAAGAGACGCTCCGCCCCCAGAACCGGTGCTTCGCCTGCGGCCGGACGTGGTTCCCGCGTGGCCAGGACCTCTCCGCGCAGTGCCCGACGTGCGGCAGCCCCGAGGTGGGCTTCGTCCCGCCGCCGCCCGGCATCCGCCTCAGCACCTCCGCCGCCGTCCTCGCCGGCGTCCTCGTCGCCCCCATCATCGTCGGCGGCCTCTTCCTCCTCGGCGTCCTCGGGCCGCGCGCGGACAAGGACGTCCGCCGGGCCGATGTGCCACCGCCGAAGGCCAAGCCGGTCCCCGGGAAGACCGTCAAGAAGCAGGCCGACAGGGACAGGCGCAAGCCCCTCCCGGAGCCCGACCCGGCGGACGAGGCCCGCATGGAGGAGGAACGACGCAAGGAGGAGGCGCGGGCGAAAGCCGACGCCGAGGAACGCGAGAGACGCGAATTCCCCCAGCGGGTGCGGAGATGGCTCGACGCCCTCAACGCCCCGAGGCCGGACGAGCGTGCCGCCGCCCTCCGCTCCCTCGCCGCGGCCGGGCCGAAGGCCCAGGAGCTGGAGCCGACGGCGTTCGACGACGTGACGGCCCTGCTCATGGACCCCGCCGAGGCCGTGCGTGAGGCCGCCTTCGCCGCGGCCGCCGGCATCGGCGGCTCGCGCCGCGACACCGTCCCGGCCCTCATCGCCGCGCTCAAGGGCGGCACGGCCCCGGTGCGTCTGCACGCCTGCCGGCTCCTCGGCTCGCTCGGCCCCGACGCCCAGGACGCCGCCGGCGCCCTCGCGGCGGGGCTGGCGGAGGCCCGGCTCCGCGACGCCGCTTCGGCGGCGCTTGTGGGCATGGGCAAGGCCGCCGCCCGCCCGCTCGCGGACCTGCTCGCCGGTCCTGACGCGGACGCCGCCGCGTGCGCCGCCCGGGCGCTGGGGAAGCTCGGCGCGGACGCCTCCGTGGCCGCGCCGAGCCTGGCGGCCGCCCTGGCGCGGAAGGAGGCGCGGGCCGACGCCGCCGAGGCGTTGGCCCTCATCGGCGGGCCGTCCGTCGCGCCCCTCATCGAGGCGCTGTCCAGCAAGGACGACGAGGTGCGCAACGCCGCCGCCATGACGCTGGGGCACATCGGCGGCGCCGCGCGGAAGGCGCTGCCCACACTCGAAAAGATGATCACCTTCGACGACGCGCGGAAGGTGCGGTTCACCGCCGGCACCGCCGTGGAGCGCATCAAGCGGGCGAAGTGAGGCGGGCTACCTCACCCCCGCCCCCTCTCGCTGCGAGCCGGGGGCGAGACGCCCCCAGACCCCCGATACGCGGAGAGGGGGGCTGGGGGGGTGAGGTAGTGCCCCTACTTCTTCTCCAGCCGCGACAGCGCCCAGGACGCCTCGCGTGTGAGGCGGGCGAGGGGGTCGCCGCCCGCCAGCTCCTTCAGGAACCGCCGAGCCTCCGCCGTGCCGACACGCTCCAGCACCTCCACCCCCCGCAGCTCCAGCAGCGCCTGGTAATCGGCGCGCAAACCAGACCCACCTCGGCCAGGAAATCGGCAAGCAATC
>CAZVZK010000148.1:0-25477 GCA_964630925.1 uncultured Alcaligenaceae bacterium
CTCGGCCGTATCCTCCCTATTCCTATCAACGCCCGTTTCATTCACAACCTCTCAGCCGTCCGGTCCTCCCCGTCGCGGTAGACGGTCCAGGGCAGGGCCGACTCGCGCCCCTTCCCCTGATTCCACACCGAGACGACGGTGCGTCCGCCGCGTGAATAGTATCGCCGCTTCTCTTTCATCTCGTAGCGCCGCATGTAGTCGTGGATCGGGTTGAGGATCAGGCGGACGCCAGTCGTGCCCAGAAGGTCGCCGAAGCCGTAGGGGTCGCTGAAATCGTCCGAGCCGCGCTGGAGGGACGCGATGTTCGTCTCACCGCACAGCATCACGAGGGCGTCACCGAAGCGGCGGCGAGGAAGGTCATCAATGAACGCTTGCTTCTGGTGTCCGGGATCACCCGATGCCGCGAAGCGTTGATACATGATGTGCGGTTTCTCCCGGGCACGCCGCCAGACCTCGACGTGATGGGAACGGTCGGGCGGCTCGCCGACCTCAAGGAGGATCGCCCGGACGTGCCGGAGGGCGCCGAAGAATGCGTCGTGTCCGCGCGGGTGCGATGATTTACAGTCCCAGGTGAAGAGGGCGTACAGGATCGTGTCGCAACCCTGTCCATCGCAAATGTCGTTGATGCGGGAGAAGTGATCCGTATAGTCGAACCACCCGTCGGTGTCCGCCACGTTGTAATCGTGCGACACCAGCGCCAGCCTCTCCACGTTCTGCCCGGATGTATCAGTGGCTTCGCCCACCGCCTCCCGCTCAGGTATGTGCGTTGACTTCCGCAACATGACAAGCCCTCCAATCACCCGAACGGCCACCACCACGCGCCGCGGCGGCGCGGCGCCGACGCCCTGTCGCCGATCAGGTACGCCTCAAGGGCGTCGGCCACGGCGCCCGCCGTCGGGTAGCGGAGCGTCGGGTCGCGTTCCATGCAGCCCATGCACACCGCCTCCAGCGCCGCCGGCACGGCGGGCCGCACCTTCGACGGACGCGCCGGCGGCTCGTGGAGCACCTTGCGCATCAGCTCGTGTAACGTCGTCCCCTGGTACGGCGGCTGCCCCGTCAGGGCGTGGTAGAACAGCGCGCCCAGCGAGTAGATGTCCGCCGCCGGGCCGGCCGCCTTGCTGTCGCCGGTCGCCTGCTCCGGGGCCATGTACGCCGGCGTCCCCATCACCGCGCCGCTCGCGGTGATCCCCTCGGCCTCCTCCATCCGCCGCGCCAGCCCGAAGTCGGTCAGCTTGGGCACGCCGGCGCCCGAGAACAGGACGTTGGCCGGCTTCACGTCGCGGTGGATGATGCCGCGCTCGTGCGCGTGCTCCAGCGCCCGCGCCAGCCGCGCCACCAGGCGGGCGGCGTCGTCGGGCGGCATCGGCTTGCCGCGCAGGCTCTCCGAGAGGGTGCCGCCGGTGCAGTACTCCATCGACAGGAAGGCGTTGCCCTCGAACTCCCCGAAGTCGAAGATGGCCATGATGTTCGGGTGTTGCAGGGCGGCGACGGCCTGGGCCTCGGCCCGGAACCGCGCCCGGCTCTGCGGGCTGGCGTGGCCGCCGCCCAGGATCATCTTGAGCGCCACGACGCGGTTCAGCGAGGTCTGCCTTGCCTCGTACACGACGCCCATGCCGCCGCGACCCAGCGTGCGGATGATCTCGTACCCCGGCGGTGAGTGGGCCGCCGGCTCCTCGCGCGGCGCGGACATGGGGTGGTCGAAGGTCTGCTCCATCACGCTCACCGGGCCGCCGTCCGCCGCCGTGAACGGCAGGATCGACTGACGGCCCGCCGCGTCAGCGAGGGACTCAGGCGGCAGGAGCGCCGCCGACGGCATGTCGGCGGCCATCATCGCCCGCGGCGCGCCCGGCGTCAGCGCCTTCTTCGACGCCGGGGCGTCGTCTTCCGCCATCGCTTGCAGCACGTCGGCCAGCGTGGCGAAGCGGGCCGCCGGCGTCGGCGCCAGGAGCCGCGCCACCCAGGCACGCAGGCCGCCGGGGACGCCGGCGCAGTCCAACGCCGACTTTCCGTGCATGCCGATCAGCTCCCACGGGCTGTCGCTGACGTGCGGCGGGCGGCCGGTGAACAATTCATGGGCCATGCAGCCGAGCGCGTAGAAGTCGGAGGCGCACACCGGCCCGCCGGGCAGGAACATCTCCGGCGAGGCGTAACGCAGGTCGTAGGCCAGGCGCGGCACGTCCCAGCCCATGGGCGGCAGGGGCAGCGACGGGTCGCCGAGGAGGACGCGGCCGTCGGCGGCGAGGAACACGTTCGACGGCTTGACGCCGTTGTGCGCCAATCCGGCGCGGTGCAGCGGCGTCAGCCCGTCCGCCACCTGACGCAGCAGCTTGACCGCCTGGGGCCTGTCGAACGTGCGGCCCGACTCCAGCACCTCGCGGAGCGTCGCCCCGTGGACGTAATCGCGCACGGCGTAGCACAGGCCGCGGCCCGGCATCTCCTCGGCGTGACGTGTGAGGACGAGGTTATGATGCACCATCGGCACGGCGGCGTGGCTGACGGCGAGGAACTGCCCGCGCACCATCGGCTGCATGGCGTACTCGGGGCGCAGGACGCGCAAGACGACCTCGTGGCCACCCTGCGCCGTGCGGGCGAGGTAGGCGCCGGTGTACAGCCCTGGCCCGAGGACGCGCACCACCTCGTAGGGGCGTTTCTCGTCGCGGAAGACGGAGGCGAGGCGCGGGCACTCGAGCGCGAGCTTCTTGCGGTCGTGCAGGCGGGCGGCCCGTGAGCGCATGTCGCCCTTGAGTGACTCCACCATCTTGCCCAGCAGGCCCTCGACGCGCTCGCTGGCCTCCAGCGCGGCCAGCCCCTCCAGGACCGCCGCCACGTCGTCGCCGCGGCGGGCCATCCCCAGCGTCAGGGCGCACACCTCGTCCCAGCCGATGGCGTGCAGGGCCTGCCGGGCCCTCTGGCGGATCTCGTCGCCGGTGTGCGCGAGGCAGCCGAACAGCAGCGGCAGACGGGCGCCGTCGGGCCTGCGGCGGAGGCGGCGCAGCTCCTCGATCAGGGCCGCGTCCTCGCCGGTCACCTCGGGCGCCGGCGTCGGCGTCTCGCGGCGGACGGACGACAGCACCACGTCCTCGGTGTAGGTGGCGTGGGTCCACGGCGTCTGCTCGCGCCCGAAACGCTCCTTCGCGTCGCGTTTCACCGCCGCCGCGACGTGGGCGAACAGCTCCGCGACGCTGACGCGCCCGTCGCCGTCGCGGTCCGCCGCGCCCTCCAGCCCGCGCAGCAGGTGGTAGGTGAACAGGCCGTGCTTGAGGTCGTCGGCCTCGATGGACTTCTGGCCGCGGTCGCACGAGGCGATGAGGAAGCGGCCCTTGCCGCCGAGCCGTTCGAGGACGGAGGGTGAGAGGACGAGGTCGCGGTCGCCGCGCAGGGAGACGCCGTCGCCGGGGAGGATGGTGCCTGCGTGACAGCAATCGAGGCAGACGACGACGGCGCGGGCGGGGATGCGGTCGATCCACCTCCCCACGTCGGCCATCGAGATGCCCTGCCCCGCGATGTCGTCGGGGTCGGCGTCATGGGGCAGGAGGTAGCCCTCCTCGCGTCCGCCGGCGCGTTCGACGACGCCGTGGCCGGCGAAGTAGACGAGGGCGAGGTCGGCGCCCTGGGCGCGTTCTGGGAGCCAGCGGGAGAGGGCGCGGGACATGCCGGCGCGGGTGGCCTTCTCGTCGGCGAGGAGGCGGATGCCGTCGCGGGGGAAGGCGCAGACGTCGGGGTCGGCGGCGAGGCGTGCGAGGGCGCGGGCGTCGCGGGCGGCGAAGCCGAGGGGGCTGATGCCGTGCCGGTAGCGTCCGACCCCGACGAGGAGGGCGACGGCGCGGCGTTCATTGGGATCGGGCATGGCGGGCCTCGCAGAGCGCCCAGTGGTGCGAAGGACGCCCAGGGCTCGCATGTCCTCACCCTGGGCTACAGAAAACGTCGCCGAAGCGGCTCCTACGGTAGACGGCCCGAGGGGCCGTCGTCATTCCTCCTTGTCTGCATCTCAATCGTCGAAGTTCGGGTACTGGACGGGGGCCTTGCCGTGCGATTCGAGGACGGCGGGCAGTTTCTTGATGCTCCCGACGGGACGCACCTCCTCCAGACGCACGTTGAACCTCCAGCAGTCGCCGAAGTCGAAGAGGAAGGCCATGTCGTCGCCGGGGTCGATCGGCAGCTCGGCCAGCTCCACCTCGGCGGCGCAGGGGCCCTCGTCGCAGTCGGGGCTGAGCAGCTCGACCCTGCGGCCACCCCTGCCACGGAAGGTGAAGGAGTAGAGGTGGTCGTGGTCGAAGTCGAAGGCGCCGAGGATCTCGTCGGCGAGGCGATGGAGTGTCGCCTTGTGCGGCAACGCCAGCCGCCGCCAGGCCTTGCCGTGGGACGCCTTGAAGACGTAGACGCCCTCGCGCCGGATGACCGGGATCTCGACGTGCAGCGTCTTCTGGAAGGCGGGGAAGTACGGGGCGAGGATGCGCTGGAGCCGCTCCGCCGCGGACGGCCCCTCCTCGAAGGGGCCGACGCCGAACAGCTCACCGGCGGCCCCGCGGAGGACGGCGATCAGGTCATCCCCGAACGGCGTGTGATCGAGACCCGCGGGCATCCAGGCGGGCAGCGGGTGAGCCGCGTGTTCGACCCGTGCCAGGCCGAAGAGGTCGAGGTAGGCGAGGGGCACCGCCTGGAGGGCGTACCGCTGGGCGGGCTGCTTCACGGAGGCGAGGTCGGGGCGGAGGCCGCCCCGCGGGATGCGTCCGTGCTGCGCGACGACCCAGATCGGAAGATTCGACGTCGAGCGTCCGCCGAGCGGGTCATCGAAGGTGAAGAAGCTCTCGGCGAGGAGGCTGAAGTAACGCTCGGTGTCGTTTAGCTCGGCCCAGCGGGTGAGGGCGGCGGGGACGGGGCGGGCGGCCCCCCGGTCATCACCCCCGGTGGTGAGGAAGGAGCAGACGCGGGCGCAGAGGAGGAGGATCTGTAGGTGCGGGTACGACGGCAGCCGGCTGCGTTTCTGGTCGAGTCGGAGCGGGCGGTGCATCCGGGCGTTGAGTGCCGCCACCGTCGGCTCCGTGGGATGCCCCGTGGCGGGGCTGACCTTCAGATCGCCCGCGTCGGCCACTCCCAGGAGGGCCTGGAAATCGTGCAGGATCGGCCCCGGCGTGAGGGGGCCGAATGCCTGCGTGCGGAACGAGATCCCCTCGAACGGTGGGGTGACCGCCTTGCACGCCATGATGCCGCGTCTCCGGGTGATGTTCCCGATGCATTGTATCCGGTCCGGAACGGCCATGACGCGCCGGGGGGCCGGAAAGGCGGCGCGGGCGGAAGGTTGCGGTTGGCGCGGGGTGGCGGGGGCGTCTATGGTAGAAGAAGGAACAGGGTCACCGCAAGGCCGTGGGCAAACGACCCGAGGCCGACCAATGCGCGAAACGACCGACATCTGGCACCTGCGTCTGCCCGACGGCCGCATCCTCCGTGCCGCCGCCCGGGCCGTCCGGAATCACCATGCGGCGGGGCGACTGCCCGCCGGGGCCGAGATCCGCCGCGGCTCCGGCGACGAGTGGCGTCCCCTGGAGACGCACCCGGAGTTCACCGACAAGAACGGGGCGCCGGCGGGCACGGGCTCTTGGAACGAAATCTCGCTCGAGCAGCCGGGCAGGGCGACTCCCACGGTGGCGTCGCGCATGGACGCGGCGCAGCTGCGCCAGCCGGGCGTGCGCGGGCTCCTGGAGGAGCTGCACGCCGCCCTCGACAACACCCTCACCCCCCGCAAGATCGCCGCCGCCGCCTCCGTCGCCCTCGTCGGCGGGGGCCTGGCGACGGCGATGCTCCTGGCGAACAACCTCTGGGTGACGTTGGGCTGTGTGGCCGGGGCGGCGGTGATCGGGTTGGGGCTGATGGCGCTGTTGACGCGGATGACGTTCACCGAAGTGTCGCGCATGCGCCCCTCGCGCATCCGCGACGGGTGGCCCGGATTCACCGGCCTGCTGGCGAAACTACTCTTCTCCTGGGGCGTCGCCCTCGCCGCGCTCGGCGCGATGTCGTGGGGCCTGCGGCATCTGCCCGGCGTCGTCCCCGCCGAATGGGGTGTGTGGGCCGTTGGCGGGGTGACCTTCGCGGCGGGCGTCATCGAGTGCCTGGCGTGGCCGCTGGTGGTGTTCCTCGGACCGCTCGCGGCGATCTGGGTCGTCGAGGAGTGCTCGTTCGGCGAGGGGATCGGGCTGTGGAAGAAGCTGGTCGGGCCGATCCGCTGGCGGTTCTTCGTGTCGCAGTGGCTGGCGTTGAGCATGGCCGGCCTGGCGTCGCTGCCCCTCGGATGGCTAGTGGGGCAGTCGGCGGCGGGGCCGCCCCTGGCGTGGGCCGCGTGCGTGGCCCTGGTGCTGGCGTACTACAGCGTGGCGAACGTGCTGCTGTACCTGCACCTGAAGTACGAAGAGCGGTGATCAGGACGTGAGGGCGTGGAGCAGCGCGACGATCTGCGCCAGGGTGACGTCGTCGAGGACGCCGAGGCGCTTAAGGAGATCGCTCTTGTCGAGGACCGTTGTTTGGAAGGTCAGGGCGACGGAGGGCGTGGTCAGACCGTTCGTAGCATCTGGCTGGACGACGAGGGTGCCGGGGAATCGGCGAGCGGCGAGCTGGCTGGTGAACGGGATGACGAGGACGGTCGGGATCCATCCCGTGGCCGCGTCATTCTGTATCAGCACGACGGGCCGGATACCCCCCTGAGAATGACCGGCCCTGGTCCTGAGATCAGCCCTCCAAACCTCACCGCGGAGCATCGACGGGCTCCTTGGCGAGGGACTCCTCGAAGGCCAGGAGTGCTTCCGCGCTCGCTCGGCTCAAGGCGTCGAACTCCCCCTGCTCCTCGGGGGTGAAGTGCGGCGGGCCGGCGATGCAGAAGACGAGATACCCCTCAGGTAGCGGCTCGTCGGGGACGATCACGCCGCCACGGACCACACCACGCACTTCCTTCATCATGTCAGCCTCCCACTCGCACGGACGGCCCCCGGATGCTTGGGCATCCGGGGGCCGTCTGTTGCTTCACCGATGCGGGTCAGGTCAGATGAGCTCCTTGACGGGCTCGCGGTCGTCGAGGATGTGCATCGGGCGGCCGGAGCCGTTGTTGAACGTCCTGGCCGGGTCGATGCCCATGGCGCGGTAGATGGTGGACAGCACCTGCGGGACGGTGACCTTGCGGTCCTTGGGGTACTCGCCGCGGGCCGAGCTGGAGCCGATCATCTGGCCCATCTTGAGGCCGCCGCCGGCGATCATGGCGGACATGACGGGGGACCAGTGGTCGCGGCCGCCGCCGTCGCTGTTGTTGATGCGCGGGGTGCGGCCGAACTCGCCCCACATGACGGTGACGACGTCCTTGTCCATGCCGCGGTCGTGCAGGTCCTGGATGAGGGCGCTGACGCCGCGGTCCACCTGCGGCAGCTGGCGCTTCAGGGTGCGGAAGTTGGCGCCGTGGGTGTCCCAGCCGCCGATGGACAGGGTGACGCAGCCGACGCCGGCCTCGACGAGGCGGCGGGCGCGGAGGAACTGCTCGATGCCCTTGTAGCGGTCGCGGGAGCGGGGCTCCTCGCGGGTGAGGTCGAGGGCCTTGCGGACGGCGCCGCTGGCGACCATGTCGAAGGCGCGGGTGGTGAAGGTGTCCATGCCCTTCATGGTGCCGCTGGCGTCCACGTCGCGGCGCATGCCGTCGAACGCGGAGATGAGGGCCTTGCGGTCATCCATGCGGGTCTCGTCCACGCCGCCGGCGAGCTTGAGGTTACGGATGCCGGGGCCCTCGGGCGTGAAGGGGCGGTGGGCGATGCCCAGGTAGCCGGGCTCGGTGCCGCGCGACATGCCGCGGAGGGAGACGAACGGCGGGATGTCGCCGGCCTCGCCGCCGCGCAGCTTGCTGACCACCGCGCCGAAGCTGGGGTGGTTGGCGACGCGGTTGTTGTTCTCGCTGTAGCCGGTGGTGACGAGGGAGTCGGAGTGCTCGTCCACGGAGACGATGGAGCGGATGGCGGCGAGCTTGTCCCACATCTTGGCCTGGAGGGGGAAGTGCTCGCAGATGTTGCAGCCGGGGACGTTGGTGGCGATGGGGTTGAACTCGCCCTTGTACTCCTTGGGCGCGTCGGGCTTGAGGTCGTACATGTCCATGTGCGACGGGCCGCCCGGCAGGTAGATCATGATGGCGGCCTTGTTGGACGTGGCCGACCTCTCGCGGGCCTGCAACAGGCCGGCGAGCGTCAGGCCGGCGCCGAAGGCGCCGATCTGCAGGAAGTTGCGGCGCGAGACGCCGTCGCAGAACGGCTGCTGGTTGCCCCAGAGCGTGATCATGGAAAAGCCCCCCATACTGAGAGTGTCGCTCCCCGGAGCCCCCCGAGGAGGAGGCGGGCAGGCCGTCAGGAAGGTGGCCCGCCCGGCAGGTGGGTGTACGGAGTATCCGCGCACCTATTCGCCAAGCCTAACGCGCCAGCTCGGGCGTGTCCAGAGGGGACTTCTTCGGATTCTCATATTGGAGAACGGATAGCGACGCCGGCGAGGCGGATCATGTCACCCCCAGCACCAGAGCCGGGACCTCCGTCACCGACCCCACGATGTGCGTGTGCGGGTGGGGGAGGAGCTGCTCGCGCGTGAACGCGCCGCTCGTCACGCCGACCACCAGCCCACAGCCGGCGTTCGTGCCCTCCTCCAGGTCAGCTCGGGTGTCGCCGACCTTCGCCACGCGCCGCGCGTCCGTCACGCCCAGCTTCGCCATCAGGGCCCGGATCATGTCCGGGTGCGGCCTCCCGTGTGGCACCTCGTCGCTCGTGATGACGGCGTCGATCACGCCGGGGACGGCCCAGCCCAGGCGTTCGAGCAGCACGTCGGTGATCGCACGGCTGAAGCCGGTGTTCAGCGCGACCTTCACGCCGGCGCGGCGCAGCTCCTCGAACGCGGCCTCGGCGCCGGGGATCTCGCGCACCGACGTGTCGTTGGCGTAATACTCGCGCATGCGGCGGACGAAGTCATCATGGATGGCGGCCACCTCGGCCTCGCCACGGCCCGCCTTCTTCAGCAGGATACCGATGGCCTCCGGCTTGGGCAGGCCCATCACCGTGGCCACGAACGCCGGGTCGGCGGTGATGCCGGCGCCGGCCATCGCCACGCGGAACGCCGAATTGACGGCGTCGCCGTCGTACACCGTCGTGCCCGCCATGTCGAAGACGGCCAGCTCGATCATCATGCCTCCCCCATCATTTCGTTGACCAACTTCTCCGCCAGCCCGAAGGACAGCGTCATCCCCGCGCCGCCGACACCCGTCACGGCCATGACGCGCGCCTCCGGCCTCGCCATGACGTACGCCTCCGTTGGGTGTTTGACGTAGATGCCGTGCCAGCGCTCGGCGATGCGCAGGTCCGGCACGTCCAGGAATGTGGACAGATACGCGAGGATGAGGTCGTCGACGTGCGTCTTGTCGAACGGCTCGATGGCGTCCCCGTACTCGTGCGAGTCGCCGAGGATCAGCTCGCCGGCCTCGGTCTGCGACACCAGGACGTGGATGCCCAGGCGGCAGTACTCGGGCATCTCCGCGTCAAATCGCCGCTTGAGGGCGGGCAGCGTGGGGCAGGAGGCGAAGGACGTGTAGTGGCCCAGCGTCAGCCCGGCGGCAAGGTGGGCCCCCAGGCGGAAGCGATCCCCGTAGGGCTGCGAGCGCATCATCTGCAACTTGCAGGGGATGAGGCCGGCCTGGGCGAACGCCTGCGGGTAGAGGTCGCGGAAGTCGGCGCCGGTGCAGACGACGAGCCGCGAGGCCTTGATTACCCCGCCCGTCGTGTGGGCGGCCCCGCCCTCGTAGCGTGTCACGGTGGTGCCGAAGGAGAAGGTCACGCCGTGGGTCGAAGACAGCCAGTGGGGCAGGCGGGCGATGACCTGGCGGGGATCGACGCCCAGCTCGGCCTCGCTCCAGAGGGCGGCGCGGAGGCCTTCTTGCCTCACCTCGGGGAAGCGGGCGGCGACCTGGGCCGGGGCCCACACCTCGCACGGGTGGGCGCCCTGTCCCGCGAACTCGCGCAGCACCTGCGCCTCGTCCTCGTGATGGGCGACGTGGAGCGAGCCGCACTCGCGGTGCCAGATGCCGCTCGCCCGCAGGACGTCGAGCCAGATCTCACGGCTGCGGCGGGCGAGGTCGTGCCGCGGCCCGGCCGGCTGGCCGATGGGCCAGATCATGCCGAAGTTGCGGACGGAGGCGCCCTGGGCCCGCGGGTGGCGCTCGAAGACGACGACGCGCAGGCCGCGCCGGGCCAGGTGGTAGGCGTGGGCCAGACCGAGGACGCCGGCGCCGACGACGGCCACGTCGTACATCATTCGCGCTCCAGGGCCGCTTGAAGGTGAGGCCGGTAATGATCCAGGCCCGGCACGTCGAGGCCGGGCACCTTGGCGGCGTCGTCCCAGCGGCGGACGGCGATGGCGTCGCGCCAGCCCGGCTCCGCCTCGAAACGCCGCGCCTCACCCCCCGTCATCGGCCCGCCTTGCAACGCCAGACTCCGCCGTGACGCCTCCGACAGCGCGGCGAGGTAGGCCGGCTCGGCGGCGCAGAGGTAACGCTTCGCGGCGACGTGCAGACGCACCGGATCGACGACGGCGGCGCCGAAGTGGCGCGACAGGAAGGCGGCGCCGCCCTCCTCGTGTCGGCCGTCGATGCCGCGCTCGGCGGCGTCCTCGCCCAGGCCGTGCAGCAGATGGCCCACGTCGTGGAGGAGGGCGGCGGCGATGAGGTGTGATGGAGCGCCGGACCGCTCGGCGAGGTGGGCGCACTGGAGGGCGTGTTCCGTCTCGGTGACGGCCTCGCCGAAGTAGGCCCCCTGCCCCTTGTCGCGGAAGAGCGTCAGGATGTGGCCGACGACGTCGGGCATTCAGCAGCACCTCATGGCCTGACGGCGACGCGCACGCCGGGGCGGGCGTGGGCGGCGGCGAACGCCTCCTCCGCCTGCTCCAGAGTGTATTCACCCGACACCAGCTCAGCGAACGGCAGGGCGCGGCCGGGGCCGTCGAGGAACGCCAGCGCCGCCGCCAGGTCGCGTGGGGCGTAGTTGTGGATGCCGCGGATCGTCAGCATCCGCCGCACCGCTGCCTCGGGGTCGAAGGGCACGGTGCCGACGGGGGCGACGGTGCCGGCGAGGAGCACCGTGCCGCCGATGCGGGCCAACGCGAATGCAGACGAGACGCTGGACGCGGCCCCGGCCAATTCGATGACCACGTCGAAGCCGCGCCCGGCGGGGGCGAGGGCGTCGGGAGGCACGGCGTCCGTGGCCCCGAAGCGGACGGCCCGCGCGCGGCTCTCGGGCGACGGGTCGCAGGCGATGACGGACGCCGCGCCGGCGGCACGGGCCATCGCGCAGGCGGTGACGCCCAGGACGCCGGCGCCGAGGATGAGGACGGAGCGGCCCGCCAGGCCGCCGGCGTGGCGGAGCAGGCCGGCGACGGTGGCCGTGGCGCAGTTGGCCTGGGCGGCGACGGCGTCGGGGATGCCGGCGGGGACGTGGAGCCAGTGCGTGCCGGGGACGAGGACGACGAAGTCGGCGAGGCCGCCGCCCAGGGGCCGCGCCGGGTCGAGGCGGTGATGGCCGTACTTGTGCAGGCGTTCGCACTTCTGGGGGATGCCGTCGGCGCAGAAGAAGCAGGCCCCGCAGCTCGCGGCGATGGCCCATGTGATGCGGCCCCCGACGGACGCGGACATCCCGGCGGAGTCGTGATGAGCCGCGTCGGGGCCGAACGCCTCGATGCGTCCGACGATCTCGTGGCCGAGGACGCAGGGCGTCGGCTCGGAGCGGCGTCCGGCGTGGGTGGAGAGGTCGCTGCGACACAGGGTGCAGCAGGTGACGCGGACGAGGATCTCGGCGCCGCGGGGCGTCGGGGTCGGGTGGTGTTCCAGGGCGAGGGGGGCGCCGGGAGCGGTGAAGACGGCGGCGCGGCGCATCAGGGCCTCCCATCGGGGCGGAGGGCGGCGAAGGCCCGCCAGCACGGGACGAGGAGGATCAGGCTGGCGAGGGCGATGAGCCAGCTCAGCCAGAGGAAGAAGTCGCTGAAGCCCTCGGCGGGCGCGAGGAGGTTGCGGGCGAGCAGGACGGCAACGAGGCCGATGTAGCCGACGGCGTCGGCGAGGTACATGAGGTATCCCACGTTGGCGCGGCCGCGCGTCATGGCGATGAGGCGCTCGAAGATGGTGACGTGGACGGCGATGTAGGGGAGATACAGCCCCAGGCCGTGCAGGACCATGAAGGCGAACGTGGGCAGGCCGGCGCGGAGGCCGAGGAGGGCGGCGATCATGAGGAGGGCGCCGGCGGCGGCGAGGGACAGGCCGGTGAAGAAGGCGGTGCGGTTGTCGCGGATGAAGACGGTGGAGCCGTTGAGGAGGAGCACGCCGGCGGCGACGAGCGTCTCGGTCCAGGCATAGACCTCCGGGGCCGTCTTCTCGCCGGTCAGGCCGGCCCAGATCTCCCGCGAGAAGTCTCCACGCACGCCGCGCAGGACGGTGATGAGCAGGTAGACGAGGAGGAGCAACGACAGGCCGAGGGCGTGCTGGCGGAAGTAGGCCCAGCGCTGATCGGCGTCCATGGGCGTCCTCTCGCTGCGGGCGGCGACATCGTGGTCCGAGGGCGGCGGGATGCGCGAGAGCATCCAGGCGAAGAGGAGCAGAGGCGCGGCGAAGAGGCCGCCGGCCGCCGCCGGCATCCAGGCCTCGGGGACGCGGGCGTTGAGGGCGGCGCCGACGGAGCGGGTGACGCCGTCGGCGACGATGAAGGAGGTGCAGAAGCCGGCGGCGAGGGCCTCCGTGTGTTCGCGGCCTTCGAGGAAGCCGAGGACGAGGCCGAAGACCATGCCGAGACAGACGCCGTTGACGAACATCCAGAGGGCGCTGTAGGGGGCGGGGGTGGCGGCGAAGAGGAGGAGTGCGGCCTCGGCGGCGGCGATGAGGGCGAGGAGGCGGGCGACGCGGTGGCGTGGCTCCGTCTCGGCGACGACTTTGACGCCGAGAACCTTGGCGAGGGCGTAGCCGAGGGTCTGGGCGATGACGAGGAAGTCCTTGAACTTGATGCCCCAGACGAGAGGCTCGGGAAAGGCGCCGGCGGTGAAGGGCTTGCGGAAGGCGTACATGCAGAAGTAGGCGCCGAAGGCGGCGGCGACGCACCAGGCGGAGAACGCCCAGCCGCGCGGCGCGGGCGTGGCCGGCGATGATAGACCGGAGGGGTGGGACATCCGGGATGAGTGTATGGGGCGGCGATGAGAGGGCGGAGGGGATTCGGGGTGGGGGGTGTGAAGACCGTTCCCGCGAAGCCGCCCGTAATCGGTTTGTCGCCCGCCGTGCGACACCGGCGGGCTGACGCCGCGCCGCTCGCCTCAGCTCGCGCCGTCCGGCGTCGATGGGGGATTATCGCGGAATCGGGGCGACGGCACCCATCGTCGCCCGAAGTCGCCATCGAGCTCGGTCAACGGCGTGGTACGCTGCGGCGTGACGGGGCACGGCTCCAATCAATCGACGGCGCGGATCCCGGCGGAGGGGCGGGTTGGACATGGCGAGCAGGACGATGAGCGACGATGCGGCGTCCCGTCACTCTTGTATCGGTGATCGTCCGGAGCGGCGCCGGATGACGCCGATTGTCGGCGGATGGCGATGATGGAAGAGGCGACGATGGACACGCATGAGAGACGGCGGCCGATAGCAAACGGATTCTGGGCGTGGCGGCCAACGGCACGTGCCGGCGTTGAAGGCGTGCGGGCGTCGCCCGAGTATCGGGCAATGTCCGCATCGGCACGGTGGGCTGCCTGCGACACCCATTCGGCTGGCCCCTGGCGTCCGTCCCGGCCACCGGGTAGGATGTAACCCACACTCCCAGGAGGCCGGGCCATGCTCTCCGTTCTCGGCAGCCGGCGCCGCGACCTGTCGCGCCGCGAGATCCTCCGGGCCGGCACCCTCGCCGGCCTCGGGGGCCTCACCCTCCCCGGCCTGTGGGGGGCCGAGGCGTCCCCCTCCGCCCTGCCCGCCAGGGCCAAGCACGTCGTCGTCATCTACCTCCTCGGCGGGGCGGCCACCCAGGACATGCTCGACCTCAAGCCCGACGCACCCACGGGCATCAAGAGCGAGTTCAGGCCCATCGCCACCAGCGCACGCGGCGTCTCGATCTGCGAGCACCTCCCCCGGCTGGCGAAGTGGATGCACAGGGCGGCCATCGTGCGGTCGATGACGCACAAGGCCGGGTGCCACAACCCGCTGCCGGCGTACACCGGCAGCGAGCAGGCCCTGCCAGACATCGTCTCCACGAACGACAACTACCCGCCGAGCATGGGCAGCGTATGCGAGTACCTGCGGCAGAAGTCGGGGAAGAAACGCGACCTGCCGGACTACGTCTACATGCCGTGCTACCTCGGCTACGGGCAGGCGATCCGCCGGCCGGGGCCGTACTCCGGCTGGCTCGGCAAGGCCTACGAGGCGCTGTACACCGACTGCAAGCCGTACCTCGACCCAGGCAAGGCGTGCCTGCCGCGCCAGGCCCAGCTCGTGCGCGGCAAGCCGTTCCTGCCCGAGGCGGGCCTGGAGGCCGGCCTCACCCTCGGCCGCCTCGACGGGCGCCGGCGCCTGTTGGAGCAGCTCGAGTACAAGACGCCCGGCGTCGAGAGAGCCATGGCATCGGGCCTCTACGGGCGGCAGCAGGAGCGGGCGTTCCAGCTCCTCACGTCGTCCTCCGTGCGGGCGGCGTTCGACGTGGAGAAGGAGCCGGTGGCCGTGCGCGACGCCTACGGACGGACGCTGTTCGGCTCGACGGTCCTCATCGCCCGGCGATTGGTCGAGGCGGGGGTGCGGTTCGTCAACGCCTCGTGGGACCTGTTTTGGGACCGCTTCAAGATCGACTACGACGCCTGGGACACGCACCAGGGCAACTTCGAGCTGCTGAAGAATTGGCTCCTGCCGCAGCTCGACCGCGCCCTCTCGGCGTTGATGGCCGACCTCGACGCACGCGGCCTGCTCGACGAGACGCTGATCGTCCTGATGAGCGAGATGGGCCGCACGCCGAAGGTCAACGCCGCCGCCGGCCGTGACCACTGGACGCACTGCTATTCGACGCTCCTGGCCGGGGCGGGGGTGAAGGGCGGGACGGTGGTGGGGGCGTCGGACGGGCAGGCGGCCTACGTGAAGGACCGGGCGGTGAAGCCGGCGGACCTGTGCGCGACGGTGTACCGGACGCTGGGCATCGACCACGACCTGATGCTGCCGGACCGGACGGGGCGTCCGGTGTCGATCAACCACGGCGGCGAGCCGATCCGCGAGCTGATGAGCTGACTCTGTTCCGTCCGTAGGAGGGGGCCTGATGGCGGTCAGTCCGGAGCTGTTGGCGCGTCTGCGTTGCCCGCTGGCCCCGTCACGGGCGGGGCTGGAGGACGCGGGGGACGCGCTGGTGTGCCAGTGCTGCCGGGTGCGGTTCCCGGTACGCGAGGGGATACCGTCGCTGCTGCCGGAGGAGGCGGAGCTGCCGGCGGGGTGCAAGGCGGTGGAGGACCTGCCGTGCCGGAGGGGCGGATGAATCGGCGGAAGACCCCTTCCCACGGTGCGAATCTTCGCTACAATTCACCTCTCCCACCTTGGGCGGCCCCGGCACGATTGCACCTGCCGGGGGCCTTGATTTTGGGACCAGACGGAAAGAGAGAGCGGGGCCATGCCCAAGATGAAGAGCCACAAGGCGTCGCGGAAGCGGTTCCGCGTGACCGCCTCGGGCAAGCTGAAGCGGGCCAGTGCGGGCAAGCGCCACCTCAACAGCGGCAAGCCCACCGCCCGCAAACGCCAGCTGCGCGGGACGCACGTCGATCCGGGCAAGATCGCGACGAAGTACGTCAAGCACATGAACAACAAGTGAGCCGAGCGGGCCTCTAGACACCGGGAAAGACAGCGATGACCAGAGCCAGGAGCGGCAAGACGGTGCTGCGGAAACGCGCCCGCCTCCGCAAGTTGACCAAGGGCTTCCGCGCGGGCCGCCACCACCTGTATCGCCAGGCGAAGGTCACGCTGCTGCGCGCCCGCGTGTACGCCTACCGCGACCGCCGCGCCCGCAAGCGCATGTTCCGCCGGCTGTGGATCGTGCGCATCAACGCCGCCTGCCGGGCGCGCGGCATGCGCTACAGCCAGTTCATCAGCGGGCTGCAGAGGGCGCAGATCGTCCTCAACCGCAAGAGCCTGTCGAACCTGGCGATCCAGGACCCCGACACGTTCACCAAGCTGGTCGAGCTGGCCCGCTCGCACCTGCCCGCCGGCCTGAACAACTGACGGGGCGAACCGGCCCGGCCTCCCGGGCCTCTGATGGATGTGGATGCAGGGGGATGAAGGCGGGAACGCCCCTCATCCCCCTTGATGCGTTCCCACGCCCCTCCCCCAACCATCAGGCGCATCATGACAGAGCTGGCCGACCTCGAATCCCGCGCCCTCACCGAATTGGCCGCCTGCGCCGACGAGGCCGCCCTCCGCGCCTGGAACACCACCTACTTCGGCAAGTCCGGCCTCGTGCCCGCCGCCATGAAGGGCGTCGGCGCGTTCCAGGGCGACAAACGTGCCTACGGCCAGCAGGCCAACCACCTCAAGGACACGCTGACGAGGGCCTACGACGCGGCCCTGGCGGCGGCGCAGGAACGCGCCCTGGAGCACTCGCTGGCGACGGAGAAGCTCGACGTGACGCTGCCGGGCCGGCCCGTGCCGCGTGGCCGGCTGCACCCCTCGACGCGCACCCTGCGGCTCATCCAGTCGATCTTCGCGGACATGGGCTTCCAGGTATACCGCAGCCGCGACGTGGAGGACGACGAGACGAACTTCGGCCTGCTGAACATGCCGGAGCATCACCCCGCGCGCGACATGTGGGACACGTTCCACACGACGACGCCGGGGGTGCTGCTGCGGACGCACACGTCGCCGGGGCAGATCCACGTCATGCGCGAGCTGTGCCCCGGCCCGATCCGCGTGATCCTGCCGGGCATGTGCTACCGCTTCGAGCAGATCACGGCCCGCAGCGAGATCATGTTCCACCAGGTGGAGGGCCTCGCGGTCGGCGAGGGGATCACGATGGCCGACCTGAAGGGGACGGTGATCGCGTTCGCCCGCCGGCTGTTCGGCGAGGAGCGCCAGGTGCGCATCCGGTCGAGCTACTTCCCGTTCACCGAGCCGTCCATCGAGGTGGACATCGACTGGCCGAAGGACGACCCCAACGCGGACCGCCTGACGAAGGGGACCGGCTGGCTGGAGATCATGGGCGCGGGGATGGTGCATCCGGCAGTGCTGCGGAATGGCGGCTACGACCCGGCGAGGTTCAGCGGGTTCGCGTTCGGCATGGGGCCGGAGCGGATCACGATGCTCCGACACGCCATCGACGACATCCGCCAGTTCTGGGCGAACGACCTGCGCTTCCTGCGGCAGTTCTGAATCAGGCGGCCTCGGGATCGACGCCCAGCTCCCGGAGCTTCGCGGCGAGGCGTTCGGCCCTGGCTATCGCTTTCTCGGCCTCGGCGGCCGCTTCTTCGGCACGCTCCTTGGCGGCGGCGGCGTCCTCGCGGGCGATCTGCGAGCGCCTCAGCTCCTCCTCGAACGACCGGAATATCTCCCCGTTGGAGCGGTAGATGGCGACCTCGCCCTTCGACATGTCGAACCGGATCTTCAGCAGGGGGCTGACGAAGCCGTCCATCGCCGGCACGGGGGTCAGCTTGCCACGCTTTCGGAGCCAGCCAGAGACCGTCATCTTGTAGGGGTCGATCAGGTAGTATTCCTTCACCTTGTAGGTCTGGTAGAACTCCAGCTTCGCCTCCATCTCCCGCTTCGTGTTGTGGGGGGAGAGGACCTCGAAGACCACGTCGGGCGGGTGACCGCCCTCGTCCCACTGCTTGTACGAGCCGCGGTGGCCGCGCGGCCTGCCGAACGCCACGAACACGTCCGGGGCGACGCAGATCTCCGGGTGGCCCTTCTTCGGATACCACAGCATGTCGAGGTGGACGCACACCTCGTCCTCGTCGCCGTACATGTCCGCCAGGTTGCCGTGGATGGAGACCATGTAACCACGCTGGATGTCGTTGTCGGCCAAGGGCTTGCCGTCCGAGTCGGGGTAGTGGATCGTGTCGTGCTCGACGCTCTTCGCGCGGGCCATGGCGTTCCCTCCTGTCGGCGGCATCGTACAACAAGCCCACGGGCGGTTCAATGGCGTCCCACATCGCTCAACGCCGCCGAACCGGCGCGGAGGCCTGCGCTGAGGAGCCGATGCGATGAAGCGACGCACGTTTCTTGGGGCGGCCCTGGGCTGCACGGCGGCCCCGGCCTTGTACGCGGCCCTGCGTGGGAAGCGGTGGGACGAGGCGGCCGGTGTCCTCGAGCGGGCCGTGGCGGCGAAGCAGGTGGCCGCCGCCGTCCTGCACGTGGTGCAGAAGGGCGAGGCGTTCACACGCCATTTCGGCAAGGCCGCCTCCGGCGACGCGATGTTCCTGCTCGGCTCCGTCTCCAAGCCGATCAACGTGGCCGCCGTGATGGCCCTGTACGACCAGGGGAAGTTAGGGCTCGACGACCCAGTGAAGAAGTTCCTGCCGGCGTTCAAGGGCGATGGGCGTGACAAGGTGACGGTCCGCCACCTGCTCACGCACGTCTCCGGCCTGCCCGACCAGCTCGCGAAGAACGACGAGCTGCGCAGGAAGCACGCGCCGCTCTCGGATTTCGCCGATCAGGCCGTCCGCGCCGCCCTCGCCTTCGCCCCCGGCACGCGGTACCAGTATTCGAGCATGGGCATCCTTCTCGCGGCCCGTATCGCGGAGGCTGTCGGCGGGACGGACATCCTGAAGCTGGTCGATGACACGGTCTTCCGGCCACTGGGGATGAAGCACTCGGCACAGGGGCTGGGGCGGTTCAAGCTGGAAGACATGGTGCCGTGCCAAATGGAAGGGGCCGCGCCCGAGGCGGGGGGCGGCGACCCGAAGGCGAAGGGGTGGGACTGGAACAGCCCGTACTGGCGGAAGCTGGGCGCGCCGTGGGGCGGCACGCACGCCTCGGCGCCGGACATCGCCCGGTTCCTGGGCGAGATGATGGGGGCGCGCGGCAAGGCCCTCAAGCCGGAGACGGCGCGGCTGATGACCCGCAACCACAACCCGAAGGGATTCACGCCGCGCGGGCTGGGGTTCGGCGTCGGCAAGGAGTCCGGCAGCCCCGGCTGTTCCGAGCGGACCTTCGGCCACACCGGCTCGACGGGCACGCTGTGCTGGGCCGACCCCGCGAGCGAAACCATCTGCGTGGTGCTGACGTCCTTGCCCCGGCGCGGGGCGAAACGCCACCCGCGCGAGGCCGCGGCGGAACACGTCGCCGCGGCGGCCCGCCCCCCAAAGGAGTGATCATGCGATACCTGGCCCTCCTGCTCCTCGCGGACGTGTCCGCGGTGGGCGTGGACGCCGCCGAGGCGAAGAAGGCCGACGCCTTCGTCTACGTTTCGGTGGCCGGCGAGAAGAGGATCGCCGTCTACCGGATGGACGGGGCGACGGGCGGCCTCACCCACAAGGGCGACGCGAAGATCGACGGTGAGCCGGGCGCCCTGGTCGCCGATCCCCGCCGGCGTTTCCTGTTCGCGGCACTGCGGGCCGAGGGCAAGTTGGCCTCCTTCCGCATCGACCCGGCCACGGGGCTCCTGACGCACCTGGGCACGGTCCCCGCCGGCCCCGACCCGGCCCACATCAGCACCGACGCGGCGGGGCGATACCTCATGGCGGCGTACTACGTCGATGCGAAGGTGACGGTCCACGCCATCGGCGCGGACGGCAAAATCGGGGCGAAGGCGCTGCAGACGATCCCGACGGCGGAGAAGGCGCACGCCATCGTCCTCGACCCGTCGGGCCGATTCGCCTTCGTGCCGCACACCGGGCCGGACGCGATCTTCCAATTCACCTTCGACGCGGGCAAGGGCCGGCTGGCGGCCAACAAGGCGGCCAGGCTTGCGACGCCGAAGGGCACGGGGCCGCGGCACCTCGTGTTCCACCCGGCCATGCCGATCGCCTACGTGGCCAACGAGCAGGGCGGCAGCGTGACCGCCTACGCCCTCGACGCGAAGGGCGGCACCCTCAAGCCGCTCGAGACCGTCTCCACGCTGCCGAAGGAATTTCGGGGCAGCAACGCCTGTGCCGAGATCCGCATCCACCCGACGGGGAGGTCCCTGTACGTCTCCAACCGCGGGCACGACAGCATCGCCTGCTTCGCCCTCGACGGCGAGGGGAAGATCACTGCCATCGGGCAGGAGGCGACGGAGAAGACGCCGCGCTCGTTCGACATCGACCCGTCGGGGCGGTTCCTGTTCGCGGCGGGCGAGTCCTCGGGGAAGCTGGCCACCTACGGCATCGACGGCAAGACGGGCCGGTTGAAGAGGCTGAAGACGGCCGGTGTCGGCAAGACGCCGTGGTGGGTGCTGGCCCTGGGGGTGCCGCCGGTTGAGTAACGCGAGCGGCTACTTGTTCGCTGGATGTCCCGTGAAACAATCGGCCCATTGGCCTGGCCGGCGACGGTCATCGGGGGGCCTGCTGCGCGACAGCCCGTTCAGACTGGTATTGGCACTGTTCGCCGTCGCCATCGACCGCCTCAGAACGCCCCAATGGCCAGCAGCACCCCGAGCCAAGGGCTGATGACGGCCGAGGCCACGAGCGGCAAAGCGAAACACCCACCCAGCAGCAGCCCAGCCAGGATCAAGGCGCCGAGGATTCTGGTGATCACCTGAATGGTTGATGGCTCCGGCTTGGGCCGTCGCGTGTCCATCACCGCAACCTCTGATCTGAGGTCACCGCCCCGGCAGCTTCAGGATGATCCCCTGATGCACGTCCGACTCCGGCCGGATGCTCCCGCCGGTGCCGATGGCCGCCGTCTTCTCGTCCGGCGACAGGTTCAGCGCGAAGATCGTGCCCGCGTTGATCTCCTGCCCCGAGACCAGCTTGCCCGTCCCCGCCTCCCACACGCTCAGGTAGCCGCGGAGCTTCGGCGCCGCCCCCGCCGCCACGATGTGCTTGCCGTCCGAGGTCCACTTCAAGGCGTACACCCAGCCGGGGTGCGACACCCCCTTGAACGCCGGATTCGCCATCTGCCGCACCAGCTTGCCGTCGGCCACGTTCCACACCTTGATCGTCTGGTCCATCCCGCCCGACGCCACCATCTTCCCGTCCGGGCTGAGGCAGACCGCCAGCACCGAGTCCGAATGCCCGTCCGGGGCCTCCTTCTCCTTGAACGCCTTGAACTCCTTCAGCAGCTTGGCCCCCACAAGGTCGAACACCTTCGCCGACCCGTCGGCGCTGCCCGACACGCCCGTCTTGCCGTCCGGGCTGATCGCCACGCCGTAGATGCCCTGAGGCACCATCATCACCGCCGCGTGGGCGTCGATCTGCTTGAGCAAAGCCCCCTTGGCCACGTCGAACGTCCGCAGCTTGCCGTCGCCGCAGCCCGTCAGCAGCACCTTGCCCTCGCGGTCGAACGCCAGGGCGTTGACGCTGTTCGGGTGCGGCAGCGACTTCGTCGGCGCGTCCGCCGCCAGCTTCCACCCCTTCACCGTCTTGTCCGCGCCCGCGCTCCAGAACGCCCCGCCCTCCTTGGTGAAGGCGACACTCACCGCGTCGGTGCCGTGCGTGAACGACTGGGCCACCTTCCCGAAGCCCTCCGGCTTCTCCATGCCCGGCGTGTACTGCACGTCGACGGCGGCGATCATGCCGTTGGACAGCGCCGCCAGCACCGCCCGGTTGTCCGGGCTGTAGGCGATGGCACGCGGCGCTGCCAGCAGAGGCAGCGCCGCGATCTCCTTGCCCTCGCCGCTCGTGAACAGCCGCAGCCGGTTGTCCGACCCCGCCGCCGCCACGAACGCCTCGCTCTTGCTGATCGCCGCCGCGATCACCGCCTTGTCCCCGCACGGGTACTCCTTCTCCAGCCCGCCGGCCGTGCCGTTGAAGCGGCGGACCTTGCCGTCGGCCCCGGCCACGCACACGAACGCCCCTGTCGCCGACACCGCCAGCGACCGCGCCGCCGCCCCCACGGGCACGATGCGCGCCAGCGGCACCGTCTGGGCCAGCGCCTGCTTGTCGTCTCCCGCCGTGTACGCCTGCGTCGGCGTCGTCGGGTGCCACGCCACGGCGCTCACCGGGCCGTCGTGCAGGAACGCCATCGCCTCGCGCTTCGCCGCCAGGTCCCACACCCGCGCCCGCCCGTCCGCCCCCGCCGTCAACAGGCGCGTCTTGTCGCCGTTGAACGCCAAGCCCGACAGGGCCGCCGCCGCCTCGTACTCGCCCGCCGGCTTGGCGTCGGCCGCCGTCCACAGCAGGGCCTTCTTACCCGCCGTCGCCGCCACGAGCTGCCCGTCACGCGACCACGCGATGCCGGCCGCCGCCTCGGCCAGCGGCCCGAACGTCCGCTCGGCCTTCAGCGTCGTCAGGTTCCACAGCGTGACCGCCTTGTCGGCCCCCGCCGTCAGTAGCGTCGTCCCCGCCGGCGCGTACGCCAGCGCCGAAACCCCGCCCTTGTGCGCCTCTATGGCCGACTGCACGGCCACGTCGATGAGCTGCACCTTTCCGTCCTCGCCCGCCGTCATCAGGGTGCGGTTGTCGGCCTGCCAACCGAGGACCGCCGCCGTCATCACCTCACTCTCGCCGAACTTCACCAGCGAATACCCGCTGACGGCGTCGAAGACGTGGACGTGATGCCCCTTACCAGCCGGCACGCTCACCGCCAGGCGCGTGGCGTTCGGCGACAGGGCCACCCCGGCCGCGGCGGCGGGCAGCTTGATCTCCTTGAGGGCCGCCGCCTTGCCGGCCTCCCACACGCGGGCGAACCCGTCGGCCCCCACGGTGGCGAATTTCGACCCGTCCGCCGTGGCCGAGAGGCCGCTGATCGCGCCCGTGTGGGCCTTCAGCGGAGGGCCGGCCTTGCCGTCACCGGGGGCGATGGTCAGGACGGTGCCGTCGCCGCACGCCGCGTAGATGCCGCGTGTGGTGTTCACCGCCTGGGCCACCGGGCCGCCGGCCCGCGCCTGCCAGACCAGCGACACGGGACGCACGCGCGCCGTCTTGTCCGCCCCGCCGCTGACCAGCACCCGCCCCTCGGACGCGAACGCCACGCAATGCACCGGCCCATCGTGCGGCAGGATCTCCATCAGGCGGTTCTCGCCGTCATAGGCGAGGGCCTTGCCGTCGTCGCCGGCCACCGCCAGACGCTTGCCGTCGGTGCTGTACGCCAGCCCCTTCACGCCCGCCGGCGTCGTGAACTTCCCAAGCTCCTTGCCGTCGAGCGCGAAGATCTGCACCACCTTACCGCCGCCCACCGCCACGGCGCTGGCGTCGGGCCGGACGGCCATCGCCGTCACCGGCCCGGCCGCCTTCCACGTCTTCGCCGCCCCGCCGGCCAGCGGGTGGCTGGCGACGGTGCCGTCCTCGTGGCCGATCAACGCCACGTCGCCCTTCGTCGGCAGCAACAGCGCCGTCACGCCCGACTTCGGCCCGGCATACGCCTTCATCTCCTTGCCCGTGGCGATCTCGAGCTGCCTCGCCGAGCCGTCGGCGAAGCCGGCGATCACGCCCTTGCCGTCCGCCGGCAGGCCGACGGCCCGCACCGCCCCCGGCAGGCCCGTCAGCTTGCGGACCTCCTTCATCGACGCCGACTCCCACACGAACACGGACCCGTCGGCGGCCCCCGCCGCCAGGCGTCCGCCGTCGCGCGACCACGCCACGCACGCCACGGACATCGTCGGCCCGGCGTAGGTGCGTTCGAGCTTCCCCGTCGCCATCGTCCACAGCCGCACCTGCCGGTCGTCGCAGGCGGTGGCCAGACGCGCCCCGTCGGGGCTGACCGCCACGGCCAGGACGGCCCCGGCGTGCGCGAGCGTCTCCTTGCCCGTGCCCGCGGCCGGCTGCCACAGCTTCACGCTGCCGTCGCCCGACGCCGAGATGACCCGCTCGCCGACGGGGATGAGCGTGGTCACCGGCCCCTCATGCGCCCCGATCACCGCCGCCGTGTCGGCCTTGGCGCTCCAGACGCGGATGGTGCCGTCGTCGCCCGCCGAGATCGGCGTCTTGCCGTCCGCGGCGATGGCGATGGCCCGCACCGTCCCCGGATGGCCAAGGAGCTGACGCTCCTGCCCGCCCTCGATCTTGAACAGCCGGACCGCCTTGTCGGTGCCGGCGGCCGCGACGCGCTTACCGTCGGGCAGCAGGACGGCGCAGGTGAGGCCCGCCGCCGTGGCGAGCTGGCGCGTCGGGTTGATCGGCAGCGCCCACAGACGCACCACGCCGTCCTTGCCGCAGGTGGCGAGCTGCGTCCCGGCGGGGCTGATGGCCACGCCCGAGACGCCGCCCTCGTGGGCCGGCAGACGCATCGGCTTGGCCGCCGGCTCCTTGGCCTTCCACAGGAGCACGTCACGCCCCGGCGTCCCCGCGGCCACGAAGCCGCCGCCGAGGGCCGCGCCGGTGAGATCCACATCCGAGGCGAAGGTGCCCTTGGCGCTCGCGTCGGTGAGCGACGCGAGGACCACCGACTTGCCGGCCACGAGCGCGAGGTTCGTCCCGTCGGTGGCGAACGACTTCACCGCCATGCCGGCGTTGGGCAGCGCCTTGGGCGCGGCGGGCGGCATGGTCCAGAATTTGAGCGTGCCGTCGGCCCCGGCGGTGTAGGCGAGGGCCTGCGTAGGGTGGAACCCGGCGCCGACGCCCTCGCCGGGGTGGGCGGCGTACCGGGACAGGAGCTTGCTATCGGCGGTGTTCCAGATGCGGACGACGCCGTCGGCGGACAGGGCGGACAGCGTCTGCCCGTTGCCACTGAACGCCAGGGATCGCACGGCCCCGGCGGCGCCGGGCAATTCACCGAGGAGCTTGCCGTCGGCGGTGTTGTAGAAGCGGACCTTGCCGTCGGCCCCGCCGGCGGCGACGCGAGACCCGTCGGGGCTGACGGCGGCCGCAGTGGCGTCGGCGGGCTGGCCGAGGGCCATCTGGTGCCTGGTCGTGGGCATGTCCCAGAACTTGACCGTGTTGTCGGCGCTGGCGGTGGCGAACGACGCCCCGTCGGGGTGGACGGCGGCGGCGAGGACGATCTGCGTGTGGGTGGTCGGCCCGGAGCCGAACGCCTTGATCTCCTTGCCGGAGGCTGCGTCCCACACCTTGACGGAAGGGTCGCCGCTGGTGGTGACGATCATCTTGCCGTCGGGCGAGAAGGCGACGCCGAAGACGTTCTCCTTGTGCCCCTTGAGGAGGAGGACGAGGCCGGGGATCTTCTCATCGGCCTGGGCCGGCAGGAAGGGGGCCGTAATGGTGGCGATGAGGAGGAAGAGGGCGGCGGCGAGGGGGCCGGCGGGACGCGGACACATGAGGAGAGCCTCCGGGAGGCGCGAGGGTGGGAGAGGCGAAGGGGCAAGTGAGGGGATTGTATGGCCGGGGCGTCGGCGTGGATCGGCGAGCCGCTGGAGGGTGTTGAACGACAATAGGAATGTCCGGTCTTAGAGCGGTAGAAATGTCCTCCCTG
>CAZVZK010000149.1:0-25245 GCA_964630925.1 uncultured Alcaligenaceae bacterium
AAATTTTCGGAGCAGGGGGTTGCCTGGGGGGGTGCAATGCAATGCAATCCGCACCCCCCGGCCACGCCACACGCCCACTCCCGTCTCATTCCCACCCCCGGCTGAACGGGAACGGCGATCAATCGAGGGGCGCCATGGCCTCCCGCTCGGAGGCGAGGTGCGGATCGACGATGCACGTCTTGGCGACATAGGCGCCGTAACTGGCCGCCGCGAACAGGGCGCAGAGGACGAGCCAGCTCCAGATGTTCTTGAACATCGAGAAGAGGGTGAGGACGATCTGGAGGACGAGGCCGGCGGCGACGACGGCCCCGCTGACGCGGATCAAGACGGCGAACATTTGCCCGTGCGGCTCGTCCATGCGTGCCAGCCACCAGAAGGCGATGTCCACCACCTGGGCGATGAGCGGTAGTGGCGCGAGTGGGAAGCGGATCCAGCCCGGCAACGGCGTCAGCGCGAGCAGGATGCCCGTCAGGCCGTAGAGCATGGCGAAGCCGAGGAGGTGGACGTGGGTCGTCAGCGCCAGCTTCGCCAGAGACTTGCCCTTCGACTTCTCAGGGCTGATGTAGGGTGCGAGGTCCTCGTACTCATCGAGGGGGTACTGCGAGCCGGGGCCGCCGACGTTCACGGAGTGACAGCGGACGCACCGGAGCTGAAGGATCGCGTTGATCTGGGCGTATCGGACGTCGTCCCGGACCTCGACCATGTCCTGGCCTATGACGAGGTCCTTGAGCGCCCCCTTCAGGGCGAAGCCGCTCTCGTATTGCTCCTTCGTCGCGCCGGCCTTCAGCCACGCGATGACGGCCAGACGCTCCCCGTCCCGATCCTTCCAGATGGCCGAGGCGACCTTGGGGTCCTCCTGCCCCAGCCCCATCGCCTTCGCCTTCGCCTTGAGCAGCTTGGTGGGGATCTGCCCCGCCCGGTGCCGCGTGAATGCCCCGCGCATGCTGCCGTCGCCGTTGAACGGCAGGACCGGGCTGGCCACGAGCAGGCGCTCGAGCTGGCTGGCCCTCGGCTGGCCAGGGCTGTACGCCCTCTTGACATCGTCCTCGGTCGGGAGGGCGTGGCCGGGGGTGGCCTCGGCGAAGTGGAGGTTCACGAGCGCCGAGATGTAGCCGATGCCGATGGAGAGGAGGAACGCGGTCACGGTCACCTTCGCCGACAGCGGCAGGTCGCGCAAGGACCAGGGGGTGGGGGGCGTGGCGGGCTCGGACATGGGAGGTGCCTCCGGCGAACGAACGTGGGGTCAGGTGGGGTTGGCGTCCAGAGCGGCCCCCACTGCCGCCAGGATGCGTTCGTGGGCCTCGTCTACCGTCCCGTCGATCGTCGCCCCGGCCGCGAGCCGGTGGCCGCCCCCGCCGAACCGCTCGGCGATGGACGCCACGTCCAGCTCCTTCGCGCGGAAGCTCACCTTGATCCCGCCGCGTGGCTGCTCGAGGAACAGCAGCCCGACCTCGGCGCCTTTCACCGAGCGCGTGTAGTTGACCAGATCCTCGCTGTCCTGGGGCGTCGCGCCGCTCGTCTCGTAGTCGCTGGCCAGCAGCGTCGTGTAGCACGTCCGCCCGCCGTGGGCCGTCTTCAGCCGGCCCAGCACCAGGCCCGAGAGCAGCAGCCGGGCGAGCGTGTTCTGCTCGAACAGCCTGTCGTAGGCGGAGGTCGGCCTGGCCCCGTGCCGCGTGAGCGTGGCGGCCAGCTCGTAAGTCGCCGGGGTGGTGTTGGGGTGACGGAACCAGCCGGTGTCCATCGCCAGGGCGACGAACAGGCAGTGCGCCTCCGCGGGCGTCGGCGTCAGGCCCAGCGCCGTGATCGCCTCGTGCACCAGCCGGCCCGCCGCCTCCGCCGAGGTGTCGACGAATCGCACCGCCCCGAGGTCATCCTGGGTGACGTGGTGGTCGATGACCGCCTTTGCGGCGGGGAGCCTGCGCATGACCGCGCCGAAGTCGCCGAGCTGGCCCCAGGTGCCGGTATCGACGACGATGACGGCGTCGCGCCCGGTGAAGCTGTCCTCGGGGGAGAGGCGCTTGACGTGCTTCTCCGGGTCGAGGAAGTCGTAGCGCGGCGGGATCATGCTGGCGACGGTCTGCTTGACGTCCTTGCCGAGGCGGCGGAGGGCGCCGCCGAGGGCGAGGATGGAGCCGAGGGCGTCGCCGTCGGGGCGGACGTGAGTCGTCAGCACGAAGCGCTCGTGTTGGCGGACCATCTCGACGAAGGGGGACCAGTTGATCGTCATGAGGGGCATTATACGCGAATCCGGCCACCTCCGCCCCTGGTGATTTTCACTGGGCGGGACCGGAAGTGTGCGGGGCTGTCCTGCCGATCGGGTTGGCACGCTTGGCACCCTTGATTGGCACCCTTGCGAGGAAAAGGAGGCATCGTCATCGGAAGGGCGGTGCCGGCATCCATTCCGGGGCCTCGCTGGCACCCTTGGCATTCTTGGCACCATTGGCTCCCTTGCCGACTACGGCCTCACCTCGCCGCCGGAGCGGAACCGCCCCGTCTTCTCGTCGAGGAACAGGAACACGAACCCCGCCGCGCCGCCGACCAACGCCCCGCCGATCAGCCCGAAGCTGGACCACCTCCCGAGCCACCACAGGCGGTCGTCCCAGGTCGCCACGGGCAGACGCGCCGCCGCGTACGCCATGAACACCGCCCACCCGAACGCCGCCCCGGCCACCACACGCCAGCCGCGCACGGCGCCGGCGGCGTAGCCGACGGCCCCCAGGCCGCCCGCGTACACCAGCAGCGACTCGGCCCAGGTGGCGCGTTCCAGGGCGGAGCCGGCGGCGTCCCACGTCCGCACGAACCCGCCCAGGACGAAGGCGCAGCCCAGCCCCGCGAGCAGGCCGATCACCATCCCGTCCATGCCCCAGGCGTAGCGGGGCCGCTCCGGCTCGTCTGGCATGCTTGCCTCAGAACAGCTCCTCGATCACACCCGCGCCCGGCTGGGCGATGTTCAGCGTCTGCGCCTGCTCACTCGTCACGCCGATGGCCTGATGCACCGTGGCGATCAGGTCCGCCGGCGACAGCGGGCGCTCGCGAGGGCGCTCCGCCCTGGCGTCGCTCGCGCCCACCACGCGGCCGCCCCGCACCCCGCCGCCCGCCACCAACGCGCAGTAGCAATGCTCCCAGTGATCGCGGCCCGCCTTGTCGTTGATCTTCGGCGCTCGCCCGAACTCGCCTGCCGCCACGACGAGGGTCGTCTTGAGGAGGCCGCGTTCGTCGAGATCCTCGAGGAGGGCCGAGAACGTGTGGTCGAGCCAGGGGGCGTGGCGGTCCTGCATGATCTGGAAGTTACGGTAGTGGTGGTCCCAGCCGCCGTCGCCGGAGTCCTCCTCCGCCTCGACGTGGTCGCTCCAGTTGACCTGCACGAACGGGACGCCGGACTCGATCAGCCGACGGCCCAGAAGGCACGACTGCCCGAACCGCGTCAGGCCGTACCGCTCCTTGACGGCGTCCTTCTCCTTCGACACGTCGAAGGCCCGGTTCGCCTCGGGCGACGTGAGCATGGCGAACGCCTGCTTGCGGTAGTCGTCGAGCCGCAGGTCCTCCGCCCGCCGCGCCACCTTCCCCAGGGCCGACAGCAGCTTGACGCGGTCCCCCAGGCGTTCGGGTGTGAGGTCGGGCGGCAGCTGCAGCGCCGGGACCTTTGTCCCCTCCTCGGGGTCGTGGATGAGGCGGAACGGGTCGTACAGCCCGCCGAGCGCCCCGCCGCCCTCGCCGACGATGGCCTTCTTCCCCTGGTGCAGCCTCCCGCCGACGACCAGGAACGGCGGGACCTTGCCGGAGAAGCCCTTCACCTTTGCCACGGTGCTGCCGATGGTGGGCCGCGCGGCGCCCTCCTTGGGCTTGCCGTCGAGGCCGACGCCGCCGGCGATGCTGCCGGTCAGGCCGATGGTGCCGGCGACGCCGTGGTCGTTCGACCCGGTGCGCAGGGTGCGCAGGACGCTGAACTTGTGCGAGAGCGCCGCCAGCTTCGGGAACAGGTCGGTGAAGCGGAGGCCGGGCGTGCGTGTGGGGATGGTGGAGAACGGGCCGCGGTACTCGGCCTGGGCGGCCGGCTTGGGGTCGAAGGTGTCGAGCTGCGAGGGGCCGCCCCACAGCCAGACGAGCAACACCTGCTTCGCCGTGGCGGACGGCCCGACGGACGCGGCGGCGCGCTGCCGCAGGAACCAGGGCAGCGACAGGCCGAGGGCCGTGCAGGCGCCGGCCTGGAGCAGCTCGCGGCGCGAGGGGCCGCGGCAGTCACGCGAACGGTGCTGTCCGACGAGCAGCATGAGCGGCCCCGTGGGAGGTTGAGATTCTCGGGCGTAACCGATCACCGGACTTCTGGAGTTAGACAAAAGCAGACGGCGTGGGCGGCCCAGGCGCTGGTGGTGGCGGTCTGACCACTTACCCTGAAACGCAAATTCAGCCAGGGATTTGCGTTGCAGGGGGGTGCCTGGGGGGGTGCAATGCAATGCAATTCGCCCCACCTGGCCATACCCCGTGTCTCATTCCGTCCTATTCCACTCCCGGGTCCACGGTAACTCTCAGACTATCATATCACCCTTGGCCGGTCATTTCTTCACCGCGATGCACCAGATGTACGAGCGGCCCTTGATGAAGATGGGTCCGCCGGGGACGGCGGGCGTGGAGAACGGGTCGCCCTCGCCCAGCACGCCGGACCCCAGGACGTCCTTGCCCGTCTTCGCGGCCCACTCCAGAGGCAGGCCCTTCTCGTCGCGGTGGCCCTGGCCCGTGGGGCCGCGCCAGCACGGCCAGTCGCCGGCCCGCGCGGTACCGGCGGCGAGGAGGAGCACGGCGAGGAGGACGGCGGAGGCGCGTCTCATGATTCGGACCTCGGAGGCGGGAGGCGGCGTGGGTGGGAGGGGCGTGCCGCGGGGTCTTCGAACCGCGGGACGGCCTCAACGCCAATCGCCGGAGAGCACGAAGGCGGCCCAGTAGTACGGCGGCACAGGCTTGCCTCCATCGAACTTCCCGGCGTCCTTGCCGATGCCGCGTCTGCTGCCTTCCTTGAGCATGGATAGCTGGGCCTGGCGCAGGGCCTCGGCGCGTGAGACGACGCTGTCGGGGTCCCAGGCGATGCGGTAGAAATCGCTCATCAGCATCTGCGTGGCGCGGTCGTCGACGGCCCACAGCGACGCGATCACCGTCCGCGCCCCCGCCACGGCGAAGGCGCGTTGCAGGCCGAGCAACCCCTCGCCCCGCTCCGGCTTGCCCAGGCCGGTGTAGCAGGCGCTCAGCACCACCAGCTCCAGCTTCGGCAGCGCCATCTCCGAGACCTCGAGCGCCGTGAGGGTGCCGTCCTCCTCGCCCGGCTTCGGCTCCCGATTCGCCCCCGCTAGCGCCAGGCCCGACAGCAGCAGCGGGTGCAGGCCGAGCAACGCCTCGCGCGGCCCCTCCCCGGGCTCCGGGGCGAAGAAGCCGTGCGTGGCGATGTGCGCGTAACGCACCCGCGCCAGCGCCTCGCGCACCGCCTTCTTCGTCGCCTCACCCTTGCTCAGGTCGATGACCGACGCCCCGCGGAAGAGGCGATGGAATGCCTTCGAGACGGCGGCGGCCTCCGCGAAGGTGCCGGGCAGCCTCTCCCAGGACCGTTTCAGGCCGGCCGGGGCCGTCCGGCTGTCGTCCGCCCTCTTGCCCGGCTCCCCCGCCTTGTCGTAATCCACATCCCCGACGGCCAGCAGCGACGGCTTCAGGCGGACGGCCCTGTCCACGGGCCTGAGCATCTCGGGGAGCATCTGCGGCACCGGCACCGTGGCGACGGCCAGGTCCTCGATCAGGTACGCCCCGCGCCTCCTGCCCGGCAGGGCCGCGAACGGCACCGCATCCAGCGGCCTGTCCGGCGAGACGAGGGCCACCGCCGCCCCCTCCAGATGCTTCTCCACCGGCGCCCAGATCATCCGCTTCAGGGCGAGGCCCGTCTCCTGGCCGCCCTCCTGGCGCAGCAGGGCAGCCCGCCAGCGGCCCACGGCCTCCGCGACGTTCCGGGCCGGGCCGAGATCGATGCGGACGGGGGGCCTGCCCTTGCGGCTCACGAAGGCGGCCAGGTGGCGCTCCCAGCGTGCCTCGGCGTCCTTCCGTGCGGGGCCGTGCCGCCAGTAGGCGAGGTAATCGACGAGGACGGCCCCTTCGGGCAGGGCGTCGGCCAGGGCGCGGGGCGTGAGGGCGTCGGCCTCGAACGCGGCCCGGGCACTGGCCGACTGACCTGACAGACGGATTTGTAAGCGTTCCTGCTCGCCCGTGAGGCGGTCCAGCTCCGCGCCGGAAGGACGCGCCGAGGTTGAAAGGGCGGCGATCTGCCGGGCGACCTCCTGGAGCCGCCCGGCGGCCTCGCGCGTCTCGGGGTCGTCGGAGAGTGCGGAGAAGAGGCGGCGCTGGCGCTGGCGGAGGAGGATCGCCCCCTTCCAGGCCAGCGCGTGCCCGTGGCATACCGCGTCGTTGAAAGACAGCCGCAGGCCGAGCCTGTACGACATGTCACGGGCGGCCATGAGCTGCTGGCGCTCGGACTGCACCGCCGCGATGTCGCGCAGGAGGGTCAGGGCGAGCCGTGCTCCTTCCTCCGCGAGGGGCAGGGCGGCCCCCTTGTCCCCCCGGCCGAATTGAAGGACGGCGAGGTTGTTCAGCGTGAGGGCGTAGTGCTGGTGTCTGCGGCCCAGCACCTCGGCCCGGAGGGCGAGCGCCTCCTGGTAGTGCTTCACGGCGTCCTCGTGGGCGCCGCGTTTGGCGAGCACGCCGGCCAGGTTGTGCAGGCTGAGCACGGAGCGGGGGTGCCTCTCGCCCAGCAGATCCCGGTGCAGGGCGAGGGCCTGTTTGAAGAGCGGCAGGGCGGCCTCGTGGTCGCCCATGTCTGAGTGCAACTGGGCCAGGTTGTTCAGGGCGACGACATACCCGGGGCGGCGCTCCCCGCGCAGCGTCTTCTCCAGCTCCAGCGCCCGCTTGAGCAGGGGCAGCGCCGCCTCGCGGTCCTTCATCCTGGCGTACAGGTCGCCCAGGTTGATCAGGCTGGCGGCGAAGGTGGGGTGCTTCTCACCCAGGGCGGCGCGGTTCACCTTCAGGGCGTGTTGGTACACGGGCAGCGCCGCGCCGTAATCCCCCATCTCGGCGTACACCAGGCCGATGTTATTCAGGACCAGGGCGTACGAGGGGTGCCTGTCCCCCTTGAGGACGCGGATCAGCTCCAGGGCCTGCTGGTAGAGGGGGAGGGCGGCCTTGTGGTCCCCGAGGGAGAAGTGGGCCGCCCCGAGGTTCTGTAACTGGGTGGCGTAGGAGGGGTGCTGCTTCCCGTGGACCAACGCGGTCAGGGAGAGCGCCCGCCTGTACAGCGGCAGGGCCGCCCTGGCATCACCCATGCTCGCGAGGGCGTGGGCCAGATTGTTCAGGCTGGCCACATGGTCGGCGGACCACTCGCCACGCAGCCGCCTGTCCAGCTCGACGGCCCGCCGGGCGAGGGGGAGAGCGGACCGGAAATCACCGACGGCGCTGAGGTAGAGGACAAGGGCGTTGAGGCTGTCGGCGTACTGCTTGTGCTCCTCGCCGAGCGCCTCCTTGCGGATCGCCAGGGCCTGGCGGGCGAGCGGGAGGGCCGTCTTGTGGTCGCCGAGGGCGGCGTGCAGGGCGGCGTGGGACGCGAGGGCGGAGGCGTGCCTGGGGTGCCGCGCGCCGAACACCGCCTCGTTGAGGTCGAGGCCGCGGCTGGCCAGCTCCAGCCTCTTTTTCCCGTCCCCGGCAACCCCGTACAGGCGGGCCAGGTCATGCAGGGACGTGACGTATCCGGGGCTCTTCTCCCCCTCCGCCCACTTCCGCAGCTCCAGCGCCTGGTGGAGCAGGGGGATCGCCTCGTGGGGCCGGCTCGCGGCCCGCGCCGCCCGCCCCTCCAGGGCGGCCGCCTTGTCCAGGGCCTTCTGCAGCTCCGGCGGCCGGGCCGCGCGTGCCAGCGTCACCTGCCTGTTGAGGCGCATGTTGACCGCCCGCCAGTTGTCCTCGCCCCAGAGGCGGGCGAGGATGCGGTGCGTCCGCCCGTAGTGGGCGGCGGCCTCCGGCAAGCGGCCACGTTCGCGCTCCCACTGCGCCAGCCAGCTCGACACGTTGGCGGCCTCCCACGAGTACTCCCCGTAGGCCCGTGTGGCCGCCTGGAACACCCCCTCCGCCCCGGCGAGGGCCTCGGCCTTCTTGCCGGCGGCCCAGTCCCGCGCCGCCTGTTTCATGAGGGCGTGCTGCCGGTGTCGTTCCTTCGCCTGCTCTTCGCTCAATGGCGCCCGAGGCGCGGCGCCCCACGCCGCGCCCGCCATCAAGGCCAGCAGCAATGCCGCGCGCATGGCCGACCCCCTCCCCTCGGGCGAGCCTCACTGTCATGTTACCCCGGCGCGGGCCGTTGTGACGCCAGGGAATCGTGGTCAGCGCCAGTCTCCGGAGAGGACGAAGGCGGCCCAGTAGTACGGCGGCAGACGCCGCTTGCCCTTGTCGTCCTCGGCCTTCTCCGCGTCCTTGCCGATGCCGCGGCGTCTGCCCTCCCTGAGCATCGCCATCTGCGCGGCGCGGAGGGCCTCGGCGCGGGAGATGACCTTCCTGGTGTCCCAGGCGGCCACGTAGAAGTCGGTCATCAATGCCTGCGTCGCCTTGTCGTCCACCTTCCACAGCGACGCGACTACGCTGCGGCACCCCGCCGCCTGGAAGGCACGCTGCAGCCCGAACATGCCTTCGCCGGCCGTCTCCTTGCCAAGGCCCGTCTCACAGGCGCTGAGGACGGCCAGCTCGAGCTTCGTGAGGTCCATCTCGGACACCTCCAGGGCAGTCAGGATGCCGTCCTCCTCGCCCCCCTTCGGCGCCCGGCCCGCGTCGCTGAGTGCCAGCCCCGACATCAGGAGCGGGTGCCACGCCCCCTCCGCGCCCTCCGGGGTGAAGAAGCCGTGGGTGGCGAGGTGGGCGTACCGTACCCTCGGCAGGGCCTCGCGCACCGCCTTCTTTGTCGCCTCGCCCTCGATCAGGGCCGTCGTCTTCCCGCCCTTGAACAGCCTCTCGAACGACGCGCGCACGGCCAGCGTCTCCGCCCTCGTCGCGGGCAGCGGCCCGAACCGCTCCCGGCCCGTGCGCGCCGCCGCGCGGGAATCCTCCCCGGCGGGCGGGGCGGCATCGCCCGCCGCCGGCTCGTAACGCAGGTCACCCACGACGAGCAAGGACGGCGCATGCCGGTCTCCCTTGCCCACCGGCTTCAGCATCTCGGGGACGGAGCCCGGCACGGGGACGACGGCGAGCGCCACGTCCTCGATCAGATAGCCGCCCTTCTTCCTGCCCGGCAGCGCGGCGAAGGGGACGGTGCCGAGGGCCCCGTCGGGGGAGACCAGCACCACCTTCGCCCCCTCCACGTGCCGTTCCAGGGGGCTGAAAACGAGCCGCTTCAGGGCCGCCCCGGCGGCGAGGCCCTCCTCCCCGCCAACGAGGAGCTGGCGCCAGCGGCGCACGGCGGCCACCACGGGCGCGGCGTCGCCCAGATCCACGCGCAAGGCCGGCTTGTCGCGCCGGTGGACGAAGGCGACGAGCTTCCTGTGGTAGAAGTGGTAATCGACCAGGGCCACGCCCTCGGGCAGGGAGGCGGCCAGCTCCTCCGCCGGGCGCCGGCCCTTCTCGCGGCTCGCGCGGAAGTCGGCGGAGAGGCCGGAGAGGCGGGCCTGGGCCTCGTCCTGCTCCTTCTCCAACGCCTCCAGCCGCACGCGCGTGGCCTCGGGCGACTCACGGAGGGCGGCCAGGCGGAGGGTGACGGCCTGGAGCCTGTCGGCGGCGGCGCGTGTCGCGGGGTCTGCGGAGAGGCGGATGAAGAGGCGGCGCTGCGTCTGGCGCAAGAGGAGGGCCCCCTTCCAGGCCAGGGCGTGGGCCGCCGCGGGCGGGTGGCCCTCCCCGTCAGCGAGCAGCAGCCTGTTGTGGCGGTAGACCCGCACGGCTTCGGCCGCGGCGAGCTGCTGCCGGTCGGACAGCACCGCCGCGTTGTCGCGGAGCCGCCTCTCGGCGATGGCGAGGGCCTGCTCGCAGAGCGGCAGGGCGGCCTTGTGGTCCCCCATCTCGTCGAGCAGGACGGAGAGGTTGTTCAGGGCCACGGCGTAGTCGGGGTGCCGCTCGCCCAGGGCCTCCTTCATGATCGCCACGGACTCCCTTGCCAGGGGCAGCGCCCCCTTCCGGTCCCCCCTCGCCGACAACAGGGTGGAGAGGTTGAGCAGGCAGGTGGCGTACCGGGGGTGCTTCCCCCCGAGCGCCTCCTTGTAGATGCCCAGCGCCATCTCGCAGAGTGGGATGGCGGCCTCGAGGTCGCCCCGCTGATGGTGTAGCCAGGCGATGTTGTCGAGGCTCCGGGCGTAGTCAGGAGATCCCTCCCCCGCCTCCGCCTTGTTGATCGCCGCGGCCTGCTGGAAGAGGCGCAGGGCCCTCCCCTGGTCCCCTTCCCGGGCGAGCAGGATGGCGAGGGTGTTGAGACAGCCGGCGTAGTCGGGGTGCCTCTCGCCCACGGCCTTCTTGCGCAGGGCCACGGCCTCCCACGCCAGTGGGAGCGCGGCCTTCCGGTCCCCCAGGTTCTGGAGCAAGGAGGAGAGGTTGCTGAGGGCGATGGCGTACTCGGGGTGGCGCTCGCCGAGGACGGCCTTGCGCAGCGCCGCCGCCTTCTCCAACAGCGGCAGGGCGGCCCTGAAGTCCCCCATCTCCTTGTACATGCCGGCGAGGTTGCTGAGGGCGGAGGCGTAGTCGGGGTGCCTGTCGCCCCGCACCCCGTCGCGCAACGCCAGGGCCCGCCTCGCCAGCGACGCCGCCTGCGCGGCCTTGCCTCTGCGCAAGAGCTCCACCGCCTGCACGTCCATTGCCCGCGCCTGCCGGACGGCGTCCCGCTCCGCCGGGGTGCGCCCCGCCTGTGCCAACGCCTCCGCCAGGTCGATCCGGGCGTCGGTGGTCCGCCAGTGCCCCTCGCCGTCCAGCCGCCGGCACGCCTCCAGGACGGCACGCCTGTGACGTGCCTCGTCGGCCCATTCGCCTCGCGCCTGGTGCATGTGCGCCAGGGTGGACGCCAACGCCGCCGTGGCGCGGTGCCACGGCCCCACCACGCTCGTGTCCATGGCCAGCGCCTTCTCCATGTCGGCGAAGGCCTCGCGGTGCTTTCCCGCCTCCCAGGCCTCCCAGCTGGATTTGGACAGGCGGTTCCGCTCCAGTAGCAGCCTGCCTTGCTCCGGCGCGAACAACGCCCGTGGGGCCGCCCCCAACCCCAGCACCGCCGCCAGCACCAGCGCCGCGCGCATCGCCATCCCTCCTCGAAAGTCGCCCCGTCATGATAACGCCTCGCCGGCGCATCGCGGACACGATTCCGCCCGCCGGCCCGCCTTGCCGAACCGCCCCGGTGCTGTCATCATGTCTGGATCGCTCTGTGTCCATCCCTCATAGAAAGGAGCCCTCACCGTGGGGCCTAGCGTTGCCGTGGTCGGCGCGACCGGTGCGGTCGGCGAGATGATGCGTCTGGTCCTCGAGGAGCGGGCCTTCGCCTTCCGCTCCATCAAGTTCCTCGCCTCCGAGCGCAGCGCGGGCAAACCCCTCACGTTCAAGGGCAAACAGTACACCGTCGAGCCCATCCGCCCCGAGGCCTTCGTCGGCGTGGACATCGTCCTCTCCTCCACGCCGGCGTCCGTCAGCCGCGAAGCATCGCCCATGGCGGCGAAGGCCGGGGCCGTCGTGATCGATAACTCCAGCGCCTGGCGCATGGACCCCGACGTGCCGCTCGTCGTGCCGGAGGTCAACGCCCACACGCTGCAGAACCTCCCCAAGGGCATCGTCGCCAACCCCAACTGCTCGACCATCCAGATGGTGGTGGCCCTCAAGCCGCTGCACGACCTCGCCACCATCCGCCGCGTCGTCGTCTGCACCTACCAGGCCTCCTCCGGCAAGGGCGCCACCGGCCTGACCGAGCTGGACGCGCAGATCGCCGCCATCGGCCAGGGCCGGCCCGTCCCGCCGGTGACGGCGCACACGGCCCAGCTCGCGGGCAACTGCCTCGCCTTCGACTGGAAGGCGGGGGAGGAGGGGTATTCCGAAGAAGAGTGGAAGATGGTGCGCGAGACGAAGAAGATCATGGGCGACGACTCGATCCTCGTCTGCCCGACCACCGTCCGCGTCCCCGTCCGCGTCGGCCACTCCGAGGCGATCAACCTCGAATTCGTCAAGCCGATCTCGCCGGAGCAGGCCCGCGAGGCGCTGAAGAGGGCGCCCGGCGTGATCGTCGAGGACGGCGCCCCGCAGCCGCTGCTGTGCGCCGGGCGCGACGAGGTGTTCGTGGGACGCATCCGCCGCGACCCGACGCTGGCCAACGGCCTGAACCTGTGGGTGGTGTCGGACAACCTCCGCAAGGGCGCCGCGACGAACGCCGTGCAGATCGCCGAGGTGCTGGTGGCGCGCGGCTGGCTGCCCAAGAGGTGACGCCCCGATGGAAGCGCTCCTCCGAGGCATCCAGGCCGACCCGGCCGAGCGTGACGGCTGGCTGGCGTTGTCCGACTGGCTGGAGGAGGAGGGCCGGGCGGACGAGGCCGACTTCGTCCGGCTCCGCGAGCGACTGACCCTCACCGCCGGCCGCGACGGCACGCTCGCCGGGGACGAGGAGCGCCTGCGCCAGCTCCTCCTCCGGGGGGTGCGGCCGGCGTGCGCCGTGTGGACGGGCCGGCTCGCCAAGGGAGTGGAGATCCGCTTCTCGCTGATCCCCCCGGGCGAGTTCCTCATGGGCTCGCTGCCGAGCGAGCCGGAGCGGTATGACAACGAGGGGCCGCGCCACCTGGTGCGGATGACGCGGCCCTACTACATGGGCGTCTTCCCGGTGACGCAGGAGCAGTACCGGGCGTTGACCGGCGAGTCGCCCAGCGAGACCAGGGGGCCGAAGAAGCCCGTGGATTCGGTGGACGGCCATCAGGCGGAGGAGTTCTGCCGGCTGGCGTCCGAGGCGCTGGACCGGGCGGTCCGCCTGCCCACCGAGGCGGAGTGGGAATTCGCGTGCCGGGGCGGCACGACGACGGAGTATTACACCGGCGACGGGCCGGCGGCGATGCGGCGGGCCGGCTGGTGCTCGCGCTCGGCCAACGGCAGCGCCCGCGCCACCAAGGCCGTCGGCAGCTATCAGGTCAACCCGTGGGGCCTGTACGACACGCACGGCAACGTGCGCGAGTGGTGCGCCGACAACGAGCGCCGCTACACCCGCAGGGAGAAGGTGGACCCCGTCGGCCCCGCGAGCAACACGAGCCGCGTCGTGCGGGGCGGGTCGTGGTACTACCAGGCGGAGGACAGCCGCAGCGCCTCGCGCTACAACCGCCCGATGGGCTACCGGCTCGGCTACTACGGCTTCCGCGTGATGATGCCCGTCGGGTGAGTATCAATGCCACCATCCCACGCAACACCCACGGACGAGGTAACACGCCATGCGCTCCCTCCCCCTCTTCTGCGCCGTCGTGGCGCTGTCCTGCTCCGCCCGCGCGGATGACGCGCCCCCCACCACCAGGGCCATCACGGCCGCCCTCAAGCCGTTCGTCGAGCGCGAGACGCTCGCCGGCGCCGTCACCCTCGTCGCCGACAAGGACAGGGTGCTGTCTGTTGATGCGGTCGGGTTCGCCGACATCGCCGGCAAGAAGCCGATGAAGGCCGACTCCCTCTTCTGGATCGCCTCGCAGTCGAAGCCCATCACGGCGGCGGCCCTGATGATCCTGGTGGACGAGGGCAAGGTGTCGCTCGACGACCCCGTCGCCAAGCACCTCCCTGAGTTCAAGGATCTCAGGATCCAGGTGGGCAAGGGCAAGGACGCGAAGCTGGAGAAGCCGAAGGCCGCCGTCACGGTGCGGCACTGCCTGGCGCACACCAGCGGCATGCCGTTCTCCTCCGCCGCCGAGAAGCCGACGCTCGACGCCCTGCCGCTCAAGGACGCCGTGGCGAGTTACGTCAAGACGCCGCTGCTGACGGAGCCGGGGACGGCGTACCGCTACTCGAACGCAGGGATCAACACGGCCGGCCGCATCATCGAGGTGGTGTCCGGCATGCCCTACGAGACGTTCCTCGACAAGCGCCTGTTCGGCCCACTGGGGATGAAGGACACGACGTTCTGGCCGAGCGAGGAGCAGCTCAGGCGTCTGGCCACCGCCTACCGCCCCGGCAAGGACAAGATGGGCCTCGTGGAGACCAAGATCTCGCAGCTGAAGTACCCACTGAACGACCGCAAGCGTGGCCCGATGCCGGGCGGGGGGCTGTTCTCGACGGCGGACGACGTGGGCCGCTTCTGCCGCATGATGCTGAACAAGGGCACGTTCGGCGGCAAACGCATCCTCTCGGAGGAGTCGGTCAAGCAGTTGACGAGCAAGCAGACCGGCACGCTGAAGGAGGCGTACGGCCTGGGGTTCTCCACGTCCGGCGGGGTGTTCGGCCACGGCGGCGCGATGGCGACGAACATGTCGGTGGACACCGGCCGCGGGCTGGTGCTGGTGTGGCTGGTGCAGCACTCCGGGTACCCCGCCGACGGCGGCAAGGCACCCGGGGCATTCCAGGCCGCGGCGCGCGAGGCGTTCGGTGCGAAGAAGTGAGGTCCCTGCTCAGCGTCTCGAACAGCATCTGCGGCCCCGCCCAGGACGCCAGAGTGTCTCGCCGCTCAGGGTGCTGCGTGAGCTGCTCGGAGGTGATCTGATCACCCATGACTTTCCTCTTCCTCAGGGGCCGGTGGGGAGGGTGTTACCAGCACCCGCCCCACCGGTCCCTATCAGCGCTGGTAGCGGATGAACGGGCTTCGCGCGAGTGCGGTGTCAGGGGCCGCGAGGATTGGGACGAGGCGGGGGGGCGTGGGAGGAGGGACGTCAGCGGGCCGCCTTCCCCTCCGCGGCGGGTGATCGAAGGCCCGCCTCGCCACACAGGCCACGGAATCCCACACCTCGACGCGGGCCTCCACCCCTGACCCGCGCCCGCCCTCGCGGCCGTACAATGTGGTACTGCCGCGCCGCGAGGGCCCGATGGACACCGAACGCACGCTGCTGGAGGCGATCCGCCGCGACCCCGCCGACGACCTGGCGTGGGCCGCCCTGGCCGACGCCCTCGAGGAGGCCGGCGAGGCCCAACGCGCCGACCTGGCCCGGCTGACGCTGCGGGCGCGGCGCATGCCCACGGACGGCCCGTTGCGGCCCGGCGTCGAGGGGGCCGTCGCCGTCCTGCTGCGTGCGGGGGCGCGGCCCAGCGTGCCGGAGGTGACCAACTCGCTGGGGATGCGCTTCGCCCTGGTGCCGGCGGGCGTGGGCCTGCTGGGGACGGCCACGGGCACGGAGGCGCATCAGAACTCGGAGCAGCCGCACCAGCCGGTGGAGTACACGTCCCCATTCTGGATGTCGGTGTTCCCCGTGACGCAGGGCGAGTACGCCGCCGTGCGCCGCCGCCGGCCCAGCGTGTTCAAGCCCGGCGGCAAGCACGCGGGCAGGGTCAAGAAGCAGGACACGTCGGACTTCCCCGTCGATTCCGTGTCATGGCGGGAGGCGGCGGAATTCTGCACATCCCTCTCGCGGCGCAAGGAGGAGCGCGAGGCGGGGCGAAGTTACCGCCTGCCGACGGAGGCGGAGTGGGAGTACGCCTGCCGGGCGGCGGGGGGCGTCTCGGGGCTGTTCCTGTTCGGCGACACGATCACGTCCGACGTGGCGAACTTCAACGGGACGAGGCCGTTCGGGGACGCGCCGCAGGGGCCGAACCTGGAGCGGACGTGCGCGGTGGGGGCCTACCCGCCGAACGCCCTGGGGCTGTACGACCTCACGGGCAACGTGTGGGAGTGGGTGGAGGACTGGTTCTCGCGGGACGGGTACGCGGGGTACGCGCGTGTGGCGCCGCGCGGTGCAGCGACGGGGACGGCGAAGGTGCTGCGCGGGGGGTCGTGGAGCAGTTACGGGTGGGGGTGCCGCATCTCGTACCGCAACTGCATCACGCCGGACGCGAAGAACAACAACTTCGGCTTGCGGCCTGTGCTGGTGCAGGGGGGCGGGTGATGGACCAGGGGGAGGCGCTGTTGGAGGCCATCCGCCGCGAGCCGGCCGACGACCTGGCGTGGGTGGCCCTGGCCGACTGGCTGGAGGAGGCCGGCCTGGCCGAGCGCGCCGAGCTGTGCCGTCTGACGCACCGCCTGCGCGCCTTGCCGCAACGTTCGGCGGCGCGGCCCGCCGTGCAGACGCGGGCGCAGGAGATGGTGCTGGCCGGCGTGGAGCCGTGCATGCCGCAGGTGGTGAACGGGGTTGGGATGCGGCTGACGCTGATCCCGCCGGGGACGTTCCGGATGGGGGCGGCGCGGGCCGAGCCGGGGCGTGCGGGGGGCGAGTCGCCGCGGCACGCGGTGACGATCTCGCGGCCGTTCTACCTGGGGACGTTCCCGGTGACGCAGGCGGAGTATGAAGCGGTGACGGGGAGGAATCCGGCGCACTTCCGCGCGGGCGGGCAGGGGGCGGACAAGGTGCGTGGGATGGACACGTCGCGGTTCCCGGTGGAGCGGGTGTCGTGGGCCGACGCGGTGTCGTTCTGCGAGAGGCTGTCGAAGAGGCCGGGGGAGAAGAAGGCCGGGCGTGTGTACCGCCTGCCGACGGAGGCGGAGTGGGAGTACGCGTGCCGCGCGGGGACCACCTCGACGTTCCACTCGGGGGACAGCTACACGTCGGGGCAGGCGAACTTCGACGGGAACTACCCGTCGGACGGGGCGACGAAGGGGGAGTTCCTGGCGCGGACGTGCGAGGTGGGGCGGTACAGGCCGAACCTGTGGGGCCTGTACGACATGACGGGGAACGTGTGGGCGTGGTGCGCGGACTGGTACGACGCGGGCACCTACACGCGCTCTTCGCGGACGGACCCGGCGGGCCCGGAGGCGGGGACGCGGCGGTGCCGGCGTGGCGGGTCGTGGTACATGAACGCGACGCAGTGCCGCTCGGCATACCGGAGCAGCAACACGCCGGGCGAGGCGGTGGAGTACTGCGGGATGCGGGTGGTGATGGAGGTGGGGGTGAGGTGATGGTGCCACCCCACCCTCCCCAGCCCACGCTCTCCCTCCGCCAGGAGCCGCTCACGCCCCGCGGCCGCCCTACAATGCCTGCGACGCCCGACGGAGGATCATCACAGCCATGTCCACCCCCCGCGTCCTCAGTGTCGGGCAGTGCGCCTTCGACGGCGGGAATATCGCCCGGCTCCTCCGCGAGACGTGCGCCGTCGAGCCCGTCGCCGTCGCCACCGCGGCAGAGGCGTCGGCGGCCCTGAAGGCCGGGGGCTTCGCGTTCGTGCTGGTCAACCGCGTGTTCGATACCGACGGCGGGTCGGGCCTGGACCTCATCCGGGACATCAAGGCGGACCCGGCGACGGCGTCGGTGCCCGTGATGCTGGTGAGCAACTTCCCCGAGGCGCAGGCCGAGGCACAGGCCGCCGGGGCCCTGCCGGGGTTCGGGAAGGCGTCGCTTGGCGACCCGGCGACGGCGGCCAGGCTGAAGGCGCTGGCGGCGGGCGTCAGCGGAGCATCGCGATCCTGATGCCGCAGCAGCTCACGGCGAGGACGATGCTGAGGACGATGCCGGTGGTGCCCAGGGAGCTGGCGGAGTGGAGGGTCCTGCGGACGCGCGGGGAATCGACGCGGTCGCGGCGCAGGTCGGACAGGGCCGTGGAGGCGTTCGACATGGTCAACGCCCCGAGGATGACGCCGACGATGGGGAAGATGCACAGGACGCACGACAGGACGCCCATCGTGTAGTAGCCGTCGGCCTTGGAGCGGTAGTAGTCCTCGTCGTCCTCGCGGCGGCGGCGCTCGCGCGGCGAGAGGCGCTCGTCATCGTCATCGCGGCCCCTGTCATCGTCGAAGGCGAAGTCCCTGGCGCGGGCCGGGGCGGGCGGGGGCGCGGGCGGCGGGGGCGGGGGCGGGGGCGGCGGGGCGATGGCGGTGCCGACCTTGAAGGTGTGCTTGCACGATGGGCAGGCGATGGTGCGCCCGAGGTAGGACTCGGGCACCTGGAGCGGCTGCTGGCACGAGGGGCAGGGGTAATCGAGGGGCATCGGGCCATCCCGGGGGATCTGGTACGACTGAATCAGTGTAGCGGACGGGGACGGGCGTGGCCGGGGGGCCGGGCCGTCCCGACAATGCACGCATGCCCACTCGCCCCGAGGAGACGAACGCGATGAGCCGATGGCTGACAGCAGGGGTGCTGACGCTGGCGGTGGGCCTGGCGCCGGCGGCGGGCGAGACGCCCGAGGCGCTGGTGAAGACGATCCGGGGCGTCAAGGCCGAGGGCGAAGGGAGCCCGGCGGCGGCGAAGGCGTGGAAGGCGCTGGCGGGGATGGGGGCGGAGGCGCTGTTCCCGATCCTGGCGGGCGTGAGCGACGACGAGCCGCGGGCGGCGAACTGGCTGCGTTCGGCGTTCGACGCGGCGGCGGGGCGTGCGCAGGCGGCCGGCAAGCTGCCGAAGGCGGCGCTGGAGAAGTTCGTGCTGGAGCGGAAGAACGCGCCGCTGGCGCGGCGTCTGGCGTACGAGTGGGTGGTGCGTGCCGACGCGGGGGCCCCTGAGCGGCTGCTGCCGGGGATGCTGAAGGACGCCAGCCCGGACCTGCGGCGTGACGCGGTGGAGCGGCTGTTGAAGGCGGGGGAGGCGTCGGAGAAGGCGGGGGACAAGGACGGGGCGAAGGCTTCGTTCCAGGAGGCGTTGACGGGGGCGTGCGACCCGGACCAGGTGGAGGAGCTGGCGAAGGCGCTGGACAAGCTGGGGGTGAGGGTGGACCAGCAGAAGCACTTCGGGTTCATCGCGCGGTGGCACCTGGCGGCGCCGTTCGACCACACGGGTCGGAAGGGGTGGGCCGTGGCGTATCCGCCCGAGAAGGGCGTCGATCTGAAGGCGACGTACAAGGGCAAGGACGACGCGGAGGTGAAGTGGCAGGAGGCGTCCACGGACGACCCCCACGGGCTGATCGACCTCAACAAGGAGCTGAAGAACTACAAGGGGGCCATCGCGTATGCGTTCGCCGTGGTGGAGTCGCCGCGGGAGCAGGACGTGTGGCTGCGGGTGGGGTGCATCAACGGGCTGAAGATGTTCGTCAACGGCAAGCAGGTGTTCGGCTGCGAGGAGTACCACCACGGCATGAGCATCGACCAGTACAAGGCGGCGGCGCGGCTGAAGGCGGGGAAGAACGAGATCCTGCTGAAGGTGTGTCAGAACGAGCAGACCGAGAAGTGGGCGCAGAACTGGCGGTTCCAGCTCCGGCTGACGGACTTCACCGGGTCGGCGGCGGCGTTCACCCTGGCCGGCAAGGAGGGCAAGTGATGAATCTGTCTCGCATCCTGATGGTGGCGGGCCTGGTGGCGGTGCCGGTGATGGCGGGGGACTGGCCTCAGTTCCGCGGGCCGGGCGGGTCGGGGGTGTCGCAGGAGAAGGGCCTGCCGACGGTGTGGACGAAGTCGGAGGGCATCGCCTGGACGGCGGACCTGCCGGGGCGCGGGCTGTCGAACCCGGTGATCGCCGGGGGGCGGGTGTACGTGACGGCGTGCTCGATGAACCGGCACATGCGCCTGCACGTGCTGTGCTTCGACGAGGCGACCGGCAAGAAGCTGTGGGAGAGGCAGTTCACGGCGACGGGGAACACGGGGTGTCATCCGGATACGAACATGGCGGCGCCGACGCCGGTGACGGACGGCAAGGCGGTGTACGCGCTGTTCGCCACGGGCGACCTGGCGGCGATCGACAGGGACGGCGATCTCCTGTGGTACCGGTCGCTGGTGGGGGATTACCCGGACACCTCGAACCAGGTGGGGATGGCGTCGTCGCCGGTGCTGGCGGGCGGGGTGTTGTTCGTGCCGATGGACAACGCGGTGGACTCGTTCGCGGCGGGTATCGACGTGAAGACGGGGAAGAACCTGTGGAAGGTGAAGCGCGATACGAAGATCAACTGGGTGACGCCCGTGGTGATCGAGGCGGGCGGGAAGCCCGTCGTGGTGTTCACGAAGGACGACGAGGCGGTCGGGTACGAGCCGACGACGGGGAAGCAGGTGTGGTCGTACAAGGCGGAGGGGCTGTCGGGGGGGATTCCGTCGGCGACGTACGCGGGCGGGGTGCTGTACGTGCCCGGCGGCGTGCTGCGGGCGCTCAAGGTGACGAAGGACGGGGCGGAGGAGCTGTGGACGGCGAAGGGGGTGTCGGCTGGGTATGCGTCGCCGGCGGTGCACGAGGGGAAGGTGTATGGCCTGCTGCCGGGGCACGTGACGTGCTTCAGCGCGGAGACGGGCAAGGAGGTGTGGCGGCACCGGGTGGAGGGGCCGTTCGAGGCGTCGCCGGTGATCGCCGGCGGGCACCTGTACGCGGTGAACAAGAAGGGCCGGACGTTCGTGGTGAAGCTGGGGGAGAAGCCGGAGACGGCGGGCCGGAATGACCTGGAAGTCAAGCCGGATGACAGGTTCCAGGCGACGCCGGCCGTGGCGAACGGGCGGATCTACCTGCGGTCTGACAAGGTGTTGTTCTGCGTGGGGAAGAAGGAAGGGTGAAAGCGGCCGCCCCAACGCCCTCTCCGCTTCGGAGGCCCTCACACACCCGGAGATGCAAGTCCTGCCCGGATTCTGCGTCTCCGAGGGTTGTGTGGGCCGCCGACATCAGCGCCGCCGCCGCCCGATCCGTCTCATGTTGTCCAGCCCCAGACGGCGGGTGGTCGGCCACCCTGTGTCAGGAGCGTGAGGTCTTCTCCATGACGGCCTGGAGGCGGCCCGTCAGGCGGGCGACCTCGTCGCGGTCGGAGTCGTCGAGCTTGCGGAGCATGACGGCGATCGTGCGGACACGGACGGCCTGGTAGTCGCGGAACGCGGACCGGCCTTCCTCCGTGACCATCACGTCGATCTTGCGCTTGTCGGCGGCGTTGATACGGCAGGCGATCAGGGGCCTCTCGCGGGCCTCCAGGGCGCGGATGATGCGCGACATCTGGGCCGGCAGCACGCCGAGGCGGCGCTGGATCTCGCCCACGATGAGCGTGTCGCGCTCGTGGAGCAGAGACAACGTGAGGTACTCGATCTCCTTGAGGTCGCCGGAGCGGCGTCTCCCGCGAGGGACGGCCAGGCAGAAGCGCGTCACCGCGTCGAGCATCCGGTGCGCCAGGTCCTCAAGCTTCGTGTCCACGCCGGAAACCATGACGCCCTCGCTCGCCAGCCCCGGATTCATCCCCCCGCCGAATTCACGATAACGCCGCTGACAGGGGGGTGTCAACGCGGGAAAGCCTCGCGGGCTGGGCAAGATGCGCCCGGGCGCGCGGGCTGTGCCGGTGGCGCGGACAATGGCGCCTCAGGTGCCCCGTTTGTTGCCGAACAGGGCGATGTGCAGCCGCGGGCAGAACCGCCAGCCACGCCGCAGGCACTCACCCACCAGCCACGAGGACGTCGCCGCCAGATCCTCGCCGGTGACGCCCTGCGGCATGAGGAGGACACGCTCCGGCGCCGCCGCCGGCAGCACGGCGAGCAGCGCCGTGACCTCCTCGATGTCGGCGGGCCGGTCCACGACGAACTTGAGCTGGTACTCGCCCCGCCTCATGAACGCCGCGATCACATCGGGACGCAGCCGGCGTTCGTCGTGGCGCAGGGCGTACTTGCCGCCCTCCCGGACGTGCGGCGTCGAGTTGGACAGCTTGGGGCTCAGGCTGGCGAGGTCGCACTCCACCGGCGAGAACTCGATGGCCGCCGTCTCGACGGTGATGTGGTGGCCGGCGGCGCGGAGGCCGGCGCACAGCGGGCCGATCTCCGGGGCGGACATCGGCTCGCCGCCGGTGACGACGACGTGCCGGCACCCGTAGGCGGCGACGCGGCGGAGGATGTCGGGGACGGAGAGCGTCTCGCCCTCGGGGTGCCAGGAGGTGTAGGGGGAATCGCACCATTCGCAGCGGAGCGGACACCCCGAGGTGCGCACGAAGACGCTGGGCACGCCGGTGAGGACGCCCTCGCCCTGGATCGAATGAAAGATCTCCGCCACCCGCATCGCCCGCGTCTCCGGACCAGCCTTCATCGTAGCAGAGACGACAAGAGGAGGGGCACCCTACGGAGAAGATACCCAGGCCATGGAAGGAGGCGGATGGACGCCTATCAGTGAAGGAAACGAACCAGGGAAACGAATGTTGCCGCCGCAAATGTACGTGGCAGAACGACTTGCGGAAGTTCGTTTCCCGACCCCCCTCACACCCCCCCCGCGCGACGGAACCGAATCGCCCTCGGCGATCCGGCGCATGGCCCCGGCGGTAGTGACGCCGCGTTGGCCCGGCGGGACGGGGGAGTCAGCCGCGTCAGCCCCGGCGTTGATGTCCACGTCGGCATGGATGTCATCCGCCGCTGCAAGCTCACCGTCCATGGCCCGGCCGGGACGTTCACCCTCGAATGGTGAACGGGACTCGTTCCCGTCCAGCCGGGGCTGGGAATGAGACGGGAGGAGACGGGTGGCGTGGCCGGCGGGTGCGATTTGCATTGCATTGCAGGCCCCCCCACACGAACCGGCAACGCAACTCCCCGGCGGGATTCGCATGGCAGCGCCGGTGGTCAGGCCGCCGAGACCCGCGTCGCGGCGCCACCCCTCGTCCCATCCTGTCCTACCCCAGGTGTCGGGTGAACGATCACCGGGATTTTTCACGGCCCGCGACCCCGCCTCCGCATTATCATGCAAGGCGGACACATCCCGCGGAGCCGGACCGATGACTCATTCCGCCATTACCCAGGGGGGAGGCCCTGATGTCCTCGGGCCTTTCGAGGACGCCTGGAGACGCACCCCCCAGCCCGACCTCGCCGCCTTCCTCCCTTCCGGGCAGGGGCGGATGCAGGCCCTCCTCGACCTCGTCCACGTTGACATGGAGATGCGCGCCCGCTCCGGCCTCCCCTTCCGGGTCGAGGACTACACCGCCCGCTTCCCCGAGCTGGCCGGCCCCACCCTCCTCGACCTCGTCGCCTGGGAGCACTCCCTGCGGTCCAGGGGCGGCACCCCGATTCCGGTCCGGGAATACGTCCGCCGGTTCCCCGCCCTCGCCGGGTCGCTCGAGAAGCGCCTCCATTCCAGGGCCGCCCCCTGGCTCCCCGCCCTGCCCGGCTACGCGATCGACTCCGTCCTCGGACAGGGCGGCATGGGTGAGGTCTACGGCGGCACGCACCTCGGCCTGGCCCGCCCGGTGGCGGTCAAGATCATCCGCCGCACGTTCGCCGAACACCCCCAGGCCCGCCGCCGCTTCGAGGCCGAGGGCCGCGCCGTCGCCCGCCTCGACCACCCCTGCGTCGTCCGCGTCTTCGACTGCGGCACCCACGAGGGGCAGCCGTACCTCGTGATGGAGCGCGTGGACGGCGGCAACCTCTCCCAGGCCATGGGACGCCCCATGCCCCCGCGCCTCGCCGCCGGCATCGTCGCCCAGCTCGCCGACGCCGCCCACCACGCCCACGAGCGCGGCGTCGTTCATCGCGACATCAAGCCCTCCAACGTCCTCCTCTGGTTCCCCGACGGCGCCGAGCGCACCCTGACCGCCGCCCGCCTGAAGCTGACCGACTTCGGCCTCGCACGGCTGGGCGAGGCCGGCGGCGACACCCGCACCGGCGAATTCCTCGGCACCGTGTCGTACGCCGCCCCCGAGCAGGTCCGCGGCGAGGTCGCCCGCATCGGGCCTGCCACCGACGTCTACGCCCTCGGCGCGGTGCTGTACGAGATGCTCATCGGCAACCCACCCTTCACCGGCCAGCCGGCGTCCGTGCTGACCAGCGTCCTCCATGACCCGCCCCCCGCACCGAACATCCACCCCGCCCTCGACGCCATCGTCCTCAAGGCCCTGTCCAAGAAGCCCGAGGAGCGCCACGCCTCGGCACGCGAGCTGTCGCTCGCGTTGAAGACGTGGCTGCGCACCGCCCCCGCCGACCCGCCGGAGACGATCATGCCGACCCTCGCGCCGCGCGCCTCCTCCGCCCCGTCCGCCGGCACGCTGACGCCGGCGCTGGCCACCGCCCCGTTCACCCCGACGCCCCCGCCGGCGCCCCCCGCCCGCCCGTGGGCCCTCGCGATGGCGCTGCTCGCGGGCGCGCTCACGCTGGCCGGCGTCGTCCTGTGGTTCTCGACGACATCCGACGTGAGGGTGTCCGTGGACCTGCCGGTGGACGCCAAGGACGCGCGGCTGACGTTCGTCCTGGACGGACGCGAGCTGGCGCGCGACGAGGCGGAAGGCCCGATCCGCCTGAAGCCGGGCAAGCACACGCTGGTGGTGAAGCGTGACGGCAAGCCGTGGAAGGAGTACGCGGTGGTGGTGGAGGGCCGCAAGGCGACGGTGGAAGACAAGACGCCGGGGGAGGAGAAGCCGGCGGGCGAGGTGACGGAGCGGCAACTGGCCGAGTGGGTGCTGGAGCAGGGCGGGCACCTGCACCTGGAAGTTGGTGACGCGGCGGGGCATCCCATTTTCAAGAAGGACGGGCTGCCCGCCGATCCCAAAGTGCGGAATGTGGTCTTCGTGGGGCGCACGGGTTTGGAGGATGATGGGCTGAAGAGGCATCTCGCGGCGGGAAAGAATCTCGTCCACTTCGCCATCATCGACTGCCCGCTGGTGACCGACGCCGGGGTAGCGGTGCTGCGCGACCTGCCCAAGCTCGACACGGTGGTATTGCAGAACTGCAAGAGGCTGACCGACGAGGCCGTCCGCGCCCTGCCGATGAATCGGCTGACCCGGCTGTCCCTCCAGGGGATCGGGTTCACGTCCGCGAGCGTCAAGGAGCTGACGAGGGCGGAGAGGCTGATGTCCGTCGGTTTCATCGGATTGAGGCTGAGTGACGACGACTTCAAGGGATGGGCGGACAAGGACGCCCTCGTCGAGTTCTCCGTGATCCAGCACCCGGCCCCGGCGGACTTCACGGGCGCCTGCCTGGCCCATCTGGCGAAGTCGCGTCGGATGAACTACATCGACCTATCTGGCACGGGCATGAAGGACGAGAACCTCAAGCACCTCGCCGCCTTCCCCGCGCTGGCGAACCTGAGGCTGGCAGGGACGCACCTGTCCGGCAAGGGCTTCGATATACTCGCCAGGCTGCCGTCGCTGACCGAGCTGCAACTGGGCTTCAACATCCTGGACGACGAAGGATTGAGGCACATCGCCAGGTGCCCGCTGCTGTCCACGCTCCTCCTGGAGAAGGCGACGGTGTCCGAGGCGGGGTTCGCGGCGCTGGGCAAGTCGAAGTCGGGTGGAGGCCTACTTGGGCGAACAGTCTGCATAGAATGGCAGGGTAGGGGTTGT
>CAZVZK010000150.1:0-24995 GCA_964630925.1 uncultured Alcaligenaceae bacterium
GCGGGTTGCCCGCGTGGAAGATCGACTTCTTCGGGCTGCCGAGGGTGAGGAGCATGGGGCGGGAGCCGAGCGACGGGTTGGCGTCGAGCAGCTTCTGCGTGACGGTCAACGCCCGCACGGCCGACGCCTCGGCCGCCGGGGAGGATTGGGCCTTCGGCAGCTTGGGCAGACGCACCTCGTGCCCCTTGAGGGCATCGGGCGAGAGGTAGGCGGTGTGGATGCCGTCGCAGCCGGCGAGGGCGAGCAGCAGGGCGAACGCGATGCGTGCCGACATGGCCGGGCCCCTCCCTGAGTGCGAGTAGCGCGGGGATACCGTGCGGGGGGCCGGGTGTCCAGAGGGAAACGGGCCGGGCGGGGGCGTGCGCCGTATCATGGCGGGGTGTACCCCAGGATCACGAAGGGCCACGCCGCCATGACCGAGACTGCCACGCCGACCACCGCCCCCGCCCGCCTGGAGCCGGCCATCACCGGCGTGGTGCCGCCGCTGCTGGGCGAGGGGCGCCTCCGCGAGGCGTGGCCGTCGCTGTCGGTGGTGAGCCCGGTGTTCGGGACGCTGGGGTGGAAGCTGGTGCGGACGGGCTTGCTGGCCCCCCTGGGGTGGCCGCTGCTGGGGCTGGCGTTCCTGCGGAAATTCGCGCCGTGGATCTGCGCCCGATACACGCTGACGAACCGCCGGCTGATGATCCAGCGCGGGTGGAGGCCGGCGCCGGTGCAGGAGGTGAGGCTCGAAGAGATCCACGACGTGCGTCTGGACGAGAAGACCATTGACAGCTTCTTGATCAGCGGGACGCTGGAGATCCTGGGCGACAAGCGGCAGTTGCTGATGACGCTGACGGGCGTGCCGGAGCCGGCGGGGTTCAAGGAGGCGATCCTGAACGCGGTGCGGGCGTGGGGCGTGCCGGCGAACAAGGTGGTCGGCCCGTTCAGGGGCGCGGGCGAGAAGTGATGGGCGGCTCGTCACGGGGCCGATGCGGACAATCACGACACGGCGGGGGGGCAGATGACGCAGCGGAACGAGACGAAGCGGGATGAGGAGGCCCGCAAGTCGGCTCTGATTCAGCGGATCAGCGCCCACCTCGCGGGTGTGGGCGGCAGGCTGCGGCCCACGCAGGAGGCCGGCCTCCGCGAGATGCGTGCCGCCGAGCTGCGTCCGCTCGCGCGGGAGCTGGAGAGGCACGCCGACGTCGTGGCGGTCAACGCCAGAGTTCTCGGCGCGATCCGGGCCGCGAGGGATGCCCGCTGGGCGGCGGAGCAGCGTGAGCTCGACAGGCTCATCCCCCCCGCCTTCACGAGCTGGCTGTGACGCGCCGCGTCCGCCCCGACCCACACGCCCGAACGCGAAGACGGATGTCCCGGCCGGGGGGATTCACCGTGCAAGACGATGTCGTTGCCCTGTTCGCGTATGATCGCTGGGCGAACCGCAAGATACTGGACGCCTGCCGCGAGCTGACCGCCGAACAGTACGCCGCCGAGCCCGTGCCCGGGTGGTCGTCGGTCCGCTCGACCGTCTATCACATTGCACTGGTGACGGAGTTTCACTTGCGCACGATGGCCGGCGACCCCGATGACGCCCTCCCGGCCGAGGCCGACCTGGCAACCGTGGACGACGCGGCCCGGTTGCTGGAGCGCGCCTATCGACGCTTCGAGGGTATTCAGCCGACCATGACGCCTGAGTGGATCAACACCCTCTTGACGCTGCGCCCGCCCGGCTTCACGGCGACCCTGCCGCGGTGGGCGATGCTGCGCCACATTGTCAATCATTCGACCTATCACCGCGGGCAGGTCGCGTCCAAGCTCAAGCGGTTCGGTGTCGAACAGCCGTTGACGGATTTCTTCTTCTGGGCACTTGAACAGATCCCGCAAGTGAAATGAGGGCCGGTTCCCGCAAGGCCCCCGCCCCTGCCCGCGAGGTTCTTAACGGCCCTCGCGTGCCGCGGCATCACTTCGCGCCGGCGCCGAGAATGATGTCGGGCCACCCCACGGGTATCCGTGCCGCCAGGTTCTCGCCGTACACCTCGCGGAGCCCCAGCTCCACGACGTGCATGTGCCCGACGTAGCAATGGCACGTCTTCACGGGGCAGGTGTCCGGCGCGTCCAGCGTCACCCAGCCGTCGCGGAACAGGTTGCCCAGCACCCGCCCCACGAAGAAGCACCGCCGCAGGTCGCCCTCGTCGTCCAGGTACACCGCCCGCTGCCCCGCCGTGCAGGGCCGCCCCAGGCTCGCGTAGTGCTGGTTGTTCAGCGCGAACAGCGGGTCCACCGCCAGAATCCGCGCCAACTCCTCCGCCGCGTAGTAATCCGCCTCGCGCTTGTAGGCATTGACCCACAGGTACACGTCCGCCGGCAGGAGCCGCCGCACCCGCTCGACCTCCGCGATGTTCTCGCGCGTCCCCACCACCCCCACGCTGAACGGCACCCCGCGCCGCCGTAGGAGATCCCACTTCGCAAGCAGCGGCTCCAGCTCCGTCTCGCCGGGGTGATACGTCGTCCACAAGGCGAGTTTGCAGCCAGGGCTTTTCGTAGAGCACGCTTCCGGCGTGCTTCCCGGGAGCACGCTGGAAGCGTGCTCTACGAGGGAGGTGATCTCATCCAGCCACGCGCCCACGTCGAACGACAGGTTCGTCTGCACGGTCACGCGCCGCACCCGCGGCATCGCCAGCAGCCGGCCCACCTCGCGCCGCCAGTACGGCAGCACCAGGTACTCCGCCTTCGGCGTGATGAAGAATTCCACCTCCCGATCCAGTCCCCCTACCCTGTTCACCACCCGCACCAGCCGGGCCTCGTCCTCGCGGAACGCCGACGACTCCACGCGCGTCTCGTTCGCGTTCCACGGGCAGTACCCGCACGTGAAGTTGCACCACTCCAGCCGCGTGCGGAACAGCACCAGAAGCGTCATGAGTCGTACTCGTAGGTGTCGATCAGCCGACGCACCCGCTCCGAGAAGAACAGCCCGCCGATCACGTCCGCGTGCCGCACCCCCCGCGCCGTCAGGCGGATCACCCCGCCCTCCTCGCGGATGCAGCCCTCCGCCTCCAGCGCCGCCCACTCCGCCGGGAACCCCTCACGCAGGGCGGCCGCCCCCACCCCGTCGTACAGCAGCGACTGGATCACGCCCCGCCGGCGGCGCTCGTCGTCGTCCATCTCGAACCCGTGCCGGATGGCGTCGTCGCCACGCCGCATCGCCGCCGAATACCCCTCGATGACCGCGCGGATGTTCTTCGTCACCATCTTCCACGGCGTCGAATAATGCAGGCCCGCCGTGTAACTCCTGGCCCCCGCCCCCAGCCCCAGCATCCCGTGCTTCTGACACCGGTACTCATCATCCCCGTCGTCGCCCGCGTCCCGGCGGAATTGCCGCATCGTCACCTGCCGCCACCCCGTCAGCCGATCCAGCGCGGCGTCGTACATGGCCGCCATCTCGTGGGCCGTCGGCGAATGCCCCCTCACCCCCAGCCCCGTCAACGGCCGGACGTACAGCGGGTACAGGAACAGGCTGGTGGCAGGCGAGGCGATCGCCGCGTCCAGCGAAGCCAGCCACGTCGCCATCGTCTGCCCAGGCAGCCCGTAGATCAGATCGAGGTTCAGATGCCGGAACCCCGCCCGCGCCGCCGCGTCGATGGCCGCCAGCCCCGAGCGCCGGTTCACCGCCTCGCGCTCGCCCCCGTCGAACGACTGCACGCCCAGGCTCAGACGTGAGAACCCCATCCCCGCCAGCGCCGCCGCCTTCTCCCCGTCCAGCGTCTCCGGGCTCGCCTCGATGCACGACCCCGCCCCCGGCCTCACCCCCAGCGCCCCCAGGCCGCGCACCAGCCGGCCCAGCTCGTCCACCGTCAGGAAGGTGGGAGTCCCGCCGCCGAGGTACAGGCGGCTGAACCGCGCCCCCGGCAGGGCCTCCGCGGCCAGCGCCGCCTGCCGCTCCAGCGCGTCGAGGTACGCCGGCACCGGCCCGCGCTCCCCCGTCGCCAGGGTGAACAGGTTGCAGAACGAGCATCGCTGGGCGCAGAACGGCACGTGGACGTACAGGTACAGCGAGCGCAAGTCCTCCCCGCGCCACGCCTCGGCGAACGCGCGGGGCGTCAGGGGCCGATACGCCTTCTTGTGCGGGTAGCCGTAGACGTACCCCGGATAGGCGTTGGCCCGGAGGTCGGCGGAGAAGGTCGAGAGCATGCGGCACCGCGTGCTGGGGACACGGATCATCCTACCGGCCCCCCGCACGGGCGTCAGGGCCGGGGCTCCGCCTGCCGTCCCCCGTCTGCTACAATCGGTCGGCAGCAAGGGGGTGAATCATGGCCAGGTCCGTCGAGAGCCAGATCGACTACGTCCACGCCCGCATCCACAAACTCCTCAACGACGCGGTGATCGAGCACACCATCGTCGTGATGCGCGAATTGAGCCAGGGCCTATCGCAGCTCTCCGGCGCCCTCGGCGGCGACGCCGACTCCATCGGCGAAGCCATCAAACAGCGTCTCAAGGACACCCTGCTGCCGCTGACCAGCGAGTCGATCCGCGAGGCGCTGCACAAGGGCGAGCTGCCGATCACCAACGGCATCATCCGCACCAAGAACCGCATCCTCAAGCTGATCGGCGTCGAGATCCCCGACAGCCACAAGGAGATCGACGCCCGCAACTACCCCAACTACACCTGGTGAGGAATAGGGGTCAGGGGTCAGGGGTCAGTAAGAGAAGACAAGAAGAACAGCCAGTGAACAGCCAAGACAGCAGAGGGCCTTGTCTTCTCTTGGCTGTTCACTTTCTTACTGACTCCTGACCCCTGACCCCTATTCCTCACCCCTGCCGAGCGGCAGCATCAGCTCGGCGTACGGCACGGTGGTCACGCTGGGGTGGGCGATGCGGTGCCCACGCCGGCCGTCCTCGCCGTACGCCTCGCCGTGGTCGCCCATCAGCAAGGCGAGGCACGCGCCGCGGCGGCGGACGCCCTCCAGCAGGGGCGGGAGCTGCGAATCCACGTACGCCAGCGCCGCCGCCTGCGAGTCGAAGCAGTCCTCCCCCGCCCCCGGCAGGTAGAACGCATGAGGCGGGTGCGTCGCGCTGAAGTTGATGAACAGAAGGAATCGTTGCTCGTGCGGGAGACGCTCCAGCCAGGCCAGGGCGGCACCCACCTGATTCCCCGCCGACTCGCGGCACGCCACCCCGAGCTGAGGCGTCCACACGCTCTCCTGGAAGAACCCCGGCAGCACCCTCCCCAGAGGGTTGCGCTCGTTGAAGAACCCCACCCCGCCGACGCAGAACGTCCGGTACCCCAGCGTAGCGAGCCCCGACAGCACGTCCGGCACGCCCCTGAACACGTACGTCGCCGCCGCCGTGCTGAGCGACCCCTCGAACTCCATCGCGAACAGGCGCGGGTGCGGCCCCGGCCCCACCGGCGTCGGCAGGAACCCGTGGAAGAACGCCAGGTGCGCCGGCAGCGTGAACGTGCCGGACGTCTCGCGCATCTCCCACCCGCCCGGCAGGAGCCGCGCCAGGTTCGGCGTCCGCCCACGCTCATGGCACCAGCGGGCCACGTCGTAGCGCAGGCAGTCGAGCGTGACGAACAGCACGTTCGCCCTGCCGACGACCGCGTTCATGTCCAGCGCCATGCCGTTCATCACCCCCGAGAAGGGATGCGGGATGAGGGATGAAATCAAGAGATCGTCCTGGCTGTTACTTCATCCCTCATCCCTCATCCCTCATCCCTTCGCGGACCCGCTCCTCCACGACATCGATTAGAAGAGGATGCCGACCCAGCGGCCCCGCCAGCACGAACCGCACCGCCGGGAACTCCGCCGCCAGGGCGTCGCGCGCCGCCGTCAGGTCGCGCGTCACGTGCGTCCCGGCCGACAGGAAGTACGGCACCATCACCACCACGCCCGCCCCCGCCGCCACGCACTCCCGCCCCCCGGCGATCATCCCGGGCTCCGCCAGCTCAAGGAACGACGCCACCGCGATGGGGTGCCCGCGCGACACCAACTGTCCCGCGACGTGCCGCAGGTCGTCGTTGGCCTCCGCCACGCGGCTGCCGTGCGCGATGAGTAGGATCGCGGTCTTCATCTCTCCCCCATTGTAGGATGAACGCATGATCGGAGTGCGGCTGGGCGCCTGGGTGATCGACGCGGAGATCGGACGGGGCGGCATGGGGGCGGTCTACCTCGCCCACCGCCGCCACGGCGACGGCCCCGACGCCGCCGCCGTCAAGGTCCTCGCCGCCGAGCTGGCCATCGAGCCCGGCTTCCAGCAGCGCTTCCAGCGCGAGATCGACATCCTCCGCACGCTCGACCACCCCGCCATCGTCCGCCTGCACGAGTCCGGGCAGAGCGGCCCGCGCTTCTGGTACGCCATGGAGCTGGTGGACGGCCCCAACTTCGACGCCCTCCGCGACGGCCGGGGCCGCGTGAGCTGGCCCGAGGTCCTCGACATGGCCTGGCAGATCGCCCCGGGCCTCAAGCACGCGCACGACCGCGGCGTCATCCACCGCGACCTCAAGCCCGCCAACATCCTCCGCGCCCCCGACAAGGCCGACCCCGCCAGCCCCGGAATCATCAAGCTCACCGACTTCGGCATCGCCAGCCTCTTCGCCAGCCCCCACCTGACGGTCACGGGCGGCATCATCGGCACCCCGGAGTACCTCTCCCCCGAGCAGGCCGCCGGCAAGCCCGCCTCCAAACGCAGCGACCTGTACTCCCTCGGCGTCGTCCTGTACACCCTCATCACCGGCACGACTCCGTTCACCGGCGAGCACGTCGACCTCCTGCACAAGCACCTCTACGCCCAGTTCGACCGCCCCATCCGCCTCGTCCCCGACCTGCCCCCCGACTTCGACGACATCATCTGCAACCTGCTGGAGAAGGACCCCGGCAAGCGCTTGGCCGACGCGGGCGTCCTGCACCGCCGCCTCGACAGCCTGCGCCGCAAGCTCGCCCGCCAGGCCCAGGGAGGCACCGGCCAGCCGGGCGCGACCCAGGCCACGCGCGACGCCGCCCCCGGCGACATCGGCCCGGCGACGTTCGCCGGCAACGTCGTCCGCCAGCACCTGGAGGACCAGAAGCGTGGCGGCCCGGTCCAGCAGCTCTTCAACCACCCGCTGATCCTCGTCCCCCTCTTCGCCCTGTGCTTCGGCGCCCTCGTGTGGGCGTTCTGGCCGCCGAGCGCCGCGACGATGTACGCCCGCGGCGCCGCCCTGATGGCGTCCCCCGACCCGGAGGACTGGGAGAGGGCGTGGGAGCATCATCTCGGCCCCCTGGAGGAGCGCTTCCCCGACCACCCCTGGCAGGAGGAGCTGGCCGGCTTCCGCGTCAAGTACGACGACGCCCGCCAGGAACGCCTCGCCGCCCGCCGCGCCAACGCGGGCCGGGCGGTGACCGACGCGCAGTGGTTCTTCGAGAAGGGCGTGCGTCGGCGCAAGGCCGGCGACGAGGCCGGCGCCGCCGCGACGTGGAAGGCGCTGATCGACGCCTTCGACGGCGTGCCCGCCGAGCGCCCGTGGGTGCGCCGGGCCCGCGAGGAGCTGGAAAAGCCCGCCGACGCGGACGACAAGCGCCTCGACGGCCTCCGGGAGGCGGTGAAAGCGTCCCGCAAGCTGGCCGACGCGCAGGGCGCGAAGGCGCGAGCCGCCCTGCGGACGCTGTACGCCGGCGACCGCGAGGCGCTCAAACTCATCGGCGACGAGTGAATCGCTCACAACCCGATCGTCGGCGTGGCGTCGAGATCCAGAGGCGAGAATTCCCCGCGCCGCCACTTCTCGACCGCCAGCGCCGCCATCGCCGCGTTGTCGGTGCAGAGGGCCATCGGCGGGATGAACAGCTCCGCCCCCCGCGCCTCCGCCATCGCCGCCAGCGCCGCGCGGAGCGGCTTGTTCGCGGCGACGCCGCCGCCCACCGCCAGCCGGGTGTGCCCCGTGCGCTCCAGCGCCTGCCGGCAGCGTGTCGCCAGCACATCGACGGCGGCCTGCTGGAAGCTGGCGGCGAGGTCGGCGCGCACCTTGCCAGGCCCCGGCGGCGGTGTGTCGCCGCTGTTCTGCCCGCCGAGGGCGTACAGCACCGCCGTCTTCAGCCCGCTGAAGCTGAAGTCGAGGCCGCCGTCGTGCAGCATGGAGCGGGGGAACCGGTGCGCCGTGGGGTCGCCGAGGGCCGCCTCGCGTTCGACCGCCGGCCCGCCGGGGAAGCCGAGGCCCAGCAGCGCCGCGACCTTGTCGAACGCCTCGCCGGCGGCGTCGTCGCGCGTGCTGCCGAGGACGGCGAAGTCGAGCGGCGAGGCGCAGTCGAACAGCACGGTGTGCCCGCCGGACACCACGAGGGCCGCGCACGGGAAGATGTCGCGCCCCGCCGCCACCCGGCAGGCGTACACGTGCCCGTGGATGTGGTTGACCCCCACCAGCGGCACCCCCAGCGCCAGCGATAGCGCCTTGGCGGCGCTCACCCCCACGAGCAGCGCCCCGATCAGCCCCGGCGCGTGATGCACCGCGACGCAGCCGATGTCGTCGAGCGTCACGCCGGCCTGCCGCAGGGCCTCGTCGATGACCGGCAGGAGGCGTTCCAGGTGCGCCCGCGCCGCGACCTCGGGCACGACGCCGCCGAAGCGGGCGTGAAGCCCGGTCTGCGACGCGACGACGCTGGAGGCGATGCGCAAACCGTCATCGAAGACGGCGGCGGCCGTCTCGTCGCAGCTCGTCTCGATGCCGAGGAAGTACGTCATGCGGTGAACCAAGACAGGAAGAAGGCATACCACGAAATACACGGAAGACACGAAAAAGAAGACAAAGAAGCGAAGCAGGAATCAAGCAGGAAGACAGGCGGCAGCCCTCTTCTGCCTCCTTGCCTTGTTTGTCTTCCTTTCGTGTCTTCCGTGTATTTCGTGGTATACCTTCTTCAACTTTCACCCCTCCCACCTTGCGGACTGACGCCAGAATGCGAGCGGGTTGTCGTACACCACCTTCTGGATGGCCGCCTCGGGGTGGCCCCGGCGGCGCAGCTCCAGCACCAGCTCCGGCACCGCCAGCGGGTCCGACCTGCCCCAGTCGCCCGCCGAGTTCGCCATGATGCGGTCCGTGCCCACCATCTCGATGATGTCGGCGGCCCGCGCCGGCGTGCACTTCGTCGTCGGGTACAGGGTCATGGCGCACCAGAAGCCGCCGTCCAGCGCGTGCCGCACCGTGTGCTCCTCGACGTGGTCGATGCACACCCGGTGCGGCTTGACGCGAGGGTCGTTCTTCAGCATGTCGATGATCATCCGCGTGCCCTTGTACTTGTCCTCCAGGTGCGGCGTGTGGATCAGGATCAGCTCGTCGGTCTTCATGGCGAGATCGACGTGCTCCTGGAAGATCGTCGCCTCGTTGCGCGTGTTCTTGTTCAGGCCGATCTCGCCGATGCCCAGGACGTTCGGCTTGTTCAGGTACTCGGGGATGAGGGCGATGACCTCACGCGAGAGCTGGACGTTCTCCGCCTCCTTGGCGTTGATGCACAGCCAGGAGTAGTGCTTGATCCCGAACAGGGCGGCGCGTTTGGGCTCCACGTCGGTGAGGTGGTGGAAGTAGTCGCGGAACCCCTCGGCGGAGCCGCGGTCGAAGCCGGCCCAGAACGCCGGCTCGGAGAGCGCGGCGCAGCCCGACAGGGCCATCCGGTGGTAGTCGTCCGTGACCCGGCTGATCATGTGAATATGCGGGTCGATGAATCGCATGGCGGGAGGCTCCACGTCCGCTGCGGGCGGCAGTCGTCATCGTAGCAGATCGCCACCCACGCCGCAGGGCCGGCTTCAATAGTCATCGTCGTCGTCCCGTCGGGGCCGCCGGGGTGGCGGTGGCGGCGGGGGCGGCGCACGCTCGACGGTCCTCGCCACGGGCACATCGTCCCAGGGGTCGGTCACCTCCGCGGCGCCCGCGGCGGCCGCCGTGCGGATCCGCCGCGCCTCCGCGAGACCTGCCTGCCGCGTGGAGAGGACCACCACGGCGTAGTACGCGGCGAAAAGGGTGTGCCCCACGGGGACGACGACCACCAGCACCGGCAGCCACTCCCGCGGGCCGTTGTTCGCGGCGACGAAGAAACCAACGGACGCCATCGTCAGCAGCGCCGCGAAGGCCGCCAGGACGCCCAGCAGCACCGGCACGGCGGTGGACCGTGCCTCGCCCCCGTAATAGTTGAGGAACACCCAGAACGTCACCTCCGCCGTCACCAGCAGCAGCCCCGCGACGCAAGCGATGGCCCCCAGCAGCTCGACGCCGTCCACCTTGCGCGCCACCTCGAGCGCCAGCATCACCACGCCGCCCGCCGCGAGCAGGCCCAGCAGGGTGGCGACGGCGGAGACCAGCGCAGCCCAGGCCCCCTCACGCCGCCAGACGGACCAGCACGCATACCGCCCGAACATGATCAGCACGCCCACCACGCCCTGCCCGATCAAAGGCAGCATCCCCTCGATGGTCGGCGGCTGGTGGCCGCCCCCGCCGCCGGAGGGTAGGCTCAGGGACACGACGAGGACGATGAGCTGGATCAGGGCCGATAGCGCCAGCGCCAGCCCGATTACGAGGAGCGGGCCGGCGGCGCTGGTCAGGGCCGTCCGGCGGCCGGAGTCGTCTCGGGACGGTGGTGGAGGGGGTGGCATCGCGGCGGCCTGTCGGTGTGGTCACATCTCCGGCGGCCCACGCGCCGCCGCCCAACGACGATGATACCGAATCCGCCTCCAGCAGATCCTTGCGGCGCGCCCACTGGCCGGGTAGGATGTTCTCATCCCACCCTGGCCGCCGGCCAGACCCGACCCGCCGACCGTGGCCCCGCACGAGGGTGCCCCATGCCGTGCCGCTCCTCGCTGGCCGCCGCCTGCCTCCTGATCCTCACCACCGGCGCGCCGGCGGCCGAGCCCGAGGTGCTGTTCAGCCGGCACGTCGTCCCCCTGTTCAGCCGCCTGGGGTGCAACGCCGGGAGCTGCCACGGCGCGGTCCGGGGGCAGAACGGATTCCGGCTGTCCCTCTTCGGCGCCGACCCGGCCGGCGACCACGAGCGTCTGCTGCGCGACGACGGCGGACGCCGCCTCGACCGCACCGTCCCCGAGGACAGCCTGCTCCTCCGCAAGCCCACGGGCCAGGCCGTCCACGAGGGCGGGTGGCGTCTGAAGAAGGGCGGCCCGGAGTACCGCATCCTCCGGGAATGGATCGCCGGCGGCGCCCGCCTCGACGCCGTCGAGAAGTCGCGCGTCACGCGCCTGACCGTCGAGCCGGCCCGCAAGACCGTCAAGCCGGGCGAGAGGTACACGCTGCGCGTGATCGCGGCCTTCGCCGACGGCTCCTCCGAGGACGTGACCGCCCTGTGTACGTTCGAGGCCAGCAACAAGGAGCTGGCCCGCGTCGGCCCGTCCGGCGAGGTCTCGGCCCTCGCCGTCGGCGACTCGGCCCTGATCGCCCGCTACCGCGCCGAGCCGGCCCTCGCGACGGTCATCGTGCCGCGCCAGGGCGCCGAGGCGTTCCCCGACGTGACGCCCGTCAACTTCATCGACAAGCACATCCTCGACAAGCTGCGCCGGCTGAACATCCACCCGGCAGGGATCGCCGACGACGCGACATTCCTGCGCCGGGTCAGCCTCGACGTGGCCGGGCTGCCGCCGACGCCCGACGAGGTCCGCGCCTTCCTCGCCGACAAGCGGGCGGACAAGCGGCAGAAGAAGATCGACGAGCTGCTCGACGCGCCGGGCCACGCCGCTCTGTGGGCGACGAAGTTCTCCGACATCCTCCGTCCGGGCGAGTTCGACGGGCGGCACGGCTTCACCGAGGCCGCCGAGACGCGGCGTTTCTACGAGTGGCTCCGCGCCCGCGTGAAGGAGAACACGCCTTACGACGTGCTGGCCGAGCGCGTCCTCCTCGCCACCAGCCGCGAGGGCCGGCCCGAGAAGGAGTGGGTGGCCGAGGTGCAGGCGTTGCTCGCGGAGAACACCGCGAAGACGCCCGAGCTGAAGGCGTACGCCGCGCGCAAGACGCTCGACCTGTACTGGCAGCGCGGCACGGGCGGCGGGGTCAAGGCCGCCCTGCGCGTGGCCCACGCCTTTTTGGGGCTGCGCCTGGAGTGTGCCCAGTGTCATCGGCACCCGCATGACGTGTGGCAGCAGGACGACCTTCTGAGCTTCGCCAACTATTTCATGCGTGTGACCCACCCCACCGCCGGCGTACCCTCCGCGTCGGTCGTCAAGGAGGCGGACCGCCTCGCCGCCGAGGCGAAGGGGCTGAAGGACATGGCGAAGAAGGTGGCGGACAGGGCCAAGGACAAGGCGCTGCCCAAGGCCGAGGTGATGAAGTTGCAGGCCGAGGTGAAGGGGCTGAACGAGAAGGCGCAGGGCATCGATTCGGCGGTGCGGCGCCTCAAGGCGACGGAGGTCCACGCGGCGGGCAAGCCGGCCTTCGCCGGCGTTGTTAGCCCGCTCGGCAAGCAGGAGTCGCGACGCTTCCGCCTGCCGGGTGACGCGAAGGACGGGGCGGCGCCGGATGGGGATGACGCCCGCGTCGCCGTCATGGCGTGGCTGCGCAAGCCCGACAACCCGTTCTTCGCCCGCGCCATCGTGAACCGTGTGTGGGCGCATTACATGGGCCGTGGCGTCATCGACCCGCCCGACCAGTTGTCGCCGCTCAACCCGCCCTCGCACCCGGAGCTGCTCGCCGAGCTGTGCGGCGATTTCGTCAGGTCGAAGTACGACCTCAAGGCGCTGCACCGGGCCATCCTCCGCAGCCGCACCTACCAGCAGAGCGCCCGCACGAACGCGACCAACCGGGGCGACACGACGAACCACGCCTCGGCGTACCTGCGCCGGCTGCCCGCCGAGGTGCTGGTCGATGCGGTCAACCACGCGACGGGCGGGGCCGAGACGTACCCGCCGGAGCTGTACCTGCCGGCGGGGGCGCGGGCGATGGAGGTCGCCGGCAGCGCCGGCTCCGAGCGCGCCGCCGCCAGCCTGCGGTACGCCTTCCAGGTGTTCGGCCGGCCCACGCGCCTGGCCGACGGCCAGTGCGACTGCGACCGCGACACCCGGCCCACCGTCGTGCAGACCCTGTACCTCGCCAACCACCCGGCAGTGCAGGCGAAGATCGCCGCGCCCAAGGGCCGGGTCGCCGAGGTGATCAAGGCCCTGGCCGATGACGGCAAGCGGGTTGATGAGCTGTACCTGTGGGCCCTGGGCCGGACGCCCGACGCCGAGGAGCGCAAGGCGTGTCTTGAACATGTCGCGGGGAGCAAGACGGCCCAGCGTGGGCTGGAAGACGTGCTGTGGGGCCTGTTGAACACGAAGGAATTTCTGCTGAACCATTGACCTCTCGCGGGGACGCATCATGACCACGCGACGTGACTTCTTCCGGGCCGGGGGCGCCGGCCTGTTCGGGATGACGATGGCCGACTTCTTCCGCGCGCGGGCCGCGGAGACGGCGGGCAGGAAGGGGGCGAAGGCGAAGCAGATGATCCTGCTGTGGATGGCCGGGGGGCCGCCGCACCAGGACATGTTCGACATGAAGCCGGGCACGCCGCCGCCCTACGGCAGTGAATTGAAGCAGGGCAAGACGAAGGTGCCCGGCATGGAGTTCTGTGACCTCATGCCGCGCCTCGCCAAGAACGCGGACAAGTTCAGCATCCTGCGGTCGGTGGGCATCGGCAACGAGAAGTGGGAGCACAGCGGCGGCCTGTACTGGCTGTGCGGCAACCCGCGCACGAAGGACACGACCAAGTACCCGATGTTCGGCAGCGTGGTCGCCCACGAGCGCCCGGCGAAGAAGGGCGTGCCGACGTTCGTGGCGTTCGGGCACTATTACGACACGGGCGACGCCGCCGGCGACCTGCGCAACAACTACCTGGGGCCGGCCTTCGACCCGCTGACGTTCAAGCCCGGCGACGCGCGGAACGAGGTCGGCGCGATGCTGACGCCGCCCGCCCACCTCGACCTGTCGGGGATGGAGAAGCGCGAGAAGCTGCTGGGGTCGCTCGACCGGCAGATGCGCAAGCTCGACGCCGCCGAGCCGGTGATCGCCGGGCTGGACAGGTATCAGCAGAGCGCGTTCGATTTGCTCCGTTCGCCGAAGCTGCGCGACGCGGTGGACCCGAAGAAGCTCGACCCGAAGGACGTGGAGCGTTACGGCAAGAACGAGCAGGGCACGATGGCGCTGTACGCGCGGCGGATGATCGAGGCCGGGGTGCCGTTCGTCTTCGTGCCGTGGCCGGGCTGGGACATGCACGGCAACGTCACGGAGGGGTGCAAGAAGGTGCTGCCGAAGGTGGACGCCCTGCTGGCGAGCCTGATCGAGGACCTGCACGAGCGCGGGTTGCTGGACAGCACCATCGTGGTGGCGCTGGGCGAGATGGGGCGCAACAAGATCCACAAGGACTCGGCGTACTCCGGCCCGCCGGGCCGGGACCACTGGGGGACGACGCAGTTCGTGTTTGTGGCGGGGGGCGGGTTCAAGAGCGGGGTGGTGGTGGGCAAGACGGACAAGACCTCGCTGCGTGTGGTGGAGAATTACTACTCGCCGATCAGCTTCGGGCGGACGCTGTACCACCTGCTGGGCATCGACGCCGACAAGGAGCTGTACACGACGGCGGGCCGGCCGGTCCAGATCATCGTGGACAAGGCGCCGCTGATCAAGGAGGCGCTGGCGTGAGGGTGGCGAGGCGAGGAAGAGGATACCACGAAATACACGGAAGACACGAAAAGAAGACGTAGAAGAAGAGGAACCACGGATTTCACGGATCAGCACGGATCACAGCCGAAGACAAGCAGAGCTGTCCACGGATCACACGAACGGCGTGAAGGAAAGCCAAGGAGGCAGGCGGGCGGGGCCGGCCGCCGAAGGCGGCCGGTCGGTTTGTTTGGTGTGAGGACGCCGAGCGGCCCCGGCCAGGCCGGCTTTGCGGCCGGGGCCGAGCGAGCGCAGCGAGCGTGGGGCCGCGCAAGGCGGGGATGGGCGTGGCCGCTGGATGCTCGCGGGATGGAAGACCCAGGGCTCGCAAAGCCTCGCCGCTGGGCTACAGAGAGCAGCCGTCGCCGAAGCGGCTCCAACAGCCAACAGCCAGTGATGATTTGTTGCAACGTGGTGTGTTGTCTGCCAGCCCCATGTTCCGGCCTGGGGGCCTTCACGGCTGGGTTGAGTGGAGGGGCCGGAACATGGGGCCGGGCTCGTCAACATGCCAAGTGCTGACGGGGAGTTCATGGACTCCGCTGCTCATCGGTCAGTAAAGGGACAGCCCCACACTTGACCAAATATGCGTGAATCGTGTCATAGTACCCCGGATCACGGGTCTTGTCCTCTCCGCTCTGGTCACCCTTGGGGACGAAGATCGCCATCCCCTTGCGAGACCTCGTGAGGAGAACCCTGTAGCTGTTGCAGCGGGCCTCCTGCTCACCTTTCGATCTCTGCCAGTCCGGACCACTGACGTTGTAACAGACCCAGGCATCGTTTTCGCGGCGAAAGTCGGCGTCCCAGCATACGATCGAGTAGTCGAGTTCAAGGCCTTGAATTTGATACTGGTTCTGGACTTGTTCAAGCATGTTAGAAGAGCGAACGTCGTCACCAGGTGCGAGCATCCAGGGGACAATGTCTGGCTTCTCGTCTGCGAAGATTCCATCTGGCCGCAAGCGACGCCCTTGGCCAGAGGCAATGAGCCCGCAGCGGTCTTCACCGGATCGGTGGCGGCGTGCCCAGGCCTTGGCTGCTTGAAGGGACCTGGTGATGTAGATCGCGCTCTGGTTCGGAAGATCGCGAGCCACCGAGGCTGCTTCTGGCGGACAATTCGTCATTACAAAATGGGCCCAGCGTTCGATATCCCCATTCCGAGTTCGTTGATCTCGGATCGACTGTGACAGGTGCGTATGCGCGATGTGAACTCGAAGCGAGTCAGTTTTCCATGCACATTCTTGGGAGAAATCGTCAAGATCAAGCGTGGAATCCGAGATGGCAACACGCCAGCCGCAGGCCTTGGCAGCACGTAACCAAGCGGCAGGCCCGACTTCCGCTGTGTTGATATGCTGATTGTGGCCCAGAAGCAACACGATGATCGACCCGGGCCTCTGCTCCATCGCCTCGATGATAAGCCGAGCCTCATCTTTCTCGAGTTTCTTGCGGTTGACTATCTTTCCAGCTTCGTACGTGCGCTGAGCTTCGTCGAACACAAGGATGCGGCCGTCGGTAGATTGGGCGGCTCCTGGACGTTTGGTAAGCTCGAGAAATTGATGAGCTTTCACAATTTTAAAGTCGGTGTTTTTTTCCACGAAGGCGACACCTTTGCGTGAGTACCCTCCAAGGGGTCGCGTGCCGCGTTGCTTCCTGAGTTGGACATATGATCGGTAGAGAGACCCATTGAGTACTTCAACTAGGGGTGCGTTACCAGTCAGGAAGACCGCCTGGCCTCGGTATTTCTGGTGAAATGTAATGGCCAGGCCCACTAAGGTTTTCCCGGCACCAGGGGCCCCGCTGACCAGAATCAACTCGTGTCGATTGGCCGCGGTTGCAGCATCAATCTCATCCACCACCGAAGCCACACATTTGTCGATGGCTTCCTTTGGTGCAGCGTGGGCCTTGATTGCCGAAACGTCATGTTGGCCGTACAGGGATATCGTAGCGTCAATGATGTTCGACGATGGGCTGAACGGTGCGCTGTCCCATTCTTCGTAACTCACTGCTAGTTCAGAAGATGCGACACTGGAATACAGTTCACGTAGCGTCTGTCCAAGGGTGCCGGAGCCTGTGTTGGCGACTTGTGCGGCGATCTGAGGCCAATCTTGATGCCAAGCCAGGGGTGAGGACAAGGGCCGGCCGGGCTTGGTCCTTGAGACGACGACAGGGAAGATCTTTGGCCCCGCTGTTTGCGTGAGCTCATGGAATTCAACAAGGTTTACGCAGTAGTTGACAACCTGATCTCGGTCTGCCGCTCCGATTGGGCCGCGCTTGAATTCGATGACAAATAACGATCCTGGAGCAAACAGAATGAAATCGATTCGTAAACCTCTCCGCCGGAAGTCGTACTCGGCGAGAACCGCATCGATGAAAGGGCAGATGTCATCGGCGAGAGCACGTTTCAGGTCCTCGAGCGAGTTGCTCCACTCCTCGTTTTGGTCTGGTTCGACGTGCCACCCATCCATCGCCGCAGCGGCATGAAGGCAGCCGAGGATTCGCTTCACATCGTCAGCGAGGAAGCCTTGTCGTGTGTTCCTGTACCACGCAGACATGATTGCACCTGGGACTGTACCGCAGTTTCCCCAAACCGGGCCGACCACGTCAAGAAGTGTTGAGGATTGGGGGTAACAACAACGAGTTTGTACCCTTCGACCTCGCACGCTCATCGCGTCGCTGCGCTCGGCTTGCCCGCCATTCTACCGGGAGCGAACTGCTCGCCCAGGACCGCCCCACCCTACGACATCAACGCTTTGCACTCCAAGACCTCGGCGTGGAAGCGTGCCAGCAGCGCGCGCTGGTGCGGCTCGTCGCGGCAGGTGACCAGGATCATGAAGTGGTCGGGGATCTCCTGGCGGATCGGCCTGGGCTCGCGGCGGGCAGCTCGCGGCCGCGGCGGGCGCAGAAGCCGAGGGCGAGGAAGGGCTTGCCCAGGCCGGGGTCGCCGTCGAGGACGGCGAGTTTGACGAGGGCGAGCCATTCCGGCCAGAGCCAGTCGATGGCCTGCGTCTGGAGGGCACTGACGGTGAGGAAGGTGGGGGTCGGTGGTGGGCATGAGGTGCTCGGAAGAAGGGTTCTCCCATCTGGTATTGTGAACGCATGTTCACGCGAAGACAAGGGGCAGGGCGCGGTTTCTTGTCTCCCGCCTGGCGTGCGAAAAGTTGGCATGTGGCAGGTGACTCGCGATCGTCGCTGCAAATGCCTCCTTGCGAGCATGTTACGGCGACGGACTCACATGCCAACGTCGGGGAAAGTGGCAGGTGACTCGGCGCACCATTGACGCGGGCTGGGCGTGCCTGGCACCCGAACACGCGACGACGGCCCCATCGCCGGATCCCGCCAGATCCAGAAAGAAAATGCGGCATGGTTCAGGATCAGAGGGAAGCGGGTAACACCCAGGGGAGGGGTGTGACCGATTTGCACAGCAACTTGCACAGAAACGGCGCCGGGCTGTTACCTGCCCTTGAACCATGCCGACAATGCCAAAGCGGCGAGGCCCGCCGCACTCCAAATCGGTCGTGGCCGGCTGACTCCGGGCCGGGCCACTTGTCCTGAGCTCCAATGATTGCATTGCAGGGGGGTGCCTGGGGGGGGCAATGCAATGCAATGGCCCGACCACCCCGGCCACCGCGCTGCCGGCTTCCCGCCAGGGCGGGGCGTGGGTGAATCGATAATCTGACTGCTCACCCTCTCTGCCTCGGTGGGGGGGCCTGCCTGTCGGGACCGATTCACGCCTCGCATGGGACATTGACATGACCCGCCTCCTCCCCCTCCTCGTCCTGGCCGTCATCGTCGCGGGCGTCGCCACCGGCCGGCCGCCCATCGGCTTCCGCACCGACGGCACGGGCCGCTACCCCGACGCCACGCCGCCCACGGAATGGGGGCCGGACAGGAACGTCGTCTGGAAGCTCCCGTTGAAGCAGAGCAACGCCATCCCCGTCATCCTGGGCGACAGGATCTTCACCTGCGCCGAGCCGTGCGTGCTGCTGTGCGTCAACAAGGCCGACGGCAAGGTCCTCTGGCAGAAGGAGTCGAGTTTCAAGGAGATCCCCCTCACCGACGAGGAGAAGGCACTCTTCGAGGTGGAGCGCGAGAAGGGCGCCGAGCTGGGCAAGCAGCGGTCCGCCCTGGAGAAGGAGGGCAACGCCCTGCGCAAGGCGATCAAGGACGACCCGGACACCAAGGCGGAGAACGAGAAGGAGCTCAAGGCCCTCAAGGCCGACCTCGACAAGGTCGAGGCGCGGCGCAAGGCGTTGACGACACTGAACCGCTATCTGGAGCCGGGCAAGGGCGCGCCCGGCTACCACGGGACGGGCGGCTACTCCTCCGCGACGCCCGTCACCGACGGCAAGCACGTCTTCGTCATCTACGGCAACGGCCTGGCCGCCTGCTACGACCTCGACGGCGATCGGAAGTGGCTCAAGCTCATCGAGCACCCGACGGCGGCCTACGGCCACGGCGCCTCGCCGCTTTTGGTGAAGGACAAGCTCCTGGTGCACTTCTCGGACCTGGTGGCCCTGAACACGAAGGACGGGAGCGAGGCGTGGCGCGTCAAGATCCCGCCCAGCCACGGCACGCCGATGCACGCCCGCCTCGGCGAGGTGGACGTGGCCATCCACCCGCAGGGCCAGGTGGTGCGTGTGAGCGACGGCGAGATCCTGGCCAAGGGCCTCGGCTCGGCCGGCCCCAACTCCCCCCTCGTGCAGGGCGGCAACGTCTACTTCGTCGCCGGCCATGTGCGCGGCTACGCGCTGCCGACGGGGAAGGAGATCCCGGCGAAGTGGGCGCCGCTGTGGAAGGGGACGAGCATCAAGGGGGGCGGCTACTGGTTCCCGTCGCCGGTGCTGCATGACGGGCTGATCTACGCGCTCAACGCCAGCGCGTCCTTCAGCGTGGTGGATGCGAAGACGGGGACGCTCGTCTACGAGAAGCTGCTGCCGTTCACCGGGCAGGCCTACCCCAGCATCACCCTGGCGGGCGACAAGCTGTACGTCAGCAGCGACAGCGGGATGACGCTCGTCCTGAAGCCGGGCCGCGAGTACAAGGTGCTGGCCCGCAACACGCTGGAGACCTTCCGCAGCTCCCTCGTGTTCGAGGGCAAGCGGATGTACGTGCGGACGACGAAAGGCCTGTGGTGCATCGGCGAATGATGGCGGCCCGAGCCCACAGGACCCCCCTGCCCTGCTACTTCAGCGCCGCCGCGATCTCCTTGTTGGCCGCGTGCATCGCCTTCGTGAGGTCGTCCAGCTTGCCGGAGTCCGCCGACTTGAAGACGGCGTCGAGGCGTTCCAGCGGCCCCTTGATCTTCTCCTGGAACGCCTTCAGGTCGTCGCCGGTGAGCGTTCGCAGCTTCTCGCGGACCCCGTGCAGCCCCGTGCCCCGGCCCGGCGCCGAGACGCCGCCGTAGAACGGCTGCCGGGCCGCGGTGTGCGCCAGCGCCCAGCGCAGACGCAGGTGACGCAGGCCGTACCCCTCGGGGCTGCCGCGGCCCAGCGGCACCGCATGCCCCAGGATGGCCACGGTGATCTTGTCGCCGGCCTTGGTCGGCATCGGGGCGTTACTCATCCACACCGTGGGCGGCTGGCTTGACGCGGAGTACATGCCGTCCTTGCTCCACAGCCCGGCCGGCTTGCCGTTGATGTAGGTGTAGATCTCCCAGGCCCCCTGCACGTTGCTCTCGATGCCGAGGTTGTACCCGCCCCTGGGCAGCGCGAACTTGCCGATCTTCTCCGGCACCACGAAGCTGAGGCGGTACCAGCCCGCCGCCCCCGGCTCGCCGCGTCCGTGGACCTGATACGGGTCCTTCAACGCCTTCATCTCCGACTCGTCGGCGTCGAGGGCGTGGAGCGTCGGCCCCAGCTTCGGCCGGAACTTGACCATCGGCGCCAGGTCGATGGAGTCCAGCTCGATGAGCCGGCCGATGAGCTTCGTCACGTCGTCGGCGGTCTGCCCGCGGGCGGCGGCGGAAAGGCCCAGCAGGGCGATGGACACGAGGACACGCATGGATCTCTCCTCATTTGAGCAGCTCGTCGATGTCGATGTCGACTGACGCACCGCTGGTGGCGGGCGGCTCGTCGAGCGGCTCGTCCTCCGGCGTGCCCCACGACCCCACCACCTGCGCCCGCCCGGCCAGGGCGGCCACCGCCGCGATCCGCGCCTCCTCGGCGGCGGCCTTCGCCTTCACCTCCGCCTCCAGCGCCGCCGTGCGGGCGGTGAAGACGATCAGGGCCAGGAAGCCGGTGTACACGAGCTGGGCGATGACGCCCACCGTCACGCCCGCCGCCACGGCGCGGGCCATCTGCTCCTGCGGCCCCGGATCGAGCCGCGTGCGTGGGCCGGTGTTGCCGATGGCAGCCAGCATCGGCACGACGAGCAGCGCCGCCAGGAGGCACAGGCCCACCAGCGTCCCGACCAGCTGTTGGACGGGGCCCGATTCGGCCGCGCCGCCCAGGTAGTGCAGGAACGTGAGGAACGACGCCTCGGCGATGAACAGGACGACGGTCAGCCCGCACACCGCCGGGCCGAGGGTGGCCCGGCCGCCGGTCAGCGCCAGCATCAGCACCACGCCGACGCCGATGGATGACAGGAAGGTCATGGCGGCAGAAAGCCCCGCCGACGGGCGTCCCGGCCCACGCCATCGCTCCCAGCACAGGGCGCGGCCAACGATCACGAGCAGCGACGCGGCCACCTGAATGCCGAGCGGGACCAGGGCGAGCAGGGGGTCGGGCACCTCGCCGCGGCGGGGCGGGCCTGCGAGGATGCCCAGCGTCAAGGCGATCAGAGACTGGGCGGTGAGGATCAGGAGCCCCCATCCCACGAGCAGAAGTCCGCCGGCCACCCCCTGGAACGCGCCGGCCAGCCTCGCCTCGGGGTAGGCCTGCGCCGACGGCGCTTCTGCCGCGGGATCCGGTGGCTCGGTGGCGCCCTCGGCGCCGCTGGCCGGTGCGAGGTCGTCCGCCTCTCTCGCCGGGACGAGCATGAAGGCGGTGAACACGAGGCCCGCGTACATCACGGTGATGGCCACGGCGGCGGCGGCGATCACGGCGCCGAGGCGGCTGGTGGTCTGATGCGAAGCCAACCCGGCCCCGTGAACACCGTGCGGCGCGGCGGCCTCCGCGCCGATGGCGAGGGCGGCGCCGAGGGCGATCACCGCCAGGCCCACGAAGGCGAGGATGAGCTGGCCGAAGCCCGGCCAGCCGACGCCTCGACCCATGTGCCTCAGGAAGAAGAGGAAGTTGACCTCGGCCGCCAACGACAGCAATGAGCCGAGCGCGACGAGGCCGATGACCACCAGCGCCGACCCGTCCGCGGGCCCCGGGGCCGTGAACACGAACAGGGCCAGCCACGAGAGGGCCGCGGTCAGCGAGAGGACCGCCGAGCGGATGGCCGCCCTGCCCTGGCCCGGCGGTGCGTGGAAGCCGCAGTTGTACCGCCCCAAGAGGATGAGCAGCGTGGCCAGGACCGACACGCCGAAGAGGACGAGCCGATAGGGCGAGTCGGCCGCCGGGGCGGCTTGGGCGCCCAGCAGGCCGCCGGCGGCCGCGGACTCGGCGCCGACGAGGACTAGACCCGGCAGTGACAGGACGAGCCCGAAGCCGACGAGGAGCAGCCCCGAGCCGACCCCGCTCCAGTCCGGGGCATCGTCCACGTCCGGCGGCGAGGCGGCGGGGGGCCATTCGGGCGGCGGGGCGTCCATCGGACCTCATCCTCGGGTGACGCCGGGCATTCTACCGGGCGTCACCGCCACCGTCCGGCTTGCGGGCGGGTGTCATCAGGGCGAACGCCGCCGCGCCGAGGAGGAGGCCGAGGATCACCCCGGCGAGCAGGCCGGCGCGGCGGCCGCCGCTCATCGACATCGCCTGAGGATCGCCGCCGGTGAGGGGCGCGAGTATCTGTGGTATCCACGAGACGATGGCCGAATCGAGGTCGGTCCACGGCAGATGCCACGACGCCCACAGCACCCACGGGTAGGCCGCACCGCCGCCGGGGCCGAGCGACGTGTACATGAACGCGCAGTAGCCCAGGTGGTACGGCAGCAGGAGGAGCGGCGGGAGGAGGCCGAGATGGATCGACCACGACCACCTGCCGCCGCCACGCAGCCAGGGCCACGCGGCGAAGAGGAGGACGCCCGTGAGGTACGCCCACTCGCCGAGCCGCACGAGCGGATACACCTGCATCCGCTCCCAGGCGACGCCGAGGTACAGGTCTTTGGCGAGGCTGTAGGCGCGGATTTCGGGCTCGATCTTCCGCTCGCGGCCCTCGCGCGCCTCACGGAGGAACAGGAGGAGCAGGCCGGGATTCTCCCGCTCCGGGTCGGCCTTCTCCCAGGCGCGGAATGCATCCGGCGCCCAGTCGCCGACGCCGGGCAAGGCCGCGCCGAACTCATCGGGGCCGCGCGGGCAGGTGGCCCACACCTCGGCCGCCGGCACGCGGAAGACGTCCGCCCCGTGGAAGTGCGTGGCGGCGTAGAGATACCACCCGCCCAACGGCGCCGCGGAGCAGTAACAGGTGGACAGGGCCGGGGGGCCTTTGCGTCCTGTCATGGCGACGGACCAGAAGTCGGCGGCGTTGCCACGGCGGACGGGAAGGAGGGCCGCGGGCGGGTTGGCGGCGGCCACGGCGATCAGGGCCGCGACCACGGCGAGGGCGGCGATCTTGAGGGGGAGACGCATGGCGGTCCTTCCGGCGGGCACGCCGTCGGCCTCGCGCCCCGCTCCCCTGTTGTAGGCCGGATCGAGTCGGTTCGCTCCCGGTTCGCGCTGGCCACGCCATGTCCGCCGTGGTACGATCACCTCATCCCGCCGACCCTCCCACCTCACCGGGGCCTCCCGCCATGCTCACCCTCTCCGACGGCACGCCCGGCCTCTCACGCCGCGACTTCCTCACCGTCGGCACGCTCGGCCTCGGCGGGCTGTCGCTGCCGTCGCTGCTCGGGGCGTCGGACGGCAAGGCCGCCAATGCCCGCTCCGTCATCTTCCTGTTCCAGCAGGGCGGCCCCAGCCAGCTCGAGACCTTCGACCCAAAGCCCGACGCGCCGGAGGCCATCCGCACCATCGGCGGCACCGTGAAGACCACGGTGCCCGGCCTGCACTTCGGCGCGACGATGGGCCAGCTCGCGCGGCACGCCCATCGGCTCACCGTCGTCCGCTCCTTCCGCACCAACAACGCCAACCACAACATCGAGCCCATCGTCGGCCCCGACACGATGAAGGCCAACCTCGGCGTCCTCGTCTCGCACGCCGCCGGGGCCGCCAACGACTCGGGCATGCCGTCCAACGCCATCCTCTACCCCCAGGCCGTCAGCCGCGACGTGACGCGCGGCTCGGCCCGCGGCGACCTGTCGGCCACCGGCGCGTTCGGCCAGGCCAACGCCCCCTTCGTCCCCGGCACGTCCGGCCCGGCGCAGAAGAACCTCCGCCTCGCCTTGTCGCGCGAGCGATTCGAGGACCGCCTGCGCCTCCTCGCGGAGTTCGACAGGGCACGCAGGGAGTCCGACGCCGCCGGCGATCCGGGCGAGTTCCACGGGCGGGCGCGGCGGCTCCTCCTCGGCGAGCGCGTGGCCGACGCCTTCGACCTGTCGAAGGAGAGCCCGCGCGTGCTGGAGCGGTACGACACGGCACGCTACGTCCCCGCCCACGGCTGGGTGCGGGCGGCACGCGGCAAACGCGGCTACTACAGCGGCCAGGCCCGCTCCATCGGCAAGCTGATGCTGCTGGCCCGCCGGCTGTGCGAGGCGGGGTGCGGCTTCGTCACCATCCACGCCGACTACGAGGGCGTGTGGGACATGCACGCTGATGGGGAGAACCTGAACATGGCCGACGGCATGGAGGCCATCGGACGCCCGTTCGACCACGCGGTCTCGGCGTTCATCGAGGACGTGGAGGCGCGCGGCCTGTCGGACCGCATCCTCCTCATCTGCTGCGGCGAGATGGGCCGCACGCCGCGCATCAACAAGAACGGCGGGCGCGACCACTGGGCGCGGCTGGCGCCCCTGATGTTCTACGGCGGCGGCAGCCGGGGCGGGCGCGTCATCGGCCACTCGACGAGGGACGGCGGCGAGCCGGCGGCCGAGGCGTACGGGCCGGCCAACCTCGTCTCGACCGTCCTGCACACGCTGTTCGACGTGGGCAGGATGCGTCTGGTGCCGCGTCTGGCCCCGGTGGCGCGGCTGGCCGAGGCGGGCCCGATCCCGCTGGCGTGAATCGACGGGTGACGATTGCATTGCATTGCACCCCCCTCACACACCCCCCTGCAACGCAAATCCAACGCTGATCGTGCGCCATCGGGCCTCTCCGGACACAACTTGCATTTCAAGGGTGCAGTGTACCCGGCCCGCCGATCACGTCACTTGACAGGTGAATTACCCTGGTGCGTGTCG
>CAZVZK010000151.1:0-24358 GCA_964630925.1 uncultured Alcaligenaceae bacterium
TCAACGCCACCAGCGCCGCCAGGACGCCCACAGCCCCGGCACAGAAGCCGGCCGCCAGCCACTTGCGCATGATCGTTCACTCCTGGAGAGGGTCGAATGCGGTATCCTGAACCCCATGTACGGTGTCACTGTAAAGACGGATCAGCAGGCCTGGAAGATTGAAGGGAGGCGGGCGTGGCGGGGATCGACGGACTGCTGGTGCTGGACAAGCCGCGTGGGATCACCTCGCGCGAGGCCCTCAACCGCGCCCAACGCTGGCTGCCGCGCGGGACGAAGGCCGGCCACACCGGCACCCTCGACCCGCTGGCGACGGGCGTCCTCGTCGTGTGCCTGGGCGGCGCGACGCGCCTCGCGGATTACGTCCAGAGGATGCCCAAGGAGTACGTCAGCACCTTCACCCTCGGGGCCGCCAGCGACAGCGACGACGCCGACGGCGCCGTCACCCCCACGCCCGGCGCCGCCGACCCCGGGGAGGCCGCCGTCCGCGCCGGGCTGGCCGGCCTCGTCGGCGCCCTGGCGCAGGTGCCGCCCGCGTACTCCGCCGCCCACGTCGAGGGCCGCCGCGCCCACGAGCTGGCCCGGCGGGGCGAGGAGGTGAACCTCGACGCGCGCACGGTCGAGGTGTACTCCATCGACGTGACCCGGTACGCCTACCCCGAGGTGGAGGTGACCGTCCGCTGCGGCAAGGGGACGTACATCCGCTCCCTGGCCCGCGACCTCGGCGCCTCCCTCGGCGTCGGCGCTTACGTCTCGGCGCTGCGGCGGACGAGGGTCGGCCCGTTCACGCCCGACCTCGCTCCGCCACCGGACGCGACGCCCGAGCAGGCGCTCGCCAGGCTGCTCCCGACGGAGATGGCCCTGGCCGGCCTGCCCCGCGTCGAGCTGCCCGCCGACGCCCTGCGGCGGCTGCGCCAGGGCCAGGCCGTCCCGCACGCCGCCGCCGGCGTGTGCGCCGTGTTCGACGGGCCGAAGGTGGCCGCCGTCGCGCTGGGCGACGGGGCGATGTTGCGGCCCGTCAAGGTACTCGTTTGATGTCCGGCACGCCGACGACGTGCAGCTCCTCGCCGTGGTAGGGCGCCTTTTCGCGGCGCGGGACGACGCGCCAGCGCCAGCGGCGCCCCTGCCACGGGAACGTCGCCCCGTACAGCGTCGGGCGCCGCGACACCTCCTCGCCTGCCGGGGTCACCGTGGCCGTCTCCGTGTCGGCCACCACGCACACCACGCCGGGAAGACGCCGCAGGTAGGCGATCTGGGCATCCACGGTCTGCCGGCAGAAGGCATCGACGGCGGCCTCGGGGTACCTGTGTTTCTTCAGGTACCACGCCGGCATGCAGGGGATCTGCGACAGGAGGTTGCACGAGACGGCCAGGTCCAGCTCGGCGTCATCGAGGAAGAGCGTGGGCCGGCTCACCGGGAGCGGGGTGCCGGGCTTCTCGACCGCCTGCCACGCCCCCAGCATCACCTCGCCGACGTCGGCCTCGATGAACGAGACGTTGCGCCAGCGCCGCGCCCACCAGCGCACGCTGAACGGGTGCATGAGGTCCACAAGGACCACCTCGGCGAAGGATGAGGCCAGCTCCTCGATGGGCACGTCGTGCAGCCAGCCGGAGCCGAAGACCACGGCCCGGCGGCGCGATTGGCACAGGGCGATGGCGTCGAGGATGACCTCCCTGGTGCGCTGGCAGTGCGGCGACCAGTGGGCGTGCCACTCGCGCCAGCGCTGGCGTATCCCCCACACCTCGCGGACGTGGCCCATCTCGCGCAGGTGCAGCGGCGCCCATGTGAGCATCTGATCCAGCCAGTCGAACATACCCTCTCCTTCCCCTACCCTGTATATTCGCGGTGGGACGGAACGGAGGGATGACATGGCTGCCAGAATGACCCGCATCGCCCTCGTGCAGATGCCCTGCGCCGACACTCCGCGGGCCAACCTCGCCCGCGCCCTCGGCCACGTCGCCGACGCGGCGCGGGCCGGGGCGCATCTCGTCGTGCTGCCGGAGCTGTTCCTCGGGCCGTACTTCTGCCAGCGGCCCGACGACAGGAGCGCCTTCGAGACGGCGGAGGCCGTGCCGGGGCCGACCACGGCGGCGCTGTCCGAGGCGGCGAAGGCGCATCGCGTCACGCTCGTCGGCGGAAGCGTGTTCGAGAGGGCCGGTGGGACGTTCTACAACACGGCGAGCGTGTTCCTGCCGGACGGCTCCGTGGCGGGGCACTACCGCAAGACGCACATCCCCGAGGACATCCTCTACCACGAGCAGCAGTATTTCACGCCGGGGGACACGGGCGTCAAGGTGTTCGACACGCCGGCGGGCAGGGTCGCCCCGCTCATCTGTTACGACCAGTGGTACCCCGAAGCCGCGCGGATGGCGACGCTGGCCGGGGCCGAGGTCATCGTCTACCCGACGGCCATCGGGGTGATCGACTCGCACGTCGAGGAAAATATCACCGGCGACTGGGAGGGGATGTGGCGGGCGGCCCAGGTCGGCCACGCCGCCGTCAACAACGTCTTCGTCGCGGCCGTCAATCGCGTCGGCAGGGAGGGGGCGATCACGTTCTGGGGCGGGTCCTTCGTCGCCGGCCCGGACGGCGCCGTGATGGCGAAGGCCGGGGGTGCCGAGGGGCTGGTGCTGGCCGACTGCGTCCTGGGGCGTGTGCCCGCGCTCCAGGCCGCGTGGCGCTTCCTGCCCAACCGCCGCCCGTCGATGTACGGGCCGCTGGTGCGGTAGAGCTGTCGGGCGTGGGGTGCTACCTCACCCCCTAACCCCCTCTCCGAAGCGGAGAGGGGGGATCGCAAGATCATCGCCTGCGCGGAGGGGAGGTATATGCCCGCCTGTTAGACGAAGCCGTTCAAGAGAGGCGCACTGCTCCCCGCCGCCACTCTTCTGACTCTTGCGATCCCCCCTCTCCGCTTCGGAGAGGGGGTTAGGGGGTGAGGTAGCAGGCCACGCACCACCGGTCTCCCCCGAATGTAACGGTATCGCCACAGGTCTTGTTCAGGGCGTCCCGGCCGGCGACAATGGTCGCATGAGAAACGCCGTCACCTTCTGTCTGCTGCTCACGGCCCCGCTTGACGCCGCGCCGGTGAAGCCCGCCGGTGACGCCGAGGAACGCGCCGCCGCCCTCATCGAGGACGCCGGGGGCACCGTGTACCGCAACCACGACGGCGGCGCGCCCACCGGCGTGAAGGCCGGGGCGCGGGCCTTCGGCAAGGCGGAGATCGACGCCCTGAGGGGCTGCCCGGCGCTGACGTGGCTGGATCTGCGCGAGGCCCGCCTCTCCGGCCCGCTCGACCTCTCCCCGCTGCGCCGCCTGCGCGGCGTCGGCCTGCTGACGCGCTGCCTCGCGAAAGGCTTCGACCTCACCCTCGGCTCCGCCGTCGTGGAGCTGTACATCGAGGGCGAGGGCGACCCACTGCCGGGCCTCAAGCCCCTCGTCGAGCGTATCGAGGCGCTGGAGCTGTCCAACCTCGGCGAGATCAAGCCGGAGATGATGACGCTGCTGGTGAAGATGTCGGGGCTGACCTCGCTCAGCTTCGCCCACTCGACGTATCTGACCGAGGACGGCGTCAAGAAGCTGGCCGAGCTGCCCCGACTCCGCACGCTCCGCTTCCACACGTCGCCGGACAAGGTGCCGGCCGTCCTCGCCGGCATGAAGGAACTGGAGAACCTGGAGGTCGGCCCGCTGAGCGATCTCTCGTTCCTCAAGCACATGCCCCGCCTGCGCTCGCTGATCCTGCACGACCCCACGGCCAATGACACCGACCTCGCCCCCGTGGCGGGGCTGGAGAAGTTGGAGGAGCTGCTGCTGATCCGGGCGCTGAAGATCACGGACAAGGGGCTGGCGCATCTCGCCGGCCTGAAGAAGCTGCGCGAGCTGGACCTCGTCGGCACGCCGATCCGCGGCGACGGCCTGCGGCACGTCACGCCGGGGCTGCGGAAGCTGCGGCTCTTCGGCACGTTCACCGACGAGGCGATGGCCGAGGTCGCGAAGATGACGGATCTGGAGGACCTGTCGCTGAGCGAGGGCCGCTTCACCGACAAGGCGCTGGCCATGCTGGCGGCGCTTCGGCGTCTGAAGACATTCCACGTCAGCCTGATGGCGAGCCCCGGCATCGACACGCCGGGCGACGCGGGGATGGCGTGCCTGCGCGGCATGGAGCGCCTGGAGGACTTCGCGCTTTGGAACGGCGGATTCACCGACAAGGGGATGGCCCACCTGGCCGGGTGCAAGAACCTGCGCGTGCTGGAGCTGGGCCGACTGTGCATCAAGGGGGAGGGCCTGAAGCACCTGGCCGGGTGCGCCGCGCTTGGCGAGGTGCGGCTGCCATACGCCACGCTGGAGGACCGCCACCTCGGCGCGCTGGGCAAGCTGCCGGCGCTGTGGAACCTGTCGCTGTACGGCGCGCCCATCGACGGCGAGACGCTGCCAGCGATGCCGGGCCTGCGTCGCCTGGAGCTGGGTGCGACGAAGACGACGGACGCGGCCCTGTCGCGTCTCGCCGGTTGCAAGAAACTGGAGTGGCTGTCATTGGGTGAGACGGCGGTGACCGACGCGGGCCTGAAGCACGCCGCGAAGCTGTCGAACCTACGCGAGCTGTCGCTATGCGGGTTGAAGATCGGCGACGCGGCGCTGTTGGATCTAGAGCCGCTGGGCCGGCTGCGCGTGCTGAACCTGAACAAGACGACGGTCACGGACGCGGGCCTGAAGAACCTGCGGACGATGGCTCGTCTCCGCCTGTTGTGGCTGAACGGCACGAAGGCGACGCCGGAGGGCATGGCGGTGCTACGCAAGGCGCTGCCGGGGGCCGAGGTGATGAAGCAGTATTGAGGGGGCCGTCATGGCATGGACGCTGGTCGCGGCGTTGGTGATCGGGGCGCCCGTGAAGGATGAGACGGCGGCGCAGGCGGAGGCGGCCCGGCGAGCGCATGCGTTGGGGGCCCACGTCTGGCGGGCGCGCGAGGACGGCCCCGTCGTCGGGTTGTCATTCATCCGGGTGCGCTACCGGCTTGAAGACCTTCGGGCCCTGCGCGCCTTGCCGCTCGAAGAGATCGACCTCGCCGAAGGGCCGGCCGACGAGGGCGACATCGACCTCACGGTCTTCCCGCGGCTGAGGCGGATCACCTTCCCCGCCAGATTCCTACCGCCCCGACGGCGCTGGCGGCTGGGCAAGGGTGTGTCGGAGGTCGCCGTCAATGACGGGATGTATGCCGCAGGCGCGATGATGCGTGTCGAGGCCGGGCCGGGAAGCCTGGAAGAGAGACGCCGGGAGTCGGCGAAAAAAGTCATCGATGGCCTCTTCTCTCTCATCGACGGCCTGGACGACCTGCGGGCGTTGAACATCGCCGGGATGCGGCTCACCGAGGCCGAAGTCGATCGGATCGCGCGCTACCCCAACCTTCGGGCCCTCAAGGTCGGCCCGCTGACCTGGCGTGGGTGGTTGGAATTCAAGCGGCTCGGACGTCTGGAGTCGTTGGACATCGAGTCGCCGCCGACGCTGGCGGTCCTCCGTTCGATGCGCGGGCTGCGCCGCTTGAGGCTCCAGCTCGAGGGGGTGCCCCGCGATGAGCTGCCGGCACTGGCCGGGCTGTCCTCACTCGAAGAGCTCGACATCGGATACGTCACACACTGCGGCGATGCGGCCCTGCGGCACCTCGCCGGCCTGAAGCGCCTCCGCAAGCTGTCGGCGGCCGCGATCGGCCCCGAGGGGATGGCCCACATCGGACGGCTGACGGGACTGGAAGAGGCCGACCTGATGGTGCAGGAGCGGGGCGTCGATCTGGTGGCCCTCTCCGGGCTAAAGCGGCTGCGGTCCTTGCGGCTGACCGGCGGGGAGAAGATGACGAACGCGGAGTTCGCCGGAGTCCAGGCGTTGAAGGGCCTCGAACGGCTCGATGTCCAGTGCATCCATGTGACCGCCCGGAAACTCGACGCCGTGTCTCGCCTGCCCCGTCTCCGGGAGCTGATCCTCCCCTCGCGTGGCGATTACGCCGACCACCTCGCGCTGCTCCGCGGATCGCCCGTCGAGCGGCTGAAGGCCCAGCCGGACATCATGACGGACGCCGGGGGGCGGCGTTGGCCGGCCTGCCCCGACTGCACGCGCTCGACCTCACATGGACCGAGCTGGAAGGGGACGGCCTGCGCCGGCTCGGCTCGCTCGCCGGCCTGACGGAGCTGCGTCTGGGCGGGAAGCGGTTGAACAGGGCCGCATTCGGCCACCTCGCCCGGCTGGGCCGGCTGCGGATTCTGGATCTGTCGGAGACTAGCATGACGGAGAAGGAGGCGGCCGCCCTGGCCGGGCTCAAGAGGTTGCGGGAGCTGAACCTGTCGGGCAACCCCATCAACGACTCCGGGCTGCGGGCACTGCATGGACTCACGGAGCTCCGTGAGCTGACCCTGTTCGGCACGCGCGTCTCGGCGCGCGGACTGGCTGAAGCCCGCCGCGCCCTGCCACGCGCCACCATCCTGCCCATCACCCTGGAGGTGGATTCGGATGCTCTGCTCCACCCGCCGTGAACTTGCTCGCCGCCTTCCTCGGGCCGCCGCTCCTCGGCTGCTCGCGCCGCCCGCCCCTGCCGACGCCACCTTTGAGCCGGTTTCTCGTCAGGCGGGCCGGCCCGCCTCGATGGGCGCGACGCTCTCGATCAGTACGAGGCCGATCCTCTCCATCCGCTCGTGGATATCGAGCGGATGGAGATTCATGCGAATTCGGAACGGCACGAACGGGACCGCGCGGGGCCCAGGCCAGGGGCTCGTCGGGACGCATGATCGCCTCTATTTCGGGCATCGAACACCCGGCGTCATCGTACCCGCGCCCGTGCAGGCGGGCAATCATCTCGCTTGCTGGCGGGTATCGGGTATCATGACCCTGCCCGCCGGGCCAACTCATGCTCCGCTCCACCCGCCGCGAGCTGCTCGCCGCCTTCCTCGGGCTGCCCCTCGTCGGCTGCTCGCGCCGCCCGCCCCTGCCCCCCGGCGACCTCGTCGGCGCCGACGTGAGCCTCGGGCATCGAGTGCGCGACCACAGCATCCCGAAGCCCGGCTTTTGGGAGGACGTCCCCGTCGCCATCGTCGGCGCAGGCGTCGCCGGCCTCGCGGCGGCCTGGCGCTTGGCGAAGAAGGGCGTCAACTTCGTGATGCTGGAGCTGGAGGGCGCCGCCGGCGGCACGTCGCGTTACGGCACCTCCGGCGTCGTGCCGCACCCGTGGGGCGCCCACTATCTGCCCGCGCCGATGAAGGAGAACGGCGACCTCGTCGCCCTTCTGCGCGAGATGGGCGTCATCGAGGGGACGTTGCCCGACGGCGAGCCGGAATACGCCGAACACGTCCTGTGCCGCGACCCCCACGAGCGGCTGTTCATCTTCGGCGAGTGGCAGGACGGCCTGTGGCCCGCCGAGGCCGGGGCTGAAGACGAGAGGCAACGCAAGGCCTTCTTCCGCGAGGTGGACGCCTGGGTCGGCTGGCGCGACGGGAAGGGCCGCCGCGCCTTCACGCTGCCCCTCCGCGCCGCCAGCGACGACGCCCACGTCATGGCCCTCGACGGCATGACGATGGATGAGTGGATGCGGAAGAAGGGCTTCACGTCGCGGTATCTGCGCTGGACCGTCGAATACGGCTGCCGCGATGACTACGGCGCCACGGCGTCGGAGGTCAGCGCGTGGGCCGGCCTGTTCTACTTCGCCTCGCGGCGTCGTCTTCCCGGAGCGGAGCCCCAGCCGTTGCTCACCTGGCCCGAGGGCAACGGGCGGCTGGTGCAGCATCTGGCGAAGAGTGCCGCCGGTCGGCTGCGTACCGGGATGGCGGCCATCGACTTCAACCCCACCGAGAAGGTCGTCGAGATCACCGCCGTGGGCGAGCGTGTGGCCGGCATCCGGGCCGGGCGTGTCATCCTGGCCGCCCCGCGCTTCGTCGCGCGGCACGCGGTGCGGCCGTGGCGTTCGGCGCCGCCCCGGTGGATCGACGGCTTCGCGCACGGCTCGTGGATGGTGGCCAACCTGCACCTGTCGGGACGGCCCGCGGAGAAGCACGCCGCGCTGGCGTGGGACAACGTCCTGTATGACAGCCCGTCGCTGGGCTACGTCGTGGCGACGCACCAGAAGGGCCTCGACCACGGGCCGACGGTGTTGACGTACTACTACCCGATGACCGGCGCGGACGTGAACGCCCAGCGCCGCGAGATGCTCTCGGCGGGGCGCGACGAGTGGGCCGAGGTGGCGCTGGCGGACCTGGGGAGGGCGCACCCGGATTTGCGCGGGCTGGTGGAGCGGCTCGACGTGATGCGCTGGGGCCACGCGATGATCCGCCCGCGTCCGGGCGTGGTGGGCGGGGCAGCGCGCCGCGAGGCGATGAGGCCGTACCGGGGCATCCACTTCGCCCACAGCGACCTGAGCGGCCTGGCGCTGTTCGAGGAGGCGTTCGACCACGGCCTGCGGGCGGCGGACGAGGTGCGGGCGTCCCTCGGCCTTTGACCTGGGGTGAGCGATCCGGCGACGGATGCGGGGTGGCGTCGGGACATCGGGGGCGCTGGGGAAGGGGGGGAGTGATACCGGATCGGGTTGAATCGTTCCCTCCGGGCGACGCACATGCTGGCCGGGCCTGCGGCCCGGCGGCAGGCTGGCAGCCTGCCCTACGCAACGAATCAACGCGATACGGTATGATTGGGGCTGTCCTCCCTGAAGTGGGTAGGTGACCCCGGGCGGGATTTGCGTTGCAGGGGGGTGCCTGGGGGGGTGCAATGCAATGCAATGGTCCGACCACCGCCCTGGCCTCCTGGCGACACCGACGGCAGGGCGGGCCGGCGGTTCGGGGCTACTTGACCAAGGGCCCCCCAGCTCGCATCATGGCGTCATCCGCATTTCACCAACGGAGTGACCCGTATGGCTTCACGTCTCATGTTCCTGGCGGGCGTCTGCGCCTGCCTCGCCGGCCCCGCACGCGCCGACGACACCATCCCCAAGGGCACGCCCCTGCTGCTCCAGAAGCCGGCCCTCTCCAAGACGCACATCGTCTTCGGCTTCGCCGACGACCTGTGGATCGTCCCCCGCGCCGGCGGCGAGGCCACCCGCCTCACCACCGGGACCGGCGTCGAGACCGACCCGGTCTTCTCCCCCGACGGCAAGTGGATCGCCTTCACCGGCCAGTACGACGGCAACGATGACGTGTTCGTCGTGCCGGCCACGGGCGGCCAGCCGAAACGCCTCACCTACCACCCCGCCGGCGATCAGCCCGTCGGCTGGACGCCCGACGGCAAGCGCGTCCTGTTCCGCTCGTCGCGCGAGTCCTACGCCCGCTTCACGCGGCTGTACACCATCGGCCTGGACGGCGGGGAGCCGGAGGCCCTGCCCCTTCCTCGCGGCGACCACGGCAGCTACTCGCCGGATGGGAAGTCGATCGCGTACGTCCCGTTCGTCAACTCGCGTAACAGCGCCGGCGCCTACGCCGCCTGGAAGCGGTACCGCGGCGGCCGCGCCCCGCAGGTGTGGCTCGCCGACCTGGGCGACTCGTCCATCACCAAGGTGCCACGCAAGGACAGCAACGACTGGAATCCGATGTGGGTCGAGGGCCGTGTCTACTTCCTGTCGGACCGCGACGGGCCGGTGTCGCTGTACGTGTACGACCCCGAGTCGAAGGACGTGAAGCGTCTGATCGACAACAAGGACATGGACATCAAGAACGCCTCGTCCGGCCCCGGCGGGATCGTCTACGAGAAGCCGGGCGGCCTGTACATCCACGACATCAAGTCGGGCGAGTCGAAGGCGGTGCCGGTGAGCATCAAGGCCGAGCTGCCGGCGCTGCGTTCGCGCCTCGCCAAGGTGGGTGACCTGATCCAGAAGGGGGCGATCTCCCCGAGCGGCGCCCGCGTGGCCTTCGAGGCCCGCGGCGAGATCTTCACCGTGCCCGCCGCCAAGGGCGACACGCGCAACCTGACGAAGACGCCCGGGGCCGCCGAGCGTGACCCGGCGTGGTCGCCGGACGGGCAGCAGCTCGCGTACTTCTCCGACGTGTCGGGCGAGTACGAGCTGTTCATCGTCAAGGCGGCCGCCAACGGCAAGCCGGTCAAGGTGATCAAGCCCGGCGACGGGCCCTCTTTCTATTACTCGCCGGTGTGGTCCCCCGACGGCAAGCGGATCGCGTATGCCGACAAGCGTCTCAACCTGTGGATCGCCGACGTGGCGACGGGCAAGTCGGTGAAGGTGGACCGCAACCCGTACACCGACTCGCGCATCTTCAGCTTCTCGTGGTCGCCGGACTCGCAGTGGCTGGCGTACACGAAGCAGCTCAAGAGCCACCTGTTCGCGGTGTTCGTGTACTCGCTGGAGACGAACAAGCCGCGGCAGGTGACCGACGGCATGGCGGACGCCGACCAGGTGGCGTTCGACCGGGGCGGCAAGTACCTGTACTTCACCGCCAGCACCGACGTGGGCCTGGCCCGCGCCCCGCTGATGTCCACGATCCACATGCCGCAGACGCGCAGCGTGTACGTGTGCGTCCTCGACGGCGACACCCCGTCGCCGCTGGCGCCGGAGAGCGACGAGGAGAAGCCCTCCACGCCGCCGACGCCGGCGAAGAAGGATGACGCCAAGCCCGGCGCGGTGAAGGTGAAGATCGACTTCGAGGACATCGACCAGCGCGTCCTGGCGCTGCCGATCCGCGCCCGCAACTACATCGGCCTGTTCGCCGGCAAGGCGGGGCAGTTGTACATCGCCGAGGGGCCGGAGGTGCAGCGGTACAGCGGCCCGCCGCCGGCGGCGGCGTTGTACCGGTGGGAGATGAGCAAGCGCAAGGCCGACCCGGTGTTGACCGGGCTCCAGGGCGTGGCGCTGTCCGAGAACGGCGAGAAGCTGCTGTACCGCCAGGCCGGCAAGTGGTTCCTCACATCCGCCGCCGCGGTCACGCCGGGTGCGGGCGCCCTGAACACCGACGCGATGGAGATGCGCATCGAGCCGCGGGCCGAGTGGCGGCAGATCTACAACGAGGTGTGGCGGCTGCAGCGCGACTTCATGTACGACCCCAAGCTGCACGGCCTCGACCTCGCGGCGATGAAGAAGAAGTACGAGGCGTTCCTGCCGGGCGTCACCACCCGGTCGGACCTGAATTACCTCTTCGACGAGATGCTGGGCAACCTGTGCCTGGGCCACGTCTACATCCAGGGTGGCGACAGGCCGAAGGTGACCGGCCCCAGGGGCGGCCTGCTCGGCTGCGACTTCACCGTCGAGGACGGGCGGTACAAGATCAGCCGCATCTACCGCGGCGAGAACTACAACCCCGAGCTGCGTGCGCCGCTGACGCAGCCCGGCGCCCGCGTCAAGGAGGGCGAGTTCCTCCTCGCCATCGACGGCACCGACCTGAAGGGCACCGACAGCGTGTATCAGTTGCTGGAGGGCACGGCAGGCAAGTCGATCACGCTCCGCGTCGGCCCGACGGCGGACGGCAAGGGCTCGCGCGAGGTGCAGGTGACGCCGACGGACAACGACATCCCGCTGCGGCACTTCGCCTGGGTGACGGACAACCGCGCGAAGGTGACGAAGATGACCGACGGCAAGGTGGCGTACATCTACATCCCCAACACGCACGCCGCCGGCCAGGCCCGGTTCGTGCGCGAGTTCTACGCCCAGGTGGGCAAGGACGGGGCCATCCTCGACGAGCGTTACAACGGCGGCGGCTGGCTGGCCGACCAGGTGGTGGACCATTGCATCCGGCCCGTGCGCAACTACATCGCCGGGCGCGAGGGGGACGACGTGGTGATCCCGCGTGGCATCTTCGGGCCGAAGGCGATGATCATCAACGAGTCGGCGGGATCGGGCGGCGACTACATGCCGTACACGTTCCGGGAGGCGAAGGCGGGCAAGCTGATCGGCACGCGGACGTGGGGCGGGCTGGTGGGCATCGGCGGCTACCCGCCGCTGATCGACGGCGGCACGGTCACCGCGCCGCACTGGGCGTTGTGGTTCACGAACGGCAAGTGGGACGTGGAGAACAGGGGCGTGGCGCCGGACATCGAGGTCGAGACCGACCCGAAGCTGTGGCGTGCCGGCCGCGACCCGCAGCTCGAGAAGGCCGTCGAGGTGGTGATGGCCGAGCTGAAGGCCAACCCGGTGAAGCGTCCGAAGCGTCCGGCCTACCCGGACTACTTCAAGGGCGAGAAGGTGCCGGGGACGGGCGGCGGGTGACGTGATCGGGCGAGCCGGGGCTTGCCCGGGGGTGACCGGAGGGGCGGGCGCGTAGGCGTCCGCCCCTCGCTCATTTCGCCCGCATCTCACGCCACCGGCGCACCAGATCGACGGCAGCCTCCGGCCAGGTCGTGAAGTCGAAGTGGAAGCCCGACGCCAGGAGTCTTCCCGGCACGACGCGGCGGCTCTTGAGGATCAGCTCCGTCTCCGTCCCCATGAAGAACGCCCCGGCCTCCAGCATCCACCGCGTCGCCGGCAGGCCGAGCCACGCGCCCAACGCCACGCGGAGCGCCCGCATGAAGTCGGCGTTCGGCAGCGGGCTCGGCGACGAGACGTTCACCGGCCCTTCCAGCTCCGGATGCGCGATGAGCCAGTGGACCGCACGCACGAAGTCGGCCTCGTGGATCCACGAGACGTACTGGCGGCCGTCGCCGTTGGTGCCGCCGAGGCCCCAACGCACCAGGCCCGATAGCACGTCGAACACGCCGCCGGGGTCCGGACTCATGGTCATCGCCGCCCGCATCAACACCTTGCGGGTCCGCGGGGTGATCGCCTCCTCGGCTGCCCGCTCCCAGGCGCGGGCCACATCGATGCTGAAATTCCACGTGTCGGGTGCGCCCGGCTCGTCGCCGCCGAGGATGCCGGTGGCCTCGTCGTTCGGGGCGTCGAAGCGGTGGGCGTAGATGGTCGCCGTGCTGGCCTGGAGCCAGACCATCGGCGGGCGTGCGGCGCCGGCGAGGGCCTTCCCGACGGCGCGGGTCGAGGCGACACGCGAATCCATGATCTGCCGGCGGTTCTCGTCGGTGTAGCGGCAGTTGACGCTGCGCCCGGCGAGGTTGATCACCACGTCCGCGCCGTCGATCTCGGACGCCCAATCACCCACGGTCACCGCGTCCCAGCGCACGACACGCCACGGGGACTTACCGGGCGAACGGCTGAGGACGACGACATCGTATCCTTCCCCGACGAAGGCGCGGGCGAGCAGCGTCCCCACCTGCCCCGTCCCGCCGGGGATGACGATCTTCATGGCGCGGCCCTCCAGGGGCCGCAACCGCGAACACCGGCATCAGGGCAACAGTCCCGGTCAGATGTCGGCCAGCTTCTGTTTCGAGTCGCCGAACGCATCCAGCTTGACGCCGGCCTTCTCCATGAGCGAAAGGTACAGGCTGCACATCCTCCGGTTCGGCTTCTTCAGGTAGTCGAGGACGCGGCCCGTCTTGATCGCCCCCCCGCCCTTGCCGAGCATCACGACGGGGAGCTGGTCGTTGTTGTGGTTGCCCGTCATCATGCTCGACAGGAACAGGACCATCGAGTTGTCGAGCAGCGTCCGCTCGCCCTCCTTGACCTCGTCGAGCTTCCTGGCGATGTACGCCACCTGCTCCGTGAAGAAGCGGTTGACCTTCAGCCAGTCGGCCCCGTCGGTGTGCGACAGGAGGTGGTGGATCATGTAATCGACCTTCAGGTGCGGGAAGCGCAGCGACGAGTGGTCGTTGTTCAGCTTGAGGGTGCAGACGCGGGTGGTGTCGGTGCGGAACGCCAGGACGAGGATGTCGCACATGAGGCGCATATGCTGGTCAATGTCCTGTGGGATGCCGTCCACGGGCCGCCTCATGTCGGGCTTCGTGAGGGTGGGCCGCCAGCCCTGGACCTTGCCCGCCTTGCCGGCCTCGGCGATGCGCTGCTCGACCTCGCGGACGCTGGAGAGGTATTCGTCCAGCCGGCGCTGGTCGGCCTTGCTGACGGCGCGTTTCAGGCCCCTGGTGTCCTCCATGACGGCGTCGAGGACGGACTTGTCGGCGCGGCCCACCTCGTCGCGGAAGAGGCGGTCGAAGGCGAGGGCGGGGTACAGCTCGAGGGGCGTCGGCGTGGTGGCCGACGACCACGAGATGTGCGAGCTGTAGACCATCGAGTAGTTCTTGTGGATGGCCGAGATCGACCCCTCGGTGCCGAGGACGAGGCTGGGCACCTTGGTCTGGCCCTTGTGGCGCTCGGCGAGGACCTGGTCGCAGGAGACGCCGGACTTGATCTCGCCGCCGTTGGCGAGGTGCGCCCCGGTGAGGAGGTTGCCGGTCTGGCACGAGTGGATGCCGCCGATCAGGGCCTCCTCGTTGTAGAGGCCGCGCAGGAAGGTCAACTTCTCGCGGTGCGGGTGGAGCGGCTCCAGCACCTTGCCCAGCTCCATCTTCGCGCCTTCGCCCCTGGCCCACCACTCCTTGGAATGGAATCCGTTGCCGGAGAAGAGGACGGCGAAGCGGACGGGCGGCTCGGAGGACGCGCCCCTGGGCCTGTCGTCGCCCCAGACGGGGACGGACTCCAGCCACGGCAGGGCCATGGTGACGCCGAGGCCCTTGAGGAAGGTGCGGCGGGAGAGGGGCTGGGTGGGGCTGGTGGTGTCGTTCATGGCTTGGCGCCTGCCTCCGGATCGGGTTCGGCCGTTCGGGGTTGGTTGTCGCCGCACGCGGGCTCACGCCGGCGTCGGGGTGTCCTCGGTGAATAGCTCCTCGGTGGAGCCGATGACGGCGGCACGCCCCGCCAGCTCGACGAGACGTTCCGTGTCGTGGATCGCCTCCAGACGCCGCATCACCTCAGGCGGTGCGTGTCCGAATTTCCGATCCAGAACACGGCGGATCGCCCGCACGATGGCCTCCTGCTCGGTGATGTCGATCATGCTCCTGGCCATGTCTCCTGCCTCCTGACGCCTGGTGTGGCTGTTCTGCTCGACGAGGACGCGCAGGTCGTCGCGCGGGATATCGCCCCGACGTTGCATAACGTACAGCAGGGCGGCCCGCAAGACTTCCAGCGAGCGGACGTGGTCCGGCGCCCTCGCCGCGTCCAGGCGGCCCACGACGGCCCGCAGGACCCGCTCCAGCTCGGGACGCTCCTCGGCGGTGACTCGCATCACCGCCAGAAACTGCAGCCACAAGCCGCCCGCGAGGAGCGAGTCGGCGGTTTGCTCCGCCAGTTGCCAGTATAGCGGGCCCCAGTCCGGCGCGAGATGGCGCAACGTCTCCGGGCCGACGACGAGGTCGCGGACCGTGCGGGGGGCGGCCCACGGCTCCCGGCCGGTGTGAAGGATGATCGGCAGCACGGGCGGCAGCATGAGTGGGCCGCGCGGCACGGGTCGCTGCTCCCAGGCCCGCCACCGGCGGTCCCAGAAGCCGGCCAGGTTGAACAGCGTGCGGAACGCGGAGACGGGGTCGTCCTGCGTCTGGTGCTCGATCATCACGCACACCAACACCGGCGTCGGTACCCCCTCGTGGCGCAGCGGGATCTCGCACAGCACGTCGGCCTCGCGCCCGCGCCAGTCGTCCGTGAAGAAGTCGCGCGACACGTCGTTCATCGCCGCGTAGTCGAAATGGTCGGCGAGATCGGGAACGCACGCGCGAAGGAAGTCGCGCAGGTTGGCCGGGTCGCGCAACGTGTCGCGCATCACCCGGTCACCGAGCTGGCGCGGCGGACGCATCAACGGCCTCGACAGGGGTGAGCCTGGGTGACACCGTGGCGCTTGCGGGGAGAGCGGCGGGAGAGGGGCTGGGTTGGGTTGGTGGTTTCGTTCATGGCTAGGCGCCTGCCTCCGGATCGGGCTCGGCCAGGGGGGTGTGATCGTTGTCGCGTCAGGCGGGCGCTCAGGCCGGCGCCGGCGTGTCTACGGAGAACACCTGCAGGATGGAGCCGGTGACTGCGACACGGGCCACCGGCTGGACGAGGCGTTCGGTGTCGTGAATCGACTCCATCCGCAGTATCACTTTAGGGGAGGCGTGCCCGAACTTCCGCCCCATCTGCTGCGAATCATCCGCACGAGCGCCTCCAGCTCGGTGATGTCCTGCGCGTTACCGGGAGTCGTCCCTGCGCTCCATGACGTACGGCAGGGCGAGGCGAGACTCCCGGCGAGGGGACGTGGTCTGGCGCACGCGCCGCGTCCGGGCGGCCCGCGACGGCCCGCAGGACACACTCCGGCTCGGGACGCCCATCGGCGGGCGAACGCCTGCTGCATCACGGCCACGAAGCGCGAGCGGTCCTCCAGGATGCGGATGTCCCCCAGCACGTCGCCGTCCACCACGAGGACGTCGGCCAGCTTCCCCGCCTCCAGCGTGCCGACCTCCTTCTCCCACCCGAGGATCTCCGCCCCCGTCCTGGTGGCGCACTTGATCACCGTCAGCGGGTCGAGGCCGACGTGCCGCACGAAGAAACTCAGCTCCCGCGCGTAGTCGCCGTGCGGGTTCCAGGCGAACCCTTATTCACCAACTCTGCAGAACTTCCTGACGCTGCTGTTCGGCTGCGCGGCCTGAGCTTGGACGACGTGGCCGGGGCCGCTACCCTGACTGCGGGGTGGCTGGCCTGTGGGGAGGGGAGAGCATGACGGAGGCGGAGTGGTCGGACGGCACCGACCCAGTGAGACTTTTCACCTACCTCCGCCGCAGCAGGAGGTGCAGGCCGAGCCGGCGTCAGTTGCTCCTGCTTGCCTGCGCCTTCTGTCGAGGCCTGCCCGCCCTCCTGGGCGAGGGGTGCTTCTGCGCACCGGAAGCGCTTCAGGTGGTGGAGAAGGTCGCCGACGGCGATGCGACCGACGAGGAAGTCAGCGCAGCCTACGCCGCCCACGCCGCCGCGCAGGATTATTCGGGCGGCATCTTCACGCCCGCGGAACGAGCCACCCTGTTGACCTCGGAATCGCTGGACGGCCGGGGCGCGACTTTCACGATCCCCCGCGCCGCTGAGGTGGCCTCCCAGGCGGCGCTCGCCACGGCACACCACGAGGTGACCGCGCGCTTCGGTCGGGCGTGGAAATCGCATGAAGGTGACCGGGCCGAAGCGATGCGTGAGTTACTCTCTGCCGCGAAAGCTGCCCAGTGCGACCTGATCAGAGAGGTGCTCGGCAATCCCTTCCGTCCCGCCTGCCTCGGATCTCTTTCCCTTTCGTCCCCGCTGCCGGTCGCACTGGCGGCCTACGAGCGTGTCCTGCCTGGCGGGCATCTGGACACCGTACGTCTCTCCGTCCTCGCCGATGCCCTGGAAGACGCCGGTTGCAGCGACTCCGATCTCCTCTCGCACCTGCGCACTCCCGGCCTGCATGTCCGGGGCTGCTGGGCGTTGGACCTGGTCCTGGGCAAGGAGTGACGGCTCAGTACGCCGGCCGCCCCAGCCGCCCAGCCTTCACCACGCCGCCCTGCATCACCGCGATGAAGTGCGACCTGTCCTCCAGCACGCGGATGTCGGCCAGCACATCGCCATCGACCACCAGCACATCCGCCAGCTTGCCCGCCTCCAGCGTGCCGACCTCCTTCTCCCACCCGAGGATCTCCGCGCCCGTCCTCGTGGCGCACTTCAGCACCGTCAGCGGGTCGAGGCCGACCCAGTTCACGAAGAACGACAGCTCCCGCGCGTAGTCGCCGTGCGGGTTCCAGGCGAACCCATATTCCCCAACTCTGGAAACCTTCCTGCGGCTTGCGTTCCACATCACGGGCTGACCTCATCCGGCCACGGTCAGGCGGTCAGGCCTTCCCCCCCCTGTCGCCCCTGATCCTCTGCGCGCCTGCCGGGTACTGTCAGGAAGGCGAAGAATGCGGCATGAGCAGCGCGACCGCCTCAGCCCGCCGCCCGCGCCTCTTGCCCCGCCTTCACGACGCCGCCCTGCATCACGGCGACGAACCGCGACCGGTCTTCCAGAATCGAGATGTCCTTCAGCACGTCGCCGTCCACCACCAGCACGTCCGCTAGTTTCCCCGCCTCCAGTGTGCCGAACTCCGTCTCGCGCCCCATGATCTCCGCCCCCGTCTTCGTCGCGCAGGTGATGACCTCCAACGGCGAGAAGCCGACGTACTTGACGAAGAACGTCAACTCCCGCGCGTAGGTGCCATGCTTGTTCCAAGAAAAACCGTAGTCGCCACCCATTCCCAACCGCCCGCCTGCTTTCAGGATCATCCGGGCGCTCTCGGCCCCGCCCTCCAGCGTCTCCTTGTGGCCGTCGATCACCCGCTGAGGCATGCCGATCTCAGGCCCGCGTTCGATGGACGCCTGCTCGAAATAGAGAGCTGGAACGACGGGCGTGTTCCGCACCATGAGCAGGTCGAGTGCCTCGGCGTCCATGAAGGTGCCATGTTCCAGGGTGTCGTAGCCGGCCCGCAGGGCGTTCTTGATCCCCGCGTTGGCGCGGCAATGGCCCGTCACCTTCAGCTTGTGGTTGTGGGCCGTCTGCACCACGGCGTGCATCTCGTCGAAGGTCATGCACAGGGTGTGGTGGTCGTTGGTGTCCGGGGCGGCGGCGTCCCCCGTGGGGTAGGTCTTGACCCATTCGACGCCGTCCTTGACGAGCTTGCGGACGGCGGCGCGGGCCTCGTCGGGGCCGTTCACCAGCAGCACCAGCCCCTCCATGCCGATCTTGCGGAAGTCGGGGTTCCAGTCCATCAGCCCGCCCACGCCGCAGATCTCGCGCCCGCTCGGCGACAGGCGCGGCCCTGGGCAGACGCCCTCCTCGATGGCCTTGCGAAGCCACACGTCGATGTTGAACAGGCTGCCGCCGGAGCGGGCGGAGGTGTAGCCGCACTCCAGCGCCAGCTTCGCGTTGGCGGCGGCGAGGAGGGTGACGTACTCGACGGGGTACTTGATGTCGAGGTCTTCGAGTGCGGCGACGTTGAAGTAGGTGGCGTGGAAGTGCGCCTCGACGAGGCCCGGCATGATGGTGCCGCCGCGCGCGTCGATGGTTTGGTCGGGAGTTACTTGAGGCGCGCCCTGGGCAGGGCCAGCATAGGCGATCTTACCATCGCGGCAGACGACGACGCCATCAGCGACGGGCTTCGCGCCGGTGCCTGGGATGATCTGGCCGTTGCGGATGACCGTGACGCCGCTTGCTGTCTTCATGGCGTGGCTCGCAGAAGAGAACGGACGCTTGATGCCCGTTGCCTGACGTTGTACTTCTCGGCGGAGGCGCTCGCCAGAGGCCACACACCTGACGTGTGATGATCGGCCCCTCGGCTACGACGCCATACCGGGCAGCGCTCCTCCGTTTCGGTCACCGGCCAGCCGCCCCCTACGCGACCATGTAACCTTCCTGCGACTCACGTTCACCGTGGCGGCCTGACTCCTCCCCTTGCCCTCGGGACACGGGCCGCCCAACGCCCAGGCGGCCCGCCACGGCGCGAGCAGCCTTCACCCCTCCCCTACACCCACCCACGCCGAACGGGCCCCAGCGGAGCCGCCAGCGGCCTCGCTGAAACCCGGTGAAACCCGCCGTAATACCCCTCCACGCGACCGCGAGCGTCCCGAGACTACCCCTTCACCCCTCCCACCGTGGGAGGGGAAAGAAGCGGGGCGAGCGGCTGTTTGCACCAGCCCTCGCCCCTGGGAACCTCAAGCTAGTGAGGTGTCCAGTGTCCAGTCTGCGCAACTTGCTGACGCGCGGCAACAGCAAGCTCGGGGAGGCCATCTTCGGCTTCTCCCTGCCCGCCGTCACGACGTGCCCCGGACGCTCCGGGGTGTGCGAGTCGAACTGCTACGCGAGGCGCGGGAGGTTCGTCACCGACGCCACCCGGAGCCGCATGGAGGAGAACCTCGGGGCCAGCGGGAGGCGCGGGTTCGTCGCCCGCATGGTGGCCGAGATCAGGAGGCGGGGCGTCCACGTCCTGCGCATCCACGTCTCCGGTGACTTCTACAGCGCGGAGTACACCGAGGCGTGGAGCCGGATCGCCCGGATGACCCCCAGGACGAGGCACTACTGCTACAGCAGGAGCTGGCGGGTGGCCTCGATCCGCCCGGCGCTGATCGACCTGGGCAGGGAGCCGAACGTCCGCATGTGGTGGTCGGTGGACCGCGAGACGCGCCTGCCCGGCGACCTCCTCCCCATCGGCGTCAACGTCGCCTGGCTGGACGACGGCCAGGAGGCGGAGGACGCGACCGAGGCCGACCTCGTGTTCCGCGTGCAGAGGCTGCGGCCCGAGGTGCCCACCCTCTACCCCCTGCGGCTGACCTGCCCGACCGAGAGGCCCGCCACGCCCCACACGACGTGCAGCGACTGCGGGAGGTGCTGGGAGTGACGCTCTGGGCGGGCCGGCCCCTGTTCCGGCCCGCCCGCTTTTCTTGGCGAACAGCACTTGCAATCGACGTAGCGCCGGCTAGAGTCCTGGCACAACAGACGCCACTACCCGAAGGGCTGCAAGTGGTTGCGTCAAATCAGCAGGCAGCCAGAGGACACGACCCATGACCGAGAAGACCATCCGCACGCTGTACACCCGCAAGCTGGCCGGCGAGAAGGCCGGGGCGCTGGCCCAGGAGGCCGGCCTGTCCGTCCAGGCGCTGGTCGCGGCCTTCAGGAAGCTGGAGGCGGTGGCCCCCACCTACCCGGAGCCGGTGGAGGAGCCGAAGCCCGAGGAGCCGGTGGCCGTCATCATCAGCGGCCCGGCGAAGGAGGAGCCGGTCCCCGAGTTCACCGACGAGCAGTTGGAGGCGGCGAAGGTGGCGAAGCAGTCGGGCAAGGGCTGGGGGGAGGTGAAGTCCCTCCTCCCCGGCGTCGGGTCGTGGAACCGGGCACACTCCATCCTCTGCCGCCGCTTCCCCTCGCTGAAGGGCACCGCGATGTGATCGCGTCAAACGTTGACCCTGTGCAGGCCACCGCGAGTCGGTGGCCTGCTGGCATTTTCCAACCATGAGAGGTGACTGATGATCTACACGAGTTTCTGGAACCGCCCCCTCCCGGAGGGTATGGTGCGCGTCGCCATCTCGCGTGGCGTGCCGAAGGGGTGGGATGGGCTGCGGGAGCCGCGTCTCACCCCGGCGAGCTGGTCGATGATCCGCTTGCCGCGCGATGCGTTCAACGCCGCCTTCGCAGCCCAGCTCGCGGAGTCCGACCCCGAGGTCGTGTACGTCGATCTCCTGCGGATGTGCGACGGCCTCATCCCCGTCTGCTGCTGCCACGAGGCGGCGGTGGAGTCCTGCCACCGCCGCCTCGTGATCCCCTGGCTGCGGAGCGCCGGGCCGGTCGAGGAGTTGGCCTGACACATCCCAAGCCCGCCCCCCCCACGCCCCCGGCGCTAACCCCGCCGGGGGCCTCTCGTTTGAGCGCCACGGCTCGATCTTCCTTTCGATCACCTCATCCCTCTCCCGTCCCGAGGGCGGCCCATAGTGCGAGCTAGGGACCTTCGCGGAGATGGCTGTACACCCTCTCGCTCACTCCTGAGAAAGTACCTGTCCTCGATAGTTCAGATGATCGTTTACCCCCCTAGCACGCTTGCACCTATCCCCCTGTACTCAGTCCCCACCCACTGACCCACTGCCCTCGGGAGAGGGGTAAGACCAAGAGTGAGCGAGAGGGTGTACGCCCACCTGGGAGACGGTGATTCTCCCGGCGTCGGGAGACGGTTCAATTCTCCGGAAAGTCGTGTGGCGCAAGATGGTTACGAAAAGAATGATGGGTTGTGTTCAGGGCTGGGCGTGTCTAGAATCCACATGTCGTGAGGAGGCACGCCATGCGTGAAGGCTACACGGTTCCTGAGATGCTGCGGCGGACGGGGATGGCCGAGTCCTCGCTGCTGCGGCTGATGGAGATGGCCCAGGTGACACCCCTCGGAAAGGCCGAGGGGAGCAAGGCGCGCCTGTACGCCGAAGGCGTCGCCTTCGGCGCTGAGGTCGTGGCCAACTTGTTGAAACTGGGTACCACCGGGAAGGTTCAGGCCAAGGCCCTCCGCTTCTGCTGGAAGGCCGACCTCCAGGGCCTGTTCGCGCGTGGCGAACGCTACCTCGTCACCAGCAACGCAGGCGACGACCTGTGGCTGGCGAGCGAGGAGTCCGTCTACACGATGAAGCGATCCGGGGCGGCCTTGATCGTGGTGGACTTGGAGGCCGCCTACGCGCAGTTCCAGGCGGTCGTCAGCGGCAAGAGAGGGGTGGCCGATGGCCGAGATGCGGTTCCTGGGTCAGACGCCCATACGGGCGATTCTCGGGCCTCTCGCCCGGCTGCTCAGAAAGCAGCGCGAGCGTGACATGGAGGCGGCCCGCAGGCACCCCGACTACGCGGTGCTGATGGAGATTGCGGAACGGACGCCGCGCGAGCTGGAGGGGTACGAGGCGGTGGCGTTGGAGACGCTGGCCGGGGCTGAGAAGGGAAGCTGAGAACGAAAAAAGATCGCACTGGCCTTGCTTGGCGGCAACCAGTGCGATCAAGAGAAACCAACATGGTGATCGTAGGCAACGCGCGCCCTTACGTCAAGGCCGAACCGGAGATAGGAGACGACGGCACCCCGGACCTGGGGCACTGGTTCCGGCCAGAAGACAGGGCCAGGATGGCGGGGGTCGAGAAGGAGCCGGTTGGGCTGGCCCACCCCGCCAGGATGATCGCTTCCTTGTGTCGGGAACTCCAGCTCGACAAGACGCGGAACGGGGTCTGTCGCCCCTTCGGCCTCAGCGTCAGGCAGGCCGCCGAGTTCGCTGGGGTGGCCTACAGCACGGCGGCTCATCATCTCAGGAGGCTGCGGAAGTTGGGCCTGTTGAAGCTGATCACGGAGGGCGAGTACCACCCGAAGGGTGCCAAGAAGAAGAGTCTCGCGTCCGAGTTCCTGTTCATGCCCGTGGCGGGAGCCCAGGCTGTGTGCCGGGTGGAGGAGAGCGATGTCAGCGACACTGACGAAGCCTGCCATCGGGACGCCGAGGCCACGGCAGCAGTGGCCCTCTGACACGCCCGTGGAGGCTGTAACGTGACAGACAGGCCCGAGGCACCCCAGGGGGCCGCCGAGGCCCCACTGAACTCCAAGAAGCCCTGGGAGCGCCTGGAAGGGGAGTCCATCCAGGCGTTCAAGGCGTTCAGCGCGTTCGTCGATCTTGGCGATAGACGCACATTGGCAGGCACGGAGGACGAACTGGAGAAGCGTCGAGCGGAGGCAGCAGGGAGGAAGCCGAAGGGACGCAAACCGGGCGCGACGAATTGTCGAAGCGGCACGATACGCGAGTGGTCGAGGATGTTTTCGTGGTTCTTCCGGGCCGCCGCCTGGGACGAGGAGTTGGACCGAGCCAAGCGCCAGACCCAGTTCAAGGAGATTGAGGAGATGGCCCGGCGGCACGCCTCGGTCGCGCTTCTGGCGCTGTCGAAGGCGGTCGAGCGTCTCCAGAGGATGACTGAGCAGGACATCGACACCATCACACCCCTGGCCGCGATGAAGATGATAGAAACTGCGGTGAAGATCGAGCGGCAGGCGCGGGGCGTCCCTGGGGAGATCATCCAGCAGGACGGCGAGCAGAAGGTTACGGTCCAGGATGCCATCCGGGCGAAGGCCCGCAAGTTGTCCACCGACGACCTCGCCAAGCTAGAGGCGCTTCTGGGCGATGAGGATAGCGGCGTGGATCAAGAATGACCCGGAGGCACGCTGCCTCATGCTGGAGGAGGCGGCGGGCCACGCCGAGCGCGACCTCCTGATGGCCTGCCCGCAGCGGGGCAACCCTTTCCGCCTTCGCGAGGGGCCTCTTGCGTGGGCTCGCGACAGGCGTTCCTTTCTCGCCCTCGGCCCCTGGCGTACCCTGTCACCGCGTGTCGATTCGGGCTTTGGGCAGGTCGTGTTTGAGTTCTTTGACGCCGTCCTGGCTCACCTTCGTGCCCGCGAGTTGCAAGGATCCGAGCGACTTCAACACCTTCAGGTGGGCAAGCCCTGTGTCGGTAATTCGCGTCCCCACCAGGTTAAGGTGATCAAGCTTCTGCATCCCCTTGAGATGAACAAGGCCGGCGTCGGTGATCCGCGTCCTCTCCAGAAACAACAACTTCATCTCCGTCATGCCCTTCAGGTTTTCCAGCCCCTTATCGGTGATCGGGGTCCGCTCAAGCTGGAGCCTGGTAAGCTTGGACAGGCCCTTGAGGTGTCCCAACCCCGCGTCGTTGATCTTGGTTCCTGACAGGGCGAGTACCTCCAGTCCCTCCATGCCCTTCAGGTTCGCCAACGCATCTCCGGTGACGGCGGTGTTGGAGAGATCGAGGAACTTCATCTTGGTCATCTTCCGCAGCGAGGCGATCCCCTTGCCCGTGATCTTCGTCTTGGAAAGGTGCATGGTCCGCATCTCGGTCAGTCCTTCGATGTGCGCCAGTCCCTCGTCCGTCACTGGGCAGAAGTTGAAGACGACCTTCTCCAACTTGCTCAGGCCTTTGAGGTGGACAAAGCCCGTCCCGTTAGGGTAGCGAGTTTATTAACTGTCGCATTCGGCGGGCATGGCACGATAGTTCC
>CAZVZK010000152.1:0-24246 GCA_964630925.1 uncultured Alcaligenaceae bacterium
TTCGGAGCAGGGGGTGGTGTCGCGTGCCGGCCTCCCCGCGGCGGACGCGAGGCCCCCTCAGGCGCTGAGCCACCTGCCCACTTCTCCCGATGTGGCCATGTGACTTCTTGAGGACAGACACCGCCGTGGAGCGCCACGCGAGGACAAAACAGAGTCACCTGGCCACATGCCCACTTTCTCACGGCAAGGCTGGAGGGGACCATTCGCGTCAACGGACGCCACCACGGCGAACACGGGAGGGCGAGGCTCCTGCCGAGCCGATCGATGCAAGGGAGCGCAGCGATACCGGACCTCGCTTGTCCCCCGCGCGTCACCCGCGCCGCGCGGGATCGGTGACGGTCGTGGAAAGTTGGCGACCCGTGCCTTTCTCACCCGCCGCCTGATCGGATCGCCCATAAAATGCAGAACATCCAATCTCAGACCGAGGCCCCTCATGCCTCTCCCCACCTTCACCGGCACCCCCTCGCTGCACCCCCAAGGGGCCGGCGGGCTGCAGCGTTGGCGTGGTCTGCTGCTCGGCGTGGTGTCGCTGGTTCTCACTGGGGCCGCCCCGCCCATCGATCCGATGGTGGCTCACGACCTCGCAGAGCGACGCCGTGCCGCCGCCATCGCCGAATGGGACCATCGGATACTCAAGCACTTCAAGTGCGAGGCGACCCCATCAGCGCTGATGCAGTTGATCGAGCGCCACGTGACCGGCTCTTCGGACTACACGAAGTCGAAGGGCCTCATCGAGCGGTTGGGCGCTGACTCGTTTGAGGAGCGCGAGGAGGCCGCCCGGCGTTTGCTCGCCTCCGGGCGGTGCGTCCTGGCTGCCTTGCAGAGGGCCGAACGGCACGCCGACCCCGAGATCGCGCGGCGCGCCAAGGAATGCGCCGGGCGCATCAAGACGGAGATCCGCCTGTTCGAGCCGGCGCTGCGGGTGCTCTTGCGCGACCCACCCGCCGGCACCGTGCGGCGGATTCTGGCGTTCTCCGACAAGGAGACACGGATTCATTGCCTCAACGAGTTGGGGGCTCTTGGCTGGAGCGGTATGGTCAACGGTTCGTCTGAGACCCTCCGGGCCGAATTGCGCCGAGGGCTGGAACACGAGGACGCGGACACCCGCGAGCGCGTCCTATCGGCGCTCGTTCGGAATCAAGGAACCGATCCGCTCCCCGAATTGCGGACGCTGACGCAGCACCGGTCGTCGGAAATGCGACGAGTAGGCATCTGTCTCCTCGGTCGCCATACTGACCAGCCGGAAGCAGTCTTGCCCCACTTCAAACGGGCGTTGGAAGACCCTGATGTCAGCGTGCGGTACTGGGCCACCCGCGCCCTCAGGTACTTCGGGGAGAATGACGGCGCCGTCCTACTCCTTCTCCGAGCGATGAAGGATCGGAGCCACTCCAAGGAGGGATGCGTTGCCGTGGAGGCGACTCGCAATCTGTGGCAGGCTCGGTGCCGCACGAAGGAAGTGATCGATACACTTGCTCTCGTGGCCAGATCGCCTGACGGCCTCCTCGCCCCCATCGCCCTCGACTCGCTCTCGGCGCTCGGACGCCTGGATGCTGACCGCGCCCGGCTCGTTCTCGCCCACCTGACGCGAATGACCGCCGACGAGGATGACTCACTCGCGCGTCGCGGGTCGAACGCGATCGCGAGAATGGGGCCGTGGTCCGGCCCGGCGGTGCCGTCGTTGGTGCGGATGTTCGAGAGGATGGAAGCCCGATCCATGGATTCGGCCCGCTACTTCTGCAACGGGGTGTTGAAGATCTTCGGACTCATTGGGCCGCCGGCCGCACCTGCCGTCCCGCTCCTTGTCCGGGTTCTTGGTGACGCGCGCAGGCCAGCGGAGGACAGGCAGGAGGCGGCCGCCGCGCTGGGCCAGATCGGACCGGACGCGAAGGCGGCCCTCCCGTCGCTGCATCGAGCCACGAAGTCACCTGAGCCCGAGATCCGCAAGCAGGCGAAATTGGCCATCGCGCTGATCGACAGACGGTAGGTACACGATCCAGGGATTGAGAAAAAGAAAGAAAGTCCAACACGCGAATCTGCGGCAGCGCTCATACGCCTCGCCCTCATACACACGCCCGGTGGAGGTGTCCGGTCCCGGCTGTCGGCTGTCGGCTGTCGGCTGTTGGGTGGCCGGGGTCGGCTTTGAGACCCCGGTTCTGTCCCTTCAGGACGCCACCACTCTCACCCCCCTGCCCGCGCCGGGGTCTCAAAGCCGACCCCGGCCACACGGGAATCGGACACTCCACCGTCCGCAAGTATCAGGCGGTAACGCCGCCCTCCCGCCGCATGCGGGCCGCAAATCCCTTTGACTCCGCCCCAGGATCGGTTACCCTCAGTGTTCGGGTCACTCCACGCCGGGGCACGCCGATGACCGATGAGATCCTCGCCGCCCTCGCCGCCGCCGCGCAGCCGCTCAAGGCCGCCGACGTGGTGAAGAAGCTCCCCAAACGTCCCCGCAAGACGCCCGCCGCCGAACACCTCGCCGCCATAGACGCCGCCCTCGCCGACCTCGTCCGCCAGGGCCGCGCCTTCGCCCACCCCTCGGGGAAAAGCGGCCTGACGCGCTACTGGTCCCGCGACGAGCGCCTCGACATCCGCGGACGCGCCCTCACCCTGGCCATCAAGCCGATGACGCCGGCGGCACTCGCCAGGGCCATGAAGGGCGCCGACCCGAAGTTCGCCGAGACGTGCGTCCGCGGCCTGATCGCCGACGGCCTGCTGCACCCGCACCCGCCGGCCCGCAAGGGCGGGGCCGAGCTGTACGGCACGACACCCCACGTCCCCCCGCCGCCGCTGGAGCTGCCCGCCCACGCGAAGGAGGTGGCGAAGCTCGCCGCCGCGTGCCTGAAGCTCCTCGGCAAGGCCGGCGTCCCCGCCCAGACGCTCCTCGACGCCCTCGCGGCGCGACTGGCCACGCCGATCCCGCCCCCGGCGCCCGCCGTAGCGCCCGCGCCCCCTCTACCGACCCCCGACGGGCCGGATATGCTCATCCTGGAGCAGCTGCGCGGCGTGCCCGTCGCCGCGCTGGCCGACCTCCGCCGGTCCATGCCCGAGAGCTGGCGCGGCCCGGCGTTCGACGCCGCCGTCTTGCGTCTCGACGCACTCAGCAAGGTGATCCTGTTCGCCGACGCCGACCCGGCGGCGCTGGACGGCCCGGCCAGGGAGGGGCTGGTGCAGGACGGGGGTGTGATCTTCACGACGATCTCGCTGCGAGGCTGACGATGCTCCCGTCCGACGCGCTCAACCCGTTCCTCATCCACCGCGCCGACGACACGCTGACGCTGCCGCCCGGCCACGTCTCCGACCTCCACGCCGACGCCGTCGCCGCCTGCAAATCCGCCATCCGTCAGGCGGATCAGGCCGGCCAGGGCGTCGGCATGCTCCTCATCGGCGAGGCCGGCAGCGGCAAGTCCCACCTCCTCGCCCAGCTCCGCCACCAGGCCGCCAATTCGCCCCGCGTCGCCTTCGCCGCCGTGCGCCTCGGCGGCGCGTACACGGGCCGCCTGTGGCGTCCCCTGCGGGCGCGTCTCGTCGACGAGCTGCTGCGCCTCTACCCCTCGCCGGCCCACGGGGCCAACGGCCTCCTCCGCCTGCTCAAGAACCAGCTCCCGGCGTGGGCGTCGGCGGCGGAGACCACCTCGGGCGGCCTGCTCGACTGGCAGCTCGGACGCAGGCCCCGGGCCGACCTCGCCCCCCACCTCGACGCCTTCCAGCTCGCCACGCCCCTCGACCCCGACCTCGCGTCCGTTCTGCCCAGGATCGGCGACCCGGCCACGGCGGGCCTGGCGCTGGCGTGGCTCCGCGGCAAGCAGTGCCCGCCGGAGCAGTTGACGCGCCTGGGCCTGTCGCCGCACTCCGCCAGCGAGGCCGACCAGGAGGCCGCCGCGCAAGAGGTCGTCCTGTCGCTCGCCCGCCTCGCCGCCCCGGCCACCGTCCTCGTCCTGTGCTTCGACGAGGTCGAGGCCATCCAGGGCGGCAACCGCGACGTGGCCGCCCTGCGCTCGTTCGCCACGATGCTCACCGCCATCCTCGCCGAGACGGGGCCACGCCTGGTGCTGGCGTCGCTGCGTCCGACGATCTGCGCCGAGATGCAGAAGGCCGCCGAGTCGTCCAACATGCAGAAGATCGGGCAGTTGCGCGCCTACATCCCGCCCTTGACGCGCCCTCAGCTGGGCCGGCTGGTGGCGGCGCGGGTGGCGGCGTGCCGCGGCGCCGAGCCGCCCGGCGAGGCGTTCCTCGACGCCCTGCACGCGGCCAACCCGCGTGCCCTGACCCCTCGTGCCGCCATCGTGGCGTGCCACACGGAGTACGAACGCCGCAACGGGCACCCGGCCCCGGCGCCGGAGGCGGCGCCCGTGGAAGCGCCGAGGGGCGGCGTGTCGTTCCAGAAGGCTTGGGAGAAGAGGCGCGACCTCGTGTTGAAGTCGCCGGGATCGGTGCCCTTCGGGCACGTCATGGCGACGGGCCTGCCGTGGCTGGCGGGCCTGACGGGGCTGCCGGCCGTCCCCAGCGCCGAGCGCCCGGCGGGCATGGGCGACGTGGACCTGACGTTCGAGCCGCGCGGGCGTGGCGGGCGTGCCCTGTGGGTGAGCTTCTGCGACCAGCCGCCGCAGCAGCTCTGGCGGCGGCTCGACCGCCTGATCGCCCAGTGGCGCGCGGGCGGCCGGGCCAGGGGCGGGCTGGTCCTGCTGCGGCCCGAGTCGGAGCGTCCGTCCGATGCGGCCCGGCGTCGGTTCGACGACCTGGAGGCGGCGGGCGTGCGGCTGGTGAGCGTGACGCGGCAGGCGTTGGCCGAGCTGGCGGCGTTCGCCGGCCTGATGACCGCGGCCCTGATGGGCGAGCTGGTGAGCCCGCGCGGCCTCCCTTACGGCGCGGCGGAGTACGACGCCTGGGCCGGGCCGAACCTGTCGGGCGCGGTCAAGGGCCTGCTCGACGAGGTGTTCGCCGAGGACAAACTCCCCCAGGCGGCGACACCCGCGTGACGCCGGCCCCGGTCACAACAGGTCGCGCAGCCTCGGCCCCAGCTCCTCGGCGGCCTCCTGGATCTCCTCGGCCAGCACCTCCGTGCCCTCGGCCTCGCCGCGCCGGCCCTTGTCCTCCAGACGCCGCGCCAGGCCGGCCAGCCGCACCGCCCCGCACGTCCCCGCCGTCCCGGTGATGATGTGCGCCGTCGCACGCAGCTCGCGCAGGTCGCCCGCCGCCACACCCGCACGCAGGGCCTCCATCCAGCGCGGGCACTCCTCCAGGAAGATCCTCACCACCTCACGCAGGAGGTCCTCGTCGTTGCACGTCCGGTCGCGCAGGCGGGCCACGTCCAGCACCACGTCCTGACCCGCCATCGCAGCCGCTCGCATGGGAGCCCCTCGTTCGCCGACGTCAATCTCCTCAAAGCTAGCACCCCCCACGCCCCGAATCCTCGGATTCCTCGCCCACCCCCAGGCCCCGAGGCCACGAATTCCGCCGCCGCAAGGATTCTCAGCCCAGGACACGAGGGCGATTCTCGCCCGACGCGAAATCCCGCGCCACGCCGGAGCCGGGCCTCGGTTTTCCCCGATTCCGCCCACGCGAGACCCCGCGTCCGCCGGCGCGGCGGACTAGGGTTGGGTGCGAGCGAGGCCGCGCCCCACTCAGGATGAGGCCTCTCCACACCCCATTCGCCCGCTCATCGGAAAGAAGACGAAATGAAGGCGCTCGTGATCGACGACTCCCGCGCGATGCGGCTCATCCTGGCCGGCACCCTCAGGCAGCTCGGCTACGAGGTGATCGACGCCGGCAACGGGGCCGAGGCCCTCGGCCGCATCCGCCAGCACGGCAAGCCGGACCTGGCCCTGGTGGACTGGAACATGCCGGTGATGTCCGGCTACGAGTTCATCCAGGCCGTCCGCGCCGACCCCTCCCTCGACGCCATGCCCCTCGTCATGGTCACCACCGAGACGGAGATCGGCCAGATGGAGGCGGCCCTGAAGGCCGGCGCCAACGAGTACGTCATGAAGCCGTTCACCCGCGAGGCGCTCCGCGACAAGCTCCAGATCCTCGGCCTGGCCACCGCCTGAGACCGGCCACACGCCGAGGGAGGAGACGCCGGCCATGCCCCTGACCGTTTCGGAATTCGACTACGTCCGCACGCTCCTGCGGCAGGAGGCCGCCATCGTCCTGGAGGCCGAGAAGCAGTACCGGGCGGAGTCGGCGTTGCAGCCGCTCGCCCGACAGGAGGGGTTCGCCACCGTGGCCGACCTCGTCCGCTCGCTCCAGTCCGGCCCCCAACGCCCCGCCCACCGCCGCGCCGTCGAGGCCATGACGATCAACGAGACATCGTTCTTCCGCGACCAGTACCCGTTCGACGCCCTGCGCAAGGCGATCTTGCCCGACCTGATCAAGCGCCGCGAGGCCCGCAAACGCATCACCATCTGGTGCGCCGCCTGCTCCACCGGGCAGGAGCCGTACAGCGTCGCGATGACGGCCCTGGAGCATTTCCCCGCCCTCGCGTCCTGGGACGTCCGCATCCTCGCCACGGACCTCTCCGACGCCGTCCTCGCGACGGCGCGGGCCGGGAAGTACCGCCAGATGGACGTCAACCGCGGCCTGCCGGCGTCGATGCTGGTCAAGTACTTCACGCGCCACGGCCTCGACTGGCAGGTGTGCGACGCGGCCCGCCGAATGGTCACCTTCGACCAGCTCAACCTCATCGGCGGCTGGCCGATGGCCAGCGGCACGGTCGACGCGGTGTTGATGCGCAACGTGATGATCTACTTCGACGACGACACCAAGCGCCGGCTGCTCGAGAGGGTTCGCCGCCTGGTCGGGCCGGGCGGGGCGCTCCTCCTCGGCGGGGCAGAGACGACGCTGATGTCGAGCAACGGGTTCGAGCGCGTGCCCCTGGAAAGGCACGCCTACTACCGGGCCCTGGAGGACGTGCCAGCGAAGGGAGGTGCCGCGTGATGGAGTTCGGGGAGCCGGAGATCGTGCAGATTGTCGAGTCGGTGTGGGCCACGGTCCTCAACCGGGAGGCGGCGCCGTGCGGCGACGGCCCCGACGGCGCCGAGTGCCTCACCGGGTGCGTGGCGATCACCGGCGCGTGGACGGGCAACGTCCTGCTCCACTGCGACGGGGCGATGGCGCGTTCGGCGGCCGCCGAGATGTTCGGCATGCCCGAGGACGAGGTGGCCCTGGACCTGGTGCGCGACGCCCTCGGCGAATTGACCAACATCGTGGGCGGCAACCTGAAGGCGCTTTTCGGCGGCAAGTGCTTCCTCGGCCTGCCGACGGTGGCCGACGGCAGCGACTACGCCGTGCGCGTCCACGGCAGCCGGACGGTTTTCCGCGTGCCGTTCGTGGCGAACGGGCGTGGCCTGGTGGTGGAGGTCGCGGAGCGCGTCGAGTCGGCCGAGCGCGTCCCGGCGCGGGTGTGAGTCAAGGCGAGCGACGACCATTTCAAGTTTCAAGTCGGGGCCATACGCCGGCGAGACGCCCCAGACCCGATTGCCCGCCGTGTCTTCGCGTGAAGACACCGCGGCCTCACGCCGCGCCACTCGGCCGGAATCGCCGTGGGGCCGGGCTCCGCCCGCGGGGGCGCATCCCTGCCGGATGGGTCAGACGGCCTCGGGTGGTTCGGGGCTCTCGCCCGGCCAGTACCAGGGGATGGAGACCTTGCGCGACGCGGGCGACGAGGGGTGCGGCAGGCCGTGGGTGCCGTCGTCGGGGGCGTAGACGCCGGCGTGGCGGAAGTAGCCGGGGCCGCCGCCGCCGTCCGGGGCGTTGGGGTGGACGAGCCGGCGCTCGTCGTTGATCCACAGGCTGCCCGTGGTCCCCTGCGGCCCCTGCGGCTTTGGCGGGCCGTTGAAATACAGGTCGATGTCAACCCAGCCGAGGTGGGCGCGGCTGAGGTACTGCTGGGTGAACTTCTCGATGGCGTCGTGTTTCAGGGCGGGGCCGCCCTGGCCCGACTCGGCCGTCTCCCACGAGTCGGTGTCGGCGGCCACGCCCAGCGAGATGCCGATGTGGTTCTCGTTGTCGTTGTGCTTGAACAGGACGACGTCGCCGTAGCCGGGCCGCTTCTTGCCTCCGAATGGCACCCAGGCGTGGGACTTGTCCACGAACCTGGGCTTCCCGGGCGTGCCCATGTCGCACCGCGCCAGCGCCGTCGCGACCTCGAAGCTGGCCATGAAGCCCCCCGGGAACTTCATCTGATAGCCGAGGTGCTTGGCGTAGGTGAGGACGAAGGAGAGGCAGGTGGTCATGAACTGGCCCGGCTTCTTCCAGTTCGCCTCCAACTTGGCCTGCATCGTCGGGAACCCGCCGAGGTCCTCCCTGGTCAGGTCGGTGAAAACCGGCTCATCCTTGTCGGACCACAACTGCTTGCCGCCCTGGGCGCTCCTGTTGGCGCTGACATCCAGCTTGGCCAGGACCTTCGTCTTCAGGTACGTCTCGGCGATCTCGCGGACGGTGGCCATGTCGTCTCCTCCTTGATGGGCGAGGGCGCGCCCGGAGACACCCCCTCTATGATAACAACGCGGCCCAGGCGGGGTCCGGACTGGATCGCGCCGCGAGCCTGTCCCAGTGTCGGCGCGTCGCACTCTGCCCTGGCTCCGTCCGGCGCCGGAGATCCCTCATGCCGTTCCTGCTCTACGACGTGTCCGACGGCCCGGCCGGGCGCACCTACCGGCTCGCCCAGGAGGTCAAGATCGGCGGCAACAGCGGACCGCTCCCGCGCCTCCTGGCGGCGCGGAGCCCCGGCGCCGCCTGCCCCGTCGGCTGGCACGCCACGCTGGCCGACCTCCTCGCCGCCATCCCCGGCGGCCGGCCCGGCCAGGAGATCGTCCTCGACGTGAAGCCCGGCGACGAGAGCGACGTGTCGCTGTGCCGCTTGACGGACGTGTGGGGCTTCTCCTACGCCACCTGGACGCCGCTCGCCCTGCGTCTGGAGCCCATCTACGGGGATCACGGCGAGAGCCCGGCGCACTTCCTGGAGACGCCACCCACATCGCGCCCGAGGCGCTCCGCCCTCGGCATGTTCCTTTACGTGCAGGGCGGTGTGAGCGGCGGGACGTGGAACTGGGGCAAGGCGGGCCGCGTGACCGGGGCCCTCCTGTGGCCCGAGGCCTTCGCCTACCTGTCCCGCGAACTGGGCGCGGCGCTGGCCGTCGGCGGGTAGACCGGCGGGGCCAGGACGATCATCTCCGCACGAGGATCGGCTTTGTTCGGGCATGCTTGCTATCCGTGGCGAGACTCTGGACGCAATCCGAGCCGCAGGCCCACACGAGATAGTGCCTCCTGAACTTCCCTCAATGTCGTCTCTCCGAAGCCGCCCCACTCCAGGATGTCCTGCTCGGCCAGCTCGCAGAGCTGTCCGACGGTCGTAACGCCTGCCCGGTTGGCATGGTTACTCGCGCGAATGGAGAGCCCGAGAACGGAGACTGGTTGGCCACCCAGCACCAAACTCCCAAGGCCAAGTGCCGCCAGCTTCGCTTGAATCTCCGCATAGGTCAAGCTGGCCTCGAACTTGCGATCCCGCAGTTCGTCCGCCGACATCCAATTCTGTCGTTCAACCAATTCGTCCATCATCAAGTGGCGCAATTGACCGATGGTTCGGACACCAAGCCTATCCAGGCGCCTGAGACTGTCCGGTGACAGCCCAAGTTTGGCTACAGATTCACGATCCCAGTCAGGCGTCGTGGTCACCTGTGTACTGCCTCCGCACCCGAACGCCGAAACTCACGCTCGTCTCGTGAACCGGGCCAGGGCCGCCGCCTTGATCTCCTCCCACGGGATCACGTCGCCGGGGTCGGCGGCGTGGGCCTCCAGACGGCGTTCCAGCTCCGCGCGTTGCGTCTCGGTGAGTGCCGGCGGGGCCTCCGCGGCGATGCTGTCCCAGATCTCGCCGAGGAGACGCATCCGTTCGTCGAGGTTCATACGGTCGATTCCCAGGGATTTCATGGTCGCCGACATGACAGTCCCTCCACACCCACAGAATACCACGCCGCGCGGCCCGCCCGCTACACTAGCCTCCGGTGATCTCTCCCGGAGGCATTCTCATGCGCCGCTTCGCGCCGCTCCTCGTCCTTTTGCTCCTCTCCCCGCTGCCGGCCCAGAAGGCCGACGATGAGGGCGTCCTCCCCGTCGGCGCCGACGGCAAGCCGCTCAACCTCGACTTCGAGGACGGCACCCTCAAGGACTGGGAGGCCAAGGGCGAGGCGTTCGTCGGCCAGCCGATCAAGGGCGACACGGTCCACCCGCGCCGAAACGACGCCAAGAGCCGCCACCAGGGCCAGTACTGGATCGGCGGCTACGAGAAAAAGGGCGACAAGCCGCAGGGCACCCTCACCTCCGTCCCGTTCAAGGTCACCCATTCCTGGGCGTCGTTCCTCGTCGGCGGCGGGCCGCACGCCTCGACGTGCGTCGAGCTGGTGCGCAAGGACACCGGCAAGGCGTTCCACCGCGCCTCGGGCCTGGAGCAGGAGGACTTGCTGCGCGAGGTGGTCGATCTCTCCGCCCACAAGGGCAAGGAGATCTTCATCCGCGTCGTCGATAAGCACTCCGGACACTGGGGCCACGTCAACTTCGATGACTTCCGCTTCCACGCCGCCAGGCCCACCTTCGCCGGCAGGCCGAAGGCCGCCCAGCCCGACGTCTACAAGCACGCCGGCCTCAAGCCGAAGGACGCCGCCGCCGCCATGACGGTGCCGCCGGGGTTCAGCGTCTCCCTCGTCGCCGGCGAGCCGGACGTGCGCCAGCCCATCGCCTTCTGCTTCGATGATAGGGGCCGCATCTGGGTCGCCGAGGCGTACAGCTACCCCATCCGCCGACACCCCAAGGAGGGCAAGGACCGCATCCTCATCTTCGAGGACACCAGGGGCGACGGGACTTACGACAAGCGGACGGTGTTCATGGAGGGCCTCGACCTCGTCAGCGGCCTGGAGGTCGGCTTCGGCGGCGTGTGGATCGGCGCCGCCCCGTACCTGATGTATGTGCCGATGAAAGACGACAAGCCCGTCGGCAAGCCGCAGATCCTCCTCGACGGCTGGGGCTATCAGGACACCCACGAGACGCTCAACACCTTCCTGTGGGGGCCGGACGGCTGGCTCTACGGCTGCCACGGCGTCTTCACCCGCTCGGAAGTCGGCAAGCCGGGCACGCCGGCCGAGAAGCGCGTGAAGATCAACGCCGGCGTGTGGCGCTACCACCCGACGCGCCACGAGTTCGAGGTCTTCGCCCACGGCACCAGCAACCCGTGGGGCCTGGACTTCAATGATTACGGGCATGCGTTCGTCGAAGCGTGCGTCATCCCGCACAACTGGCACATCATCCAGGGCGGCCGCTACGCCCGCCAGGCCGGCTCGCACTTCAACCCGCACACCTACGACGACATCAAGACCATCGCCGAGCACCGCCACTACGTCGGCGCCACGCCCCACGGCGGCAACAACAAGAGCGACAGCGTCGGCGGCGGCCACGCCCACTGCGGCACCATGATCTACCTCGGCGGAACCTGGCCGAAGGAGTACCGCGGCCAGATGTTCATGGGCAACATCCACGGCAAGCGCTTCAACGTCGATAAGCTCACGCCGAAGGGGTCGGGCTACGTCGCCTCGCGCGCCCCCGACTTCCTGCTGGCCAACGACGAGTACGCCCGCTTCATCAACCTGCGTGCCGGGCCGGACGGCAACGTCGTCTTCATCGACTGGTACGACAAGCAGGCGTGCCACCACGGCAACCCCAACATCTGGGACCGCGAGACGGGCCGCATCTACCGCGTGGCCCACAAGGACGCCAGGCCGGTGAAGGTGGATCTCACGAAGAAGACCGACGCCGAGCTGGCCGACCTGGCGCTGTCCGAGAACGAGTGGTATTCGCGGCACGCCCGGCGGCTGTTGCAGGAGCGGAAAGGCCGGGAACGGCCTGACGTGCTGGCGGGGACCTTCGAGGGGCACAAGGACGAGACGCGCCGGCTCCGCGCCCTGTGGGCCCTCCATGCCCGGGGTGGGCTGTCGGCGGCCGAAGGCCACGATGGGCTACTCAGCATCTTCCCGAATGTGCGCGGCTGGACGATCCAGCTCCTGTTGGAGAATCGCAAACCCGCCCCGGATCTGCTCAAGAAACTGGCCGTGATCGCGGCGGGGGACAGGTCGCCCGTCGTCCGCCTCTACCTCGCCAGCGCCTGCCAACGCCTCCCCCTTGCGGACCGGTGGCAGATCCTCGCCGGCCTCGTCTCGCACGCCGAGGACGCCACGGACCACAACCTGCCGCTGATGTACTGGTACGCGATGGAGCCGCTCGCCTCCGAGGACGCGGGCAAGGCCCTGGAGCTGGCGGCGAAGTCGAAGGTCCCCATCCTTCTGCCGTTCATGATCCGCCGCATCAGCTCCCTCGGCAGTGACAAGGCGGTGACACTCCTCGTCCAGGCCCTCGGCAAGGCGGCGGACACGGCCACGCGGCTGGCGTACCTCGACGGCATCCAGGCCGGCCTCAAGGGCGCCCGGACGTTCCCCATGCCCGAGGCGTGGAAGGAGGTCGGCCCGGCGCTCCTCAAGTCGTCCGACGCCAGCGTCCGCGAGAGGGCCGTCCGGCTCGCGGCCCTCTTCGGCGACAGGGCGGCCTTCGCCGAGCTACGCCGTACCGTGAAGGACGACGCGGCGAACGTGGAGGCGCGCCGGGCCTCGCTGGCCGCACTCATCGAGGCACGCGACGCCGAGACGGCGGCCATCCTGCGTTCCCTCCTCAAGTCGCCCGAGCTGCGCGGCGATGCATTGCGTGGGCTGGCGGCGTTCGACGCCGCCGAGACGCCGGCGGCGATCCTGGCGGTGTACGCCTCGCTGAACACGGCGGAGAGGCGCGACGCCATCGCCACCCTGTCGTCCCGCAAGGAGTACGCCAGGGCGCTGCTCGCCGCCGTCGGCAAGAAGACGGTGCCCGCCGCTCACATCTCCTCGGAGGCCGTCCGGCAGTTGGGCGCCCTCAAGGACGCCGAGGTCACGAAGGCCATCGGCGAGTTCTGGGGCGTCGTCCGCACGACGGCGGCGGACCGGCAGGCGCTCATCAAGGAGTGGGCGGCCAAGGCGCGGCGGAACACGCGCCAGCCGGACCTGGAGCACGGCCGGGCGCTGTTCAACAAGACGTGCGTGCAGTGCCACACGCTGTTCGGCACGGGCGGCAAGGTCGGCCCGGACATCACCGGGGCGAACCGCGCGAGCCTCGACTACCTACTGGAGAACATCCTCGACCCCAGCGCCGTGATCCCCAAGGAGTACGCGCTGACGGTGTTGACGATGCGCTCGGGCCGCATCCTGTCGGGCATCATCCGCTCGGAGACGGAGAAGTTGGTGACGCTCGTGACTCCCACCGAAGTACTGGAGCTGCCGCCGGTCGACATCGAGAAGCGCGAGCCGAGCCCGCTGTCGATGATGCCCGACGACGCCCTCAAGGGCCTCAAGGACGACGACGTCTTCGCCCTGCTGGCGTACCTGCAATCGTCGGCACAGGTGCCGTACCTGGCCAACGCCGACAACGCCAAGGACCTGTTCAACGGCGTCGACCTCAAGGGCTGGGACGGCGACCCGAAACTGTGGAAGGTGGTGGACGGCGAGATCGTCGGCAAGACGGCGGGCCTCAAGAAGAACGAGTTCCTCCGCTCGCAGATGAGCGCCGCGGACTTCAAGCTGACGCTCAAGGTGAAGCTGACGCCGGACGCCGAGAACAGCGGCATCCAGCTCCGCAGCGAGGCACTGGCCGGCGGCGACGTGAAGGGGCCCCAGGCCGACGTGGGCAAGGGCTGGTGGGGCAAGCTCTACGAGGAGCACGGCCGCGGCCTCTTGTGGAAGGAGTCCGGGGAGGCGCACGTCAAGCCGGGCGAGTGGAACGAGTACGTCATCGAGGCGAACGGCAGCAAGGTGACGACGTGGATCAACGGCAAGAAGTGCGTCGATCTCGATGACGCGAAGCTGTCGCGGCGGGGGATCTTCGCGTTCCAGCTCCACTCCGGCGGGGCGATGGAAGTGCGCTTCAAGGAGATCAAGCTGGAGGTGCCGGGGGCGAAGTGACAGGCCCGGGGCGAGCGGCGGTGCGTGAGCCCGCCGTGTCGGCGCCAGGCCGGAACGGTGCCGGCAGGGGAGACACGGGGCGTAAGCGGATCGGCGGAGGCGAGCAGGATGCCGGTACATGACTGGACGCGGGTGGACGCGGGCATCTTCCACGCCTTCCACCTGGCATGGGCGATTCACCACTGCGAGGCGCTCAACGGCGGAGTGCTGCCGGAGGAGTTCGATGCGCTGCCGGCTCAAGGGGCCGGGAAAGGCGAGGCCGGCCACCCGGAGCCGTTGGATGACTCGTTCTACCTGAAACGCCGGCGATCCGTGATCGTTCACCACGGCGGAGACGGTCGCGTCGTCGCCATGATCGAGATCGTCTCGCCGGGCAACAAGTCGGGCGAGTCCCCCTCCCAGACCCTGCTGGCGAAACTCGCCGGCGCGTTGCGCGAGGGGATCAACCTCCTGGTGATCGATCTATTCCCGCCGACGCCGCGGGACCCGCGCGGGCTGCACAGCGCCTTCTGGGAGTACCTGGGGGCCCCGCCGTTCGAAGCCCCGCCGGGCGAGCCGCTGACCCTGGCGGCCTACGCGGCGGCCGGCTACCCCGCCGCGTTCATCGAGACCGTCGCCGTCGGACGCGACCTGCCGGACATGCCGCTCATCCTCGTGCCGGACCAATCGGTCCTTGTCCCCCTCGAGCGGACGTACCGGCAGGCCTACGACGGGATGCCGGCCCGGTCGAAGGCCCCACTGGAGGCGTGAAAAAGGAGGGCAGCAGGATGCCGGTGCATGACTGGGCCAGGGTGAGCGACGGGACGTTCCATGACTTCCACATGTCGTGGCTGCTGGAGATCAAACGCGCCCTCTCTCGCGGCCTCCTGCCTCCGGGCTACTACGTGATGGCCGAGCAGCGGGCCGGAGATCTGGGCGCGCCCGACGTGTTGACGCTCCAGGAGGCGGGCGGCGCCGGGCCGACGGGGGCGACGGCGTTGCTGGACGCGCCCCCCGCGGTGGAGCAGCGCCTCCACATCGCCGCCGACAGCTACGCCGCCCGCAGCCGCAATCTCGTCGTCCGCCACTCCAGCGATGACCGCATCGTCGCCCTCGTCGAGGTGGTCTCGCGCGGCAACAAGGCGGGCCGCTACCCGTTCCAGAAGATGCTCGACAAGTTGATCGCGGCCCTCCGCTCCGGCGTCCACCTGATGCTCGTCGATGTCCACCCGCCGGGGCCACGCGACCCGGACGGCGTTCACGGCGCCCTGCTGGCGGAGCTGGCCGGGCTGCCGTACAGGCCACCGGAGGGGCGTCCCTTGATGGCCGCCTCCTACGCGGCTGGCGCGGACGGCGTGGAGTCATTCGCCCAGCCGTTCGCCGTCGGCGACGCCCTCCCGCCGATGCCGCTATTCCTCACGCCGGGCGATTACGTCACGCTGCCGCTGGAGCCGTGCTATCGTGCCGCGTTCGAGGACGTGCCGCCACGCTACCGCCGGGTGCTGGAGAGCGTGGCCGACGCCGGCCCCTGACCGCCCCATCACCCCGGCAGCTTGTACGGCTTGCGATACTCGTAACTCAAGAGCCGATTCGCCGCCTCGCTGTTGGTGAACCGCTCCGCCTTGCCGTCCCACTCCAGCAACGCCCGCGTCTTGTGCGCGATGTTGCCGATGACCGCCGCCGTCGTCGCCCGGTGCCCCGTCTCCACGTCGCAGTTGCACGCCTTGCGGCTCCTCACGCAGTCCAGGAAGTTCCGGGCGTGCAGCGGCGTCGCGTCCTTGTCCTCCTTCTTCGCCGGCTTGATGTGCTGCTTCGCCCCGGTGCGCCACCCCTTCTCCACGGTGCGGTCAACCGGCGTCCGCGCCGGGAACGGGTTCGGCGTGATGTTGTCGGGGATGATCTCGTACCCGTTGCGGAGGATCAGCATCGTCCCCTTGGTGCCGCGGAATTCGATCTCGGCGTTGCGCAGGCCCCACGGCCCGGCGTTGGCGTTGATCTGCGTGAACGTGACGAGCGTCCCGCCGGGGTACTGCCACATCACCTCCATCGTGTCCGGCACCTCGCGGTTGTCCTCGACGGCGAACTTGCCACCCATTGCCGCGACGGAGAGTGGCCTGTCCTGCCCCAGCGCCCACTGGATCATGTCGAGGTAGTGGACGCCGAAGTTCGTGAGCTGCCCGCCCGAGTGGTCGTAGAACCAGCGGAAGCGGTAGAACGTGCGGTTGGCGTTGTACTTCCGCAGCGGCGCCGGCCCCAGCCACGCCTCCCAGTCGAGCCCCTCCGGCGCGTCGCCGTCCTTGGGGCTGTCGATCCCCTTCGGCCACTCGTTCTGGATGTGGAACGCGCGGGCGAACGTCACCTTGCCGATGGCCCCGCCCCGCACCAGCTCGGCGGCCTCCTTCAGGTACGGCGCCGACCGCCGCATGATGCCCACCTGCACGACGCGCCTGTGCTTCCTCGCCGCGTCCGCCATCCGCCGGCCCTCCACCACCGTCAGCGACAACGGCTTCTCGACGTACACGTCCTTCTCGGCCTGGCAGGCGTGGATCATCTGCAGCGCGTGCCAGTGGTCCGGCGTGCTGATCACGACGGCGTCCACCTCCTTGCTCGCCAGCAGGTCGCGGTAGTCCTTGTACCGCTTCGGCGTGCCGCCGATCTTCTTCGCGGCGAAGTCGAGGTACGGATCGTGGATGTCGCAGAGGCCCGTGACCTGGCAGTCCTTGTGCTGGAGGAAGCCGTCCAGCACCTGATCGCCGCGGTTACCCAGGCCGATGAACCCGAGGCGGATGCGTTCGGCGGCGCCGGCGGCGCGGCCCGCCGCCAGGGCGGTGAGGCCCGCGGCCCCGGCGAGGTGGAACGTCCTGCGCGTCAGCGTGCCCATGTCCCCATCTCCGCCCGGATGATCTTGCCTCTCAGGGTGGGCAGGTCATGCCGCTCTCAGCATAGGGCCATCAGGGCCATGCGTCAGCAGCTCACGGGGAGGCAGAGCGCGGGGCTGGCGACAGCGAGGCGCGTCGTTCATCGTCAAGGGTGCCAAGAAAGCCAAGGGTGCCAACGAGGCCCTCGGGATGGACGCCGTCCGCGTCGCTTCGATGACGACGACGCCCCTTCTTCTCAAGGGTGCCATCCAAGCGTGCCAGGCGTGCCAACGGGGATGGCTTCCTTGGCGGCCCGGAGGCTCACCGCTCGCCGTCGAACAGCCCCGGCTGGCCCTCGCCCTCCTTCCGCTTCGGGACGCGCCCGAGGAGCGTGTACGCCCGGGGCGTCGCCATGCGTCCGCGCGGCGTCCGCATGATGAACTGCTCGCGCAGCAGGTATGGTTCCACCTCGTCCGAGAGCGTGTCCGATGCGACGCTCATCGTCGCGGCCATCGCTTCCACGCCCGTCGGGCCCCCATCGAACAGGCCGACGAGCGTCTCCAGATAGCGCCTGTCCTGCTTGTCGAGGCCGTCCTTGTCCACCTCGGCCAGGTCGAGGGCGGCGCGGGCCACGTCGAGCGAGATGCGTCCGTCGGTCTCGCTGGCGGCGTACGAGCGCGTCCACCACAGCCGGTTGTTGGCGATGCGCGGCGTGCCGCGGCTACGGCGTGCCAGCTCCAGGCAGGCGTCGTCGGAGGTGAGCGTCTCCAGCTTCTTCGCGTTCACCTTGACGATGCGGGCCAGCTCCTCGACGGTGTAATACTCCAGGTGCTCGTGCGTGCGGAAGCGGTCGCGCATCGGCCCCGACAGCATGCCGCTCCGTGTCGTCGCGCCGATCAGCGTGAACGGCTTCAGGGGGATCGAGAGCGTGCGGGCGTTCATCCCCTCGCCGGTGACGATGTCCACGCGGAAGTCCTCCATCGCGGGGTAGAGGAACTCCTCCACCACCCGCGGCATGCGGTGGATCTCGTCGATGAACAGGAACGACCCCTCCGTGGCGTTCAGCAGGAACGGGATGAGGTCGCCGGGCTTGGTCAGGGCCGGGGCGCTCGTCATCTGGAGCGTCGTGCCCATCTCGTTGGGCAGGACGGTGGCGAACGTCGTCTTGCCCAGGCCCGGCGGGCCGTCGAACAGGATGTGGCCGATCGGCTCCTTGAGCTTCCGGGCGGCGTTGAGGATGATCCCCAGACGCTTGACCGCCGCCTGCTGCCCGATCACCTCGGTGAGCAATTTGGGGCGCAGGGCCGAGTCGTACTCACGGCCCGACAGGATGGGGTCCGGTTCGTCCGGCCCGCCGCCGTTCATCACCACCGCTTCACGCGCCATCGCGGCACCTCATGGCTCATTTCTTGCTCGCGAAGATCGCGCGCAGGATCTCCTCGGATGTCTTGAACGTCTGGCCCGCCACCAGGACGGAATCGAGCTTGCCGCGCGCCTCCTGCGGCGAGTGCCCCAGCCCCATCAGGGCGGAGTACGCCTCCTCCAGGATGTTCCCCTCGACCACTGCCGTCGGTGCGACCTCGTCCGCCGCGGGGGCCGGGTCGCCCTCGGCACGCGGGGCCGCCGGCGTCGGCAGCATCGCGAAGCGCACCACCTTGCGGCGCAGGGCGGCGACGATCTTGTCCGCCGTCGCGGCGCCGATGCCGGGCAACGTCGCGAGCCACTTGGCGTCCTGGCGCTGGATGGCCTCGGCGATATCCTTCACGGGCCGCGCCAGCGCCTTCAGCGCCTTCTTCGTCCCCACGCCGTCCACCGTGCAGAACAGCTCGAAGAACTCCAGCTCGATCTCGTGCAGGAACCCCACCAGGCGCGGCGTCACCTTGCCGCGCGACGGGTCGCCGTCCATGAAGTGGACGGTGTGGAACGACGCCTCGCGGCCCACGCGCATCTGGATCGTCCGCCGCACGAACTCGGGGATCAGCACCTGGTACTCGAACGGGCCGGCCTGGAGGCGGGCCTCCTCGTCCAGCACCTTGTTGAGGACGCCCGTCACGCGGGTGATCATTTCGGCACCTTCAGCGAGTAGTGGTGACACAGCGCCGCCGCCAGGGCGTCGGCCATGTCGTTCGGCTCGGGGAGCTTGGGGAGGTTGAACTCGCGCATCATCGCCCGCTGCAAGTCTTCCTTGGTGGCCCTGCCGTGCCCGGTGATGGTCTTCTTGATGCGCGGGGCCGTGTAGTTCACGATACGCGCGCCCCGCTGCGCCCCCGCCAGCAGGATCGCCCCCCTGGCGTGCGCCATCAGGATGGCCGTCCGCGGGTGCTCGTAGTGGGCGAAGAGCGTCTCCACGACCATCACGGCCGGGGTGTACTCATCCAACACCCCACATATACCATCGTACAGTTCCCGGACGCGCAGTGCCACGTCGGTTGTCTTCTTCCCTGCGGACGTGCCGCGGATGACGCCGGCCTCGCAGATGTGCGGGCCGCGCGGCCTCTGTTCAAGGACGGCGTACCCGGTGACGCGGAGGCCGGGGTCGACGCCGAGGATGCGTGCGGGCTTGCTCATGCCCGCAGCGTACCCTGCCGCCCCGGATCACCGCAAGACCATCGGCCCTTTTCCAGCTCTGCGGAGTCGGGCCGGAGGGGCGTCGATGTGCCGGCGCGACGCCTTGGCCAAGCGTCGCGCCGGGCCGGGGTGCGCGTGCGGATGCGGGCCGGCCCGCGCCGGTGCGCCCCCATCGCCCTCCTGTCCTCATCCGGGTTGACGCTTCCATGCCGGGCGGCCACGCCGCGTCCTCACCCGCTGTCCAGCCGGATCTGCATGCCCTCCTGCCCGCCGAAGCAGCCCGCCGGCCACGCCAGGTTCCGCAGGCTCTCCACCAGCGCCTTCGTTATGTCCCTCAGCCCGCCCAGCAGCGCCGCCGCCGTCCTCTTCCCGTTCTCGCGTGCCAGCGCCCTCAGCAGGCCGCCCTTCTCCAGGAGCTGCATCAGGATGTGCGCCACCTGCATCAGCAGATAATACGCCCCGAAGTGACCCTTCTCCGAGTAGGCGTGCTCCAGATCCATCCCCCCGTTCTTATGATCGTTGAACCCCTGGTTCTCCTCACGCCACCGCGCACGCCCGCGTCCCACGCCAGGGCCTCGGCCGTCGTGGCGTCCACCTTCAGGTCCGCGCTCAACAGCCACGCCCACTCCGACCTCTCCCCGCCCGGCCCCTCCCCGCGGTAGAAGAGCGCCTTGAGGCCCACTCACGCCCCTCGCCGTCCGTGTACGGCAGGCGGCCCTGCCAGCGGTACTCGTGCCGCCGGCCGCCGCCCTCCGTCACGAGCGCGTCCTCGGGGCACATCCCCAGCAGCGTCCGCGCCTCGCGCCACAGGGCCGACAGCGCCCCCTCCTTGAACACCGCCACGAACGACGCCCGCGCCTCCTTCGCCATCTGGAAGCCCGTGCCGCAGGCGTACAGCGCGTCCAGCGTCAGGCACAGGGGCGTCATGGGGAAGTCGCGGCGGACGCCCTCCAGCAGGCGGCGGCACGCCTTCAGCTCGCAGTCCTGCTTGCGTCTCTGCTCGCCCGCACCGGGCGGGGTGTCCGCGAGCTGGCGGTTGTCGATGAACTCGGTGCCGAGGGAGAGGGCCGTCTCGGCCGGCCCCAGCACCTTGGCCTCCAGCACCTGGTGGGAGTACAGGGTGCGCTCGCCGCACGCCCGCGTCAGGCAGTGCTCGCAGTGGCGCTCGCGGAACGTCAGGTAGCCGCTGCCGTCCACGGCCGTCACCAGGCGGCCCTGAACACGCGCCCCGTCCAGCACCCGTGTGCGGATCAGCCGCAGCGTTTGGGCACCCTGTTGAGGGTGGCGGCCAGGACGGGGCCGCGTGGGGCGAGGCGTGCGAGGGGTGCCTCGAGGGAGCGGCGGATGTCGGTGGGGTGGTCGGGGATGCGCATGGCAGGTCCCAGCACGGGTTTGCGTCGGCGATCAGCGAGCAGGGTGAGGGGGCAGCCTACCCAGACCCGGGCCGGACAATCAAGACGCGAAGAATGGGGCGAGGGCAGGGCCGCGGGCCCCTCGCCCTCCGCGCCTCGGGCGTAAGCACTTACGACTGGATCAACGGTGCGAAGAATCACTCACTCCGCGGAGCTGAGAGCCGGGGAGGCCCAGCGCCCTGCGGATTTCCGCCGGCGGGCGCAGCCGGGCGGCCGGGTTTCCATAGGCTGACGGTCAAGTTCATGAGTGCGGTCAGGGGGCGGGCGGACACGTCGGCCCGTCCTCTTTGCTTCGATCCTGTCCACCGGAAGAGGCGAACAACAACCTGGCCCGTCCTCCCGCCAGCCGTGGCACGGGCCGCCGGATCGTCACCTCACCGGGTCGGACAGGCGGGGACGTGCGCCACCTGCTGGGCCGAACGGAGACCATGACGCCGACCCAGCCCCCCGACGGCAAGACGCCAGACCTGTCCGGCACCCGCGCCGGGCCGGGGGGGCGTTATCGCCTCCTGTACGAGATCGCCCGCGGCGGCATGGGGGCCGTGTACCGCGCCGAGGATGAGCAGTTCGGACGGGCCCTCGCGGTCAAGGTCATGCTGGGCAGCCCGGCGCGCAGCCCCGGCCTGGTCCGCCGCTTCGAGCAGGAGGCGCGCATCACCGGCCAGCTCCAGCACCCCGGCGTGCCGCCCGCCCATGACGTGGGCACCCTACCCGACGGCAGGCCGTACCTGGCGATGAAGCTTGTGGAGGGCCAAACCCTGGCCGAGCTGTTCGCCGTCCGCAGCTCGCCCGCCGAGGCGCAGGCCCGCGTGCTGGGCGTGTTCGAGGCGGTCTGCCGCGTCATCGCCTACGCCCACGCGCGTGGCATCGCCCACAACGACCTCAAGCCGGGCAACGTGATGGTGGGCGCGTTCGGCGAGATCCAGGTCATGGACTGGGGCCTGGCCCAGCCGCAGACGCCCCCGGGTGCCGAGGCCGGCTCGTCGGAGTACCCGCCGCCCCCCCCCGGCGGCGACGCGGTGCTAGGCACGCCGGCCTACATGGCCCCGGAGAGGGCCCACGGCGGGCGCGGCGGCCTGCGTTCGGACGTGTTCTCGCTGGGTGCGATCCTGTGCGAGCTGCTCACGGGCCGGCCGCCGTTCGCAGGCACGCCCCTGGTGAGGGCGCTGGCGGGCGACACGTCGGAGGCCGCACGCCGCCTGCGGGGCGTCTCAGGCCCGCCGGGCCTCGCCGAGCTGGCCGCCCGCTGCCTGGACGCCGACCCTGCGGGGCGGCCCGCCGACGCCGGGGAGCTGGCCGCCCTCGTCAGCGCCTGCCAGGAGGAGGCCCGCGTCCGCCTGCGCCAGGCCGACGCCGAGCGTGTCCGGGCCGCCGAGCGTGCCGAACGGGGGCGGATGCTCGCGCTCGTCGTCGTGGCGGCCGTGGCGATGGCGGTCCTGGCGGGCCTGTCGGTGTACCTGAGCGGCCGTGAGGAGGCCCGCCTCGCCGCCGAGCAGGAGCGCCGGGAGGAGGCCGCCCGCCGCGCCGCCGGCGCCGCCTTGACCCGCGCCCGCGAGCTGGCGGGCCGCCGCGCATGGGCCGACGCCCTGGCGGCCCTCGCCCCCGCCCGCGAACAGCCCGGCGGCCTGGGGGAGCAACTGCTCGGCCTGGAGACCGGCCTGCGTCTGGCCCTCGACCTGGAGCAGGCACGCCTCGCCGGCAGGCTGGCGCCCCCCGAGGCGGGACCTCGCCTCGCCGAGCAGGCCCTGGCACGGCACGGCATCTCGTTCACGGACGACGCCGCCGCGGCCGCCGCCCGCCTCCGCGGTGAGCCGGGCCTGACGGAGATCCTGGCGGCCCTGTACGAGCGTCTGGCGCGGGAGGAGGATGAGGGGACGCGGCGCTGGCTCCTGGCCGTCCTGGACCGTGCCGACGCCGACCCCTGGCGGGCCCGCCTGCGTACGGCGGCGGGGAGGGCGGAGCTGGAGGCGTTGGCCGCGGAGCCGCCGACGGACGCGCCGCCGGCGGGGGCGGTGCGGCTGCTGGCCTCGCGCCTGGGCGAGGACGCGGGACTCGCCTTCCGCCGGCGCATGCAGGCCGCCCACCCCGGCCACCTCTGGTACGCGCTCGACCTGTCGGCCGACCTGGCGCGGACTCCGGGCCACCTCACGGAGGCGCTTGCCGTGGCGCGGGCGGCGCTGGCGGCCCGGCCCTCGGCGGCGGCCGTCTGGTACAACCTGGGCCAACTGCTGCGCCGTGCCCGCCGGCCCGCCGAGGCCAGCGAGGCGTTCGGGCGGGCCGCCGGGCTGGCCTCCGACTCGACGGCGGTGCGCGTCGGCCTGGCGCTGGCGTTGGCCGAGGGGGGCCGGGCGGACAAGGCGGCGGAGCAAGTGGCGTGGGTGTTCGACCGCGAGCCGGACAATCCGGACGCCCACGTCGCCGAGGGGCTGTTGAAGGTCCGCGTCGGCGACATGGCCGGCGCGGCACGCTCGCTGCTCTGTGCCGTCGAGGCGGCGCCGAGGCACGGCGTCGCGTGGGCCCATCTGGCGCTGGTGCGGCAGCGACAGGGGGACCTGCACGCGGCGGCGTTGGCCGCCCGCCGCGCCGTCGCCCTGTCCCCGGAGGACGCCCTGCCCTGGGTGGCGTTGGGCCTGTCCACTCTCGCGGCCCAGGAGTACACCGCCGCCGACGACGCCCTGACCCGGGCGGCATCGCTGGGCGGCATCGACGGCGCCCTTCTGACGGCCCGGCTGCCGGCCGATGCCGAGGCGGCCCTCCGCCAGCTCGCGGCGGCGCTGGCGTACGACCCCGGCCATCGGCCCGCCGAGGCGCTGATGGCGGCGCGGGTGGGCAAGGCCCCGGCGCTGGCGAGGGGCCTGCTGGAGGACGTGGCGCTGTGTCAGCCGGACCGGGCGGCGGTGTGGTCGTTGCTGGGCCGGGCCAGGTCCGCCGCGGGGCGGACGGACGCCGTGGCCGCCTGGCGGCGGGCGGCGGCGCTGGCCCCGACGGACCCCGAGCCGCGCCTGGAAGTGGGCCTGGCCCTGTGGCGGAATGCCGACAAGTCGGGCGCGCGGAGCGCCCTGTTCAACGCATGGGGCCTGGCGCCGCGCGACGCGCGGGCCATGTCGGTGCTGGTGGCCCTGCTCATGGAGATGGGCCGGACACGCGAGGCCGAGCAGATGCAGGCCCGCGCCCGTCGCGACGGCGTGACGTTGTTGCCGTTCACGCCTTGAAGAGAGGATTCACCACAGAGACACAGAGAACACAGAGAAGAAGAAGAAGAGGAAAGACAAAAAGAAAACAAGAAGACGACGAATCTTTGTCTTCTAACTCTTTTCTTGCTTTCTCTGTGCTTTCTCTGTGATCTCTGTTTCGATTTTCGGACATCCTAGCGGACGGTTGCGAGGCAGTGCATGAGGG
>CAZVZK010000153.1:0-24127 GCA_964630925.1 uncultured Alcaligenaceae bacterium
CACCGGACATTCTTACTGTCCTGGAAGTGCGGACATTTCTATTGTGCTGTGACAGTGGGGTCACTCCGATGTGGCAATTCCCCCACCCATGCCGTATCCTTGGTGTTGACCCGCCGTGACTCCCTCCCGCCTGATTTACGCCCCGAGACACCGCCGATGCCCCTCCTCCTGCTCCTGCTGGCGTCGCCGTTCATCGAGCGCCTCGACCCCCCCGTGCTGGAGCGCGGCAAGACCACACGCCTCACCCCCGTCGGCGCCGGCCTCGACAAGCCCGTCGGCCTGTGGACGACTCTCCCCGCCGACAAGATCAACGCGAAGCCCGCCGCCGCCGGCCTCGACGTGCGCGTCGCCGCCGACGCCCCCGTCGGCGTCTTCGGCCTCCGTGTCGCCACGCCCGACGGCCTCAGCAACGTCCACCTCTTCCTCGTCGATGACCTGCCCGTCCGCAAGGCCACCTCGGGCAAACAGGCGCTGCCCTGCGCCCTGTGGGGCACGTTCCGCGAGGGCGAGAGCGACAGGTTCACCATCGACGTGAAGGCCGGGCAAGAGGTGGCCTTTGAGGCCGTCGGCAGCCGGCTCGGCAAGGAGGTCGATCCCCTCGTCACCATCCGCGACTCCCGCGGCAAGCCTGTCGCCGAGATCGACAGCTCGCCCGGCCTGTACTTCGACTGCCGCTTCCGCCACGTCTTCGAGGCCGCCGGATCGTACACCGTCGAGGTGCGCGATTCGCGGTTCCAGGGCCACCCGCACGGCAGCTACGTCCTCCGCATGGGCCGGTTCCCCGCCGCCCGAGTCGCCGTCCCCGCCACCGTGCCGTCGGGCAAGAAGACGAAGTTGCATCTCCCCGAGATCGGCGCGTCGGTGGACGTGGAGACGGCCGCCGAGGAGGCGGTCATCAAACGCCCCGGCGATGAAGGCTCCTCCTGGGTGCCGGTGATCCTCACGGACGCCGACGTGTACGCCGCCCCGAAGGAAGCCACGTCGCCCAAGGGCGCCGCCGAGCCGAAGGCCCCCGGCGTCCTGGCCGGCGCGCTACCCGCGAGCGGCCGGCAGCTCTTCCGCCTTCCGCTGGAGAAGGGGCAGGTGGTCTTCGCCACGGCCCACGGCCGCCGGCTGAATTCGCCCGCCGAGCTGGAGATCGCCCTCACCGACGAGAAGGGCAACGAGGTCCGCCGGGCGGCACAGGGCGAGGACGACACGGCCCGCTTCGACTTCACCGCCCCCAGGACGGGCGATTACTTCCTGTCCGTCCGCGACACGCTGCGCGAGGGCGGCCCGGCCTGCGCCTACCTCGTCGAGCTACGCGGCGAACGCACCCCGCCCGCCGTGATGGCCGAGGTCGAGGGCCTGACGGTGCCACGTGGCGGGCATCAGATCGTCCCCCTCGTGGCCACACGCAACGGCGACAACGCGGCCATCCCCCTGAGCCTCGAAGGCGCCCCGCCCGGCGTCACCCTCACCCCGGACGAGATCCCCGCCGGCGTCAGCTCCGTCGTGTGCAGGCTGCACGCGGCGGCCGACACGCCGCTCGGCCTGCACACCCTGCGCATCCGCGCCGGCAAGGCGCCCGTCCGCACGAGGCCGATGATCGACCGCCAGCTCCTCAACGTCGATCTCATCCCGTACACGCTGCGCGAGGACCAGCGCCGCCTCCCGCCGTCCGTGACGGACCGCCTCGCCCTCCAGATCACCGAGCCGGCCCCGTTCACGTTCGAGATCGCCGCCGACGCCGTCGTCCTGCCTCGCTACCAGCACGCCCCCATCCCGATCATCACGACGCGCTCGGCGGGCTTCGACGGCCCCATCACCTTCACCGCACGCGGCGGCCAGCTCGCCGACAAGGCCGAGGGACGAACACGCGTCTACGCCGACTTCGCCCCCGCCACCCCGAAGTCGCCCAGGCCCGCCGCCAGCGTCCACTCGCGCATCCTGGCGAACCTCGGCAAGTCGCGCATCGAGGTCCTCGCCTCGGCCATCCACGCGGGGCGGCGTGTGACGCTCATCCGCTCCTTCGAGCTGGAGATCCGCACGGCCTTCACACTGACCGTCCCGAAGGATATCCCGAAACTCATCCCCGGCGCGTCGGCGAAGGTGCGTATCGGCGTCGAGCGCGTCGGGTCGTTCACCGGCCCGGTGGAGGTGACGCTGTCCCCGCAGGACGGGCTGGACTGCCCGGAGAAGGTGACGATCCCCGCCGGCAAGGACGGGGCGGAGATCGAGGTGCATGTCCGTGACGGCACCCAGCCGGGCCGACGCGGCGTGCGCATCGAAGGCACGGCCGACGTGGACGGGTTCGAGGAGGAGGGGCGGGCACGCATCGACATCGAGGTGCCCCGCCCGGAGGTGCCGAAGAAGAAATGACGCGAACACCCTGTCGGCTGTTGTCTTCAGCCCCGTTCACGGGGCTTGGGTTTGTAGACCCGCCCTTCAGGGCGGGGCGTCCGCCGCGGCCCCCCCGGACGACCACGGCGCGTCGGAGGCTCCCTTGACCCCAATCATCCTCTGCACCCTGTTCGCCGCCGAGCCGGCGGCCGACTTCCGCACCGACGTGGTCGCGGCCCTGTCACACGCCGGCTGCAATTCCGGCGCGTGCCACGGCTCGCCGCAGGGCAAGGGCGGCTTCCGCCTCAGCCTACGCGGCCACGACCCGTCCCTCGACTACTACACCCTCACCCGCGGCGACTTCGGCCGCCGCGTGGACACCGCCCACCCCGAGCGCAGCCTGTTCCTCCTCAAGGGCACCGGCCGCACCGCCCACGGCGGCGGCGTCCGCCTCAAGCCGGGCGGCCTCGCCCACGGCATCCTGCGCCGATGGGTCGCCGAGGGCTGCCGCGATGAAGGCACCGCCACCCTGGAGCGCCTGGAGGTCACCCCCGCGATGGAGAGGCTCACCTCCCCCACACGCCGGCTCGCCGTCCGCGCCCACTTCAAGGGAGGCGAGACTCGCGACGTGACCGGCCTGGCCGTCTTCAGCCTCAACGACCCCGGCTGCGCCTCGGTGAGCGCCGACGGTCAGGTGGACTTCTCGCGCACCGGCGAGGCGTCGGTGCTGGTCCGCTACCTCGATCAATTCGCCAACGCCCGCCTGGTTTACGTCAGGAAGGATGAAGCGTTTACCTTCGATGCGCCGAAGGCCGACAACTTCGTCGACGACCACGTCTTCGCCAAACAGAAGGAGCTGCAGCTACGCCCCGCCCCCGTCGCCCCCGACGAGGTGTTCCTCCGCCGCGTCCACCTCGACGTGCTGGGCACGCTGCCCACGCCGGACGAGGCGCGTGCGTTCCTGAACGACAAGCGGGCCGACAAACGGGCGAAGCTCATCGACGCGCTGCTGGAGCGCGACGAGCTGGCGTACTTCTGGGCGATCAAGTGGGCCGACGTGATGCGCGGCAGCCCGACCACGCTCAGCAAACGCGGCGTCCACTCCTTCCACCGCCACCTCGTGCGGGCCGTGGCCGAGGACCGCCCGATGGACAAATTCGCCCGCGAGATGCTCACCTCGCTGGGCAACACGCTCCACCGGCCGGCGGCCAGTTTCTACCGCGTGTCGCGCACGCCCGAGGAGTGCGCCGAGACGTTCGCCCAGATCTTCCTCGGCGTCCGCATGCAGTGCGCCAGGTGCCACAACCACCCCTTCGAGAACATCACGCAGGCGGACTACTACGGCCTGGCGGCGTACTTCGCCCAGATCGACCGCAAGGGCGCGAAGTTCATGCTCGACGACGAGGTGATCCACCTGTCGCCGGGCCGCGAGGTGCGCAACCCGCAGACGGGCAAGAACCAGGAGCCGGCCGCCTTCGGCGAGCCCGCCGGCAGGCTGGCCCGCGACGCCGACCGCCGCGAGAAGCTGGCCGACTGGCTCACACGCGACGGCAACCCGTACTTCGCCCCGTCGCTGGTGAACCGCGTGTGGTATCACCTGTTCGGCCAGGGCATCGTCGATCCCGTGGACGACTTCCGCGCCACCAACCCCCCGAGCAACCCCGAGCTGCTCGACGCCCTGTCGAAGGCGTTCGTGAAGGGCGGCTACCGCCTCAAGCCGATCCTCCGACTGATCCTGAATTCGCAGGCGTACCAGCTGTCGAGCGTCGGCCCGAAGCAGTCGCAGCACGCCGCCGACCCGGCGCGGTACTTCGTGAAGGCGCGGGTGAAGATGCTGTCGGCGGAACAGGCGCTGGACGCGGTGTCGCTGGCGACGGGCGTGCCGGAGAGGTTCAAGGGCTACCCCCTCGGGACACGGGCCATCGAGCTTCCCGAGGGCGGCGTCGATCATGCGTTCCTGACGGCCTTCTCGAAGCCGGAGCGTGACGTGTCGTGCGAATGCGCCCGCGAGGAGGACCCGTCGCTACCGCAGATGCTCCACCTCCTGAACAACGCCGGCGTCCTGGGCAAACTGAAGTCATCCTCCGGGCGCGTGGCCGGCTGGCTGGCGAAGGAGAAGGAGGACGGGAAGGTGATCGAGCTGGTGTACCTCGCGACCCTGACCCGCCGGCCCCGCGCCGAAGAGTTGACAGTGGTGAAGCGGCACGTCGCGTCCGTGGGCGACAGGGCGAAGGCGATGCAGGATCTGCAGTTCGCGCTCCTGAACAGCCCGGAATTCCTGCTGCGGCATTGAGGCACTACCCCCCCGCCCCCTCTCCGCTTCGGGGAGGGGGTTGGGGGGTGGGGTTGCGCCATCACTTCCCCGCCAGCCTCCCCACCGGCACGCGCAGGAAGAACACGCCCGGCCCGCCGGGCTGCTTCGCGTCCACGTCGTAGTACACCACCCCGACGGTGTCCCTGTCGATGCCCACCGTGCGCGGACAGGCCCGCCCGCCGATGGCCCGGCCCGGCTCATAGAACGTCACCGCCCCGTCGAAGTCCCACGTCTTGCCGTCATCCCGCGAGACGACCCAACGCCACCTCTCACCGCCCACGCCCGGCCCGATGACCTCGCCGGCCACCAGCCAGCCGTTGGGCAAGAGCGCCATCTCGAAGCGCCAGCCGTTCTTCGTGATCGCCGGGAACGGCTTGACCGCCTCCCACGTCTTGCCGCCGTCCTTCGAACGCAGCCCGGCCCCGCTCACGAGCGTCCCCCTCGGCGTCCGCACCAGCGGCAGCAGGCCGTGCGTCCGCCCGCCGAACGGCTCCTCCGTACCCTTCTCCGGGTCATACAGGGCCGTCCGGTCGGCCAGCGAGAACAGCCATCTGCCGTCCGGCATCACCGCGAACGGGTGGCGGATGATGCTCTCCGCCTTCGCGTTCTTCGCCAGGCTCATCGTCTCCCCCCACGTCTTGCCGTCGTCCTTGCTGACCGCGTACTGCACGAAGCGCGACTTCTTCTTCGCGTCGTTCACGTACCAGGTGTTCCAGGCGTGAACGACGCGCCCGTCCGGCAGCGCCGTCAGCGAGCCGGGGTAGATCGACAACTTCTCCGTGCCGGGGAACGCGACGTCGGCCGACCACGTCTTGCCCCCATCCTCCGAGCGCGTCAGCCGCAGGTCCTTCATGTCGGACTTGCTGAAGATCACAAGCACCGTCCCCTTGGCCGTCACGCAGGCGGCCGGGTGGATGTGCCCGCTCACCTTGGAGGCGATGCGCACGGGGTCGGCGAGCGCCGCCGTGACGCAGATGAGGAGCAGGGCCAGGGCTCGCGTCATGGCTGTCATCCCTTCAGGTGCTTGCTCAGGAAGGCGAACGCCTCGTCCTGCATCTTGATGGTGAACCTGTGCGGCTCGTCGTGGAAGCGCCCCTCGAAACGCCCCTTCACCCCCGCCTTGCCGTAGACGGCGGCGATGCGCTTCACCGACTCGCGCATCCCCTCCGGCGGGAATAGCCGGTCGCGCTCGCACTGCTGCACGAGGAGCGCCCTGGGGGCGGCGAGCGACGCCACGTCCGGGAGGTCGAGGTGCCGGTGCAGCCCCGGCAGGAAATGCACCCACGAGTGCGTGTCGATGTGCGCCTTGCGCATCGGCGCGACGGATGACATGAACCCCACCACGCACGCCGCCTTGATGCGCTCGTCCATCGCCGCCAGGTACGCCGCCCGGTATCCGCCCATCGAGATGCCCAGGCAGCCGATCCGCTTGCCGTCCACCTCGGGCCGCGTCAATAGGTAATCCACCGTCCGCATGTCGTCGCGGACGACGACGCCCGGCCAGGTGAGCCCGGCCAGGGCCAGCGTCTTGACGAGCGTCGTCTCCTTGCCGCGGCACCTCTGGTTCAGGTGCTTCACCTCATCGGCGGAGTAGCGCGAGCGGTCCCAGCCGTGCCTGAGGTCGTCGTCCATCATCAGCCGCCGCTCCCCGAAGAAGAACGCATCGATGCTGATGACGACGTACCCCAGGCGCACCAGCGCCGTGGCCGTGGGCCGCCCGTCGTAGTTCGCCTTGTGGTAGGCGGTCATCGTCGTGTGGTTGCCCTCTCCTCTTGAGGGGACGCGACGTCCCCTCGCACCCCTATCGCTTCGCAAGTCGATGACCTTCTCCTTGCCGAAGAGGAACATCCCGCCGTGCGAGTGCAGATCGACGATGGCCGGCGCCGGCCTCTTCAGCCCCTTCGGGACGAGGACGTACGCCGGCACGCGCAGGTGCGGCGACGTGGAGAACAGCACCTTCTCACGCGTGTACCCGTCGCACTCCACGCGCTCCAGCACCTCGGGCTTCGGGTCAACCTTCGCCGGCCCGGGGCCGAGGAGCGTGCTGACGACGGCGCGGGCCTTGGCGTGGAACTCGTCGAGCGAGCGGTACCCGCCGGCGAGGAACGATAGCGGGTAGGCGGGCGAGCCGGCCATCCTCTCGACCAGCGGGTGCAGGCTGCCGAGGTCACTGCCAGTGGGGGCGGGCTTGGCGGGCGGGGCCGCCCCCACGCCGAGACCGGCGGCGGCCCCCAGGAATGTGCGTCGCGTCGGCGTCATGTCCGTGATCTCCGGCGTGTGTCCACGCCATCGGTGTACGCCACGTCGGGGCGAGTGCCAATGCGGAGACCCCTCCGCGGCGCGCCGCTTGCTGGCATTCGGCCCAGCCCTCCCCGGAGAACTCCCACCAACTCCCGCACACGGAGGAGAAAGGCATGCTCCCCAACTTCGCGCAGGCCGGCACCGACACCAGGCGGCGGGCCTTCCGCCCGGCCGTGGAGGCCCTCGAAGACCGGGCCGTCCCGGCGGCCCTGACCGACGTCCAGATGACGTTCGCCACCACGGACGACTCCCACGGCGTGACCTTCCAGTACAACCTCACCCGCCGCACCGACTCCCTCGACGTGGGCGTGTACCGTTCCGCCGACAGCGTCTTCGACGCCGGCGACCTGGCCGTGGGTTCGTTCCAGCTCTCCGGCAGGGACACCGCCCGCGGCCGGCACACCGTCACGCGCGGCGGCATCGACCTGGCGCAGGACCCGACCCGCCCCTACGTCCTGGTCGTCGCCGACCCCGAGGCCCAGTTGGCCGAGGCCAATGAGGCCAACAACACCGCCTTCTTCCGTAAGCACCTGATCGGCGTGGTGACCCACGGCTTCCAGCTCCAGCCGGGCGTCCCCGAGTGGGCCACCAGCACGGCGGCGGGCCTTGAGGCGCTCGGCTACGATGAGGCCTTCGCCTACAACTGGGACGCCCTCAGCAAGGTCCCCTTGCCGGGGATGTCCACCCTGGCGGCCTACCAGCTGGCCGCCCGGATCAACGCCACGGCCGCCGGCCTCGACCTGGCCCCCGGCGACGTGGTGGACCTGCACCTGATCGGCCACAGCCGCGGCACCGTGGTCAACAGCCTCGCCGCCGACTTCGTCTCCGACAGCCCGCTGCTGGACGGCGGCTGGGTGCGCGAGACGATGCTCGACGCCCACCCGGCACGCCTCCTCGAGCCCGCCGCCGATGCCGTCGCCGACGTGCTGTTCGGCCCGGACAACATCAGCGAGGGCGCGTTCTTCGCCTTCCGCCCCGGCCCGCTGGGGCAGGTGCCCATGCTGGGCATCATCGCCGCGCAGCGGGCCATGAACGACCCCGCGGTGTACTTCGCCGAGAACGTGGACCAGGCCGAGGTCCTCTGGCAGAACACCCCCGACGTGCAGGAGCCCTTCGACCCGCTCAACATGGACTCCTACGCCAACTCGTGGGGCTACCGGCCCGAGATGATCGCCAACCTGTCGGACGCCGAGGTCGAGTCGCGTGACCTGACCGGCCTCTTCCACTACCAGGTGCCCGAGTACTACCTGGCCAACCTGCCCGCCCTCGTCCTCGCCCCCTGGTGACGCTCGACACCCCGCCTGGCGCGTCAGGCGTCAGGCGGGACCCGGCCGATCATTCTTCATCCTTTCCGGGCCGGCCAGCCCGGCGGCAGCGGGATCATCAGCTCCGGCGGCGCGAACGACCCGCCCCACACCCGCGCGTGATACAGGTACAGCCCGTGGACCGCGTGGTACATCGACCCGCTGTCCATCGGCGAATCCTGCATGTCGAGTATCAGTTGCGCCAACGCACTCGCCGCCCCCTGCATCCAGTCCGAACGCAGGTCCCCGTCCGGCAGCGCCAGCGCCAGCCACTCGAAGATGTGCCCCGTCGTGTTCAGCTGGAGCTGCTTGTCGGGGGCGTGCGCCTTGCTCTCGAACGACGCCGTCGAGAACAGGCCGTCCGGCCACTGGCTCTGCTTCGCCTTGAGCATGTACTCGTCCGTCCGCACGCTGACGGCCTTCCACACGCCCTCGGCCTTGCCGCCCCGCGCCAGGTGCAGGTGGTACGCCCACGTCAGCCCGAACAGGCGGTGCGTCCCGCCGCACGGCGCCTTCTCCACCGACGCCTCCACCTCGTAACGCACCAGGTCCTCCAGCCGCAGACGCTCGCCGTGGGCGTTGGTCCACGCCGCGTCGGTGCCGAAGTACTGCGACACGACCACGATGGTCCAGCTCAGCTCCTGGTCCGCCGTCGTCCGCGCCCGCATCTGGCTGTTCTTGACGAAGTCGAGGAACTTATAGTCGCGCCCCTGCACCTTGAATATCCGGTCCGCCGGCATGCCCCACTGCGCCATCTCGGCGACGAACTGGTCCTGGTGCCCCTGGCCCTGCGAGTCGCGCAGCGTCACCACCTCCAGGCCGTGGTCCGTCGGCTGGAACACCAGCCCACGCAGCTCGCCGCCGTCCTGGATGTACTGCAGCGCGTTCACCTTCGCCCCGGTCCGCGAGTCGGTGAGCTGCACCCCCGGCCCCAGCCCGAGGATGCCGTGGAACACCGTCCAGAAGGCGTTGCCGCGCAGGAGCGTCCGCTCGCGCACGTTCTTCACCGCCGCCTCGATGCGGGTTTTCAGCGTGCCGGGGACGGCCCGCGGCGTGGGCGGCTTCTCGCCGGGGGCCTCGTCCGGGTCGGGCGGACCCATCGGGGCACAGCTCCACACGCCGAGAAGCCCGCCCATGAGCAAGGCCGCCATTCGCGTTCTAGCACCCACGTCAGCGCCCTCCCACCGTGACGGCGCCCCTGCGCCCCGCACGCCCCTCGGCGCCCGCCGCCCGCGCCGCCGTCATTCGGGCGAAGGCACCCGCCACCCACCCGCGGACACGCTCCCACTCCGCATCCGTCAGGAAGGCCAGGCAACCCGCCAGCAGCGCCGGCCCGAACAGCGGCATCCGGTAGATCCACACCAGCCCGACGCACCCCGCCACGGCCCCGCCGAACAGCAGCGCCCGCCACCACCCGGTACGCCAGGCGAACGCCGGGAACGCCAACTGCCACGCCAGCGTCGCGTAGCACGCCACGTTCAGGAACACCATCCACGCGAAACCCGACGCCGCCATCCCGCGCACCCTCGCCGGGGTCAGCTCCAGCGGCGGCACCAGATGATACCAGTACGCCACCCCCGACCACCAGGCGCTCGATTGCAGCTTGTGCAGCGCGCTGGTGACGAGGAGGATGGCGAGATGCACCTGGATGAGCCGCAGAGCCACGTTCACGCCCACGCTCTCTGGGGCGTCGCCCTCCCGCCGGGCGAACAGGAATGTCCGCCACGGGCCGAGGACGCGTTCCGCCCACGACACGCCCTTCCACGGACCTGAGAGGACGTAGCCGACGGCGAGGTACAGCGTGAGGATGCGGAACAGCACCTCCACCTCGTCCTCGAACACCGGGCTGGCGGTGAGCGACAGCGTGGCCAGCCACGTCAACACGGAGGTCACACGCGGGAAGATCCCCAGCGTGAACAGCAGGATCACCCCCAGCGACCCCCAGTAGAACACCCGGAACGCCGCGACGCTCTCGCCGCACAGGTACACCAGCGACCACGAGAACGGCTTCGGGATTTCCGCCGGCCGCTTCGACGCCTCGACGATGGCCGCCCGGTCGAACCAGCCGGTGAGGCCGAACAGCCCCTCGGCGTCCGCCGCGAGCGCCAGGAGCCAGAAGATCAGGAGCGACCCGACGGCGACGCGGATCACGTGCAGGCCGAAGGGGTGCCCCGGCGTGAACCAGAAGCCCTCCCACGGGCCGCGTGTCGGGGCGTCATCGGGCGTGGGGATGTGACTGGAGTGGCGCGCCGGGTGCTGCGGCGAGATGCCATCGGGCCTGGGTCCGTGTTGTCCGCTCACCGCGTGACCCTCCCATAGTCGCTGACCAGCTCTTCCATCTCCTGCGGGATCGTCTGCGGCTCCAGCAGGCCCGCCGGCGACAGCGACTCCTTGCTGTGCCGCACCACGCGGGCGTGCGCCGCCCCGTGGACGCGGCAGGCGTGCCGCGCGACGGCCTTGATCACCACCATCGACCACGGCGTGGGGCGGAACACCACGCGCCCGCGCGGGATCTCCGGCTCCGGCAGCTCCACCAGCACCAGACGCCGCGGCTCCGTCATGTCCCAGAACGGGACGCGCGGCGGCAGGGTGCCCGGCGGGAAGATGCGCTCGCCGCCCGGCGGCGCCACCGGCTGATCCTCCACCAGCCAGCGGATGAGCCTGGCCTGCCGGGCACGCACGAACGGCGACGCCTCGGGGTCGGGGAAGCGCACGGTCTTGAGGAGCTTGCCCGCGTCGTCCTCGAGCCAGATTTCGAGGTACGCATCCGCCCCGCCGACGCGGTTGCTGGCGAAATGGTAGTCGTGCGTCAGCCCGGCGGCCTGGAGGTAGCGCCGCGTGGCCGACTCGTGGAGCATGGCCACCGCCGGCGGTGGGACGGCGGCCTGCGGCCCCTCCGGCGTGGGCCACGGCCCGCTCGGCGCGACGACGGCGCCGAGGAGGACGGCCCCGAGGTGATACACGATCGGCACGCTGGCGAGCGCCACCAGCCAGCGCGGCCAGGGGGCGGCTTCGGGAGTTGGAGCGGACATGCCTGGCCCCGTGTGGAGGCGATTCTTCAGGGTAACTCTACCCGCCGCGGGCGGGCGCGGCCGGACGGCCGGAGGTGACATCTGGCGCTGTAAGGGAGACAAGCCCTCGCGGCTACCCCAGCCGGCAAATCGCGCACGCGGTGGTCGTGTGACTCAGCCAATGCCGTGCCGATTCGGGGGGCTGTCCGGGTTACGTGCCCCCCAGGACTCGCCGCCGGCCTACCCCTTGCCGATGATGAGGTCCAACGCCCAGCACCCGCGGACGTGCGGGCCAGGGGAGCGAAGGTGCGCCAGGAGTGCGTCATCCTCACACCCCAGCTCTTCAAGCGCGTCCGAGAGCACCGCGAGGCGGCCCGGATCGAGATGGCCGCCGGGGAGGCCACGCTCGCCGTACGCGGCGCGTGCGAGCGTGAGAACTTCCGGTGTCTGGAACACTGGGGCGAGAGTGGATGGGCGGTACGGGTTGCCCACGATGTCACGGAGCAGGGCGGCCTGGGCATCCCGCTCCACCCTGCCTCCACCGGGTGCCGCCTCTTCGGCGGCCTCCGCCGCCCACTCCGCCGCCCCACTCGCCGCGCTCTCCTCGGGCCTCCTTGGAGAGCAGGACAGCTCGAATGGCCAAACGACCTGTCGCGCGGCGCTGGCCGCCGGCCCATCGCCCCCTTCCACCAAGGCCCTGTACCCTGGCTGCCAGACGGTGAATGGATCGAACACCGCAGCGTCCCCGTCCATCACGGCCTCACACGCATCGACGATGGCCCGGCTGATGCTGCCTAGAAGAGGCCAGATCCGTCGGCAGCAGACGCATGCGAACAGACGGTATTTCCGCTCGCTCAGGTTCACATCCGAGTTGGAGAGGTGCTGAAACAGCCTTCCCATATCTGAAGTCGCCAGCCACTCCGCTTCGGGGATGCGTTTCTTCCGCCGCCAGTCCGCCATCGAGCGGACCAGATCAGCGCACACATCTTCCAGGCGGCTTGGAGCTGGCTGGCCCATTTGCATTCCGTTACGGGAGCGCGAGGCAGGCCACCCCAGATTACCCGAACGGAGCGAGGCGTGCAACAAACCGACGCGGCACCCCTCCAGGGCTGTTCGGTTGTCGGCTCGGGCGGGTTCGATTGCTGAGCGTTCGGCAGCTTGGGAGAGGTGGGCACCCACCCAGCCCGCCCAGCCTCACATTAATCCGGCCTGGCAACGCTCCCGCGCCGACAATCGAACAGCCCTGGGCAGATGGCAGGTGGTGTTGAAGTTGAACCCCGAAGCGCCCCACGGCAGGGCGGCTCACGGCGCCCGCAGTTGAATCAGGCGGTCCACGACGCGCCGCAGCTCGTCGAGGCCGCCGCAGTCCTCGGCCAATTCGACCACCCGGTCGAGGAGGCCGACCAGCCCGCCTCGCCGCGTCGGCGCGGCCTTGGCAGGGGCGGCCCGCGGCGCCGGGGCCGCCTCGGGCACCGCCGGCTCGGGCTTCCTGGCCTTGCGTGGCGGCTCCGGCGGCTCGGGCGCCGGAGCCGGGTCGGGCGCGGCCACGCGGGGCTTGCGCGCCTTGCGTGGCTGAGGCGCCTCTTCCGCAGGCCCCTCGGCCGGGCTGGCGGGCCCTGAAGCCGGGGCGGGTGCCTCCGGCATGCTCGCGCCGGCCTTGCGCATCGCCACCTGCTGGCCGGCCACGTCGCCCGGCGTGACGCGCACCTTGTCGTCCTCGCGCTCGGGCGCCTCGTTGATGAGCTTCGACAGCGCCTTCGGCCCCTTGTCGGGGTTGGTAAGGATCGCCTCGCGGATGACCCGCGTCTTCGGTGTCAGCGCCTTCGCCATCGCCGTGCCCTCGGAGCCGTGGAGCCCCTCCAACCTACCCGCCCGGTGCCGCCGGCGCCAACGGCCCACGCCGTGGGAATCCTTGCGGCAGGTGCGGGTTGTATCGGGTGTGTCAGATGGGTGGCCCGCTACCACGAGAACGCCCGCGGGGTTGAATGTGCGGAGCCCCGTTCGGGGCGGACGCGACGGAGGGCGTTGGCATGCCGGGCGTCATACGCGGTTTGATCCTGGCCCTGATGGCCGGCGCGGCGGCGTGCGCCGCCGACCCCGTCGGGTGGCGGAACGACGGCACCGGACGCTTCGCCGACGCCGACCCGCCGACGGAGTGGTCAACCGGTAAGAACGTCCTGTGGAAGGCCAGCCTGCCCGGCCAAAGTTACGCCGCCCCCATCGTCGTCGGCGAGAACCTCTACGTCGCCTCCGACCCCGCCGACCTCCTCTGCATCCGCCGCAAGGACGGCAAGGTGCTGTGGCGCAAGGGCCACGGCGACATCAAGGCCCCCGCCGGCGGGGGCGGCGGCAAGGGCGGCTTCGGTAAGGGCGGCATGGGCAAGGGCGGCGGGGGACGCAGCGCCGGCAACACCGCCGCCACCCCCGTCAGCGACGGAAAGTACGTCGCCGCCGTCTTCGGCAACGGTGTCGTCGCCGTGTACGACCTCGACGGCAACCGCCTCTGGGGCCGCGCCGTCGAGTCGTCGCGTGTCGGCTTCGGCCACTCCACCTCGCCGCTCCTGCTCGGCGGCAAGCTGATCGTCCACTTCAACAGCCTGGTGGCGCTGGACGTCGCCACAGGCAAGGAGGCGTGGCGCGTCGAGCTGTCCGCATCGCACGCCAGCCCGGTGGCCGCGAAGCTCGGCAAGGAGGACGTGGTCATCAGCCCCGCCGGCGCCGTCATCCGCGCCCGCGACGGCAAGACCCTCGCCGAGGCCGGCATGCGCTCGTCCGACAACTCACCCGTCGCGGACGGCGATACCGTCTTCTTCGTCGGCCGCGGCGCGTTCCGCCTCACGGAGGGCAAGGACGGCGCCGCGACGGTAAAGCGGCTCTGGGGCACGGGCGGCGGCGGGGGCGGCGGGCGCGGCGACCGCCGCCTGTCGTCCCCCCTGGTGCACGACGGCATCCTCTACGGCATCGGCGGCGGCGGCTTCCTGGAGGCCGCCGACGCCAGGACCGGCGAGCCGATCTACCGCCAGCGTCTCGGCCTGGGCGAGGTCTACTCCAGCCTGGCGATGGCCGGCGGCCTGATCTACGCCTTCGACCTCTCGGGCAAGGCGGTGATCTTCAAGCCCGGCCGCAAGTACGAGCGCGTCGCGGCCTGCCAGTTGGAGGGCACGGGGTGCTGCCCGGTCTTCGCCGGCAGCCACCTCTACGTCCGCGGCAGGCAGACCCTGTACTGCATCGCCAAGGAGGCCAGGCCGAAGGAGTAGACGCCTGCCCGCCCCGCTCCCGCTCGAAATCGCCCAGCGCGCCCTCACGGCACCGACAGCAACAGCGCCGCCGGGAAGTGCCCCAGCAGCGCCCCCGCCGGCAGGGCCGCCCCCTCGGCCAGCGTCTCCCCCGTGAGGGCGTCGCGCCACCGCAGGCCCGCGAGCCCCTCCGGCAGCCGGACCTCGGTTTCCGCCCAAACACCCGGCCCCAGCGGCAGCCCGTCCCCGTCCAGCGGCATCCGGGCCAGGAGACGCGGCACCGCCACGACGGCCCGCCTGTCACCCTGCTCCCGCGCGAACGCGAACAGGTGCCCCGCGTGCCGCCCCGTCACCTCAAGCGGGGTGTAGCCGCCGGACGAGAACAGCCCAGCGTTCTCGCGCCGCGCCGCCAGGGCACGCCAGGTCAGGTACAGCTTCGCCCGCCCGTCCTCCAGCGAGTTGGCCAGCTCATTTGCCAGCCCGCGAGCGTCCCGTGCGTCTTGAAGCCCACACAGCATCCGCTGACGGAGCCCGTAATCGACCGGCCGACGGTTATCGGGGTCGACGAGGCTGAAGTCCCACAGCTCCGTCCCCTGGTACGTGTCCGGCACGCCCGGCCCCGTCAGACGCAGCAGCGTCTGCGCCAGCGAATTGAGAAGCCCCAGCCGGCCCACCCGACCCTGGAAGGCGCGGAAGTCGGCCAGGAACGCCGAGCCATCGCCCAGGATCGCCGCGACGAAGTCGCGCACGGCGCGGACGTACTCGGCATCCTGATTGACCCAGCTCGTGTGGACCTTCGCCTCGAACAGCGCCTTCGTCATGTAGTCCTGGATCCGCCCCACGAAGCCACCCATCCTTTCCGCCGATGGCTCCACCAGCGGCCACGCCCCCACCAGCGTCTGATACAGCAGGTACTCCTCGTTCGGGTCCGGCGCGGTGCGGCCTTCGACCTCCCGGCGGTGGGCCGCGTTCAGCCTGCCCCAGCGGGTGATGGCCTCGCCCCACTCGTCCGGCATCTCCGACAGCACGTTGATGCGGGCACGCACGTCCTCGCCGCGCTTCGTGTCGTGCGTGGACAGCGGCGTCAGCGCGTGCGGCGACCGCGTCCGCCGGGCAGCGTGGAAGGCGTGCAGCGTCTCCGGTGACACCCCGAATCGTGTCGGCTCCCCCCCCACCTCGTTCAGGGAGGCAAGCCGGTTGTAGACGTAGAACGCCGTGTCCTCGACGCCCTTGGCCATCACCGGCGCCGTGACCTGCTGGAATTTGCCGGCGAACCGCCGCCGCTCGGCGTGGGCCTCCGCGTCACCGGGCTGGGGGTCTTCGAGCAGGATGGAGCGGATGAACTGAAATACCGCACGGCTCAGGTGCGGGTTGCGGGCCGCCGCCCGCCGCACCGCGGCCTCGATGTGCCGCCGGTCCGCCTCGTCCAGCGGCCCCTCCCCGGTGATATACGGGCGGTACACCGGGAAGCACGCGATCACCTCGCGCAGCCCGCCCCTCAGCCGGTTGAAGGTCAGGTCGCGCGAGCGCCGGCTCTTCTGCGCCAGCCGGTCGAGCTGGTGCGCCAGCATGTGCAGCTCGCTCGACAGCGACGCGCGGAGGATGAGCTGCTTCCCACGGTACGCCACCTCCGCGAACCGCGGGCTGTCCTGCACCCAGTCGTTGTACAGCCGCGTGAACGCCCCCTGCCCCGCCGGGCTCACGAACAGGCCGTTGAGCATGTTCAGGGCCTCGTACCCGCTCGTCCCGTGGCACGCCCACCCCTCCGGGCAGCCCCGCTCGTCCCCCGCCAGGATCTTCTCCGCCACCACGTACAGCGGCCTGGGCTCCGCCAGCCGCGCCGACGCCTCCGCCCACGCCTCCGCCGGCAGCCCGGCCTCGTCGAACAGACGCCGAGCCCGGGCACGGACGTACCCCTCCTGCAGACGGCGGAAGTACCCCGCCGGGTCGTACAGCCCGTCGGGGTGGTCGATACGCAGCCCGTGCACCCGCCCCTCGGCCAGGAGGTCGAACACCAGCGTGTGGGCCGCGTCGAACACCTCCTCGCGCTCCATGCTCAACGCCGCGAGGTCGTTCACGTCGAAGAACCGCCGGTAGTTGATCTCGTCCGACGCCACACGCCAGTCGGCCAGCCGGTAGCACTGGTGGTCGAGCAGGTCGTGCAGGTGGTCGAAACTCCGTGGGTCGCCCGGCATCCCGTTGAAATGTTCGACGCTCCGCCCGATGTGGGCGAGGACCTGGGGCGACACCTCGCACAGGTGCGCCAGCCGCCGCTTGATCACCTCCTTCTCACGCTGCCGCTCGGCCACCCGCGCCGGCTCCCGCTCCAGGCGGTCCGGCAGGTTGCGGATCGCCGTCAGGATGCTGTGGTACTCCGCCAGCGCCGGCGACTCCGGGCCCAGCTCCGCCCCCAGCCCCTCGGCGGCGTGGCCCAGAGGCCTCGCGTAGGTGCGCGGCGCCACCGGGAACGAATGCTCGTGGTAGTGGATCGTGAACGCCCCGGCGGCGAAGCCCAGACGCAGCCGCCCCCCCTCCAACGCCTCGCCGTACGACTCCCCCAGCCGCGGCAGCAGCACCTTGCCGTGCAGCTCGGGGCGGTGCGAGGCGTCCCAGGCGATGTCGAAGTGCCCCGCGTGCCGCGCCGCCGGGCCGTTCTCCAGCACGTCGTTCCACCAGGCGTTGTCGTTCGTCCCCACCCCCATGTGGTTCGGCACCACGTCGAGGATCAGGCCCATCCCACGCCCGCGCAGGGCGTCCGCCCAGGCGTCGAAGTCCTCCCGCGTGCCCAGCTCCGGGTTGAGGCACGAGTGGTCGATGATGTCGTACCCGTGCGTGCTGCCCGGCCGCGCACGCAGGATCGGCGAGGCGTAGGCGTGCGTGACCCCCAGCGCGTGCAGGTATGGCACGATCTCCAGCGCGTCGCGGAAGGTGAACCCGGCGTGGAATTGGAGCCGGTACGTCGCCTCGGGCCGCCCGCCCGCCGTCAGGGCCGCCTCGGCCCCGCGCAAGAAATCCTCGACACTCGACATGGATGGGATCCCTTCCGGTACGCTCACTCCCACGGGTCCACGCCACCCATGCGCGTTTCATGCCAATCGGTTCGGGCACGCCGCTTGCTGTGGGGAGCGCGGGCACCGAATGGCCACGGAGGATCGGGCGGGATGAAGGAGCAGCGTCGGCTACCCGTCGGGGCGGAAGTCATGGACGGGGGCACCCATTTCCGCGTCTGGGCGCCGCGCGCCCGCCACGTCGAGGTCGCCCCCGAAGACGCCGGCCCACAGGCCCTCACGCCCGAGGGGGGCGGGTACTTCTCCGGCCTGCTGGCCGTGGGGCCAGGCACACGCTACCGATTCCGGCTCGACGGGGGCGAGACGGCCTACCCCGACCCCGCCTCTCGCTTCCAGCCGGATGGGCCACACGGGCCCTCCGAGGTCATCGACCCCCGACCCTTCCCCTGGACCGATTCCGCCTGGCGCGGCTCCGGGCCGCGCGGCCAGGTGGTCTACGAGATGCACATCGGCACCTTCACCGCTGAGGGCACCTGGGCCGCCGCCGCCCGCGAACTGCCCGCCCTGGCCGACCTCGGGATCACCATCCTGGAGGTGATGCCCGTCGCCGACTTCCCCGGCTCCTTCGGCTGGGGCTACGACGGCGTCAACCTCTTCGCCCCCACCCGCCTCTACGGCCGCCCCGATGATTTCCGCGCCTTCGTGGACCGCGCCCACGCACTCGGCATGGGCGTCATCCTCGACGTGGTCTACAATCACATCGGCCCCGACGGCAACTACCTCAAGCCCTTCAGCGAGGCCTACTTCACCAACCGCTACAAGAACGAGTGGGGCGAGGCCCTCAACTTCGACGGCGACGACGCCGGCCCCTCCCGCGAATTCTTCATCGCGAACGCCGGCTACTGGATCGACGAGTTCCACCTCGACGGCCTGCGCCTCGACGCGACGCAGCAGGTCTTCGACGCCTCCGCCGAACACGTCCTGGCCGCCATCACCCGGAGGGCCCGCGCGGCGGCCCGTGGACGCGCCACCTTCCTCGTCGCCGAGAACGAGCCGCAGCACACCTGGCTCGTCCGCGGCCTGGAGAAGGGCGGGTACGGCATCGACGCCCTGTGGAACGACGACCTCCACCACAGCGCCCACGTCGCCCTCACCGGGCACAACGAGGCGTATTACACCGACTACCTCGGCTCCCCGCAGGAGCTGATCTCCGCCATGAAGTGGGGCTACCTCTTCCAGGGGCAGCGCTACAAGTGGCAGAAGGCCCGGCGCGGGACGCCCGCCCTCGACCTGCCCCCCACCTGCTTCGTCACCTTCCTCCAGAACCACGACCAGGTCGCCAACTCGGGCCGCGGCCTGCGTGTCCACGCCCTCACCAGCCCCGGACGCCTGCGGGCCATGACGGCGCTGATCCTCCTCGGCCCCGGCACGCCTATGCTGTTCCAGGGCCAGGAATTCGCGTCCTCCGCCCCCTTCTTCTACTTCGCCGACCACAACCCCGAGCTGGCGCCGCTCGTCGCCAAGGGCCGGCGCGAGTTCCTCAAGCAATTCCCCAGCCTCGCCCTCGCGGAGGTCCAGGGCCGGGTCCCCGACCCCGCGGACCGCCACACGTTCGAACGCTGCAAGCTCGACCACTCCGAGCGGGGACGCCACCGCGAGGCCCACGCCCTGCACCGCGACCTGTTGCACCTCCGCCGCGACGACCCCGCCTTCCGCGCCCAGCGGCAACGTGGCATCGACGGCGCCGTCCTGTCCCCGTCCGCGCTCGTGCTGCGGTTCTTCGACGAGCAGGGCGACCGGCTGCTGATCGTCAACCTGGGCCGTGACCTGAACCTCGACCCCGCCCCCGAGCCCTTGCTCGCCCCTCCCGAGGGGCAGGCCTGGCGCCTGCTGTGGTCGAGCGAGGCGTACGCCTACGGCGGGTGTGGGACGCCGACGCCGGAGGGCGATTTCAACTGGCGCATCCCCGGCGAGTGTACGCTGGTGATGGCCCCGGCCAACGAGGAGGGCTGACCATGGATGACTGGGTGATGCGCGTCCCCTATGCAGCGGCCGAGGGCGCCGCCAAGGGCCCCGACGCGGAGCCGTTCCTCTCCCGCGAGTGGCTGGTGACGAACGGCCTGGGCGGATACGCCTCGGGCACCGTGGGCGGCGTCGCCTCGCGGCGTTACCACGGCCTCCTCATCGCCGCCCTGCCCGCGCCCCTCGGCCGCCGCAGCATGCTCAACCACCTCTCCGAGCTGCTCCGCTTCCCCGACGGGGCCACGGCCCTGATCGGCGGCGAGGAGCGCGTGGGCGGCCACCTCGACCTGCACGGCGCCGACCGCCTCACCGAGTTCCGCCTCGACATGGGCCTGCCCGTGTGGCGCTACGAGCTGAACGGCTTCGTGCTCGAGAAACGCGTCCTCCTGCCCCACCTGCAGAACACCGTCCACGTCAACTACAGGCTCCTCGCCGGCGCCGGCCCGATCCGCCTCAAGCTGCGCCCGTCGATCCACTTCCGCTCGCACGACGCCTCGGTGAGCGAGGCCCACTCCGGCCCCTACAGCGTGTTGGCCCAGGACTGCCGGTATGAGGTGACGGACGGACGCCGCGACCCTCCCACCCCCGCCCTGAAACTCCACCTGCACGGCCAGCGCCCCGCCTTCACCCTCGACGGCAAAAAATTCGACGACCTCTTCTACCGCGTCGAGGAGAGCCGCGGCTACGACTTCACCGGCGGCCTGTGGAGCCCCGGCTACTTCCGCGTGGACCTCGCCGCCGGCCAGGACGCCACCCTCATCGCCTCCACCGAGGGATGGGAGACCGTCCTGGCCCTCACCCCCGCCCAGGCGTTCGAGGCCGAGTGCGAACGCCGCCAACGCCTGATCGCCGCTGCCCACCCCGCCGCCCGCAAGGGGCCGGCACGCGAGCTGGTCCTCGCCGCCGACCAGTTCCTCATCACCCCCGCCGGCCGCGTCGAGGACGCCGCCCGCGCCCGCGCCGCCGGCGACGAGATCCGCACCGTCATCGCCGGCTACCACTGGTTCACCGACTGGGGCCGCGACACCATGATCAGCCTCGAAGGGCTGACCCTCACCACGGGGAGGCACGCCGAGGCCGGCTACATCCTCCGCAGCTTCGCCCACTACGTCCGCGACGGCCTGATCCCGAACTACTTCCCCGAGGGCGAAAAAGAAGGCGTCTACCATACCGCCGACGCCAGCCTGTGGTTCTTCCACGCCCTGGCACGCTACCTCGCCGTCACCGGCGACCGCCTCACGCTGCGCCACATCCTCCCCAGGCTCCACGAGATCATCTCGCGCCACCTCCAGGGCACACGCTTCGGCATCGGCGTGGACCCCGCCGACGGCCTCCTCCGCCAAGGCGCCCCCGGATACCAGCTCACCTGGATGGACGCCAAGGTCGGCGACTGGGTCGTTACGCCACGCCGCGGCAAGGCCGTCGAGATCAACGCCCTGTGGTACAACGCCCTCCGCCTCCTCGAGGGCTGGGTCCGCCAGGAGGAGGGCGACGGACACGCCGCCCGCCTTGCCAGCCAGGCCGAGCAGTCCCGCGAGTCGTTCAACCGCCGCTTCTGGAATGACAACACGGGCCACCTGTTCGACATCGTCGATGGCGAACAAGGCGACGACCCCGCCTGCCGCCCCAACCAGATCCTCGCCCTCTCCCTCGATCACGCCGTGCTGGACCGTTCTCGTTGGGAAGACGTGGTGTCAAAGGTGCGCGAGAGGCTGCTCACACCCTACGGTTTGCGCACGCTGGCGCCCGGGCACGCGGACTACAAGGCAAAATACTACGGCGACCTCCGCGCCCGCGACGCCGCCTACCACCAGGGCACGGTGTGGGCCTGGCTGATCGGCCCGTTCATCGATGCCTGGCTCCGCGTTCACCCCGAGGACAGCAAGGGCGCGTTGACGATGTTGGAGGGCTTCATCGGCCACCTCGGCGAGGCGTGCATCGGCTCGATCAGCGAGATCTTCGACGCCGAGGGGGCATTCACCCCGCGCGGCTGCGTCGCGCAGGCCTGGAGCGTCGCCGAGGTCCTACGTTGCTGGGCGAAGACGGCCCCGGAATCCTGACCGGACACCCAAGAACAGGAGGCCTACGTTGACCACCCCACCCGCCGACGCCGCGCCTGAACCGCCCGCCCCCCCGAGCGGCCCCGCGCCGGTGCTGACCATCGATGTCGGGGCCTCCGCCCCCGTTCCCGCCCACCCCGTGCCGCAGCCCGCGCCGCCGCCGGAGCCGGCCCCCGCGGAACCGGCCCAGGCGCAGGCGCCCGCCGAACCGCTCGACGAGAAGAAGACCCACCGGCCCATCCTCGTCATCGACATCGGCGGGACGAAGGTGAAGATCCTGGCCACGGGGCAGACTGAGCCACGCAAGGCGCCCTCGGGCAAGGGCTTCACGCCGGCACGCCTCGTCGAGGCCGTCCGCGAGCTGGCCGACGGCTGGGACTACGAGGCCATCTCCATCGGCTACCCCGGCCTGGTGGGCGGCAACGGCCCGCGCGCGGAGCCCGGCAATCTGGGCGCCGGGTGGGTCGGCTTCGATTTCGCCGCCGCCTTCGGCATGCCGGTCAAGATGGTCAACGACGCCGCCATGCAGGCCCTCGGGAGCTACGAGGGCGGGCGCATGCTGTTCCTGGGGCTGGGGACGGGGCTGGGGTCGGCCCTGATCACCGGCAACTTCATCGTCCCGCTGGAGCTGGGCCGCCTGCGCTTCGACGGCGAACGCACCTACGGCGAGGTTCTGGGCCGCAAGGGCATGGAGCGTCTGGGCAAGACGGCCTGGCGCGAGGCGGTCAATCAGGCGGTGACGGCCCTCATGGGCGCGTTCGTGGTCGATTACGCGGTGATCGGCGGCGGCAACGCCAAGCACGTCAAGAACCTGCCGCCGGGGGCGCGGATGGGCCACAACCTGACGGCGTTCCGCGGCGGGATCCGCCTGTGGGCCGTCGAGGACGTGTGGGTTCTGGCCGCCATCGGCGGCGAGTCGGGCCAGCCGACCGCCGGCGAGGCCCTGCGGATGCTCTAGAAGTCAGAGGATTCACCACAGAAGCACAGAGGACACAGAGAAGAGGAAGAGTTAGAAGACAATCAGATTTTTAGAAGACAAAAGCCCAGAATTCTTTTATCCATCCGCTTGTCTTCTCTGCGTTTCCTCTGTGTCTCTGTTCTGTGCCTCTGTGGTGAATCCTCTCTTCGGCGGCTCAGCCCGGCGAGAAGCCCGGCTTCGGCCCCGGCTGGGCCGTCCGTACGGCGCGGGCGGCGTCCTTGCGAAGCGACTCCATCTGGAGCGGCGTGACCGACTCGCCCAGCTCCTTCCAGGGCGTCGTCCGCAAGAGCGCCAGTGACCGCCCCTGGAGCTGGTACACCTCTCCGCCGCGCCAGCTCGCCGCCGCCGCCTCCGGCTCCGCCGTGTCCAGCAACCGCTCCCAGCGGTGGTCGGGGTTGGTCACGGGGAGGGTGAACGGCAGCTCCTCGTGGTGGGCGTTCAGGAGGAGCAGCAGCGTGTCGCCCACGATGGGCTCGCCGCGCTCGTCCATGTCGCCGATGAGGTCGCCGGCGAACCGGACGCCGAGGCACTTGACGAACCCGGCGGTCCAGGCGCCGTCGTCCATGTCCTTACCGTCCTGCCCGAACCAGCTGACATCGGTGATCCCCTCGCCGCGGATGCCACGCCCCAGGAAGAACTTGCGCCTCTGGAAGACCGGTTGCTCCTTCCAGATGCGCGCCACCTTGCGGACGAAGTCCAGGAACGCACGCCCTTCGTCGTCCAGCTCCCAGCCCAGCCAGGTGATGTCGTTGTCCTGGCAGTAGGTGTTGTTGTTGCCGCCCTGCGTGTGGCCCAGCTCGTCGCCGGCCAGCAGCATCGGCACCCCCTGCGACAGGAACATCGTCGAGATCAGGTTCCGCTTCTGCCGGGCGCGGAGGGCGCGGATGCCCGGGTCGTCCGTCGGCCCCTCGTGCCCGCAGTTCCAGCTGTCGTTGTCGTTGGAGCCGTCGCGGTTCTCCTCGCCGTTCGCCTCGTTGTGCTTGTGGTCGTAGCTGACGAGGTCCTGGAGGGTGAACCCGTCGTGGCAGGTGATGAAGTTGATGCTGGCGTAGGGCGCCCGCCCGCTGTGCGAGTACAGGTCGGGCGAGCCGACGAGCCGGGTGGCGAATTCCTGCACGGTGCCGCCGTCGCCCTTCCAGAAGCGGCGGACGTTGTCGCGGTACTTGCCGTTCCACTCCGTCCACAGGACCGGGAAGTTGCCGACCTGATAGCCGCCCGGCCCCACGTCCCACGGCTCGGCGATGAGTTTGACCTGGGACAACACCGGGTCCTGGTGGATGATGTCGAAGAACGCCCCCAGCTTGTTGACCTCGAACAGCTCGCGGGCCAGCGTGCTGGCGAGGTCGAAGCGGAACCCGTCCACGTGCATCTCCAGTACCCAATACCGCAGGCTGTCCATGATGAGCTGCAGCACACGCGGGTGCTGCATGTTCAGCGTGTTGCCGCACCCCGTGAAGTCCATGTAGTAACGCGGGTCCTCTGCCAAACGATAATAAGCCGCGTTGTCCACGCCACGCATCGACAGCGTGGCCCCCATCTGGTTGCCCTCGGCGGTGTGGTTGTACACCAC
>CAZVZK010000154.1:0-23938 GCA_964630925.1 uncultured Alcaligenaceae bacterium
ACAGGCCAACCCTGTCAGGAGGCCCCACATGCGTTCGCTCCGCGTCCCGGCCGTCGCCGCCCTGCTTCTGGCGATGTGCGCCCTGTCCACCGCCCAGCCGCCCGGCGCCGCGCCGGCCGCCTCGGCGCCCCTGCTGTCGCAGTTGCTCCCCTACCTGGGGGACGAGAATTTCCAGAAGGAGCTCAAGCTCACCGGCGAGCAGGTCAAGAGGCTCGTCGCCCTCCGCCAGAAGGTGTGGGACGAGACGTACAACACCGCGCCGAAGGACCTCAAGCGGGCAGACCAGGCCAAGGCCGTCGCCGTCGACCTGAAGGCGGCACTCGACGCCGGCCAGCTTCAGCGGGCCTCGCAGCTGGCCGTGCGGCTCGCATGGGGCTCCGACCACCGGACGGTCTCTGCCGACTTGCTCGCCGAACACGCCGGGATCGCCGCCCCGCTGAATCTCGATGAGACGCAGAAGAAGCTGGCCGAGATCGCCAGGAAGGCCGCGGACAAGTCCTCCGGCAAGGGGAAGGGCGGCTTCGGCGGCGGCTTCGCCCGCAACATCACCGTCTACCTCACCCCCGCCCAGTCCGCCGCCGCGAAGGCGCTGATGGGGGAAGCCCCGGCCGGGACGTTGAGCGAACAGTATGACACGCGGACTGGGAGATTCGGCGGTTTCGGCGGCTTCGGCGGTTCCCTGCCGCCCCCACTCAGATACCCGTTCGCCCCGGACGTGCAGAAGGACCTGAAGATGACCGCCGAGCAGCTCAAGGCCGCCGCCGAGCTGCGGGCGAAGTTCCCCGAGCTGTTCGGCCCCTTCGGGGGCGGGGGCTTCCGACGGACAGACCCGTCCGTGAGCCCCGCCCAGCAGAAGAAGGCCAGCGACGCGCGGCTCGCGGAGGTGAAGGCCGCCGTCGAGCAGATGCTGGACGCCGAGCAGAAGAAGCGGCTGGAGCAGATCCTGCGGCAGCTGCGGCAGCGGGGCGCCGGCGCCGAGCTGGTGGAAGGCAGCGACCTGGGCAAGGCCATCGGCGTGACGGACGAGCAGCGCAAGGCGTACACCGCGGCCAACGCCGCCCACGCCGCCGCCGTCGTCAAGGCCGTCGCGTCCGGCGAGGCTCTGGAGAAGGTGAAGGCCGCCGCCGAGGCGGCGGACAAGGCGCGGGCCGCCGCGATCGCCAAGATCCTCGAGCCCGGACAGGAGAAGAAGAAGGAGGAGTGGCTCGGCAAGGCGTTCACCGGCAAGACCACTATGCCGAAGACCAAGGGCCCGGGGACCCCCCCGGCGTTCCTGACCACCATCCGGAAGCTCACGTTCGGGAGGTACTCCGGCGAGCTGGCGACCCTCACCCAGTACCCCAAGGTTCGCGAGGAGCTGAAGCTGACGGAGGACCAGCTCAACAAGGCAAAGGAGGCCTCCGCCGCCGTGAACGAGAAGTTCCCGACCCAGGGAATCATCGCCCTGGCCCAGGACCCCGAGAAGGGCGAGAAGCTCGTCGCCGGGCGCTCGGCGGCCGTCGAGAAGGCACTCGCGGACATCCTCACGAAGGAGCAGCGGACGCGGCTGCGCGAGCTGCTCATCCAGCAGAGAGAGGCGCCGCCTCCGAAAGCCGGCTTCTCCACCAACGTCGGCGCCACGGCGGTCCCCGGCGTGGCGGAGGAGATCAAGCTGACCGCCGACCAGAAGAAGATGATCCTCGACGGCACGCCCGCCGCCGACATCCTGGACGACGGCCAGAAGGCGGCCATCAAGAAGCTGATGGGCAAGGAGGTCAATCTCGCGGAGTTCTTCCCCAGCACCAACCTGCTCGCCACCATCCGCAATCTGACGTTCGGCAAGTACTCCGCCGAGCTGACGACCCTCGCCGAGTACCCCAGGCTGCGGGAGGAGCTGAAGCTGACGGAGGATCAGCTCGACAAGGTGAAGGACGCGGCCGCCGCCCTGGCCGAGAAGTTCCCCGCACCGAGCCTTCAGGTCATGGTTCAGGACCCCGAGAAGGGCGAGAAGCTCGCCGCCGGGCGCTCGGCGGCCGTCGAGAAGGCACTCGCGGACATCCTGTCCAAGGAGCAGCGGGCGCGCCTGCGCGAGCTGCGCATCCAGCAGGAGGAGGCGCCCAGGAAAGGCAAGGGCGGGGGCAAGGGCGGTTTCGCCACCAACTCCGGCGCCACGGCGGTCCCCGGCGTGGCGGAGGAGATCAAGCTGACCGCCGACCAGAAGAAGCAGATCCTCAACGGCGCGGCAGACGCCGACATCCTGGACGATGGCCAGAAGGCGGCCATCAAGAAAATGATGGGCAAGGAGGCGAACGTCGCCGAGGTGTTCGGCCGCCGCGAGATCCTCGGCCCCCCCGACCACCTGATCGTGCCGCGCCTCGTCACGCTCACCCAGTCTCTGGACCACTGGGACGCCATCAAGGTGACCCCCGAGCAGGCCGGCAAGCTGGCGCGGGCCTTCAACGAGTACAGTCTGGGCGAGGCCACGGAGCCGACGGCGGCGCAGACGGAGGCCGCGATCAAGGCCGTCACCACGGCGGTGGAGGCCACCCTCACCGTCGGGCAGGCCAGGCGGCTGGAGCAGTTGACCTTGCAATCCACCGCCGCCAGGAGGCTCGTGTCCGCGCTCCTCGGGACCGAGGGCGACCCGTCGCCCACCAAGAAGGAGCTGGGCATCACCGCCGACCAGGAGAAGAAGATCCGGGCGGCGGAGGTGGAGATGGTCGAGCTGGCGTCGCTGCTCCCCAGGGCCTGGGGCATGGACGACGACATGCGGAAGGCCGTGGACGCGCTGCGGGTGAAGCTGCGCGACCAGCTCGACGCCCGGATCGAGGGCCTGTTGACCAACGGGCAGAAGACGAAGTGGAAGGCCCTACTCGGCGAGCCGCACGCCGGCTTCACGAAGCAGCCGCTCTCCGGCGGCGGCTTCGGCCGCGGCGGCGGCTTCGGCCGCGGCGGCGGCTTCGGCGGCTTCGACGGCTTCGAGCCGTGACCGCCTCCGGGGCGGGGCGTCACACGACGCCCCGCTCCCGCAGTCCCGCGATCTCCCCCTCACCCAGCCCCGCCTCGCGCAGGACCTCGTCGGTGTGCTGGCCCAGCCCCGGCGGACACGCCGCCGGGGCCTGCGCCCCGTCCACACGCACCGGACAGCCGCACAGATCCACCTCCCGGCCTTGCGGGTCGCGCGCCGTCACCTTGAATCCGCGCGCCTCGGCCACCGGCCGGCGGAACAGGTCGGCGTGCGTCCACAGAGGCGCGCACGGCACCCCGACGCCTTCGAGCAGCGTCTCCCACTCCGCCGTCGGGCGCGTGCGGAAGAGCCGCTCCAGCGCGGGGACGATCTCTTCCCGGTGCCGCACCCGGCCCGGGTTGGTGACGAAGCGCTCGTCCGCGCCCAGCTCGGGTGCCGCCGCCGCCGTCAGGTGCTTCCACTGCGAGTCGTTGCCGCAGGCCAGCACGAGCCAGCCGTCGGCGGTGGCGAACAGCTGGTACGGCACGATCTGCGAGTGCGCGTTGCCCTGGGGGCCGGGGGCCGCCTCCTCCGCCGACATGCCGTTCTGCACCTTCGACAGGAAGCCCTGCACGAGGTTGACCTGCGCCGCGACGGCGCAATCCAGCAGTGACAGGTCGATGTGGTAGCCGTGCCCGGACTTGCCGCGCGCGATCAGGCCGGCGAGGACGCTGGCGGCCGCGTACAGGCCGGTCAGCACGTCGGCGACGGCGACGCCCACCTTGGTGGGCTGTCCCCCCTTGTGCCCGGTGATCGCCATCAGGCCGCTCATCGCCTGGATGGCGAAGTCGTACCCCGGGAGGTCGGCCCACGGCCCCGTCCGCCCGAAGCCACTGATCGAGCAGATGACGAGGCGCGGGTTGATGGCGTGCAGCCGTTCGGGCGTGAGGCCGAGCTTCCTCGCCCCGGACGGGAGGAAATTCTCCAGCACGACATCGGCGGTCACGGCGAGGCGGGCGAACACGTCCTGGCCCTCGGGGCGGGCCATGTCGAGCGTCAGGCCCCGCTTGCCCCGGTTGCACGAGAGGTAATACGCCGACACCTCGTCGCGCAAGAAGGGCGGGCCCCAGGTGCGTGTGTCGTCGCCCTGGCCGGGGCGTTCGACCTTGACCACGTCGGCCCCGAGGTCGCCGAGGAGCTGGCCGGCGAAGGGGCCGGCCAGGACGCGCGATGCGTCGAGGACGCGGACGCCGGAGAGCAGGGCGGGGAACGGTGACACGGCGTGCCTCCCGTGCTTGGCACTTCCGGGCGGGGGGCTTCCTGATATCCTATCCAGGGTGGACACGAGGGAGGCAGACATGGGCCCGGCGACACACAGCCTGGCGACGTACCGCGAGCTGGCGGACTGGTACGAGCGTCTCGGGCAGACGACGATGCGTGACCGCTTCCTGATGCTGGCCGCCGACGTGGCCAGGCAGGCCGGCCTGGCCGACGAGGCCGAGCGCCTGCGCCTGCGCCTGCTCTCGGGCAGCCGCCACCACATGCTGCGGCCCTACGCCTCGTGGGCCGAGGCGTCCGCCGCGGCGGACGTGCAGGCGTACCTGCGCGACCTGCGCCTGAACTACCCGCCCGAGGTGGCGGAGCAGTTGCTGGCGAGCCTGAAGCACGGCAGCGGCGCGATGGACCAGACGCCGTCGCCGTCGCCGTCGCGCGGCGCCGCGCCGATCCCCTATGCCGCGCCGATGTCCGCCCCGATCCCGTACACGGCGCCGATGATGGACGTGAACGGCCCCGCCCCGGCGATCCCACGGACTCGTCTGGCACGCCCCCTGGACGAGCCGTACCCGCTGGCCGACGACGTGGGCAAGACGGCGGCCCTGCCGCAGGCGGCGGCGGCGCGTCCACGTCAAGCGGCGGCGAGGCCCGCGCCCCCGCCGGAGGAGAAGAGGCCGCAGGGCAAGCCCAGGAACGGGGCGCGGTGGATCAACGTGGCGCTGGGCGGCCTGATGTCGCTGGCGGCCCTCGCCGTGGCGGCGCTGGCCCTGGCGCGGCCCTTCGTGCCGGAGGCCTGGCTCCGCTGACCGGCCCCCGCGATCCGGCCTTCCCACGGGATCGCCCGCCGTGGTATCCTCCGCCCCGACACCAGCACATCGGGGGCCCGGGGGCGTCTTGCCCCCGGCTCGAGGGGGGCGTCATGGCGCGGATGATGTTATTCGGCGGACGCGGGTACCTCGGCCAGCAATTCCACCACGCCTACCCGGACGCCGTCCTCTCCCCCGCCGACATCTCCGACCGGCCCTCCGTCCGCGCCTACCTCGACGCCTACCGCCCCGAGGTCGCCATCAACTGCGCGGGCAAGACCGGGCGGCCCAACGTCGATTGGTGCGAGTCGCACCGGGCCGAGACACTCCGCGCCAACGTCACCGGCGTCCTCGTCCTCCTCGAGGAGTGCCTCGCCCGCGGCACGCGCCTCGTCCACCTCGGCTCCGGCTGCATCTACTCCGGCGACAAGGGAGGGCGCGGCTGGACGGAGGACGACCCCGCCAACTTCGACGGCTCCTTCTACTCGCGCACCAAGGCCTGGAGCGACCAGGTGCTGCGCTCCTTCCCCGTCCTCAACCTGCGCCTGCGCATGCCTTTCGACGGCACCGACAGCGAGCGCAGCCTCATCAACAAGCTGCGCCGCTACACGCGTGTCCTCACCGAGCGTAACTCGCTCACCTGCATCCCCGACCTGATCGCCGCCGCCACGCGCCTCATAGCGGCCGGCGCCGAGGGGACGTTCAACGTCGTCAACCCCGGCGCCATGTCGCCCTACGACGTGATGGTGCGGTACCGCGCCCTGATCGACCCAGGACACCGCTTCGAGCCGCTCTCGGCGGCGCAGCTCGGCGAGGTCGCGTCCACCGGGCGCAGCAACTGCGTCCTCAACGCCGACAAGCTCCGCGCCGCCGGCATCGTGCTGCCGCACGTCGAGGAGGCGATGGACCGCTGCCTGCTCCAGATGGCGGGCCGCGTCACCATGAGAATGTCGGCCTGACCGCCGGGTTGACGACCTTCTCCGCCGGCCACTCGCCCCGGCTCAGGGCCACGATGGCCTCCGCCGCCGAGTGCGCCATGTCGTCGCGGGACTTGTAGTCCGTCCCGGCGGCGTGCGGCGTCAGGACGACGTTGTCCAGCTTCAACAGCGGGTTGTCGGGGTGCGGCGGCTCCTCCTCGAACACGTCGAGGCCGGCGCCGGCGATCTTCCTCCCGCGCAGCGCCTCCGCCAGGGCGGCCTCGTCCACGACGCTGCCGCGGGCCGTGTTGATCAGGTAGGCCGTCGGCTTCATCAGCGCCAGCGTGCGGGCGTTGATGATGTGCTTCGTCTCCGGGGCCGACGGCATGTGCAGGCTGACGAAGTCGGAGCGTGCGAGGAGCTGGTCGAAGGTGACCAGGTCGATGCCGTTCTTCGCGGCCCAGTCCTTGTCGGCGAACGGGTCGTGGGCGATGACCTTCATCTCGAAGGCGAAGGCGCGTGTGGCCATGGCCCTGCCGATGCGGCCCAGGCCGGCGAGGCCGAGCGTCTGCCCGCGCAGGGGGACGGTGCTGCCGCGTGGCCACTGGCCGGCGGCGGTGCCGGCGTGCTGGGGGATGAGCCGGCGCGACAGGCCGAGCATGAGCGCGAAGGCGTGCTCGCTGACCGACCCCTGGTTGGTGCCGGGGGCGAAGGTGACGGCGACGTTGTGGCGTGTGGCGGCGGCGAGGTCCACGGCGTCGTAGCCGACGCCGACGCGGGCGATGACCTTGAGCCGGGGGTTGGCCGCCAGGACGCGCTCGGTGTACGGCTCGGAGCCGGCGAGGGAGGCGTCGATGTCCTTCAGCCAGTGGATGGTCTGGTCCTCGTTGAGCTGGGCGCCGACGCCGTGGTAGACCAGCTCGAAGCCGCCCTTCTTCAGCACGTCGATGAAGGTGGCGTTGATCCCGGCGAGGGTGGCGGGCGCGATCAGGACGCGGGGCATGGCAGGTGTTCGGCTCGTTGGTGTTGGGGAGGGCAACGTCCTCTTTCTACGAGAACCCGCCCCCGCCCGTCTCCAATCGCGCCCGCCAGCGGCGTAGCTCCGCCTCCTGCGTGCGGAGGGCTTCCTCCGCCTCGTCGATGGAGGCGTAGACGAACGAGATCTCCTCGTTCGGGCGGAGCTGGCCGAGGAGGGGCAGGTCGGCGGCGATGACGTGAGCGATCTTGGGGTAGCCGCCGATGGTCTGGCCGTCCACGCCGAGGATGATGCACTGGCCGTCGCGCGTCACCTGCACGGTGCCGGGGCACACCGGCTCGGAGGCGATCTCGCGTGGCGGCACCGGCAGCGGCGGGCCGACGAGGCGGGCGCCCATGCGGTCGGCGGCGGGGCTGACGCGGAAGACGCCGGCCAGCGGCGGGAACCAGGAGGATTGGGCGCCGGGGAGGAGGCGGACGACCCCACCCCGCCCCTCAACCTCACCCCCCCCCCGCCCCCCCTCTCCGAAACGGAGAGGGGGGGAGCCGCCGGGCTGCGCCCGGCGATCAAGGCCCCCGGTGTCTTCTCGCTGAGGCGGAGCCTCAGCGGCCCCCCCCTCTCCGCGACCGGGGGTCTGGGGGCGTCTCGCCCCCAGCTCGCAGCGCAGAGGGGGGCGTGGGGGGGCGAGGCAGACCCCCCGCCCCCCCACGCGGCCCGCCGTCACCCCGAGCGAATCACCGGCCCGCAACGCCCGCAGGCCCGTCCGGCTGCCGAGGATCACCGGCACGTCCAGCCCGCCGCGCACGCACAGATACGCCCGCGCCCCAGACGGCGTCCCGCCGATGCGTAGCACCTCGCCGGCCTCCAGGGTGAAGGTCGTGCCGGCGTGCAACGGCCGCCGATCCGTCGTGACCTCGAACGGCGCGCCGAAGACGACGCACGCCAGGGGTACATCGGCGGACAGCGTCGGGCCGGCCAGCGTCACCTCGAGGGCGCAGGCGTCCGCCTCGTTGCCGACGAGCAGGTTGCCCAGCGCGAACGACACGCGGTCCGCCGGGCCGCCGACGGGCACGCCCAGCGAGCGCGTGCCCGGCCTGCCGGCGTCCACCGGCAGCGTGAACACGCCCGGGGTCAGGATCTTCAGGACGGCGGTCATGGCAGGGCGAAGGGGCGGATGGAGAAGCCGGCCCGCTCCAGCGCCTCGCGCAGCGCCCGCACGAACGCCAGCGCCTCCGTGTTGTCGCCGTGGACGCACAGCGTCTCCACGCCGCGCGTCTCGATCAGCCGCTTCGCCTGCTCGACGGCCTCCGCCGGGGATTCGACGAATGCGCCCGGCTGATCCCGTGGGACTAGGGAGCCGTCGTCACGATAACGGCGGTCGGCGAAGCCCTCGGCGATGAAGCGCACCCCGGCGGCCCCGCATTCGGCCTCCAGCGCGGACGCGGGGAGGCCCATCAGCGGCAGCCCCAGCCCCGTCAGCGCCCGCGCCAGCGCGGCGTCGCGGCAGGCCATGTTGTAGAGGGCGCCGTGGGCCTTGACGTACCGGGCGCCCGGCACCGCGGGCAACTGCGCGGCGCACATCGCCCGCGCCTCCTGGGGCGTGACGGGGAGCTCGCGGCGGCCGAAATGCTCGCGGTCGGCGAAGCCGGGGTGCGCCCCGACCTGCACGCCGTGCCGTGCCGCCAGATCGAGCGCCGCGCGGATGCTCGCCGCGTCACCGGCGTGCGCGCCGCAGGAGACGTTGGCGGACGTGATGAGCGGCATCAGCTCCGCGTCGAACGGGGAGCCCTCGCCCAGGTCGCAGTTGAGGTCGATGAACATGGCGTCATCACGCCCCCCTGGGGCGGAACGCCTTCACCACGTCCTCGTCCGTCGTGAGGTACGGCCCGCCGATCAGATCGACGCAGTACGGCACCGCCGGCATCACCGCCAGCAGGCACTCGCGGATCGCCGCCGGCTTTCCGGGGAGGTTGATGATGAGCGAGCTGCCGCGGATGCCCGCCGTCTGGCGCGAGAGGATCGCCGTCGGCACGGAGCGGAGCGACACGGCCCGCATCAGCTCGCCGAAGCCAGGCATCATCTTCTCGCAGACGGCCTCGGTGGCCTCGGGCGTCACGTCGCGCGGGGCGGGCCCGGTGCCGCCCGTCGTCACCACGAGGCAGCACTGGCCGCACAGCTCGATCAGCGAACGCTCGATGAGGGGACGCTCGTCGGGGATCACGCGCGCCTCCGGCTCCCACGCGCAGGTGAGGGCCTCGCGCAGGAAGTCGATGATGGCGGGACCGCCCCTGTCCTCGTACTCGCCGCGGCTGGCGCGGTCGGAGACGGTCAGGACGCCGATGCGGATGGTCATGGCGTGCCCTGACGCGAGGCCGTGCGTGGGCCGATCTTGGCCAGTGCGGCCGAGGCGGCGTTGCGGACGTCCTCGTCGATGTCGCGCGTCGCCAGCGCCAGAGCGGGTGATGCCGCCTCGGCGCCCGGCCCGATGCGCCCCAGCGCCTGCGCCGCCGTTCGGCGGAGGTCGAGGTCCTTCTCGGTGAGGAGGGCGGCCAGGGCGTCCGTCGCCGTCGAGGCCGCCGGGCCGATGCTCCCGAGGGCGTCGGCGGCGGCGTGGCGCACGTTGAGGCTATCGTCCTTGAGCCGCTTCACCAGCTCGGCGACGGCGGGCGCGGCCTCCTCGCCGAGCTGCGACAGGGACACGGCGGACGCGAGGCGCACCTCGTGGTCCGGGTCCGTCAGGCCCCCGACCAGCACCGACAGCGGCGGCAGCTCGGGCCGGGATGATTTGTAGCCCTCCGGGTCGGGGACGCTGGCACGCCAGCACCCGGTCAGGGCGGTGAGCCCGCACATGGCAAGGATCGCGAATCGCCGGCAGAGCATGAGGCGGCCCTCCACTCCCCCGATTGTACGCACGACGCCCCCCGGCGACACAAGCCGGCGGGGCGGGGCGGCCCGGATTTCGCCGCGCGGCCCGTCCGCACGGCCCGCTCAATCCTTCGACCCGTCCGGCGCGACGGCCTCCAGCGCCCTCGCCGCCTCGGCCTTCAGGTCGGGGTCGTCCGACTTCGCCGCCTTGCGCAGCGCCGCCGCCGCCGCCTTGGCGGTGCGTCCCATGCGCCCCAGCGCCCGCGCCGCGTAGATGCGCACGTCCGCCGCCTCGTCCTCGAGGCGCGCGATGATCTTGTCGATGGCCGGGGCGGCGTCGTCGCCGATGGAGCCCAGGGCCACGAGCGCCAGGATGCGCAGCTGCGTCTCCTTCTCCGCGAGCTTCCTCGTCAGCCCCGGCACGGCGGCCTTGCCGATGCGCATCAGGGCGATGGTCGCCGTCTTGCGGCTCTCCTCGCCCTTGTCCTCCATCATGACCAGGAGGTCATCCACCGCCGCGTCGGCCGCCGGGCCGATGGCGCCCAGCGACTGCGCCGCCGCCTGGCGCATGTCCTCGCTCTTGTCCTTGAGGGCGGCGCGCAGCGGGCCGACCGCCGACGGGTCGCCCACGGGCCCCAAGGAGTGCGTCGCCGCCAGGGCCACCTTGGCGTCGCGGTCGCCCATCGCCTTCAGGAGGCCGCCCACCGCCTTGCCCGCCTTCTTGCCCATCACGCCCAGGCCGACCGCCGCCCCGTGGCGGACCCCGGCGTCCTTGTCGGTCAGCCCCTCGAGCAGGGCCGGCACCGCCAGCTCGCCGATGCCGCCCAGCGCCACCGACGCGGAAGACCGCACCTCGTCGTCGGTATCGCGCAGCAGGGCGGCGAGCTGGGCGGAGATCGCCGCCGCCTCCGGCCCCATCTCGCGGGCGGCCAGGGCCGCGTGGTAGCGCACGTCGGCGTTCTTGTCGGCGAGGGCGGCTGTCAGCGCGGGCAGGGCCGGCTTGCCGAGTTTGCCCAGGGCGTAGGCGACGAAGCGGCACACGTCGGGGTCGTCGTCCTCGCGCAGGCACTTCGACAGCGCCTCCAGCACGTCGCCAGACTTCGGGCCGATCTTGCTGAGCGTCTCGGCGACGGCCCGCCGCACGCGGAAGCTGTCGCTCTTGAGCGCCTTGGCCAGGGCCGGCCCGGCGGCGGCCCCGTCGGGGCCGAGGAGGCGGAGGGTCACGGCGGCCCAGCTCCGCACCGACGGCTTCTCGCTCTCCAGCAGCTCCGACACCGGGCCGGCGGCCTCCTTGCCCATGCGTCCCAGCGACGCCGCCGCCTGACGCGACAGGATCGGGTGCCCCTCGCCGAGCGCCTTGGCGATGACCGGGATGGCCGAGCGCCCCGTCGTGCCCATGCGGCCCAGCGCCCCGATGGCGTGGAAGCGGACGTGCAGGTCCTCGTCGTTGGCGGCCTTGGTGAGTTTCTTGACGGCGGACGCCGACGCCGCCCCGGCCCGGTTGAGGGCGAACGCCGCCATGCGCCTCTCCTCGAGGTCCTTGCTGGAGAGGAGGTCGGACCATTCGGCGATGGTCTTGCCGTCGTACTTGCGTTCGTCCTGGGCGGAGGCCGGCAGGGCGAGGAGGAGGGAGGCGAGGATGAGCCGGCTGTGCATGGGGTCGCTCCGGGGGTGGAGGGTCATTGTCCGGCGCGGTACGATGGACGGCAACGGAGGGCCGGCGCATGGCCAGCGCGGACGTGATCGTGGTGGGCCTCGGGGCGATGGGCGCCGCCGCCGCCTGGGCGTTGGCGAAGCGGGGCATTCGCGTCCTCGGGCTGGAGCAATTCCACGTCGGCCACACGCGCGGCAGCTTGCACGGGCACTCGCGCATCATCCGGCACGCCTACTACGAGCACCCAGACTACGTGCCGCTCGTGCGCCGGTCGTGGGAGGGCTGGCTCGATCTGGAGCAGGCGATGGGGGAGCATCTCCTCACCGAGTGCCCCTGTCTCAGCATCGGGCCTGTTGGGAGCGAAATCGTCGAGGGGGTGCGGAGGAGCGCCGCCGAACACGGGCTGGAGATCGAGGATCTCCCGCCCGGCGAGGTGGTGCGCCGCTGGCCCGCCTTCCGGCTGCCGCACGATGTCGATTGCGTCGTGGAGCGGAACGCGGGGGTCCTCGCGGTGGACCGCTGCGTGACGGCGATGGCGGCGGAGGCGAAGCGTCTGGGGGCGCTGCTCCTGGAGGGCTCACCGGTACGGGAATGGTCGGCGGGGCCGGGTGGGGCCGAGGTGCGGACGCCGTCCGGCACGCACACCGCGGCGCGGCTGATCCTGACGGCGGGGCCGTGGGCGACGACGCTCCTGCGCGGGATGCCGTTGACCGTGATGCGCCAGGTGGCGTACTGGTTCCGCGCCCCCGAGCCGTCGCTGTTCCGCCGCGACAGGTTCCCCGTCTTCATCGCCGAGACGCCGGGGGGCTATTTCTACGGCCTGCCGGGGTTGGACCCGCGCGGCGTGAAGGTCGCCCGGCACTACGGGGCGCCGGAGCTGCCCGGCCCGGACGACGTGGATCGTGCGATCACCGACGAGGACGAGGCCCCGGTGCGGGCGTTCCTGCGCGGATACCTGCCGGCGGCGGACGGGCCGCGTGGGGACGCCTCGACGTGCATCTACACGCTGACGCCGGACCGGCATTTCCTGCTCGGGCCGCACCCGGAGGCGGAGGGCGTGGCGGTGGCGGCGGGGTTCTCGGGACACGGGTTCAAGTTCGCGCCGGCCGTCGGCGAGATCCTGGCGGATCTTGTGACGGAGGGGAGGACGGCGCACCGGATCGGCCTGTTCGGGCCGGGGCGGTTCGGCCTATAAAGAGCGAGGACGAGAGGGTCGAACACATGCCACGTGTCGATTGGCTGTATCACCGCAAGGGGTGAACGGGGTGCGAGAAGTCTCAGGGGTTCCTTGAGAGCATCCGCGCCGGTTCGCCCGGTGAGGTCGTGGACGCCAAGAAGGTCAAGAAGGGCCGCGACGAGGCCCTGGCACTGGCACGAGCCGCCGATACCGTCGTGGTGGCGCGCGGGAAGAAGGTGCTGACGTACGACATGAAGGCGCCGCCGACGGACGACGAGCTGGCGGCGGCGCTCCTCGGGCCGACGGGCAACCTCAAGGCCCCGACGCTGCGCATCGGGCGGCTGCTGCTCGTCGGCTTCGGCGAGGCGGCGTACCAACAGGTCTTCGGCGCGACGTGACGTCTCACGGCGTGAGCTGGGAGTGCATCGCCCAGCCCAGCGTCAGGGCCAGCGCGGCGCTCACCACGAGCGTCACGGCTCCGGGCCAGCGTGCCGTCTTGATCTGCCACCACATGAGCAGGCCGGACACACCCCAGAACAGCATCACGCCGGCCATCACGTCCACGAGGGCCGCCCAGAACCACCGTGCCGCCACCGCGTGCGGGTAGCCGTGGGCCAGGTGCAGCCGCGTCAGGAAGCGGCGTACCGACAGGCCCTCGCGCTGGTCCGCCGGCACGCCGGACACCGACCCCGCCGTGGCGTTGTACGTCACGCGCCAGGGCACGCCGTCGGCCTCCATCGTGAAGACGAGGTCCGGCACCGAGGTCACCGTCACGGCGCCCGCCTCGTGGCCGAAGGACGCCAGCACGGCGGCCGCCGACGCCCGCACGCGTTCCGGCAGCGGGTCGGCCAGCCGGATGGCCTCGGGCGGCCGGGCGGGCTCGGCCGCCCGGCCACGCACGGGGGGCGGGCCCCCCACGGCGAAGGGGGCGGGATCGGCCTTCTTCTCCGCCGGGGCGGCGTGGATCGTGCCGCCGCCCCCGCCGATGTCGAGCAGGATGCTCAGCCGGCGCCCATCGGCGTTCGCCGTGGCGAAGGCGAAGTCGCGCGAGAACCGCGCGCCGCCGAGCAGGGCGTAGGGCCGTGCCGGCTTGCGCAGGTGGTTGAGGGCGGCGACCACCTCGGCGGCCATTTCCGCCGGGGAGGGCGGCGTCTCGAGTGGGGTGCCGGCGAGGGGCCCCCGGCCGAACGTGGCCAGCTCCTGATCGCTGAACCAGGTCGGGTGGTTGAACAGGAGGGCGGTGACGGCGTACAGGACGGCCCACGGGAGGAGGAGGAGGCCGAGGTACAGGTGCAGGCGGCGCACCCAGAGCATGGCCGCGCCGCGCCGGTGTCTGCCTTCCGCCTCATTGTCCTCCATCGTCGGCACCCCCGCGGCTCGCCGGTACGCCGCCGCCATGTCCGGTTCGCCGCCCCACACGAAGGCCCGCAGGAGTCGGGCGGCCCAGCCGCGGCACGCCGGCGGCCGGTGGGCGTCGGCGAGGTTGAGCTTATCGACCAGGTTGCCGGGGCACAGGCCCAGGGCCCTGGGGGCGGTGGGGCCGGATGGGCCGCGGGCCAGCCCAGGTGGGTCGAGGGGATGGTCCCGCCGGAGACGTTGGGGAAGTGGGGGGAGGTGGGGAAATCGGGCGCCTGGCGCGGTCCTGCCGTAGCGGGCCTTGCCGCCACCTGAACGGATGGCCCGCAACTGAGCTTGTCAATCCTGGTGTACGGGCGTACTATCATGCGCCAACATCACCCGCAGGATGCCTGGACATGCAGCCACCCTCTCTCGCGTTCGACGGCTTCGCCGCACCACGTCTCATCCGGGCCGCCCGCAACGGGCCCGTGTTGCACGCCACCCCCCTGGCGCAGGCCGACGACATCCTCGGCCTGAACCTGACACGCGGTTGCGGGCACGGCTGCGCGTTCTGCTCCGTGCGGGCGGCCCCCAATTACCCTCACGACGAGACGGTCCTGTTCACCAACACCCTGGACCTGTTGCGGGACGAGCTGCAGGCGGTGAGGCCGCGGGCCGTCCACCTTTGCCCCGCCGCCGACCCCTTCCCGCCGCTGGCCCCGGTGCAGGAGATGGCCGCCGAGGCCGTGGCCCTGCTGGCGGCGCACGGGGTCGAGGCGTGGCTGATGACGCGCGGGGAGCCGCTGCCGTCGATCCTCGACGCCATCGCGCGGCACGCGGCGACGGTGCGTTTCACGGTGGCGCTGCCGACGCTGGCGGAGACGCCGTCGCGTCTGCTGGAGGCGGGGGCGGCCACGCCGGTCCGGCGTCTGGCGCTGATCGACGCCCTGCGCGAGCGGGGCATCGCGGTGCAGGCGGCCATCGACCCGCTGGTGCCGGGGCTGACCGACACGCCGGAGGCGCTCGGCCCGCTGCTGGCGGCGCTGGCGTCGCGGGGGATCAAGACGGTGTCGGCGGGGTACCTGTTCCTGCGCCAGGGCATCGCGGACCGGATGAAGGAGGAGCTGCCCGCCGACGTGGCGGCCCGCATCCTGGAGGAGTTCGCGCGCGGGCCGGTGCTGACGGCGCCGGGCCTGGCCGCGGCGCGTTTCCTGCCGCGGGCGCGGCGGCAGCGCGGCTACGCCATGCTGATCTCGCAGGCGTCGCGGCACGGGGTGGAGGTGAAGGTGTCGGCGCTGACCAACCCCGACTTCGCCCCGCCGCGGGCGCTGGTGCGTGGGCCGGGCCTGCGCGAGATGGCGGCGGCGCGGGTCAGCGCGGGGGGATGATGTCGGCGAAGGGCAGCGCGGCCCGCAGCTCCTTCTGGGTCATCACCGCGGAACGGTTGGAAGAGGAACACGGCCTCACTCCCAGAGGCATTCGCCGGCTCTATCCCCACGCCACTGAGTACACCGACAATGACGGGAACCCGGACTGGCGAACGGAAGAGCTGGTTGATGCGGACAAGGACTGATACCGAATCGGGTTGATTCGTTGTGTCCGGGAGGGCGAGGCGGGCGAGGCCCCTGCCAAGCCACACGATGGTCGAAACATCCGCCTTGAATGACCGTTGTCGCCGCGCCCCCAGGTGTCGATCGGCCCGGCAGGGGCCTCGCCCTCCCGTGTCTTTCGCCGAGCACCACGAATCATCCCGAGCCGGTAGGACTGGAGTGAGATCCAGTGTGGGAGGAACCGCCACCGCCGGACGAAGCAGAAGTGGGCGTTCGCGCAGGCGCAGGTGAAAAAAAGTCCACGTGACAGTACGATGATAGGAGTCAGCCCACTTCTACGGCCTGGGGGAGGTATCCGGCAGCGGCCGCGAGTTGCGCCTTTGCTGGGGAATGCAGCCAGCTTCGGTTGGACTTGCTTGTAAAGTCCAGTCCGTGCTTTGCTTACTTTTCTGCGTCGCGCACGATTGCCCTGCGACTCCGCGCCGACTTCACGAGACCACCGGTGAGCGACCATGCGTATCCAGCGCCGCTACACGTCCGAGGGGCGTGACCCCTTCTCCGCCTTCAACTTCGTCCCCCGCTCGTCGAGCATCAAGAACCCCGACGGCAGCGTCGTGTTCGAGATGAAGGACGTGATGGTCCCCGAGCACTTCTCCCAGGTCGCCGTGGACATCCTGGCCCAGAAGTACTTCCGCCGCGCCGGCGTCCCCCGCGTCGCCGTCCGCGTCCCCGAGGGCGGCGTCCCCGAGTGGATCCAGCGCAGCGTCCCCGCCGACGGCGACCCCCGCGACGAGCGCGAGCGCGACAGCCGCCAGGTCTTCCGCCGCCTCGCCGGCTGCTGGACCTACTGGGGCTGGAAGGGCGGCTACTTCTCGGCCGAGGCCGACGCCCGCGCCTACTTCGACGAGACCTGCCACATGCTGGCCGGCCAGATGGCCGCCCCCAACTCCCCCCAGTGGTTCAACACCGGCCTCCACTGGGCCTACGGCATCGACGGCCCCGCACGACATTGATTCGGCTGCGGAGCGGCGCAACAGGGCTGAAACGAACAGGTAGGTCTTGAGAGTCACGGGAGGGTTTTGTGATCTACTTCCTTCAGGACAGCGAGCGGTTCGGCATCAAGATCGGCTACGCCAAGAACGACGTGGAGGCGAGGGCGGCGACCCTCCAGACGGGCAACCAGATCCCGCTTGTCATTCTGGCGGCCATGCCGGGCGAGCGGAAGGACGAGGCCGAACTGCACCAGCGGTTTGCGTCGCACCGAATCATGGGCGAGTGGTTCCAGCCGTGCCCGGACCTCCTTCGCGTCATCGCCTCCGTCGTGTCGGGTGGCCGGGTGATCAGGCGGGAGCCGCCGTTCTCCGTCTACCTCGCCGGGAAAATCACCGGCGTCGGTGGCACCACCTCATGGCGCCGTCAACTGTGGCCCGACGGTGTGCCACCCATCTCGTTCGACCCAGAGGAAGAGATGACGTGGCCGACCGCACGCGGCGTGATCCGCGGCGGGCACCACTACACCGGCCCCTACCCGGCTCCGCGCGAGACATCGGCGCACGGCGTTACATTCAGGTCTGGTGAGGAGGACTGGCACGGCCAGTTCTCCGCCTCCGACTGCGACAGACTCGAGGAGATGGGTGCGTTGGCCCACGAGCGAGCCACGGATCGCGGCATCATCCGCCTCTGTCTGGACGCTATCCGGGGGAGCGACCTCGTGTTCGCGTGGATTGACTCGCTCGATTGCTACGGGACCGTCGCGGAGGTCGGCTACGCCGTCGGACGCGGGGTACCGGCCTACGTCGCCTCGCCCCGCCCCTTCCGCGATATGTGGTTCGTGTCTGCCATGTCCTCCATCGGCGTGCGTTGGTGGCAGTGGCCTGACCCAAGGGTGGCGTTCGATGCCGCCGTCAGGCACCACGCGGAGGGCAGGGCTGACACCGCCGCTGTGTAGCCAGCACCCCGATACCTGTCACTTTGCGGGTGTGGGGCGATCTGTGTTGAGTTGCCTGGGGTCGTGGTTGTTCGCTACGATTGAATCGTTCATGCTGAGGAGGACGCTCATGATGCTGAGCCAGTTCGTGGAAACGCTGAGTGAATCGGTGCAGGCGATGGTGAACCGCGTCCGACAGGAGCGGGAAGAGGAAGTCGAGGCTCTCCGGGAGGAACTGGCCGAGGAACGACACCAACGACAGGTCCGCGAGACCGAAAACAAGATCGATCTTGCCGCCCAGCAGAAAGAGCACCTTCAGCAATTGTCGGAGGTGATCGGCGAGAACTTCGCCCTCCTGAGCGAGAACGCGCAGCTTCAAGCTCAACTCAGGGCGGCGGAATTGGCCAGGGTGGAGTCGGAATCGGAAGCGGAAGAACTCCGCGCCGCGGTCGCTTCCCTGACGGAGTCCAACGACGCCTTGCTTGCTGAGGGCGCTGCCCTCGGGCTCCAAGTCAAGGGGCTGCTGTGGGACCTCCAGCAAGCCCAGTCCGGTGCGGTTGACAGCCGCGAGCGGCGGGAGTGCCCTCGTTGTGGGTCGGACTTGGATTGGCGACGGTCGAGGACCTTCTGCCTCCGATGCGAGGAAGTCACCGAACCATCACCGCTCCGAGACGGGTGACCGTGACGTTCATTGAGGGTCGTTCGGCCTCCCTACGCCCCATCCGCCACGGCCTCCCCCGCCTTGCGCGGCCCCACGCTCGCTGCGCTCGCTCGGCCCCGGCCGCAAAGCCGGCCCGGCCGGGGCCGCTCGGCGTCCTCACACCAAACAAAGACCGAAAGCCGCCCGCCTCCGGCGGGCGGCACCGCCCGCCACACCGCCCGATCCGCTTTTGCCGGGCAAACCCGGCCGGAAGCAGATGCGACAGACAACACCTCGATCCACAACCACCGATGTACGGCGCGGCCGCCGGGTGCCCTCAATACACCCCCGGCAGCTCCCCGCGCTGCCGCCTCGCGAACGCGCTCTCCGCGATCCCCCCGAGCCGCGAATTGCCCTCGGGAGGACGCAGCACCGACAGGTCCGGCAGGTCATCGGGGTAGGAGAGGTAGGCGCGGCACAGGTCGGCGCCCGGCCCCTCCGGGTGCGAAGCCAGGAAGGCCAGTAGCGTCCGCATGTGCCGGCGGAACCGCGTGAGTTGGCCGCGATCCAGCCCGCAGATCCGGATGAACCCCGCCCCGACCAGGTCCAGTGCGTGGATCGTCCCGTCCTCGCGCACCTCCAGGTGCCGGCCCAGCCCGAGGCAGGGGTCGAGGGGCAGCGCGTGATTGCCACGCGCCGAGTTGCAGTCGCAGCAGGAGTAGGCCAGCGTGTCATAGTCCGCCGGCCCGGCCGGGGCCAGGCTCACCGGCAACAGGTGCTCGGTCCCGAAGTCGTTGGCCCCGTTGGGGTACCACCTCTCCCGACACAGGCAGTACACGCACCGATAGTCGAACTCGTCCCGCAGGAACGGCTTGCACCGCGAATCGTCCGGGTAACCGCGCGGCCCGTGCCTCCGCCTCATCGGCCACGCCGGGTACACGAAAGGGTCGGGGTGAGGCAGCGGGTCACGGGCCGGGCGCATCGTGCGGCCCCCCGATCCGCCGGAGGACGTCCTCGATCCCCGCGAGGAGCTGCCGGTCCCGCGGGGCCGCCCGCAAGGCGGCCACGGCCTGGAGCCGCTCCAGCTCACGCAGCTCCTCCGCCGAGATACGGCCCTCCATCTCCTTGCGGATCAGCTCGTGCCGGCGCTCGTTGACGCGCGGCCATTGCTCGTCCCCGGCCAGCGCCGCCGGGTCATCGGGCGGGGCCAGGGGCGCGGCCGGCGGGTCGGCGAACGGGATTGTGGGATTCATGGCGTGCCCTCCTCCCCCCATTGTTCTTTCTGTCACAGGCATGTCAAGGCGCGTAGTCATACGCGCCGAAGGCAACGTCCGCCCCAGCTCAGCATTCCGGGGGCGTTGACGAGCCGGGCATCTGCTCCCGGCCTTCTACCCACCCCAACGCCCTACCACCCCAGGCCGGATGCAGACGCGGCAGACAACACCCCTAACGGCAAGAGAGGCCGCACGGCACTCGGCTTTCAGCTCCGAAGGGTGACGGGGGCGCGGCACAGGGGCTCGCGCCAGGGGGATCCGGCGCAAGAATGCACCGGCAGGAGGAACGAGAACCATGTCCACGGCCCTGTCCGTCGCGCGCGAGCTCGTGCGGCTCTCCTTCGAGAATGCGGAGCCGGACCCGCTGACAGGCCCGCGCTTGCAGAAACTGCTCTACTACGCCCAGGCCTGGTCGCTGGCCGCGCGGGGGTGCTGCCTCTTCCCCGAGCCGATCCAGGCACGGCGCGGCGGCCCCGTGGTCCGCGCGGTGCGGCCCGCCAGGGGCAGCGTGGTCGGCCCGAAGGACCTCCGCGCCCCCGTTGGATGAAAAGGACGCCGCCTTCGTCCGGGCCGTGTGGGAGGCGTACCGTCCGTTCTCGGCGTCGAGCCTCGCGGAGTCGGCGCGGGAGGAGGCCCCGTGGCGGCAAGCGTGGGGCGAGAGGGCGGCGGACGACGCCGGGTCGGCCCCCATGCCCTTGGAGCCCATCGCCGACTACTTCGCGCGCCGCCCCGTGCCCGGACCGGTGGCCGAACACAAGCGTCGGCGGGAGGCGAGGGAGCGCGAGGCCCGGGAGGAGCTGGATCGTATGCCGCCGTTGGACTTCGCCGCGTTCAAAGCGATGGCCCCGCGCCGGAAGACCGTGCCGGCGGACGGGCGATGAGTGTCCTCCACCCGGCGGGGACGATCCTCCGCGTCCGGGGCGTCCTCGACATGCGGGAGGCCAACCCCAAGACCCGTCCCGTCCTGCTGGTGCGCGACCTGGGCGAGGACGACGAGGAGCTGTGCGCCGGGGCGATCACGACCTCGTTCGACCTCCCGCTCCCCCGCCGTGCGTGAAGCTGGAGTACGGCCCGCCCGGGCGGTGCCGGACGGGATTGGACGAGCCCGCGGCCGCGCACGGGCGTTGGTTCGTGGTGCGGCCCGTCTCGGCCATCGTGGAGCGGATGGGGTTCGCCGGCGACGGCGCGCTGAGGCAGGCGGTGGCCATCATCCGTGAGAAGGTGCGCGAGGGCCGCTGAACCGGCTGTTGACGCGGCGGATGGTGTCCCGGAACAAGGCCAGGAGGGCGGGCGCGTCGTCCGACCGGTACGGACGCAATGTGAGCATCCTCGCCCCCTGTCCCGAACAGCCGCGTTCACTCGCCAGGCCGCCTGCGAGGATGTTGACCCGCGCGAAACCGCAGCGGCGGCCTGGCCAAGTGCATCGTCATGGTTTGGCGGCTGAACTTGCAATGACTCAGATCACTCCTTCCTTGCCATGACCGGAACCAGTCGTTGGATGCGGTAGCTTTCGGCGTTGTCCTTCACCCATTGCTTCAGGGCCGCCGCGTCTTTCTTCTTGTCCCCCGTGTAGGCCGGGTACGACTTGGGCATCGGGACGCCGCCCTGGCGGGCGGCCTCGGCTATCAAGATGACCGCATACCGCGGGGAGACCTCCGCCTCGTCGGCGGGTCGGTCCCAGTCCGCTTCCGCCAACGCCGACAGGATGAGCTTGCTTTGCCCGGCGTCGATGGGCTTCGCCTCGTTCTTGCCCCTCAAGCGCATCGGGGCGTAGGTGTAACGCAGGGACAGCAGGTAGGCGGTCAGCACGCGATCCTGAAGCCCCTTGGCCTTCAACGCCGTGTCGGGCTCGCTCAGGGACCTGCAGCACCGCCGGGTCAGGGCCAGCTCTTTCTCAAAGTCCTTCCCCGACTTGTCGTGGAAGCCGCCGGCGGGGACGACGTAGAAGTCCTCGGTACAGTGCTTGACGGCATAGAAGCAGCCCTCCTGGCCGACGGCCGGCTTCGGCTTGTGTTCCCCTGACTTCACCTGGATCCCGAGGAAGGCGACGCGGACCTTCTTGGCGGCCTTCGGCCCGAAGAGGGGCTCGGACACCTCCACGTCGGCCATCACGAACTCCACCTTCGCGTCGATGTGGCCATAGAGCCGGGCGAGGACCGGCTTGGGCGCGACCGCTGTGATCTTGCCGACGACCACGCAATCCGCCTGCGCGATCTTGTTGGGGATGGGCTCTTTGGGCACCGTGATGTAGCCGTGCGTGGCCGTCGCCACAAACAGGACCGCAGCGCAAACACCAGCAAGTGAGATGGGCCGCTTCATCTTCATGGGTTCTTTCCTCCGCGGGGCCTATCGCACCATTTGGTCGGCCGAACACCAAGTTCACCTGCCGGCGGGCACCGGTGAGCTACACGGTTCAGAAACCTGTCGTGCCCCGCCGTTCAGGTAGAGCGGCTCGTTTGGCGGGCCATTGCTACCCGGACGCCCACGCCCGTTCGAACTCCTCGGCGGCGACCGGCTGCCAGTCCGCCGCCCGCATCAGTTCAAGCGGTGAGAGCCACGCCGACAGCGGGTGGTCCCACCGCTCCTGCCGCCACCGCACCTTGCCGTTCGGGGCGACCGCGACGTACCGGGCAAGCCACTGGGACCGGAACTCCATCAGGAAAGAGTCGCCACGCCAGAACAGCCACCGGCGGCGGCCCGGCGCGCGGAGGTGCACCCAGTCGGCGTCCCGCAAGCCGTAGGGCGACGACTGGTCCTCGGCCGCCTCCATTCGGTCGTACAGGACGGCGTAGTGGGTGTCGCACCATGACCCGGTGTACGGCAGCGGGCCGGGGAAGTGGCAAGCGTGGCCGGGCTTGCCGCACACCTGACACGTCCCGCAGTGCGTGGCCCCAGATCGGCAATAGCAGTTCCGGGGTCGGGCCGTCGCCTCCGCCATGCGCGCCTCCGGGGCGAGCTCATCATCATCAGCGCCACGCCGTCTATCACACGCCACGCCCACGCCGTTGTCAAGCCCCCCGGCCCCGCGATTCTCGTGGTCTGCACCCACGTCTCCGCCCACGGCGCGGCCTCCGCACGCAGCCCTCGACAGCCTCGTCCCCGCCTGACCCGAAAGGCTCGGCACTCGGACCTGGGACCAACCCAGCGCCTGACCATCCCGCACGCACCCCGGCTGCTGGAATCTGCTCGCCCCGGAAGCATCTAGGGCCCACGGCCTCCCTCGCCTTGCGCGGCCCCACGCTCGCTGCGCTCGCTCGGCCCCGGCCGCAAAGCCGGCCCGGCGGGGCCGCTCGGCGTCCTCACACCTCACAAAGACCGAAAGCCGCCCGCCTCCGGCGGGCGGCACCGTTCAACACACCGTCCCCTCCAACTCCGCCAGCTCCATCAAAGCCGACTAGGCTTTGGTTGATATTGATTATCCGTCCAGAAGATCAGCGTCAATGTGGACCTTCGTTTCAGGACTTCCGGCGATTCGCCAGGCCATTCCTGTTTACGGATGTCTAAAAGCAAACAACGCCGAACTACTAACGCCCCGCCAACTTCCGCTCCCATTCCGAGAGCAGCCGCATCAACGTCGGGTTCGGATGCGCCTGCGGCCTCCGCGTCTTCACAAACGCCAGCGCCTCGTCGCGGCCCCAGCCGCGCGACTTCATCAGATACGCCGTCATCGCAGCCGCGCTGCGGTTCATGCCCGCCAGGCAGTGGACGTAGGTCGTCCGCCCCGCCCGCCGCTGCGCCTCGATGAACGCCACCACATCCCGCAGCCACTCGATGTCCGGCTCCTTGCCGCCCTCGAACACCGGCGCGTGAAGGCTCGCCTCGGCGTCGTATGCGTCCGCTCGCCCGCACAGGTTGACGACGGCGGAAGTGCCCGGCGGCGGACGCTCGACGGCCCGGCCCAGGTACAGCCCATCCTCGATGCGCGAATAGGGCGCGTTGAAGCCCGACTCCAGCCACGCGAGCCAGAGCCACGCCCCGAGGGCCAGCACGATCAGCGCCGCCAGCGGCCACAGGCGGAGGAGCCGCCGGCTCACTCCTCGCGCTCCTGACGCAGACGCTCCGCCTGCCGGCGGATCATCGCCCGGCGGTCCGCCTGAAGCCGGCGCATCTCACGCCACACCCGCGACCGGCTCACGAACTGGTCGTACGCCGTCAGCATCAGCAGCACGAACAGCGCCGCCATGAGAGCCACCCACGCCCCGCCCCACACGCGGAGGAACCGCTTCTGGTCCTCCGTGAACGGCGGCGCGTTCGCCCCCGCCGCCGCCCGCTCCTCCGCGAACTCCCCCGCCGGCGCCTCCCAGTACACGAGCTGCAGCGTCAGCAGCACCGCCATCACCACCAGGAGCCCGCACCCGAACAGCCGCCGCCACGCCTTCCACCACTCGAACGAACGCTCGTCCGCCGGCAGGTCCGGCTGCGTCCCGAGCTTTCGCAGCGCCGCCCACTGCACCGCGCCGAAGCCCGCCGCCGCGGCCACCAGGCCGGCGATGATGACGCCGCCGAAGACGATCTGCCCTACGCTCACGGTGGCGTCACCCCCATAGACACTGATGCCCGAGGCGAGCGGCACGGCGTAAGCGTGCCGTGTCTGCATCACACGGCACGCTTAC
>CAZVZK010000155.1:0-23849 GCA_964630925.1 uncultured Alcaligenaceae bacterium
CGAGGCGAGCGGCACGGCGTAAGCGTGCCGTGTCTGCATCACACGGCACGCTTACGCCGTGCCGCTCGCCCGGCCGTCACTCCTGCCTCTGCATCCACACGCTCAGCACCTTCGCCACCTGGATCATCGGCTTCGCGTCGCAGCTCTTCGCCACGTCCGTCAGCCGGTGCCAGTGCGGGTACTCGAAGTCGATGATGTCGATGGTCGGGATGCCGCCCTCATTCATCGGCACGTGGTCGTCGCTGACCGCCACCTTGCTCAGGCCCTTCTCGAACGCCCCGCACTTCAGCTCCGCCGCGATGTCCCACACCTCCTTGACCAGCTTCCCCGCCGCCAGCACGCTGTTCTGCTCCTTCGGGAACGCCGCCCCCTTGCCCGCGATCATGTCGAGCAGCACCGCCTTCGTGTACTTGTACTTCCGCTCGCGGTCCTTGCCGTACGCCTTGGTGAAGAACGTGGAGCCGAGGAAGTAGTTGTCCAGCCCCTCCTCCGGGTCGTGGATGTACTCCTCGCCGTCGTAGAACACGAAGTCCACGCCCACCTTCAACTTCATCCCCTTCATGTGGTGGGCCATCTCCATCAGGAACGCCACCCCCGAGCCGCCGTCGTTGGCCGACACGAACGGCTCCGTCCACTTGCGCGGGTTCGGCTCCTGGTCGGCCACGGGCCGCGTGTCGTAGTGCGAGCACAGGATCACCCGGTTGAGCTTCTCCGGCCGCCACGAGACGATCATGTTCTGCATCTCGATGGACTTCTTGCCGCGCTGCTTCGACATGAATTTCTGGTACGTCACCTTGCCGCCGAGGTCGGTGAAGTGCTTGTCCATCAGCTTGCGCTGCTTCACCATGCCGTCGGTCCCCGCGATGCGCGGGCCGATGTCGCAGACGGCGTCGAGGTACTTCATGCAGCGCGCGCCGTCGAACGCCACGGGCTCGCCCGCCGGGGCGGCCCCTATCCACGGCTGGTAGATCATGAGGATGACTGAGACGAGGATCAAGGTTGCGAGCCCGGCCCAGCCCCACGGGAAGGGACGCGGCTTGTCGGTCGGCTGCTTCATGCGACGTGCCCTCTCTCGTGGAGCACGCTCCCAGCGTGCTCGTGGCGGGGGCACGCCGGGAGCGTGCCCCAAGGGAGATCATACCGCCGCCCCGCGCCCGTGGGAAGCTTGCCTCGCCGCCGACGCGCCCGACAATACACTTGCCCTCCACCTCCGCACCTCCGCCGCATGGAGCTGGCGCGAAACCTCAAGGTCGAGTCGGTCCTCCGCCTCCACCCCACGCCGCCGGTCTGCCTCGCGCCGTCCGACACGGCCGGCGAGGCCGCCGCCGTCATGCGCCGACACGCCATCGGCTGCATCCTCGTCACGGCCCCCGATGGCACCGTGGCCGGCATCTTCACCGAACGCGACTACCTCCGCCTTGTCGCCGCCGGACGGCCCCTCGCATCGCCCCTCGGCGAGGTCATGACGCGCCGCCCCGTCAGCGTCACCCCCACCGAGCCCATCGCCTCGGCGGTCGCCAAGATGGAGCAAGGCACCTTCCGCCACCTGCCCGTCCTCGACGGCTCCGGCCGCCCCGTGGGTGTACTTTCCGTGAAGCGCGTCGTACACTACTTGGTGGAGCACTTTCCGTCCACGATCTACTGCCTGCCCCCCGAGCCGAACGCGGTCCCGCGTCAACGCGAGGGGGCGTGAGCGGGAGTAAGGGCCGAAGGAGGATGACAGCCGGGACGCCCCTCTCCCCGCCCCTGGGCCGGCCCGCCTCGCCTTCCTGCTTCCTCTCCTTCCTCCCCACCTGGGAGGATTCTGTCGATGACCGTTGATACGTTGGCCCCACCGGCGGGCCGTTCCGTCCCGCTGGAGGAGCGTGAATCCGTCACGATCCGTCTGGCGGGCGACTCCGGCGACGGCATGCAGCTCGCCGGCACGCAGCTCACCCACACCTCGGCCCTCTTCGGCAACGACATCAGCACCCTGCCCGACTTCCCCGCCGAGATCCGCGCACCCGTCGGCACCCTCGCCGGCGTCTCCGGCTTCCAGATCCACTTCTCCTCCACCGACATCCACACACCCGGCGACCAGCTCGACGCGCTGATCGTCATGAACCCCGCCGCCCTCAAGACCAACATCAAGGACCTCGCCCCCGACGGCATCCTCATCGCCAACAAGGACAACTTCGCCCCCGCCGACCTCCACAAGGCCGGCTACACCTCCAACCCCCTCGAGGACGGCTCCCTCGCCGGCTACCGCCTCTACTGCGTCCCCGCCACCTCCCTCAACCGCGAGGCCGTCAAGGAGCTCAAGCTCTCCACCCGCGAGGCCGACCGCTGCAAGAACTTCTTCGCCCTCGGCCTCATCTACTGGCTCTACGACCGCTCCCTCGAGCCCACCCAGCGCTGGCTCAAGGGCAAGTTCGGCAAGAAGCCCGACGTCCTCGAAGCCAACATGCGCGCCCTCAAGGCCGGCTATCACTACGGCGAGACGACCGAGGCCCTCCCCGTCCACTACACCGTGCCCAAGGCCCAGATCAAGCCCGGCACCTACCGCAAGATCACCGGCAACGAGGCCGTCGCCATGGGCCTCGTCGCCGCCAGCGACCGCTCCGGCCTTCAGCTCCTCTACGCCGGCTACCCCATCACGCCCGCCTCGGACATCCTCCACGACCTGGCGATGTTCAAGAAGTTCGGCGTCAAGACCCTCCAGGCCGAGGACGAGATCGCCGCCATGGGCGCCGCCATCGGCGCCGCCTTCGGCGGCGCGCTGGGCGTCACCGCCACCTCCGGCCCCGGCATTTGCCTCAAGTCCGAGGCCATCGGCCTGGCCGTCATGACCGAGCTGCCCGTCGTCATCATCGACGTCCAGCGTGGCGGCCCCAGCACCGGCCTGCCCACCAAGACCGAGCAGGCCGACCTCCTCCAGGCCATGTTCGGCCGCAACGGCGAGTGCCCCGCCGCCATCGTCGCCCCCCAGTCCCCCGCCGACTGCTTCGCCGCCGCCATGGAGGCCGTCCGCATCGCCGTCCGCTACATGACCCCGGTCTTCCTCCTCACCGACGGCTACCTCGCCAACGGCGCCGAGCCCTGGCTCATCCCCGACGTCGCCGACCTGCCGCGCATCGAGCCGAACTTCGCCAGGGCCCCCAACGGCGAGAAGAACGGCCAGCCCGCCTTCTTCCCCTACAAGCGCGACTCCAGGCTCGCCCGCCCGTGGGCCATCCCCGGCACCCCCGGCCTCGAACACCGCATCGGCGGCATCGAGAAGGAGGACGTGACGGGCAACATCAGCTACGACCCGGCCAACCACCAGCACATGGTGAACACGCGGGCCGCCAAGATCGCCGGCATCGCCGACGACATCCCCCCCCTGGCCGTCGAGGGCCCCCTCGAGGGCGACCTCCTCATCGTCGGCTGGGGCGGCACCCACGGCTCCCTGCTCACCGCCGCCCACCGCCTCCAGAAGAAGGGCCACAAGGTCGCCCACGCCCACCTGCGGCACCTCAACCCGTTCCCCAAGGACACCGGCGACGTCCTGAAGCGTTACAAGAAGGTCATGGTCGCCGAGCTGAACGGCGGCCAGCTGTGCATGCTGCTGCGGGCGAAGTACCTGGTGGACTGCGTGTCGCTGTCCAAGGTGCAGGGCAAGCCGTTCCTCATCAGCGAGGTCGAGGCGCGGGCGCTCGAGCTGCTTCGCTGACGGGTTCTCAGTGTTCAGTTTTCAGTTTTCAGCGAAGACGCCCCGTCAACGCTGGCTGAGGGCTGGAAACCCGACCTCGTCACCGTGCGGGCCATCGCGAACGACCACCCCTGATCGCTATTGCTGAAAACTGAAAACTGAAAACTCTTCGGAGTAGCCATGTCCGCTATCGCGACTCTCCCGATGCAGCCCAAGGACCTCGCCACGGACCAGGACGTGCGTTGGTGCCCCGGCTGCGGCGACTACAGCATCCTGGCCCAGATGAAGAAGGCGCTCGCCCCCCTCGGCGTGCCGCGCGACAAGATGGTGTTCGTCTCCGGCATCGGCTGCTCCAGCCGGTTCCCCTACTACATGAACACCTTCGGCTTCCACACCATCCACGGCCGCGCCCCCACCGTCGCCACCGGCCTCAAGCTCGCCCGCCCCGACCTCCAGGTCTGGGTCATCACCGGCGACGGCGACGGCCTGTCCATCGGAGGCAACCACCTCCTGCACGCCATGCGCCGCAACGCCGACCTCAAGGTCATCCTCTTCAACAACGAGATCTACGGCCTGACCAAGGGCCAGTACAGCCCCACCTCCCGCGTCGGCACCCGCTCCAAGTCCACCCCCACCGGCTCCTTCGAGACCCCGCTACGGCCCCTGTCGGTCGCCCTCGCCGCCGAGGCCACCTTCGTGGCCCGCACGATGGACGTGGACATCAACCACCTGTCGGCGACGCTGCAGAAGGCGGCCGCGCACAAGGGGTCGGTGTTCGTCGAGGTCTATCAGAACTGCCCCATCTTCAACGACGGCGTCTACGACTACGCCACCGACAAGTCCGTCAAGGCCGACAACATCCTCTACCTCGAGCACGGCAAGCCGATGATCTTCGGCAAGGACCGCGACCGCGGCATCCGCCTTAACGGCCTGACGCCCGAGGTGGTGAAGCTGGGCGTCGTCAAGGCCGACGACCTTCTCCACCACGACGAGAAGGCCGAGGACCCCACCCTCGCCTACCTGCTGTCGCGCATGGCCCACACGCCCGGCGATCCCCTCAGCTTCCCCGAGGTGGCCGGCGTCCTCCGCACCGTGTCCCGCCCCGTCCACCACGAGCAGGCCGAGGCACAGATCGCCGAGGCACAGAAGAAGGGCCGCGGGGATTTGCAGTCCCTCATCACAGGCGACGAGACGTGGACCGTCTCCTGACTCGCTGGCGCGAGCGCCAGCGAGGTAGCCAGTAGACAGTAGTCAGTAGAAAGACAGACAGCCAGGACGGCATCGGCTGTTCAGGCTGACTACTGGCTACTGAATACTGACTACGGCGAGCGCCAGCGCGACCGATGATCTGCCCCTCCTGCGACTGGAACAACCTCCCCGGCGCCGACGGCTGCGCGCGCTGCCTGCTCGACCTGTCCGAGTTCGACCGGCCCGTCCCCCTCGACCGCGTCGAACGCAGCCTCATGGGCGAGACCGTCGCCGCCCTCGGCCCCCGCGACGCCCTCACCGTGCCGGCGTCGGCCACGGTCCGGGAGGCCGTACGCCTCATGGGCCGCCACGACATCGGCGCCGTGCTCGTGCTGGACGACGGGGGCGGATTGGCGGGCATCTTCACCGAACGCGACCTCCTCCTCAAGGTCCGCCCGGAGGACGCGGCGGACCTCGCCCGCCCGGTGGGTGACTTCATGACCAGGAGGCCCGAGTCGGTCCGCGACACCGACCCCCTCGCCTTCGCCCTGCACCAGATGGATTGCGGAGGCTACCGCCATCTGCCAGTATGGACGGACGGCACTCTGGCCGGCATCGTCTCCGTCCGCGACATGCTGCGCCACATCACCGGCATGTGCAAAGGGGCGTCACCGTGAGCGACGAGAGGCCACACCCGGCGCCGGAAGACGTCGCGACGGCCTTCCACGAGGCCGGGCACGCCGTCGCCGCCCTCGCCCTCGACCGGCCCGTCGTCAAGGTGTCCATCGAGCCGAAACGCGACTTCCTGGGCATCTGCGCCTTCGGCAAGGCGGTGTTCCGGCCGAGCGAGGACTGGCTGGAACGGGAAGTGCTGATAGCGCTGGCGGGTATGGCGGCCGAGGCTCGGCGGACCGGCGAGTACCGGCGCGACGCGGCGGGCCGCGATCTGCTGTACGCCCGCCGGCTGGCGATCCAGAGGGCCGGCAGCGACAGGCAGGCCGAGCGTCTGGAACGGCGGATGCTGGCCAAGGTCGAGAACCTGCTCGACGAGGAGGGGTGCTGGGCGGCGGTGGAGCGGATCGCGTCAGAGCTGCTGGTGCGGCGCGAGGTGAGCGGGCGGCAGGCGCGGCACATCTACGAGGAGTGTACACGCGACGCGGGGTGACGGGTCATGACGACAACGACGCGGCCGGGCATCCTCTATTTCGACACCGAGGCGGAGGCGTTGGCCGCCCTGGCCGGCGACGACCGCACACGCCTGCCACTGCGCTGGTGCCGGCAGGACCTGGAGGCGGCCGACGTGGGCGCCGTGACGCGGGTGGCCTTGACGCAGGCCCACCTCGCCGGCGACGCCGAGCTGGCCGAGCTGGGCGAGGAGCTGGTCCGTCTCGTGCGCGAGCGCGGACGCCACCGCCTCGTGCTGGAGGTGTCGGCCATCGACCTGCCGACCTCCGCCCTGATCGGCCTGTACATCCGCCTTCTGCGGGCGACCTGCGAGGTGGGCGGCGCCGTGGCCATGTGCGGCGTCAGCGAGTTCCACCGCGACGTGCTGAACGTCTGCGGCCTGGGGGCGGCGTGAGACGCCCTCACCCCGCCGCGTCCAGCGCCGACCGCAGGTCCGCCGACAGCCGCCCCAGGCACGCCGCCGCCTCCGCGTGCGGCCCGGCCATCCCCCCGCCGTCCAGCGCCGCCCGCTCCAGCGCGTACAGCGCCTCCGCCGATGCGTGGTCGCCGAACACCCCCACCGCCCCCCGCAACTTGTGGCACGCCGCCGCCACGCCCGCGCGGTCGCCACGCCCCGCGGCGTCGGCCAGCCCCGCCAGCGACTCCGGCGCCGTATCCAGGAACAGCCTGATCAGCCCCTGCAACAGCGCCTGGTTCCCGCCCGCGTTGTCCAGGGCCGCCTCGCGCCGGAACCCCGTAGCCGACGGAACCGCGTCGCGGATCGCCGCCGCCAGGTCCTCCGCCAGGAACGGCTTCGTCAGCACCGCGTCGCACCCGGCGTCGAGGCACCGCCGCCGGTCCGCCACCAGGGCGTGCGCCGTCAACGCGATGATCGGCACCCGCGCCGTCCGCCCACGCTCCATCTCGCGGATGAGCCGTGTCGCCTCCTCCCCGCCCATGTGCGGCATCTGCCAGTCCATCAACACAACGTCGAACGGCTGCCGCCGGAACGCCGCCACCGCGTCGCGCCCCGTCGTCACCGGCGTCGCCCGGTGCCCGCACCGCTCCAGGATGCGCAACGCCAGGAACTGGTTGACCGGGTCGTCCTCCGCCAGCAGCACGCGCAGCCGCCGCGGCGGCGCCGCCGGCCTCCCAGACCTGTCCCGCTCCACCGGCCCCCCGGCGATGGCGGAATACACCGCCTGCACCAGCTCGCGCTCGCTGGTGGGCTTCGCCACCACGGCCGCCACGGGGGAAGCCGTCCCCCGCCCCACCCCCGACAGCAGCACCGTCGGCCCGTCAGGCAGGCCCGCGGCCCCCGGCATCGCCACGTCCAGTACGCGGACGGCCAGCCCGCCCCCCGCCAGCGCCGCCGCCTCCTCCGCCGTCGCCGCCTCCACCACCTCCAGCCCGGCCCGCTCCAGCGCGGACCGCGCCGCCGCCCGTGTCGCGGCGCTCGGCGCCGCGACGAGCACCCGGAGGCCCTGGAGGGCCCTCAACTTATCCGCCCACGACGGCGGCATCACCGCCGCCGCCGGCCTCGCCTCCACCTCCACCCGGAACGTGCTGCCCCGCCCCGGGACACTCTCCACCGAGATCCCGCCGCCCATGAGCCGCGCCAGCCGCGACGAGATCGTCAGCCCCAGACCCGTCCCCTGCCGCCGCGCGTCCCCGGCCTCCTGCTCGAACGCCCGGAAGATCGCCTCCTGCCGCGCCGGCGCGATCCCCACACCCGTGTCGCGCACCGCCAGCTCCAGACGCGAAGGCCCCGCCATCCGCGCCTCCAGCACCACCTCCCCCGCGTCCGTGAACTTGATCGCATTCCCCACCAGGTTCACCACGATCTGCCGCAGCCGCCCGCTGTCCGCCTCCAGCACCTCCGGCACCCCGTGATCCACGACGCACGCCAGCTCCAGCCCCTTCTGGTCCGCCCGCAATGCCAGCGCCTTCAGTGTCGACGCCAGCTCCTCGCGCGGGCTGAACGGCGCCGGCGACAGGTCCATCTTCCCCGCCTCGATCTTCGACAGGTCGAGGATGTCGTTGACGACGTGCAGCAGCGCCTCCGCCGACAGCCGGATCAGCCGCGTGTACTCCCGCTGCTCCGCCGACAGCTCCGTCCCCAGCAGCAGGTCCGACATGCCCAACACGCCGTTCATCGGCGTGCGGATCTCGTGGCTCATCCCCGCCAAAAACTCGCTCTTCGCCCGGCTGGCCGCGTCCGCCACGTCCCGCGCCTCCGCCAGCTCGCGGGCGATGCGTGCCAGCTCCTCCTCCGCCCGCCGCCGCTCCGTGATGTCGCGCGCGTTCACCACGATGTGCGTGGCCCCGTCCTCGGTGACCGCCCGCCCCATGTTCTCCACCCACCGCCACGACCCGTCCCCGTGCCGCAGACGGCACTCCGTCTTCACGATCGCGCCGCGGGCGGCGAGGCACTCCGCCATCGCGGCGGCGATGGCCGGCGCGTCCTCCGGGTGGACGTAGTCCAGCACCTGCTTGCCGCGCATCTCGTCGGCGTCATAGCCCAGCCTGGAGATCGACGGCCCGGTGTACCCCACCGTCCCGTCCGCGTGGACCGTCGTCACGAAGTCCGAGGCGTTCTCGATCAGCAGCCGGAAATGCTCCTCACTGCGGCGCAGCTCCTCCTCCAGCTTCTTCCGCCGCGTGATGTCCTGGATCTGGCTGATGAAGTACAGCGGCTCGCCCGACGCCCCCCGCGCAAGCGACACCGTCAGGATCACCCAGACCTCGTGCCCCCGCTTGTGGAGGTAGCGTTTCTCCATCTCGAACCCGGCGATCCGCCCCGCGAGCAACGCCTCGACGTTGGCCAGGTCGGGGCTGAGGTCGTCGGGGTGCGTGATGGCCTGGAAGCCGGTCGCCAGCAGCTCCGCCTCCGAGTAGCCGACCATCGCGCACAGGGCCCGGTTGACGCTGAGGAAGTGCCCGTCGAGCCCGACGGTGGCCATGCCGATCCCCGACTCGTCGAAGGTGCGCCGGAAACGCTCCTCGCTCTCGCGCAACGCCTCCCTGGTGCGGACCGCGGACGTGATGTCGATGTTCAGGCCAGCCATCCGCAGCGGCCTCCCCGCCTCGTCGCGGACCACGGTGCCGTTGGCGATCAGGTGACGCATCCCGCCACCCGCCAGCGGGATGCGGAACTGGATGTCATAGGGGCGCACCCCGGCGATGGCGTCCTCCAGCGCCTTCATCACCGCTTCGAAGTCGTCGGGGTGGCACACCGCGCTGAAGGCCTCGAGGCTCGCCGGCACGCTGAACGGCTCCAGGCCGAACAGCCGGTAAAGCCCCTCGTCCCAGCAGGTCACCCCGGTGACGACATCCCAGTCCCAGACGCCCAGCGCGACCCCCGCCCGCGCCAGGTCGAACCGCTCCGCCTCATCGCGGGCCTTAAGCTCGGCCACCTTGCGTGCCGTGATGTCCATCCGCACCGCCAGCCAGCGCCCGCCCAGCGGCGTCAGCGAGGCCGCCTCGTGGAACGTGGACCCGTCCTTCCGCCTCCCCGGCAATTCGCCGTGCCAGGGCCGCCCCCCGCGTATCGCGTCCCGCAGGGGGCCGCCCCCGCCGCCCAGGTCGATCGGCCGCCCCGCCGCCTCGTCGGGCCGGTAGCCCGTCAGCGCCTGGAAGGCCGCGTTCGCCCACAGGATGACGCCGTCGGCGTCGGTGAGAGCGGCGGCGTCCGGCATCGCCTCCAGGGCGTCGGCCAGCAGGGCTCGGGGTGCCCCTGAGCGGGGATCGGGTGTCATCTGGTCGCACCGGGGGAGAGGGGGCGGCGGATCGGCCATGCCGCCGTCAGCCCTTGAGCTTCTCGAGCAGTTTCTTCACACTGGGGGCGACCTTGGCGTCGGGCATCTCCTCCAGGAGCCACTCCAGGGCGGCGATGGCCTCCTTCGTCTTGCCACGCCTGGACATCTCGTGCGCAGCCTCCAGCCGCGCGCTCGCCTGCCGGTTCATCTTCGCCACCAGGGCCGCGTCGATGGCCTTGCGCGTGCCCCACGTCTGCTCCATCACCTTGTAGCCCACCGGGTCGTGCTTCTGCAACACCTCACCGTTGAACGGGAAGTAGTGCAGCTTGTCGAGGTACGCGCACGACAGCTCGGCGAAGTACTCCGCGTGGCTCGTCGTGGAATATGGCTTGACGCGCTCGCGCCCGAACACGTCCTTGACCTTGTCATACAGGCCGCGTGCCATCGCCGCCTGATACGCCCCCTTGATGCCGGGGTTGTCACGCCCGAAGACCTGCATGTGGACCGCGTGCGACATCTCGTCCATCAGCACGCACCGCTCCAACTTCACCCACGGCTGATGCTCCCGCGTCAACGAGAGCATGTCCACGACCTCGATGTTGTGCGCCTTCAGCGGGTGCTTGCCCTTGCGTAGCATGAGCCCGCTGATGTTCCCCGTCCCCCCATAATACTTCGCCACCGCCTTCCCCAGGTCCGGGTCCGTCCTCTCCTGCCACTCCACCCAGATCAGCAGGTTCCGCAGAGCCTTGACCGTCCGGTCCGGCAGCCGCCGCACGATTGTCCCCAGCTCCCCCTCCAGGACCGCGATCGGCTTGCGCTTCCACTTCCTGTCGTCGTTGTTCTTGTACACCTCGTCGTTGATCAGCAGCGTGAAGCCATGGATCGTCTGCTTCTCGTAGCCGGGGATCGCCGGGACCGGCTTCGGCGTGCCGACGGCCTTCGACCTGTCCTTGGCGTCCTTGTCCTGGGCGGGGGCGGCGGACGGCAGGAACAGGGCGGCCCCGGCGAGGATGGTGAGGAGGGGCAGTCGGCGCGACATGCGGGGGCGTTCTCCGGGCGCGATGTGGATTCCGGGGAGGCGTCTGGACGATCTAAGTCAAGAGTACACCCGCCCCCGCCGGGATGCAAGGATGCTCCTGCCGCCGCGAGTCCCCGGTTACCTCCTGCTCCAGCGCCTCGGCGGCGGCCCGTTGACATCCGTCTACGAGGCCCGCGACACCGAGTCGGGACGCCCCTGCGCCGTCAAGGTGCTCCGCCCCGACTTCGAGGATCGCGAGACCGCCGCCAAGCTGCTCCGCCGCGAGGCCAGAGTCGGCCTGGCCCTGCGCCACCCGCACCTCGTGCGAATCACCCACGCCCACGTCCTGCAAGACCCCCTCTTCCTGGTCATGGACCTCCTCCCCGGCGAATCCGTCCGCCGCCGCCTCCAGCGCGACTACCGCCTCCCCCTGGCCGACGCCCTGTGGGTGACGCGCCAGGCCGCCCAGGCGCTGGCGGCCATGCACGCCGCCGGCTTCCTGCACGGCGACATGAAGCCCGACAACCTCCGCCTCACCGGCGACGGCACGGCGGTCCTCACCGACCTCGGCTTCGCCCACCGCCCCGGCGAGAATGCGGCTTTCGTGCGTGACGGCTACCTCCTCGGTACCGCCAACTACCTGGCGCCCGAGCAGTGCGACGAGTGGCCCAGCGAGGAGCCGGCCAGTGACCTGTTCTCCCTCGGCGTATCGCTGTTCGAGATGCTGACGGGCGTGCTGCCCTACCCGCCGGGCAGCGTGCGGCAGACGATCCTCCGCCACCGCAGCGACCCGCCGGCGGACGTGCGGGCCCACGGCACGTTCCCGCCCGCCCTGGCGGCGTTGGTCGATGACCTCCTGGCCCATGAGCCGGAGGACCGCCCGTCGGCGGGCGAGGTGGTGCGGCGTCTGGTGACGTTGGAGATCGCCGCGATGACGACTCGAGGCCGGCGGGCGGGTTGACGCCCCGTAGAGTATCCGCATGCTCGAACGCCTGACGCGCTACGACTGGACGGCCTACGAGGAACAGGAGCCGGGGGCGACGCGCATGCCGCGCCTCCTCCGCCGCTACCTGATCGGAGCGGCGGACGTGTCGCGCCGCGCCCTCCGTGCCATCTGGCAGGTGCTGGCGAGCGATGACGGAATTATCATGTCCCCCGGCCTCGTCGCGCTCACGGCCATCGCTACGGCCGACGCCCTCCCGGATCTGGACGCCGAGGGCCGCCGACGCGCCGCCCGCCTGCTCCGCGATGTCGGTGGCGACATGTGGTTCAATCGCTACGGCGGGCCGGACGAGGTGGTGGTGGCGGCCATGCGCGAGCGGCTGCCCCTGATCCGCACGCTCCTGGATGAGGACGTGCCGGATACCGTGGGGCGGGCGGCGCGGCTGCTACGTCTCCTCGGCGAGCGTGATCGCGGCGTGGCCCGTCGGATCATCACCGTCTTCCCCCGAGAACACCATCCGGGCCGCCGGGTCCGCCTCGTGACGGCGCTCGCGTATCACGGGCGGCGGGCGTTCTTACCGTTCCTCATCGACGAGCTGGCCGACGACCCCGAGCCGGTGGTGCGCTGGCGGGCGGCCCTTGCGGTGGCGAATCGGCTGAAGGAGGACACGCCGCACCAGGAGGCGGAGCGGCTGATTCAGGTCCTGCTCGACGCCGGGGAGCAGGAGCGGATGAAGGAGCGGGTGCCGGCCATCGGCCACGTCGATCACCGCACCTATGCCGCCGTGTTGCTGCTCGACGGCCCCCGCCTGATCGGGGCCATGCTTCGGCTCCTGCGGGCCGGCGGGAAGTTCGTGGCGTCGGCCGTCGAGCAGCTCCTCCAGCGTGCCGGCCCCTGGCCGACGGACGCGGCCTCATTGACGGCGACCCAGAAAGAGGTCCTTTCCGCGCTCGTGGCGCGGCTCGACGTCAACCCCCCGGCACCGGGGGCGATCCTCCCGTGGCACCAACTGCTCAAGCGAGCCGGCCTGCCGACCAGCCGCGAGGGGCTGCGGACGCTCGCCGGGGCGTGACCCTCTCACTCGCCCCCCGGGGCCGGCGGTGCCGCGCCCCGGATGGGGCGGATGGACGCCCGTCAGTGAAGGGAACGACCCGCGGAGTGCGGACACCCCGGATAGAGGCGTGTGGACGCCCGTCAGTGAAGGAAATGAACTAGGGAAACGAACTTACCCGCCGCAAATGCAAGCGGCAGAGCGACTTGCGGAAGTTCGTTTCCCTGACCCCCTCACACCCCCCCACGCGATGGAAACGAACCGCCCCGGCGACCGGGCGTGGGCAGGCGCCTGACCCCGGCGATGGTGACGCCGCGCGGGCCGTGTGGGTCGGGGGAGTCGGCTGCGTCGGCCCCTACGACTCCGCGCCCGCCCCTCCAGCGGTGCCCCGCCTTTGACTCCGGACCTTCGGGTGTCGCTTCAAAGAAGAGTCGGCGTAGACGAGGCGATGCACGCCTTCGTCGGGCTGCTCGCGGATCGTCCGCAGGAACGCTTCGGCGTCAATCATCGTGGCCCCCCTGATGTTCTACGGGGCGGGTGGACGCCGTGAGGCCGGCGGGATACAACGCGCGCCATGGACGCCACACCCGAAACGGACGCCGGCATCCTCCCGCTGTCCGTCGAATCGGAAACGCCCCTGGTCGAGGCCACGCCGCCCCCCGCGGCCGTGACGCCCCCGCCTCCGCCCCTCCTCGCCCGCGTCTGGCGTCTCGTCAGCGGCGTCTTCGTCTTCCTCATCGTCGCGTGGCACCTCTTCTTCCTCGTCGTCCGCAACCCCCTCGACCTGTGGGACAAGTCCATCCGCGCCTGGTTCAAGCAGAAGACCTGGCGCGAGATCTCCCTCGAATCCGCCGGCGTCCCCGAATTGGGCTGGTGGGAGACCCTCGCCGCCGCCAACGCCCTCGACGACGCCGGCGAGACCAACGGCCAGCTCTGGCGCCGCTGGGGCGCCTGGTTCCGCGTCTCCGACCACCTCACCTACCGCTTCGGCAACGGCGTCGGCTTCGAGCAGAACTGGGTCATGTTCTCCCCGCCGATGGCCCGCCGCGCCCCCTTCCTCGGCACACGCTACGAATTCACCGACGGCTCCTCGGTCACCGTCCCCTCCGACAACGAGCCGGACCCGGCACGCTTCTTCCGCGTCGGCGGCTGGCAGATGCGCAAGTACGAAGACTACATGATGAAGGGCATCGACAGCGAGGCCAACGACGAGTACCCCATGTGGGCCGCCTACGTCCGCTCCCTCGCCCGCCGCTGGCAGGACCGCAACCCCGATGACCCGCGCGAGCTGAAACGCATCGTCCTCATCAAACGCTACATCGAGTTCCCGCCCCCGGAGAAGCCGCCCGGCGTCTACGACCCGCCGGACCCGCGCGACGTGACCGCCTTCACCCCCGACGGGAGGCTCGCCCGGTGACGCACCTCCTCGGCCTCCTCGCGGCGCCCTTCGTCACCGTCTGGCGTTTCTGGACCGAGCCGGTCCGCGCCGAGCCCCTCGCCGCCTTCCGCATCCTCCTCGGCCTCACCATCCTCGCCAACCTCCTCACCGGCTTCGTCTGGCGCCTGCCCGCCGCCGTCGGCCCCGACGGCCTCATCCCCGGCAAGACGCGCGACGCCTGGCTCGAGCGCGGCGGCCGCGTCTGCCTCCTCCGCGGCCCCACCGCCCTGCCGCTCCTGGGCAAGTGGCTGCCGTCCGACGCCTTCGGCCACGGCATCCCGACATGGGCGCAGGGCTGGGTCGGCAAGGACGCCACGGCCGCCTGGAAGGAGTGGGGCGAGAGGCCCGGCAGCGCCTACCTCCTCTTCGCCGTCTACCTCCTGGCCCTGGTCATGATGACCGCCGGCCTCCTCACCCGCCTCTCGACCTTCATCGCCGTCCTCATGGCCGCCACCTTCAACAACTACCTGTCGGAGTACATCAACGGCGGCGACTTCCTGCTGCGCAACGGCCTGTGGCTCCTGCTGCTCTCGCCCGCCGGGGCGACGTGGTCCGTGGACGCCTGGCTCTGGCCGGGCAAGCAGCCCGGACCGGTGATGATCGCCCCCTGGAGCGTCCGCCTGATGCAGATCCAGGTCTGCTTCATGTACCTCTTCGTCGGCCTGACCAAGCTCGACGACCTCCACTTCGACAACCCGACGTGGCTCGCCTCCCTGGACGTGGTCAACGGCCTGACGACCTACAGCAAATCGACCCACTACGCCTCGGGGGCGTGGTGGCCGCGCGGCGACTGGCTCGACGGCAACGCCCTGTACTGGGTCATGAACGACGTGGCCATCACACGCTGGTCCTACGCCCAGGCCCCCGTCCCCTACGCCCTGTGCCAGCTCCTGACGTGGGGCACCCTCGCCTTCGAGATCTTCTTCATCGTCCTCGTCCTGTGGAAGTGGACGCGCATCCCCCTGCTGATCGCCGGCGTCATGCTGCACCTTGGCATCCTGGTCACGATGGAGATCGGCTGGTTCAGCCAGGTGACGCTGTGCTGGTACGTCGTGTTCCTCTCCGGCGGCACAGTGTCGGCCGCCGCACGCTGGCTCCTCGGCATGCCGGGCGAGGACGCCGAGGCGGCGGAGGCGGCGTGACCTCACCGCCGCGGCCCCGCCATCGCCTCCACGCTCTTGCGTAGCGCCGCCAGCCGCGCCGCCTCGTCGCGCTCCTCGGGGTCGTTGTCGCAGTGGTGGCACGGCCCCGTCAGCAGCGCGTCGTCCTCGAAATAGTCCAGCAGCGCCTGCCACCGGCACCCCCGCCCCGCCGCGTACGCCGCCACACGCTGCAACGCCGCCTGGTCCTGCTCCTCCCGGTCGCGGTACGACCGCCCCGTGGCCGCCACGGCCTCGCGCGTCATCCCCGGCTTGAGCAGCACGTAGCGGTCGCCCGCCGACCGCTCCAGCACCCCCTGCGCCGTCAACAGCGTCAGGCACACCTTCATCTTCCCGGGCTTCAGCGGCGAGATCGCCTGCAGGTCCTTCATCGTCGGCGGGTCGGGCCGGCCCGCCAGACGCTCCACCGCCCGGTAGGCGTTGACGAGGTCGGTGTCGTCGGGGTAGCGCCCGCCCTGGAAGAAACGCTGGATCTTCGTGTCGTCCGGGTCGTACAGCAGGACGCACCTCGACGGCAGCCCGTCGCGCCCCGCACGCCCCGCCTCCTGGTAGTACGACTCCAGCGTCCCCGGCAACTGGTAGTGGATCACCTGGCGGATGTCCGCCTTGTCGATCCCCAGCCCGAAGGCGTTCGTCGCCACGAAGCAATTCAGCTCGCCACTCATGAACCGCGTCTGCACACGCTCGCGCCGCTTGGGCGGCATGCGCCCGTGATACCCCGCCGCCACCATCGGCCTGCCCGCCAGGAAGTCCGTCAGCTCCTCCACCGTGCGCACCGTCGCGCAGTACACGATCGTGATCCCCTTCTCCCTGTCGAGGAGGCGCAGGAGGGTCTCCCGCTTCTCGCCCTCCCCGGAGACGCCCTCCACGGAGAGCTGCAGGTTCGAGCGGTAGAAACCCGTGTGGACGACCTCGGCGTCGTGGATGCCCAGCCGCGCGCGGATGTCGTCGATCACCGCCGGCGTCGCCGTCGCCGTCAGCGCCAGCACCGGCGGCCTGCCCAGGTCGGCGATGGCGTCTCCGAGCGTCAGGAAGTCGGGGCGGAAATCGTGCCCCCACTGGCTGACGCAGTGCGCCTCATCGACCACGAACAGCCCCACCGGCTTGCGCCGCACCAGCTCGCGGAACTCCGGGTCGGCCAGACGCTCCGGCGTGCTGAAGATGAACTCCGCCTCGCCGTCCGCGATCGCCCGCTCGTACTCCTTCAGCCTCGTGGCCGGGATGGAGCTGTTCATCTCGGCCACGTTGTGCCCCAGGGATCGCAGGCCGTCGGCCTGGTCCTTCATCAGGGCGATGAGCGGCGACACCACCACCGTGGTGCCGTCGGACTCCATCGCCGGCAACTGGTAGCACAGCGACTTGCCCGAGCCGGTCGGCATGACGACCAGCACGTCCCGTCCGTCGAGGGCGGCGCCGACGGCCTCGGCCTGGCCGGGGCGGAACCGCTTGAAGCCGAAATGCCGTTGGAGCTTGGCGGCGAGGCTGTTGGTCTGCTTCTTGGCCATGGGTGAGCGCGCGGGGAGGGGTCGGCCAGGCCCCGGAGTGGGGCGAAGGGCACACCCCCATCCTACCGCACACGGCATGCCGATGGGAAGCGGGGAGGCGCGAGGATCGGGAGGATTGTCCGGCAGGGTGATAAGCGGGAGGGCGGCGGGCCTCCGCGCCTGCCGACTTCGTGCCGGCGGAAGCCCCCCGGCCTGCCCTCTCGCCCCCTCGTCGCACGGCTCCCGCCGTGCGACGAGGGAGCGAGAGGCCCCGATGAGGCTGTCAGCGACAGAAGGGCCGCCCGCCGCGCCCTCGCTGGCCAGCGCCGCCCCCTTCCGGCCGTCCTTGCCCTTCTTCCCCGGCGGCTGACTGTCCCGTTTGTCATCGGGCTGTGTCACCAGATGGCGGTCATTGCCCTCCTCCACGCCGCCTCCTCATTCTCGCTCTGCCTGAGCATGCCCTCGGCCAGCGTCCTGCCCATGTGCGCCTGGACGTGCCCCGCCACCACCTGCGCCAGCTCACACATCATCCACGCCGGCAGGCGCTCGAACAGCCCCTTCATGTCCTCCGGCGTCGCCCCCTGCCGCCGCAGCGCCAGCTCGTGCGCGTCCAGGGCGTCGGGGTCGGCGGAGGGCCCGGGCCCGCCCCCGGCGTACTGCATCCACAGGCGCGCGGCGGCGGTGTCGCCCGCCATGCCCCTGGCGAGCATCGCCCCCATCAGCCCGCGCATCGCCTCCGGCGTCGCGCACTCCGTCGCCGCCCTCGGATCGCAGCCACGGTGCCGCCCGCCCAGCCCGGCCCGTCAATAGGGGAGCGGTGTCTCGCCGCCCGCGCGTGTCCCCAGCGCCCTCCACACGTCGAGCGTGATCGTCGAGGTCACCGTCCGCACCGAGCCGTCCATCAGGGCGATGTTCACGAACCCGCCTGTGTGATAGCTCCGCGACGTGATGGCGGCGTACGTGGGCAGCGTGCCGCTGCTCCCCTCGCGCCGCGAGTTGTAATCCGCGTCGTGCGTGATTCCGTTGTGCGTCACGGGCACCACGGTATTGGGGGACAAAGTCGTGGTGAACCCGCCGTGGTGGACCGCCCCGTCGGGCCACTCCGTGTGCCCCGTGCAGTCGTTCGGCGTCGGCCCCATCTTCTTGTCCGGCGCGGCAGCCGCCAGAGCCGCCACCTCGGACGCCGTCACGGGGGTCGTCGCCGCCTGCGGCGTCGTCACGTTGCGCGAGTACGGCGTGAACATCTTGACCTCGGCGATCATCACGGTGTTACTCAGCCCGTCGGTGATGCCCACGGGCGTGGTCCGCGAGCCGGGGTAGAAGACACCGTCCCCGCCGGCGCCGGTCATGGGGTCATAGATGAACCACGTGCCGAAGTTGAAGCCGTAGCTGAGCGGGTAGGAGTGGATGGTGAGATCGGCCTTCAGCCGGGGCCTGTCGTACTTCTCGCTGGGGCAGACGAAGACGGGGATCTTCATTTGCGGCACGCCCGACGTGCTGTTCGGCGGCTGATCGTAGCCGACCTCGGTGTTGACCCTGGCGCCGGCGTTGCCCTGCTCGATGTACGACAGGATCCGCCCGTGAACGCCCCACGAGCCGTTGCTCGTCGGGAAGGTCATGCCCAGAGGGGGAGGGATCATCCCCGGCGGGTAGACGCCCATCGTGTTCTCGTAGTTGTGCGTCGCCAGCGAGAGCTGCTTGAGGTTGTTCTGGCACTTCAGCCGCGCCGCCGCCTCTCGCACCTTCTGGACGGCGGGGAGCAGCAGGCCGATGAGGATGGCGATGATGGCGATCACGACGAGCAATTCGATCAGCGTGAACGCGGGACGCAGGGATCGCATGAAGGCACTCCTGAAATTGAGTCACGTCCCATAGGCAATCACCGTGCCGCCCCGAATTCCGCCGATTTCGGGCCAGACGAACGCGCCGCGTGGTCAGGCCGCGCCCACCCCTGGACATCCTTTCGCCGTTACACGCCGGTTACACCCCACCGGCGGCCCGCCGTGATACAATCGCATTTCGGGGACGCCCCCGGGGAGCGGCACGCGCATGAAGACCTGGATCGGCGGTTGGGGCGGCGTGTTGGGGTTCCTGGCCATCGCCGCCCTGGTGGCCGGCGGGCTGGGCTGGGCCACCCTCGCCGCCCTGCGCCTGGAGAACGCCCAGCTCGAGCAGCAGGCCGCCGCCGAGCACGCCGAGAAGGCGCGCCTGGCCCTGTGGCGCCTCGACAGCCGCATGGTCGCCCTCCTCGCCGCCGAGGACGCCCGCCCCTTCAGCCACTACAGCGCCCTCTTCGTCCCGCCGACGGCCCTGTCCAACGTCGCCCAGCGGTGGCCCGCCGGCTCGGTGCTGGAGCCGTCCCCGCTGCTGTCCGCACCCCTGGAGCCGTGGATGCTCCTTCACTTCCAGACCGACCTGAGCGGCTGGGAGTCGCCGCAGGTCCTGTCGCCCCAGCTCGACCACAACCTCCGCCGCCCCGTCCTCAAGCTCGACCTGTCCAACGCCACGAAGGAACGCAAGCACCTCCTCGACGCCCTCGCGTCCGACCTGCCCGCCGCCAGCCTCCTCACCGCCGCCCGCTTCCACACCAAGCCGGCCACCATCCAGAACCGCGTCCTCCTCGCCAAACTTGAGCAGGACAACATCGGCACGGCGAACACCCTCAACTACTACGAAACGCAGGCGTGGCGCGATTTCGGGGCGCGGAGGGGGGTGCAGTCCCGCCTCGTCAACCCCGTCAAGGAGAACTTCGCGGTCGTCAAACGCGAGCTGGCGATGGGCTGCGCCGCCAACGGCGCCGAGTGGCTCCTCCAGCTCCGCGACCAGCGCGAACAGCCCCCCGCCGTCACCCCCGCCCCGCCCGGCTACACCAACCCGCCTCCCATCCCGGCCCCGCCACCCGCCCAGCAGAATCCCGGCGGCGGCACCCTGCCCGGCCCCGGCCCCTACGCCCCCGCCCCCACGCCCGGCCTCTCCGGCGGCGTCGGACGCCTCGGCCGCGCCGAGCCGCCGACCATCACGGGCAAACGCTTCCCGCCCAGCGCCGAGGTCCAGGTCCACATGAGCCCCCACGCCGGGGCCTGGGTCGGCGGCCGCCTCCTTTACTTCCGCCTCGTCAAGCTGGAGGAGCGCGAGGTGTGCCAGGGCGTCCTCCTCGACGCCAAACGCCTCTCCTGCGTCTTCTGCGAGGAGGTCCAGGACCTCCTCCCCGACGCCAGCCTCCACCCCATCCGCGAGCCCTCCGCGGAGATGCTACAGCTCTCGATGGCCTCCCTCCCCTTCCGCCTCGACCCCGGCCCCGTTCCCCCCGCGGAGGCCCCAGGCTGGACCGGGCTGCGCGTCGGCCTCCTCCTCGCCTGGATCGCCGCCCTCGTCGCCCTCACCGCCGTCGGCCTGGGCGGCTGGGGCCTGTGGCAGCTCTCCGCCAGCCGCGGCCGCTTCGTCTCCTCCGTCACCCACGAGCTGCGCACCCCCCTCACCACCCTCCGCCTCTACCTCGACATGCTCCTCGGCGGCATGGTCAAGGACGAGGCCCAGCGCCTGGAGTACATGCGCACCCTCCACGCCGAGACCGACCGCCTCAACCGCCTCGTCTCCAACGTCCTGGACTACTCGCGGCTCGAAGGCAATGAGCCCCGCCTGTCCCCCGCCCCGCTCGACGTGGCCGCCCTGCTGACCGACGTTCAGAACGCCTGGCGCGTCCGCTGCGAGACCTCCAACAAGGAGCTGGTGGTCGAGAACGCCGCCCCGGCGGGGGCCATCGCCCAGAGTGACCTGTGCCTGCTCGCCCAGGTCCTCGGCAACCTGCTCGACAACTCCTGCAAATACACGCATGACGCCCAGGACCGCCGCCTCTGGCTGCGCGCCCGCGTCGAGGCCAAACGCCTCCTCTTCGAGGTCGAGGACCGCGGCCCCGGCATCCCCGCCGCCGAACAGCGCGCCGTCTTCCGCGCCTTCCGCCGCGGCGGCGCCGCCTCCGACGCCACCGGCGGCGTCGGCCTGGGCCTGGCCCTGGCCCGCCGGTGGGCGCGGCTGCTGGGCGGGCGCCTGTCGCTGCGTGCCCCCGCCGAGGGCGGCGTCTGCTTCCGCCTCGAGCTGCCACTGGCGTGAGGGACCGACGCCGATGCTCAAGGCCGCTCTCTTCGACCTCGACGGGACGCTCATCGACAGCTTCCCCGCCATCGCCGCCAGCGTCAACCACGTCCGCGCCCTGCGCGGCCTCGCCCCCCTGCCGCTCGACGATGTGAAACGCCGCGTCGGCCGCGGCGCCCGCGTCCTCCTCGCCGAGACCGTCCCCGCCGGCGACCCCGCCGACAACCTCGCCGCTTACACCGAGCACCACCCCACGGTCATCCGCGAGGCGACGGTGCTGCTTCCGGGGGTGATCGACACCCTTCAGACGCTGCACGGACGGGGCGTGCGCCTGGGCATCTGTAGCAACAAGCCCATCGCCTTCACGCACGTCATCGCCGAGCATTTCGGCCTGGCCCCGCTGCTGTCGGCTCTCCTCGGCCCGGAGGACGCCGGGCGGCACAAGCCCGCGCCCGACATGCTCCTCCTGGCGATGCGGCGTCTCGGCGTCACCCCGGCGGAGACGCTGTACGTCGGCGACATGACCGTCGACGTCCTGACGGGCCGGGCCGCCGGCGTCGAGACGTGGGCCGTGGCCACCGGCACCGAGAGCGCCCAGACGCTCCGCGCCGCCGGGGCCACCCGCGTCCTCGCGGCGCTGGATGAGATCACGCGGCCCGCTTGACGGCGCGGCGCGTGCCGCGGAAGGTGCCGACCGGCAGCGGCGAGCGCGGGCAGGGCGACGCCTCGGCCTCGAATCCCAGCGCCGCCAGCCGGGCCAGGAGCGCCGCGGGCGTCGGCTCCGGCACGCCGGGCCAGGGGCCGGCCAGTGGCGGCAGGTGGTACTCGCCGCACACCTCGTCCACGCAGGCGAGGCGCGACGACGTGAACAGAATGGGCCACTCGGCCCCCTCGCAGTCGAGCTTCATCAGGCGGACGCGGCGTCCGGCGGCGATCTCCGCGAGCAGGTCGTCGAGGGGTACGGCGTCGGCGGCGGGGCCGTCGCCGTCGGGCCGGGCCTGGACGGCGCCGGTGTTGCGCGGATCGACGGGGTTATGCAGATGGAGCCGCCCCTCGGGGCGGTCGGAGCGCCACACCGCGCAGTTGAGCAGCACGGCACGGCCTCCGAACGGGGCGAGGTTGTGCCGCAGGACGGCAAAGTTGTCCGGGCACGGCTCGCAGCACACGACGCGGCCCGCGCCGCGGCGCAGGGCGGCCAGAGCGAAGGATCCGGTGTGAGCGCCGACGTCGAGGATCAGATCGTTCGCCGCGAAGGACCGAAGGCGATACTCGTTGCCGACGACGACATCGCGGAAGAGGCGGCGGTCGATGGTCCCCGCGCGGAACCGCCAGTGGGACGGCGCGTGCCACATCGTCAGCACCCGGCGTGTCAGGTCGCGCAGAAGCCCCATCCGACGGCCCTCCGTGGCCGGGTGGCAGGATACCCGCGAGCGGCACGTCGGGGCAATGGCACCCTGGCGGGCCGATCAATACCGGATGCGGCGGAGCGTCTGCTTGCGGAGCATCTCCATCACCTGGGCGTCGAAGCTGTCCTTGTTCTTGGCGATCTCCTTGGCGATGTACGCCATGCGGGCGCGGTCGAGGTCCGCCGCCTCGCGGATCAGCTTGCCGCGCTCGGAGGCCACCTTGTCGAGGAAGTCGCCGCGCTCCTTGGCGTCGAGGCCGCGCAGCTCGTCGGGCAGCTCCTCGGCCTTGAGGGAGGCGAGTTTGACCTGTCCGAGGCGGACGTTGTCGAGGAGGTCGTAGACGGCCACGCGCCCCTCCTTGGCGGAGAAGCTGGCCCGTTCGGCGGCCGATTCCTCGGGCATCGTGCGGGCGGCCTCGGCCTTGCGCTTGCTGGCGTCGCGCTTGACCGCGTCGCCATACACGAGGATTGACTTGACCAGGGCGGCGTTGATCTCGGCGAGGCGCCGGTCCTGCGGGGTCGTGAACGAGCGCGTCCCGCCCGTCTGCGGGATGCGGGCGAAGACGCCGCCCCCCTGCTCGGCGATGTCCTTCCAGTATTTGGTGCACTCGGCATCGTCGCCGCACTGGATGGTGTTGATGATGATGCCCTTCTCGCGCGCCTTCTTGCACGTCACCGGATACTTCACGTCGTCCGTGTAGTCCATGTGCGGCGGCGCGTCCCCGATGAGGAACATCACCTTGATCACCTGCTTGTTCTCGCTCCACTTGATCCTGTTGATGGAGTCATCGAGGGCCTGGTTGACCGACTCCGGGGTGTCGCCGCCCCCGTCCGCCGTCAGGGCCTTGAGGTCGATGTAGTGCTGGTCGAGGTCGTTGGTCATCTCGTGGAGCTTGGTGACGTACGTGTCGTTCTTGTCCTTGAAGGCGACCAGGGCCACGTGCAGCTCCGGCTGCGGCTTGCCCGCCGCGATCTGGTTGAGGATGCCCCAGATCTTGGCCTTCGCCCCGTCGATGGCCGACATGCTGCCCGTCGTATCGATGCAGAAGAGTACCTCCATCCTCGGCCGCTTGATGACCGGGGCGGGGGCGCCCTCGAGGGTCGGTTGCAAGACGGCCCCGAGGGCCAACGGCAGCAGCGCGAGTGGGACCATCCAGAGGCGGCGCAGCATGGGACACTCCTGGGATCGAGGGCCGGCGAGGGGCCGAGAAGTGGCCTGCCGGCTGCCGAGAGGCCGTACCGCGTCGGGGCCGGAGAGGGCTGCCCCGACGGGACACCGTAGATCCTATCGGAGAGGACAACGCACCGCAACGAGAAAGCGGACGCCGATGCGACGGGGGCGCGGAATCGGTGAATCCTTCGTGGACGGCCGGCATCTAACTACCTACCCTTTCGGAACCGGGCCGTGACGCCCGGGTCCGAGGCTCCTTGAAAACACGGTGGCGGAAGAGAGAGTTGCGAAGAACAACGACGAGCAG
>CAZVZK010000156.1:0-23773 GCA_964630925.1 uncultured Alcaligenaceae bacterium
GCCGTATCCTCCCTATTCCTATCAACGCCCGTTTCATTCACAACCTCTCAGGCCATCGATCCCGAGCTGGGTGTGCGGGTCGGCGGTCAGCTTGATGGTCGAGTGCCGCATCAACACCTTCACCTTCTGGATCGGCAGCACCTCGCCCATGAGGCGGCAGAAGGTGTAGCGTAGGGCGTGGAAGTCGGCGTGGCGGCCCTCGCCGTCCACTGGCTCGATGCCCGCGGCGCGGAGGTCCGCCTGGAGGACCTCGTTGCGCGGGACGACGAGGCCCAGGCCGTCGCGGACGAGGCGGCTTGCCGCCGACGGCAGGCGCGCCCAGGTTCCGCGCAGCGTCGGGAGGAGATCGGACACGATGGGCCTTTGCGGCGGCACAGTTCGTTTCCCCAAGGCGTGGCTCAGGGTCAGAGCGGAGGAGGTAACACCCACGGAGGGGGGGGGTGACCGATCTGCACAGCAACTTGCACAGGAACGGCGCCGGCCTGTTACCCGCCCTTGAACCTGGCCTCTCCCGGTTCGTTCCCCTCACTGGCTGGCGTCCATCCTCCACCCAGAGCCAGGACGCACTCACCCAGCGTGCTATTGGCGGACCATCACCGGCTTGCCCTGGCGCACCGACTCGATCTCGCGGAAGCACAGCGCCAGCGCGTCGGCGGCCAACTGGCCCGACAGCAGGGCCGGCTCCTTCCCGTCACGCACGCCCTGCACCGCCGTGCCGATCTCGTCGGCGAAGCTGTCGATGGCGTCGCCCGCCCCCAGCGCCGGCTGCTCCGCCCCGTCCGCCGTGAACACGGTCAGCGGCACGCCGCCGGAGTCATAAGCCAGCGTCGCCTTCTCCAGGTACAGCTCGTACCCGTGGACGAAGGGGCGGCCCGCCATCGCCACGGCCCCGGACGAGCAGCTCAGCGCCGGCCCGCCGGGGGCGTACAGGTAGTTGGTCGTCAGGTACTCGACCGCGCCGCCCCGCTCCAGGCCGGTGGACGACACGTGCCCCGGCATGCCGGCGATCAGGCCGACGAAGTGCGTGTCGTGGATGTGCAGGTCCACCGCCGGCCCGCCGGTCTTGGCAGCGTCGGCCATGTCCGCCGACCAGTCGGGCCGCGAGATGACACGCTTCAGGTGCCCGCCGAGGAGCTTGCCGTAGCGGCCGGATCGCACCGCCTCGGCGGCGAACTTGAACTCGGCGAAGAACGGCAGGACGTGCGCCACCATGAGCAGCTTGCCGGCGGCCTTCGCGGCGGCGACCATCGAGGCGGCCTCGTCGAGGTCCAGGGCGACGGCCTTCTCGACGAGGACGTGCTTGCCGGCCTTCAGCGCCTGGATCGCCATGGGCGCGTGCATGTTCGTGACGGTGCAGATGTCGATGAGGTCGATGTCCGGGTCGGCGAGCATGGCGGCGTACTCGGGGTACGTCTTCACGCCCGTCAGATCGACCATCCCCGGCGGCGGGCCGAAGTTGCCGCGCGTGTTCGTCCAGTCGCCGGCGAGCTTGGCCCGGTCGCGGCTGCACACGGCGACGACCCTGGCGCCCGCCACGCGCCGGGCGGCGAGGTAGTGGATGCGGCCCATGAAGCCGATGCCGGCGATCCCGATCCGCACCATCTGGCACCCCCGCGTACGACGGCCTGGCCTCCGTGGCCGGGCCGGGGTCATCATAGGAAGCCCGCCGCGCCCCGCCCTTCCTAGAATAGGCTTTCGAGCCGCCCGACAACGCACGCCTCGGAAAGCAAGACATGCAGCGGCAACCCCGCTCGCCCCTCGTCAGCTATGGAGTAGCGGCCCTCGCCACGGCCCTCGCGGCCGGGACGCGGCTTGCGCTCGACCCGGTCCTGGGGGATCGGTTCCCATTCGCCACGTTCTTCATCGCGGTCCTCGTGTCCGCGTGGCACGGCGGGCTCGGCCCGGCCATCGCATCCGCCCTCCTGGGGGCGCTGGGCGCGTGGGCGGTCCTCATCCCGACGCGGGACACCCCCACCGACCTGGCCGAGCGGGTGGGCGGCTTCGGCCTCTACCTGGGGGCGGCGCTCGGCATCGCGGCCCTCGGCGGGGCGATGCACGCCGCCCGCAGGCGGGCCGAGGCGGACGCCGGGGAGGCCGCCCGCGAGCGTGAAGGGCTGCGCACCACGCTGGCGAGCATCGGCGACGCCGTGATCGTCACGGACGCGGTGGGACGTGCGGCCTCCCTCAACCCGGCCGCGGAGGCCCTCACGGGCTGGACGTCCGGGGAGGCGTGCGGGAGGCCGCTGGAGGAGGTCTTCCGCATCGTCAACGAGCACACGCGCCGGCCCGTCGAGAGCCCGGTGTCCCGCGTCATTCAGGAGGGGGCCGTGGTGGGCCTGGCCAACCACACGATCCTCATCGCACGCGACGGGTCCGAGCGCCCCATCGACGACAGCGCCGCCCCGATCAAGGACGGCGCCCGCCTCGTCGGCGTCGTCCTCGTCTTCCGCGACGTCAGCGAGCGGCGCCGCGCCGAAGAGACCCGCCGACGCCTGGCCGCCATCGTCGAGTCCTCCGACGACGCCATCATCGCGAAGGACCTCGGAGGGGCCATCACGAGCTGGAACGCGGGCGCGGAGCGCATTTACGGGTACGCCGCCGCGGAGGTGATCGGCCGGCCCTTCTCCGTGCTCGTCCCCGACGGGCGGGCCGACGAGGTCCATGACGCGGCCGCCCGGCTGCACCGCGGCGAACGCCTCGACCACTTCGAGACGACGCGGCGGCGCAAGGACGGGGCGCTGATCGACGTCTCGGTCAGCTACTCCCCGATCAAGGACGCGGCGGGCCGGCTCACCGGCACGGCGGTCATCACCCGCGACATCACGGAGCGGAAGCACGCCGAGGGCCGCGTACGGCGCAGCGAGCAGGACCTGGCCGACTTCTTCGAGAACGCCACCGTCGGCCTGCACTGGGTCGGCCCCGACGGGGTGATCCTGCGGGCCAACCGGGCCGAGCTGGACATGCTCGGCTACGCGCGCGAGGAGTACGTCGGCAGGCACATCGCCGACTTCCACGCCGACGCCGACGTGATCGGGGATATCCTCGATCGGCTGCGGGCGGGCGAGAAGATCCACGGCCGGCCGGCGCGGATGGTGCACAAGGACGGCTCGCTCCGCGACGTGGTGATCGACTCCAGCGTCCTGTGGGAGGGGGGCCGCTTCATCCACACCCGCTGCTTCACCCGGGACGTCACCGAGCAGCGCCGCGCCGAGGAGGCCGCCCGCGCCTGGCAGCGCCAGCTCCAGCTCGTCACGGACAACGCCCCCGTCCTCCTCGCCCACCTCGACACCGGCCGGCGCTTCAAGTTCGTCAACCTGCCCTACGCCACCCGCTTCGGCCTGCACCCGCGTGACATCATCGGCAGGACAATCGCCGAGGTGCTGGGCGAGGGGGCCGCCGCCGTCCTCGCCCCCTACGTGGACGCGGCCCTCGCCGGCAGGCGTGTCGAATTCGAGGTCGAGATCCCCTACCGCGGCATCGGCCCCAGGGTCATGCGGTGCGCCTACGCCCCGGAGGTGGACGCCGAGGGCCGCGTCGTCGGGTACGTCGGGGCGATCCTGGACGTGACCGAGGGCCGGCGGGTGGAGCGGGCCCTGCGCGACGCGGAGGCCCGCTTCGCCGCCGTGGTCGATCACACGCCCGCGTGCGTCTTCGCCAAGGACCGCAGGGGCCGCTACCTGCTCGCGAACCGCGCCCTCGCCGACCTCGTCGGCCGCGCGGCGGGCGACTTCCTCGGCAAGACCGACCTCGACTTCTTCCCCGCCGAGGTGGCCGAGGGCTTCGCGAAGGACGACGCGGCCGTCATCGCCTCCGGACGGCCCCGCACGTACGAGGAGTCGTTCACGCGGGACGGCGTGACCCGGACCTACCTGACGGTCAAGTTCCCCCTGTGGGACGACAAGGGGGAGGCGTATGCGGCGTGCGCCGTCGCCACCGAGGTCACCGGGCTGAAGCGGGCCCAGGAGGAGCTCCGTGGCGCCGCCGAGCGTCTCAATCTCGCCCTCGCGGCCGCCGAGATGGGCGACTGGGGCTGGGACGCCACGACCGACATCGTGACGCTCTCCCCCCGGGCGGCCGAGATCTTCGGCGTCCCGCAGGGGACGCACATGACCTGGACGGCGATGCAGGGCCTGCTGCACCCGGACGACCGGGACAGGGCCCGCCTCGGGGTCGAGGAGGCGGTCGCCGGCCGGACGGCGTACGACATCGAATACCGGGTGGCCCGTGCGGGCGGGGGCTGGCTCTGGGTCGCGGCGCTGGGCCGCGCCCACTACGGCCCCGCGGGCGAGGCCCGCGGCATGTTCGGCGTGGCGCTCGACGTGACGGCCCGCAAGGGCGCCGAGGAGGCGCTCCGCGAGAGCGAGGGCCGGTTCCGCGCCCTCATGGAGCAGGCGCCGTTCAGCATCCAGGTCTTCGCCCCCGACGGCGTGACCCTGCGCGTGAACCGGGCGTGGGAGGATCTCTGGGGCGTCACTCTCGAGCAGATCGGCGACTACAACGTGCTCCGCGACCCGCAGCTCGCCGCCAAGGGCGCCCTCCCGGCCATCGAGAGGGCCTTCGCCGGGGAGCCGTCCCAGATCCCCGCCATCGAGTACGACCCCGAGGAGACGATCCCCGGACGCACCCGGCACCCGGACCCGCGCCGCTGGGTCGCCGCGGTCGCCTACCCGCTCAAGGACCACGCGGGCCACGTCCGCGAGGTGGTCCTCGTCCACGAGGACCGCACGGCGAGAAGGAGGGCCGAGGAGGCGTTGCGGGAGCGCGAGGCCACCCTCCGGGCCTTCTACGACAGCTCGCCCGTCTGCATGGGCGTCACCGAGCCCACCGCCGACGGCGACGTCCTCCACATCTACGACAACCCCGCGACCTGCCTCTTCTTCGGGCACGAGCCGGGGGCGACGGCCGGCAAACACGCGATCGCCGACCTCGGGGGTGACCCCGCCGTCGTCGCCCGCTGGCTGGAGGGGTACCGCGAGTGCGAACGGAGCGGCCGGCCCGCCCACTTCGAGCACGAGTACGCCACGCCGCACGGGCCGCGCTGGCTGTCCGCCGCCGTCTGCCCCATCGGCCCAGGCCCCTCCGGCCGGCCCCGCTTCTGTTACGTCGCCGAGGACGTGACCGAGCGCCGCCGACAGCAGGAGATGCTCCGCGAGAGCGAGGAGCGGCTGCGTCTCGCGCTGGACGCCGGCCGCATGGGTGTGTGGGACTGGGATGTGCGCACCGGGGCGGTCAAGTGGTCCGACAGCCTCGAGCCGTTGCACGGCCTGCCGCCGGGCGGCTTCGCCGGCACCTTCGAGGCGTTCGAACGCCTCATCCACCCCGACGACCGGGGGACGGTGGGCGAGGCGATCGCGCGGGCGCTGGAGGCCGGCGGCAGTTACGACATCGAGTTCCGCAACCTGTGGCCCGACGGGTCCGTCCACTGGATGGCCGGCAAGGGGAAGGTGTTCACGGGCGCCGACGGCGCCCCGGCGCGGATGGTCGGCGTGGGGCTGGACGTGACGGCCCGCAAACGCGCGGAGCAGGACGCGAAATTCCTCGCCGCGGCCAGCGCCACCCTCGCCGCGCTGGTGGACCCCGGCAGCACCCTGGCGAAGGTGGCACGCCTCGCCGTGCCCGTCTTCGCCGACTGGTGCGCGGTGGACATGCTCGACGACGGCGGCACGCTGCGCCGCGTGGCCGTCGCCCACGTCGACCCCTCGAAGGTCGAGCTGGCCCACCACCTGCACCGGCACCACCCGCCGGACCCTGCCGCCGCGCAGGGCGTGTGGAACGTCCTCCGCACCGGCACGCCGGAGATCGTCCCCGAGATCTCCGACGCGCTGCTGGAGGCGAGCGTCAAGGACCACGGGCTTCTGGGTATCATGCGCGAGCTGGGGCTGCGTTCCTACATCGGGGTGCCGCTCGCCGTGCGGGGGCGCGTCCTCGGCGTGATCACCTTCATCGCCGCCGAGTCGGGGCGGGTCTACGACCAGAACGACCTCTCCGTGGCCGAGGACCTGGCGCGGCGGGCGGCGGCCGCCATGGAGAACGCCCGGCTGTACCAGGAGGTGCGGGAGGCGGACCGGAAGAAGGACGAGTTCCTGAGCGTGCTGGCCCACGAGCTACGCAACCCGCTGGCGCCGATCCGCAACGCGCTGGAGGTGTTGCGGCTGGCCGGCCCCGGCGGCGGCGAGGTGGCCGGGCGGGCGCGGGAGATGGCCGAGCGGCAGGTGCAAGCCCTGACGCGCATGGTCGATGACCTCCTCGACGTGTCACGCATCATGCGCGGGAAGATCGAGCTGCGCCGGGAGCGTCTCGACCTCGCGGCGGCCATCGGCCGGGCGGCCGAGACGGCCCGCCCGGTGATCGACGCCGAGGGCCACGAGCTGACGGTGCGCCTGCCGCCCGAGCCGGTGTGGGTGGACGGCGACCTCGTGCGTCTGTCCCAGGTCATCTCGAACCTGCTGAACAACGCGGCCAAGTACACCGACAGGGGCGGCCGCATCCGCGTGGAGGCGGCCCGGGAGGGCGCCCAGGCCGTGGTCCGCGTGCGCGACAACGGCATCGGCATCGCCCCCGACAAGCTGCGTTCGATCTTCGACCTGTTCACGCAGGTGGAAGCGGCAGGGGCCCGGTCGCGGGGCGGGCTGGGGATCGGCCTGACGGTGGTGCGCGACCTGGTGGAGATGCACGGCGGGTCCGTGGAGGCCAGGAGCGAGGGGCACGGCCGAGGCAGCGAGGTCATCGTCCGCCTCCCCGCGGCAGGGGGGCCGCCCGCGCCGGGGCAGGCCCCGGCCGGGCAGACGCGCCGGGCGGCGCCCCGGCGCATCCTCGTCGTGGACGACAACGTGGACGCCGCCGAGAGCCTCGCCATGCTGCTGCGTCTGGACGGGCACGACGTGCGCGTCGCCCACGGGGGGCTCCAGGGGCTGGAGATGGCCGAGGCCGCCCCCCCCGACCTGGCCTTGCTGGATATCGGGATGCCGGAGATGGACGGCCACGAGCTGGCACGGCGGCTCCGCGCAAGCCCGGCGCTGCGGGGCGTGACCCTGGTGGCGATGACGGGGTGGGGGCAGGAGGAGGACCGTCGCCGCACCAGGGAGGCGGGCTTCGACCACCACCTCGTCAAGCCGGCCGACCCGGACACCCTGCGGGCGCTCTTCGAGAGGCTGTGGCGGGGAGGCTGACTCGTGACGGCCGGATTAAAGGTTGACATGTCCCGATGTCGAGACATATGATGCCGGGGGGAGGTGACGGCGATGGCGAAACGCCCGTTGATCGATCTGGACCGGCTCGCGATGGCGGCGGAGTGCCTCAAGACCCTGGCGCACCCGCACCGGCTGCGCATCGTCGAGATGGTGCTCTCCGGGCGGCACACCGTCGGCGAGCTGGCCGAGGCGTGCGACATCGCCCCCAACGTCGCCTCGGGCCACCTGCGTCTGATGCAGCGGTGCGGCCTGCTCGCCCCCGAGCGCGACGGCCGCAGCGTCTACTACGCCGCCGCCGAGCCGTGCCTCGCCGACTTCATGGCCTGCATCCGCAAGCGTTTCGCCGGGGAGTGACCCCGCCCGAAATATCGCGTTGTCTCGATGTGTGGATCTTTCAGGAGGATGAGCGATGGAGGTCATCACCGTGGGGCCGCGTGAGGCGGCCCGCCGTCTGGGGGAGGGCGGCAGCGCGTTGATCGACGTGCGCACGCCCGTGGAGTTCCAGGAGGTCCACGCCCCGGCCGCCCGCAACGTCCCGCTGTCGGCGCTCGACCCGGCGGAGGTTGCCCGCTCGCGGCCCCCCGGCCCGCTGTTCGTCATCTGCCGCTCCGGCTCGCGCGGCCGGCAGGCGTGCGAGAGGCTCCTCGCGGCCGGCGTCGCCGAGGTCATCAACGTCGAGGGCGGCACCCTGGCTTGGGCTGACGCCGGCCTGCCGGTGGTGCGCGGCAGGCCGATGATGTCGCTCGAGCGCCAGGTGCGCATCGCCGCCGGCTTGATCTCCTTCGTCGGCGCGGTGCTGGCCATGACGGTCAGCCCGTGGTTCGCCGGCATCCCGGCGTTCATCGGGGCCGGCCTGGTGTTCGCCGGCGTCACCGACACCTGCGGCATGGGGCTGATGCTCGCCCAGATGCCGTGGAACCGCGTCGCGGCCACGCCGCCCGCCGACGCGACGCCCGCCTGCAAGGCCTGACACCCACTTCTACGACCCCGCCGGAGGTTCAAGCATGATGCGTCCGCTGTACGCCGTCGTCGCCCTGTCCGCCCTGAGCCCGCTCGCCGCCGAGCACACCCGCGACGCCCTGTCCGTGGTCAAGAAGTCCTTGTCGGACGGCAAGGCCGCCCTCCTGGATGTCCGAGAGCAGGGCGAATGGGACGATGGGCACCTGAAGGATGCCGTCCTGCTGCCGCTGAGCAAGATCGCCAGGGGGGCGTCGAAAGAGGACGTCGCGAAGCTCGTGCCTCCGGGCAAGATCGTGTACATCCACTGCGGCTCGGGCGTCCGCTGCTTGAAGGCCGCCGACACGCTGAAGAAGCTCGGCTACGATGTCCGCCCTCTCAAGGAGGGCTACATGGCCCTGATCCGAGCCGGCTTCGAGAAGGCCGGCAAGTGAGCCTGACACCACCCCGGGAAGGAGCCGGATCATGAAGCTCGTCATCGTCGGCGGGGTCGCGGGCGGGGCCTCCGCCGCCGCCCGCGCCCGCCGCCTGTCCGAGGACGCCGACATCGTCGTCCTGGAACGCGGCCCGGACGTGTCGTTCGCCAACTGCGGCCTGCCGTACCACATCGGCGGCGTGATCGAGGACAGGGGCAAACTCCTCGTCAGCACCGCCGAGCGTCTGCGCGAGAGGTTCCGCCTCGACGTCCGCACCCGCTCCGAGGCGCTGTCCATCGACCGCGCCGGCAAGACGGTCCGCGTGCGCGACATCGCCGCCGGGCGGGAATACGACTTGCCGTATGACAAGCTCATCCTGGCGCCGGGCGCCGCCCCGGTTCGCCCGCCGATGCCGGGTGTGAGCCTGCCCGGCGTGTTCACCCTGCGCGACCTGGCGGACACCGACGCGATCAAGAGGGTCGTCGATGCCGGGGCCAGCTCGGCCGTCCTGCTCGGCGCCGGCTTCATCGGCCTGGAGCTGGCCGAGGGCCTCGTGCATCGCGGCCTGTCGGTGACGGTGGTCGAGCTGGCCGGGCAGATCCTCCCCCCGTTCGACCCGGAGATGACCACGCCCATCACCGCCCTCCTGCGCGAGAAGGGCGTCCGGCTCATCCTCGGGCAGGCGGCGGAGTCGATCCACGAGGGCCCGGGCGCGCTCTCGGTGCGCCTGAAGTCCGGCGAGGAGGTGTCCGCCGGCCTCGTCATCCTCGGCGTCGGCGTCCGCCCGGAGAACCGCCTCGCCACGGCGGCGGGGCTGGAGGCTGGGCCGCGCGGCGGCATCCGCGTCGATGACCGGATGCGCACGTCGGACCCGGACATCTTCGCCGTGGGCGACGCGGCCGAGACGTCCGACCCGGTGACGGGCGAGCGCGTGCAGGTGCCGCTGGCCGGGCCGGCGAACCGGCAGGGGCGCATCGCCGCCGACAACGCGCTGGGCCGGGATTCGCGCTACCGCGGCACGCAGGGGACGGCCATCGTCGGGTTGTTCGGCAAGGCCGCCGCGCTGACCGGGTCGTCGGAGAAGACGCTCAAACGGCTGAACCGTCCGTACCGGAAGGCGTACATTCACCCGGCGCACCACGCCGGCTACAACCCCGGCGCGGAGGGGATGTCGCTCAAGCTCCTGTTCGACCCGGCGTCGGGGAGGGTCCTCGGCGCGCAGGGCGTCGGCGGGGCCGGCGTGGACAAGCGCATCGACGTGCTGGCCGTCGCCATCCAGGCGGGGATGACGGTGTTCGACCTCGAGGAGATGGAGCTGTGCTACGCCCCGCAGTTCGGCTCGGCGAAGGACCCGGTGAACATGCTGGGTTTCGTCGCCGCCGGCCTGCTACGCGGCGACCACCCGCAGACCGACTGGGAGGCACTGGCGGGAGCCACGCCCGCGCCGCTGCTGCTCGACGTGCGGACGGCCAAGGAGTTCGCCGACGGGCACATCCCCGGCGCGGTGAACATCCCGGTGGACGACCTGCGCGGCAGGCTCGCCGAGGTGCCGGCGGATCGCGAGGTCGTCGCGTATTGCCAGGTCGGGCAGCGCGGCTACCTCGCCACGCGCATCCTGATGCAGGCGGGCCGCCGGGTGACGAACCTGTCCGGCGGCTACCGGACGTACCTGCTGTTCAACCCGCACGAATCGAAGGCATGAACACGCCCTGGCCCCGAGGAGGAGCCCCGATGAATGCACCAATGACCCGCCTTCGCGCCGGCCTGGCGGCGCTGATGCTCGCCGCCGCCGTCCTGCCGTCCGGCGCGGCGGGCTTCCAGCCGCCCGGCAAGGGCAAGGGCCCGCCGGCGGAGATGCGTGCCGACCAGGAGGTGTTCCACTTCCTCCTCGGGCACCACAAGGACATCCGCCGCACGGTCAAGAACCTCCCCGACGGGGTGGAGACGCTGACCGAGTCGGACAAGCCCGAGGTGGCGAAGAAGATCCAGGAGCACGTGGCGTCGATGCACAAGAGGGTCAAGGATGGCCGTGGCCTCCGGTTCTGGGACGATCTCTTTGTCGCCATCTTCAAGCATTACGATAAGATCGAGATGAAGGTGGAGAACACGGCGAAGGGGGTGCGCGTCAAAGAGACCTCGGCCCACGCCTTCACCGTCAGGCTGATCCAGGCGCACGCCGAGGTGGTCAGCCGGTTCGTCAAGCACGGCTTCGACGAGGCCCACAAGAGCCATCCGGTGCCGGCCGCCGGGGACGGGCCGAAGCTGACGTTCCCGGCCGTCGAGGGTTTCGGCGGCGTGGTGGCGCTCCCCAGGGCCGCCGAGCAGCCCCGTGCCGGGGCCAAGGTCGTGTTCGATATCACGGCGTCCGCGAAGGACGACGAGCCGAACAAGGGCCTGGTGCGGGTGGCCCGGCTGCTCAACCTCTATGGCGTGGCCGGGCGCAAGGCGTCGGACGTCCAGGTCGCCGTGGTCCTGCACGGTGATGCGACCCGCTCGGCCCTGAACGCCGCGGCGTACAAGGCGAGGCACGGGACGGCCAACCCCAACCTCGCCCTGATCGCGTCGCTGCGGAAGGCGGGGGTCGAGGTGTTCGTCTGCGGGCAGGCCCTGTCGTACAGCGGCTTCAAGCCCGCGGAGGTCGAGGCCGGCGTGCCCGTCGCGCTGTCGGCCCTGACCGTGGTCGTGAACCGGGGGCGCGACGGGTACCTGGCGGTTCAGGTGCCATGAGCGCCGCCTCATGGCAGGTCGAAGAGCATCACCTCGCCCTCGCCCTCGACGGACAGAGTCGGCTCGCCGGAGATCGCCAGCCCGTCGCCGGCGGACAGTGCCTCGCCGCCGGCACGCACACTCCCGCGTAGCACCTGCAGCCAGCCGTGGCGTCCCGCCCCGAAGGTGTGGGCCAGCGGCGGGCCGGCGATGTCGGCGACGAGGACGACGGCGTCCTGTTGGATCGTCAGCGAGCCGTCGCGCCCCTCGGGCGAGGCGATGATCTGCCACCTGCCGGCGCGCCCCTCGGCGGGGAACGGCTTCTGGGCGTAGCCCGGCGCGTGGCCGCGGCGGTCCGGCAGCAGCCAGATCTGGTACAGGTGGACGTGCTCGTCCGGGGACGGGTTGAATTCGCTGTGCTGGATGCCGGTGCCGGCGGTGATGCGCTGGGCCTCGCCGGGACGCAGGACGGCGCCGTGGCCGAGGCTGTCGCGGTGCTGGAGGGCGCCCGACAGGACCCAGGTGACGATCTCCATGTCGCGGTGCGGGTGGGTGCCGAACCCCTGGCCCGGCGCGACGTGGTCCTCGTTGATGACACGCAGCACGCGGAAGCCCATGTGCGCGGGGTCGTGGTAGTCGGCGAACGAGAAAGAGTGGCGCGTCTTCAGCCAGCCGTGATCGCCGCCGCCACGCTCGGACGCGGGCCTCACCTTTATCATGACGAATCCTCTTGATGGCGACATCATCATTGTACATATCGCGACAAGGGGTCTGGGGCACGCATGGCCTCGCCTTCAGCTCTACCGGGATCGCCCGCGTGGCGAATGCCCGGCGGCCGGGCGTGACAGGCGGGGCGGCGCCGATACGTTATCGTCTGTGGGGTCGATCCCATTCACCGAGGGCAGACAGATGGACCGGCGCGAGATGTTGGGCGTTGTGGGCGCGGCGGCGTGCGGCGCGGCGGCGATGGCGGACGGCCACGGCGACGGAAAGATGGACGGCAAGTTCAACGCGCCCCTCGGGGCGCTCCACCTGCACTTCTGCGGCATCCACATCGCCAAGGCCAACCCGAAGTTCCAGATCGTGACGCAGCACTACTGCGGCAAGGCGGGCGAGAGCCTGCACCAGTGCCTGCTGTACGACTCGGCGAAGAAGGAGGCCAAGCTCATCGGCGTGGAGTACATCGTGCCCGACGACGTGTTCCGCAAGCTGCCCGCCGAGGAGCAGAAGTACTGGCACCCGCACACCTACGAGGTGCTGGGCGGCGGCCTGATCGCCCCCTCGATGAAGCCCGCCGACGAGCTGGCGTTCATGAAGGCTCTGCTCACCACCTGGGGCAAGACGTGGCACACCTGGCCCGACCCCACCACCGCCGTCCCGATGGGCGAGCCCATCCTCATGTGGTCACTCACCGGCGACGGCCAGGAGGACGCCAAGGTGATCGCCGCCCGCGACAAGGAGTTCGGCGTCAAGACGGCCGACATCCGCGAGAAGCGCCTCGACGCCATCGGCCTGGAGATCCCCGACGTGCCGCTGCCCAAGGACGTGGGCACCGTCGGCCGGCAGTGGACGGCCAAGGGTGACGACAAGCCGACGAAGAGGAAGAAGAAGGGATAGGGGTCAGGGGTAAGGGGTCAGGGGTCAGTAAGAAAGTGAACAGCCAAGAGAAGGCGGAGTTCAGCACCGCGTCGCCCGAGGACCGCACGTCGCTGACCGACGACGAGCGCATCGCCGGCGTGGTGCCCCTGCCGCCCCCCGAGCACCTCATCCGCTTCTTCCCCATCCGGGGGACGGCGGCGGAGGCGCTCGTGGGGCGGACACGCGAGGAGGTCAAACGCATCCTGCACGGCCAGTCGCGCCGCCTCCTCGTCGTGGTCGGGCCCTGCTCCATCCACGACCCCGCCGCCGCCCTGGAGTACGCCGGCCTCCTGGCCGACGCGCGGCGGCGGCACGCGGCGGAATTAGAGGTCGTGATGCGGACGTACTTCGAGAAGCCACGCACGACGGTCGGCTGGAAGGGCCTCATCAACGACCCGTACCTCGACGGCAGTTACCGCATCAACGAGGGGCTGCGCATCGCGCGCGACCTGCTGCTGCGCGTCAACCAGATGGGCGTGCCGGCGGGGACGGAGTTCCTCGACACCATCTCGCCGCAGTACCTGGGCGACCTCATCAGCTGGGGCGCCATCGGCGCGCGTACCACCGAATCCCAGGTGCACCGCGAGCTGGCCTCGGGCCTGTCGGCGCCCATCGGGTTCAAGAACGGGACGGACGGCAACGTCCGCGTGGCGGCGGACGCCATCCTGGCGGCGCGGGGGTGTCATCACTTCCTGTCGGTCCACAAGAACGGCCAGGTGGCCGTCGTGGAGACGCGCGGCAACCCGGACTGCCACGTGATCCTGCGTGGGGGGAGGACGCCGAATTACGACGCGGCGGGCGTGGCGGCGGCGTGCACGGCCCTGGCGGCGGCGGGCCTGCCCCAGCGGCTGATGATCGACGTGTCGCACGGCAACAGCGGCAAGGACCACCGGCGTCAGACGGCGGCGGCGGCGGACGTGGCGGGTCAGATCGCCGGGGGCGAGCGCCGCGTGGTGGGGGTGATGATCGAGTCGCACCTGAAGGAGGGCCGGCAGGAGCTGCGTCCCGGCCTGGAGTACGGCGTGAGCATCACCGACGCCTGCCTGGGGTGGGCGGACACGGTGCCGGTGCTGGAGGGGCTGGCGGAGGCGGTGCGGCGGCGCGGGTGAGCCGGATCATGGACGCGGCGCGTCCGGGCCGATATCCTCCCCATCGCCCTCGGAGGATCGCGCCGTGCCGACTTTCACCAGCGAGGCCGTCGTCGCCCTGATCGCCCTGACGGCGATGGAGATCGTCCTGGGCATCGACAACATCATCTTCATCGCCGTCGTCGCCGGGCGGCTGCCCAAGGATCAGCAGGCGAAGGCACGCCAGCTCGGCCTGATCGTCGCCCTCGTCACGCGGCTGCTCCTGCTGTTCACGCTGGCGTACATCGCCGGGCTGAACAAGTCCGTGGCGTTCCGGCTGACCGACCTGGGCTTCCCGGGGTCGCTCATCGGGGCGCTGGACCCGAAGCACGCCGACGAGATCAACGAGATCTCGTGGCGCGACGTGGTGATGCTGGCGGGCGGGCTGTTCCTCATCTACAAGGCCACGAAGGAGATCCACCACAAGCTGGAGGGGGAGGAGGAGGAGGCCGGCGGCGGGGCGGCGGTGTCCTTCGCAGGCATCCTGGTGCAGATCGCCATCCTCGACATCGTGTTCTCCCTCGACTCGGTCATCACGGCGGTGGGCATGGCCCCGAAGCCGGAGCACGGCGGGATGTGGGTCATGGTGGCGGCGATGGTGCTGTCGATGCTGGTGATGCTGCTGTTCTCGGGGGCGATCAGCGACTTCGTGGCCAGGCACCCCACGGTGAAGATCCTGGCGCTGTCGTTCCTCATCCTGATCGGCGTGATGCTCACCGCCGACGGCTTCGAGCAGCACATCAGCAAGGGCTACATCTACTTCGCGATGGCGTTCTCCTTCATCGTGGAGATGCTCAACCTGAGGCTGCGGGGCAAGACGCCGCCGGTGGACCTGCACGAGAAGAAGATGCCCGCCGAGGGCGCGTGACCGGCTCACGCCTTGCGGAACCGCTCCTTGAAGGACGTGAACAGCGCCTGCCGCTTCTCCGACGGCTTGCCGGCGAAGACGATGAACGCCTTGAGCGCCGCCGCGCCGTCGGTGTCGTAGAGCTGGATGGACAGCGTCCGCGTGCCGTCGGTGTGGCTGGGCTTCTCGATGGCCCAGATGGTGGCGATGCGCTTCCAGCGGATATGGAGATCAAGCGAGCCGGACTGCACGTTGAAGAACTCGCCCCAGGTGCTGAAGCCGCCGAAGGTGCCGGTGACCTCGCACGTCACCGTGGTGTTCGACACGATGACGTGGACCTGGCCGCACCCCTCCAGGGCGCGGAGGACCTCCTCCCAGCGCGCCGCGTCCAATTCGACGGACCGGCCGTCGGGCAGCTCGCGGATCACGTCCACCTCGGGCACGCCGAGGCGCTTCGCCACCTGGAGGGTCATCTCCATCGGGTCGGCGGCCAGGGCGGCGCGGATCTCGTCTCGTCGGTCGCTCATTTCGCGATCTTTCTTGTAGGTCGGGTTGAGGGCCCTCTGGGCCCGAAGCCCGACGAGATGCGTCACGCCCTTCCGTCGGGCATCGGTCCTGGCGGACCTCAACCCGGCCTACGGGTCACTTCGGCGCCCCCAGGTGCTTCTTGAAGAACCCCGCGAACCGGCCGTACAGCCGTTGCATCACCACGGGGTCGGGGACGAGGTGCGTCAGGCCGGACAGCGGCAGCATCTCGAACTCCTTGCCCTCGCGGAACAGGGCGTCGCCCAGCCGCAGCGAGTGGCGGAAGTAGACGTTATCGTCCGCCGTCCCGTGGACGAGCATCAGCGGCACCTTGAGCGACTTCGCGTGCGGGAGCAGCGAGCCCTCGGTGTAGCCGTCCTCGATTTTGTCTATCGGGGGTGGGCCTCCGGCTTTACCCCCCCCCGCCCCCCCCCGCTTGGCGGGAAGCCCCAGGTAACGCTCGGTGTAATGCGTGTCGTAGTCGAGCCACTCCGTCACGGGGGCGCCGGCGATGGCGCACTTGAAGATGTCGCCGCGCTTCAGGGCGGCGCACGCGGCCATGTAGCCTCCGAACGACCAGCCGTAGATGCCGACGCGATCCTTGTCCATCTCGGGGAACTTCTCGCAGAGGGCCTTCAGGCCGGCGATCTGGTCCTCCAGCGGGATCGAGCCGAACTTCTTGTAGACGGCGCGTTCCCAATCACGGCCACGGTTCGGCGTGCCGCGCCCGTCGATGCCGACGACGATGAAGCCGAGGTCGGCGACCCACTGGTCGATGAGTCGGCGGTTCATCTGCGCCAGCACCTCCTGATGGTGCGGCCCGCCGTAGACGTGGACGATGACGGGGTACTTCTTGGCCTTATCGAACTCGCGCGGGCGGATGACCGTGGTGTAGAAGCCCTCGCCCGCGCCGACCTTCTGGATGGTCTGGCTGACCTTGAACGGCGGCTCCTCGGCGACGGAGGGCAGCTCGCCGAGTTTCTTGCCGTCGGGGGCGTGGACGGTGCTGCGTGGCATGGCGTCGAGGGTGGATGAGGTGAGGATGTAGTGTCCGGTCTTCCCGAACTCCGCGGAGTGCAGGCCGGCCCCCTCGGAGAGGGGGAAGACCAAATCGGCCCTGCCAAGGCCCATGAGCCCGACGGGTAAGGGGCTCTGGCAGGCGTGCTGCCGGGTAGGGTCGGTTGAGGCGAGGAAAGAGATTGTCCTGTCCTCGTACCGCAGGATCGAACGGAAGCCTGACTTCGCGTCGAGGATGACGCGGCGGGTGCCTGTCGCCCCATTCACGCGGACGAGCTCAGGGCCGGCCTTGCCGTCGGCGTGCCAGAGGAAACTCCCTTCGTTGACCCAGTGCGGCTTGTCGTGGTTGAGGTTCAGCCACGCCTTGTCCTTCTCGACGAGCAGCGTCGTCGTCTCCCCCGTCGTCGGGTCGGCCTTGAGAAGCACCTGCTCTTGCTGCAATCGGTCCTGCACGAGCAGCGTCAACCCGCCCTTCTGCCAATCGACGCGGGCGAGGTACGGATACTTCTTGGCGTCCCACTTCACCCAGATCGGATCGCCCACCCCGCCGGGCGGCGTGATGCCGAGGCTGACCGCCACGTTCTTCTTGCCGGGGCGGGGGTAGTACTGCGGCAGGCCTTCGCGGTCCGGGTGCGCCGGGTCGGCGACGTGCCACTTCTCGACGCCCGTGTGGTCGCTCTGCTGGTAGGCGATCTGCTTGCTATCGGGCGACCACCAGTAGCCGGTGAAGCGGCCCATCTCCTCCTGGGCGACGAACTCGGCCACGCCGAGGGGCTTCACCTCCGTGCCGCCCTTCGTGACCGCCACCTCCGCCTGCGTCTCCGGGTCGATGGTGTGGACGTTATGGTCGAGGACATAGCTGACCAGCTTGCCGTCGGGCGAGAACTTCGGGTCGAGCAGCGTGCCCTTGCCCGTCTTCAGCTCGACGGCCTTCGCCGTGGCCCGCGTGACGACGTACAGCCGGCCCGACAGCGACAGCAGGATCCTGTCGGCGTCGGGCGAGAGGTGGTAGTTGGTGAAGCCGCCGACGGTGACGCGCTGGCGCTCGCGGCGGGCCTTCTCCTCCGGCGACAGCTCCTCCTCGGCCCCTTTGAGCAGCGCCTCCGGCGTCAGCAGCTCGCGCGTCTTGCCGGACGCGATGTCGAACTCGTACAGGCTCATCTTGGCCTGCCGCGGCTTGGAGCGCAGGAACAGGACGTGCTTGCCGTCGGGCGTGACCTTCGGGCGCGAGGGCCGCCCGAGCATGAAGCCGCGCGTCTGGGCGTGGTCCTTCAGGTACGACGTGTCGAGGGGCATGGCGGCCAGCAGCAAGAGGAGCATGGTGGGTCTCGGTGTGACCCAGGGTTCGCAAAGCCTCACCCTGGGCTTTATTCTCGTCGCCGAAGCGGCTCCAACAGCCAACAGCCAAGAGCGAGGAGCCCCGATTTGGAGCCGCTTCGGCGACCAGATGACAGCCCGGGGTGAGGCTCTGCGAACCCCGGGACACGGCGGATGAGGTGACGGCTATTCTTCCTCGCGCAGCTTCGCCAGGACGCCGAAGTCCTCGACGGTCGTCGTGTCGCCCGTCGATTCGCGGCCCGCGGCGATGTCGCGCAGCAGACGCCGCATGATCTTGCCGGAGCGTGTCTTGGGGAGCGCCTCCGTGAAGCGGATGGAGTCGGGCCGGGCGAGGGCGCCGATCTCCTTGGCGACGTGCTCGCGGAGCTGCTGCTTGAGGGCGTCCGTCGGCTCGTTGCCCTGCTTGAGCGTCACGAAGCAGGCGATCCCCTCGCCCTTGATCTCGTCCGGCTGGCCGACGACGGCGGCCTCGGCCACGAGCGGGTGATGCACCAGGGCCGACTCGATCTCCATCGTGGACAGCCGGTGCCCGGCCACGTTCAGCACGTCATCCACCCGCCCCATGATCCAGATGTACCCGTCGTCGTCCTTCCGCGCCCCGTCGGCGGTGAAGTAGCAGTGCGGCACCTGGCTCCAGTATGTCGTCTTGTACCGCTCATCGTCACCGTAGATGGTGCGCATCAGCGACGGCCAGGGGTGCTTGACGACGAGCAGGCCGCCCTGGTTGGGCGGCACGGGCTTGCCCTCCTTGTCCACCACCTCGGCGAGGATGCCGGGCAACGGCCTCGTGGCGCAGCCGGGCTTGGTGGGCGTCGCGCCGGGGAGCGGAGAGATCATGATGGCGCCCGTCTCGGTCTGCCACCAGGTATCGACGATGGGGCATCGCCCGCCGCCGATCACCTCGTGGTACCACATCCACGCCTCGGGGTTGATCGGCTCGCCCACGGTCCCGAGCAGACGCAGCGACGAGAGGTCATGGCGTTTCGGGTGGGCGTCGCCCCACTTGACGAAGGCGCGGATGGCGGTCGGGGCGGTGTAGAAGACGGTGACGCCGTACTTCGCGATGATCTCCCAGAAGCGGTCCTCCTTGGGGTGGTTGGGCGCGCCCTCGTACATGACGCAGGTGGTGCCGTTCGCCAGGGGGCCGTAGACGAGGTAGCTGTGCCCGGTGATCCAGCCGCAGTCGGCGGTGCACCAGTAGACGTCCTCCTCCTTGATGTCGAAGACGAGCCTGTGGGTGTAGCTCGTGCCGAGGAGGTAGCCGGCGGACGTGTGCAGGACGCCCTTGGGCTTCCCGGTGCTGCCGGACGTGTAGAGGATGAACAGGGGGTGTTCGGAGTCGAACGGCTGGGCGGGGCAGTCGGCGGAGGCGTCGTTCATCAGCTCGTGCCACCACAGGTCGCGGCCCGCCTTCATGGGGACGGGCTGGCGGCAGCGGTCGAGGACGATGCACGTCTTGACGGTCGGCGACTTCTCCAGGGCGGCGTCGACGTTGGCCTTCAGCGGGATGAGCTTGCCTCTCCTCCAGCCGCCGTCGGCGGTGACGACGACCTTCGCCCCGGCGTCGTTGTTGCGGTCGGCGACGGCGTCGGCGGAGAAGCCGCCGAAGATGACGGAGTGGACGGCGCCGATGCGGGCGCAGGCGAGCATGGCGACCACCAGCTCGGGGACGAGCGGCATGTAGATGGTGACGCGGTCGCCGACGGCGACGCCCTGCTTCTTGAGGACGTTGGCGAACTTGCACACCTCGCGGTGGAGCATGGCGTAGGTGAGGACGCGCGTGTCGCCCGGCTCGCCCTCCCAGATGAGGGCGGCCTTGTTCTTGCGTGGGCCGGCGAGGTGGCGGTCGAGGCAGTTGGCGGAGACGTTGAGTTTGCCGCCGACGAACCACTTGCAGTGCGGCTCCTTCCAGTCGAGGACCTTCGTGAAGGGCGTGTCCCAGGTGAGCGACTGGGCCTGCTCGGCCCAGAACGCCTGCGGGTCGGCGGCGGCCTTCGCGTACATGGCCTCGTAGTCGGCGAGGGACTTGACGTGGGCGTCGGCGGAGAAGGCGGGGGGCGGGGCGAAGGAGCGTGTCTCCTTGAGGACGCTGGTGATGTTCGGCGTGGACATGGGTACGGCCCCGGTGCGGGTGGGAGAGCTATCCGGTAGAGGTAGGGGAGCGGGGGCGTGCGTCAAGGAGGGCGGGCGGGGCGTCGGCGGGTGCTTTCCCGTTGACTTCGGGTGCCGGATGATTACTTTCGATGGGGAAGAGCCCCCGCAAGCCAGGAACCCCCCGATGAGCGATGAAGCCGCACCGTCCCTCGGCGACGTGATCGTCGCCGCCCTCAAGGATTCGCCGCACCCCCTGACGTTCAAGGAGGTGCTGAAGAAGCTGCCGAAGCGTCCGAAGAAGGTGGACGCGGCGGCGTATGAGGGGCGGATCACGGGGGCGCTGGACGACGAGACGCGATCCGGGCGGGCGTTCTCCGCGCCGTCCGGGAAGGGCGGGGCGGTGCGCTACTGGGGCCGGGACGAGAGGCAGGTGCTGCGCGAGAAGGCGCTGGAGCTGGCCGCGACCCCGGCGGAGCAGGCGAAGCTGGTGAAGGCGGCCGCGAAGGAGGTGAAGGGGGCGGACCTCGCATTCGTCGAGGGGCTGGTGCAGGACGCGGTCACCGCGGGGGCGCTGTTCACGCACCCGCCGAAGAAGAAGGGGGGGCCGCTGATCGGCTCGTCGCCGCCGCCCCCTCCGCCACCGCCCCCGGCCCCGGTGAATGACTCGCTCATCGAGGCGCTGAGATCGGCGGAGCGCCCGCTGGCGATGAATGAGCTGCTGAAGGCGCTGCCGAAGGCCCCTGCGGGGGAGAAGGCCCCGGCGTACAGGGATAGGATCGAGGCGGCGTTGGCAGAGGAGCTGCGTTCGGGGCGGGCGTTCTCGTGCCCGTCGGGGAAGGCGGAGGCGGTGCGGTACTGGGGGAAGGACGAGCGGCATTACCTGCGCGAGAAGGCGCTGGAGGTTGCGGCGAAGCCGGCCACGCTGGGGGCGCTGGCGAAGGCGGTGTCGCGGGAGGTGAAGGCGGAGGCGTCGTACGTCGAAGGCCTGCTGCGCGACATGATCGGGTCGGAGGTGCTGTATACGTACCCGACGAAGGGGCTGATCGCCTCGTCGCCGCCGCCCCCGGTGCTGCCGCCGCTGGAGCAGGGCAAGCACCCGGCGGCGGTGAGGAAGCTCTTCGAGGGCTGCCTGAAGCTGGCGGCGGCGGCGGGTGTTGGGCTGGCGGATGTGCTGGCGGCGGTACGGAGACAGGGTGAAGCCACCCCCGCGTCGTCGGTCGCCGTCCCGGCGTCCGACGAGGCGCCGGCAGAGCCGGCCCCGGCGACGCTGGCGGATGAGGACATCGAGCGACGCATCCTCGACGCCGTCGAGCGCGAGGGGACGATGTCGTTGAAGGAGCTACGGCACCAGATGCCGGAGGGCGGGCGCGGGGAGGCGTTCGACCGGGCCGTCCTGGGGCTGGAGGACCGCAAGCTGGTGAGTCTGAGCAGGGATGTGGATGCGACCCATTTCGGTGCCGATGAGCAGGCGGAGTACATACGCGAAGGTGAGATCCTCTTCACATCGATCGCCAAGCGGAGCTGAGCCATGCTGTCGCCTACTCTGAACAATCCCTTCCTGGACATCAAGTCGGACCACACGGAGTCGTTGCCGCCCGGCGATGTCCCGGAGCTGCACGAGGACATCGCCCGGTGTTACCGTGAGGCCGTCAGGCACGCGCGCCGGATCGGGCAGGGTTTCGGGATCATCAGCGCGGGCGACGCCGGGAGTGGCAAATCGCATCTGATCGCCCGGTTACGCCACGAGCTGGACCATGACCCGAATGCCGTCCTCGTCACCCTCCGGTTACGGGCCGGCTCACTCGGCAACCTTTGGAGGCCGGTCCGGCAGCAGCTGTTCGAGGAGCTGCTCCGCCAGTTCGTATTTACGGAGGCCGGCGCGAACGGGCTCTTGCGTCTGCTACGCAATCGATTCCCTCAGTGGGCCGCCGCCCAGGCCCAGGCTGGGGGGCTCCTGGGCTGGCTCATCGGCCGATCACGCCATGCCGACCTTCGCCCCCACCTGGACGAGTTCGCCAGGAGCCAACCGCTGTCGTATGAACTCCTCAAGGTCCTCCCTCAGTTGGCCAACCCTGAGCTCGCTGGCATCGCGGACCAATGGCTCCGGGGCCGCCAGCTCGGGGAGGATGACCTCAGGGCGCTCGGGCTGGCTCCCGTCTTCCCGTCCGAACGTGAGCGGGAAGAGCTAGCAGCCGATGTCGTCCTCTCCTTCCTTCGCCTCGCCGGCGACAAGACGACGCTTGTCCTCTGCTTCGACGAGGTCGAGGCGATCCAGGCCGGGAATACGGACAGGGCGGTCCTGCGGGAATTCGCGACGATGGCCGTGACGCTTCTGGGCATGCCCGGCCCGAGGGTCGTGCTCACGACGCTCCGTTTCGACCTTCACACGGCCCTGAAGCAGGCGGCCGATGCCACCAGCATGCAGAAGATGGCGGTGCAAGGCACGCAGTTCATGAAGGTCATCGAGTGGGAGCAGATGCTCCGCATCATTAACGCCCGTTTGGACGCCGATCCCGCCTGCCGCGAGGAGCGTCTCCTCCATCCGCCAGGCAGCCACTGGCCGTTCGGGCTGAAGTTCCTGGAGGAGCTACATCGGACGCACAAGCGCATCCTGACGCCAAGGCATATCCTCATGGCTTGCGGCCAGGAGTTCACTCGTCTCCAGACAGACTGCCGCACGCCGGTCGAGCTCGTTCGCACCGACCCAGCTCCTGGGGAGGAAGGGCAGGGCGGCGACAAGCCCCCGAAAGTCTCGCGTGTCCTGCGCAAGCAGCTTGAGGAGGCATGGGAAGAATACGCCGGCCGCTACAAGAAGTTGCCACAGAGTGTAAAGTTCGATGTCGCGTTCTCCAACGGGCTCCCCTGGCTGGCCCACCTGCTCGATCTGCCCTACTCTCGGAGCGAGGGCGGCCATCCGGGCATCGATGACGTGAATCTCGTCTTCTTCTCGCGGCAGAAGGGCCAGAAATCGATTGGCGTCTCGCTGTGCAACGATCAACCAATGTCCCTCTGGAGGCGGTTGGACCGGATCAAGAAGCAGTGGTCGGCCAACCGCGGCAAGACTCTCGGCAGGCTCCATCTGCTGCGGTACGCCGACGAGCGGGTGACGGCCACCGCCCAGGAGAGGTTGGCCGGGCTGCGCGACGAAGGCGTACAAGTCCATCTGATCCCGACGCAGCCTCTCGCGGAGCTGGCCGCCTACCAGACGATGCTCGCGGAGTCCCAGAAGGGCGACCTCGCCCGACCAAGCGGCCGCCCGATTGAGCGTGATGAGTACGAAGCGTGGGTCAAGGAGCACCTCCCCGAGACGCACAGCGTCAAGGAGCTGCTCGACGCCGTGTTTGGCACGACGCGGCCCGTGGATGCGAGGCGCGAGCCGGCGGGGGCGACCGCATGAACACGCCGGCGCCGGAGCGCGAGGCCGACCGCCTCATCTTCGCCGGCCTCCTCGGCCTGGCCGCCGCCGGCGTGATCCAGCTCTCCGACAAGAGTGATCTGGCCGCCGCCCAGCTCGTCGAGGTCTACGCCTTCGCCGTCGCCATCCCCCTCCTGGCTGTCGGCCTCGTCACGGATTACGCACGGCGGGCGGGCGAGACGATCCCCCTGTGGCGCGAGGCCCTCGGCCTGCTCGGCGCCGTGGCCGCCGTCGTCGGCCTCGGGGCGTTGTTCTTCCACTTCGGCACCGGCCCCGGAGTCGTCTTCGTCGCCGTCACCGTCCTCGGCGTCGTCCTCGTCCGCCTGCTTTGACTGCCCGCCGGGTAACCGTTCCGGACAACTGGAGTTGGACAGAATTCGACGGGGAGGGCGGCCACGGCGCAGGTGTCAGCGGCCTGACCACTGGCCCTGAAACGCAAATCCTCGGCTGAATTTGCATTTCAGTCCCTCATGCCGCTGCGCGGCACCCGGAATGATGAAAAT
>CAZVZK010000157.1:0-23642 GCA_964630925.1 uncultured Alcaligenaceae bacterium
GATTGCTTGCCGATTTCCTGGCCGAGGTGGGTCTGGTTTGCGCGCCGATTACCACGCTGTACCTGCGTGTGGCGGCCAAGCACCCCGAGCACCGCTCCATCGCCATCGGGCACGCCATGCGCAAGCTGCTGCACCTGGCGTTCGCCCTGTGGAAGGCCGGCAAGCCGTTCGACCCCGCCCGGCACGCGCCCGCGCCGCCGGACGGGGCGGGGCCGGACGGGGCGCAGGCCGCGGGCCACACGCCGGACGTCGGGCCGGCAGAGGGAGTGGTCACCGCGGCCTGCGGCGATACGGTAGGCGCGGGCGTGCCGGCCGGCGAGGGGGCGTACGTTGACTTCGCGCACGTCAAGAGGCAGCTCCCGATGGAACGGGTGCTGGGGCACCTGGGGCTGGCGGCGCGGCTGCGGGGGTCGGGGGCGCAGAGGCGGTGCGCGTGCCCGATCCACGGGGGCGTCGGGCGCGGGCGGACGTTCAGCGTGAACCTGGAGGAGGGGGTCTTCTGCTGCTTCGACACGCGGTGCGGGAAGAAGGGCGACGTGATCGACCTGTGGGCGGCGCTGCACCGCGGGGGCCTGCGTGAGGCGGCGCTGGACCTGGTGAACACGTTCGGGCTGGAGGCCGCGCTGGGCGAGGGCACAGAGAAGAGGGACGGTTAATAAAGTACGGTTACATGGACGGACAACAGGTTATCCCGCCCCTCACGCGGCGGGGCCGCCCGTCCGCGCGCCCACGCCGGCCCGGAGGCAAGAACAACCCGTCATCACCGATGACGGGGCTTGACATCAAGCGTTACATCTTCGGCGACCTCAGTAAAGCCCACGGCGACGCTTTGGGAGTCGTGGGTCTACCTGGACCCCGCCCTCGGCCGCATCAGTCCCATCCGTCGCATCGGTCCTACCTGCCTGCCTCTCTCCACCCGCTTCACCGCCGCTCGCGGGCTCGCCCCCGCCTCACACCAGCTCCTTGATCTCCCCGTCCGACTCCCCGCCCTGGAAGTCCGCCGGCACCGCCACGCCCATCCTCCCGAACACCGTCCGCCACAGGTCCCCCAGCCGCGCCCCCTCCTTCACCAGGTGGCCCCGGTGCTTCACCCCCAGCCGCGTCCCGCCGGCCAGCATCGTCGGCAGGTGGTGGTTGTGGTGCGCGTTGATCGCCCCGCCGCTGCTCCCGTAGCACACCAGCGTGTGGTCCAGCAGCGTCCCCTCCCCCTCCTTCACCGCCTTCAGCTTCCCGAGGAAATACGCCCACTCCTCCATGTACCAGACGTCGGCCTTGGTGAACCACTTGAGCTTGTCCGGGTCCTCGCCGTGGTGCGTCATCTCGTGGTAGTTGTAAGGGTTCCCCCTGTCCCGCCACGCCCCCGTCCCGTCCTGCCCGTCCATCCGCGCCATGTACGACACCACCCGCGTGCTGTCCGTCCGCAGCGCCAGCACGATCACGTCGAACATCAGCCGCTGATACCGCCTGTACTCCAGCCCCGCCCTGTCCGGGTCCAGCGCCTGCTCCTTCCCGAACACCAGGCCCTCCACCTTCGGCTTCGGCCTCCGCAGCCAGGCCTTCTCATCCTGCATCCGCCGCTCCAGGTCGCGGATGCCCGTCAGGTACTCGTCCAGCTTCCGCCGGTCCCCCGCCCCCAACGCCCCCTCCAGCCGCCGCGCCTCCCCGCGCAGCGAGTCCAGCACGCTCGCCCGCTTCACGAACTCCGCCTCGCGCTGCCGCAGCGTCGCCGCCGTGTCCGGCCTGAACAGCATGTCGAACAGCACGTGCGGCCTGTTCTCCGCCGGGATCGGCATCCCCCCCGGCCCCCACGAGAGCGTGTGGTCCTGGTTCCCCCCGAACCCCGTCCCGCGCTTCACCCCAAGCACCAGCGACGGGTACCGCGTCCCCCGCCCCGCCGCCGCCGCCAGCTCCTGGTCGCATGAGACACGCAGCCGCGCCCCCGCGCTCCGCGTGTTCGTCCCCGTCAGGAACGTCCGGTCCCCCACATGGCCCCCCGAATGCGTCAGCCGCAGCCCGGAGATCACCGTGAAGTCGTCCTTGTACGCCTTCAACGGCTCCAGGATCGGCGTCAGCCTGTACCCCGGCCCCTTCTCCGCCGGGGTGAAGTCCCGCCCGTTGATCCCCAGCCCCCAGAAGCAGAACACCGCACGCCGCGGGTGCCCGCCCCCCGCCGGCCCCGCCGCCGAGGCGCGGGGCAGCATCGCCTCCAGCCACGGCAGCGCCAGGCTGACCCCCGCCCCCGTCAGGAACGTCCGCCGCGGCATCGCCCGGTGCGTCAGGATGTTCACGTCGCCCCCTCACTTCGTCCGGAACGGCTCGCTGTCCACGATCGCCTGGATCAACGCCCGCATGCGGTATTCGTTCTTCTTCAGCGCATCCACCAGCCCGTCGATCACCTTCCGGTCCGCGTACCCCACCGGCCTGCCGATGGCATACGTCAGCATCTTCACGCTGAACGCGCGGGCGAACTTCTCCTTCTGCTTCAACAGCCCCGCCTTGTACTCCTCGAGCGTGCGGAATTTCGTCCCGTCCGCCAGCGCCCCGCTCACGTCCAGGAGCGGCGCCTTCGCCCCGCGGAAGCCCTCCCCGTTGAACCGCTCGCGCCACCGCCCCACCGCGTCATAATTCTCCAGCGCCAGCCCGTACGGGTCGAGCTTCGCGTGGCACGACGCGCAGATCGGGTCGCGCCGGTGCAGGTCCAGCCGCTGCCGCACCGTCAGCAGCTTCCCCGCCGTGTTGGGCTGGATCTCCCCCGCGTCCGGCGGCGGGTTGTTCGGCGGGTCGTTGAATATTTCGCGCAAGACCCAGGTGGCCCGCCGCAGGGGCAGCGTCCGCGTCCCGTCGGCCAGGTACGTCATCAGTCCCGCCATCCCCAGCACCCCGCCCCGGTGATGCTCGGGCTTGATCGCCACCCGCCGGAAGTGCGCCCCCGCGACCCCCTCGATGCCGTAGTGCCGCGCCAGACGCTCGTTGATCACCACGAAATCGCTGTCGAGGAACGATGTGATCGGCAGGTCCTTCCGCAGCACCTCCGCGAAGAACTCATACGGCTCCTGCCGCGCCGCCAGCTTCAGCGTCTCGTCGTACTCCCGGTACTCCGCCGCCGGCTGCACCGAGTCATACTCCCTCACCCCCAGCCACTGCCCGGCGAAGTTCCGCACGAGCTGCCCCGCCTTCGCATCGCCCAGCATCCGCCGCACCTGGGCCGCCACCCCGTCGCGCCCGCGCAGCCCGCCTGACCCTGCCGCCGTGAACAACGTCTCGTCCGGCATCGTGCTCCACAGGAAGTACGACAGCCGCGCCGCCATCTCGTGCCCCGTCAGCTCACGCGGCCTCCCGTCCTTCGCCGGCTCCTGAAGGAACACGAAGCCCGGCGAACACAGCACCCGCTGCACCCCCGCCCGCAGCGCCTCATGGTCGGACAGCTTCCCGGCCGCCCGCGTCTTCTCCACGAACGACACCGCCGCCTCGACCTCCTCCGCCGACGCCGGCCTCCGGTACGCCCTCGGCAACAGCCCCGCGAAGATCTTCCGCAGCCGGGCCTCGTCCAGTCGCCCGTCGAATCCGAGCGCCTTGTGGCTGGCCGGCGGCCACTCCTTCTGCACCGGCCCCGTCACCTCGATGGACGCGATCTGAAGCCGCGGCAGCTTCTCCACGTCCATGTCCGGGTTGTAGATGTTCGCCACGCCCTTCCAGGCGTTCAGCTCCTTCTCCAGACCGTCGCGCTGCGCCTTCAGCGCGTCCATCTCCGCCTTCGGCGCCCGCTTCGCCGCCGCCTGCTCCATCTTGCCCCGCAACGCCGTCCACCGCGACACCAGCGCCTGATACTTCGGCTCGCGGATGACCGCCTTCTCCGTATGGTTCCAAAGAAGTCTGAACACCTGCGGGCCCTTCACCTCCCCGTCCACCGGCCCGCGCAGGAACATCACCGCCTCCGTCACCCCCGACGGGTCGAGCGGGACCTCCGTCTCCGCCTGGATCGGCGACGCCATCCCGTACTGCAAGCGGAACCGATTCTTCTCCGTCCGCCCCCGGTTGTCCACCCTGGCCGTGATGCGGAACCGATAGTACCCGTCCTGCTTGACGACGCCCGCCACGGCGAAATGATGCACCGCCCCCCAGCCGACGTCCTCGCGCCGGTACGTCGGGTACCCCTGGATGTACTCGATGAAGTCTTTCCGGATGATCCGGTCCTCCGCCCCGCGCGGGATCGTGTGCGCGAACGACGGGAACACCTCCACCCGAGGCCCCGGGGGCCGCAGCCGCAGGATCTCGAACCTGTTGACCAGGGTGTTCGCCTTCGGCGGCGCCTCCAGGACCGCCCGCGCCGCGATCCTCTCCGCCGCCGCCAGCGTCCGCTCCACCTGCGTCCGGTCGAAGAACAGCCCCGCCCCCAGCCGGTCGAACCCCTCCGCCTTGCCGTCGCCCGGCAGCTCCTCGACCAGGGACCGCACCACGTTCTCGTCGAGATGCAAGAGGTCGCGCACGGTGTTGGCGTACTCGTCACGGTTGAGCCGCCGCATCGGGATGCGCCCGCCCGCGCCCCGCGCCGCCAGCTCCGCCGCGCGCAGCCGCCCGTTGACCCACGCCACGAACGCCGCCGCCTGCCCCGCGTCCGGGCGCGGCGCGTCCTCCGGCGGCATCTTCCCGGCGTTGACCCGGTCGATGACCTCCTTCCAGTGGTCCGCCACCCGCGCCGCGTCGAAGTCCGCCCCCAGCGTATCGACGCGGAACCCCGCCAGCGCCTTCTTCGGCCCGTGGCAGCGGGCGCAATGCCTCGTCAGGAACGGCAGCGCCACCTCGCGGTAGCCCTCGTCCACCACCGCCGGGGGTCCCGCCGCCGGCGCCGCCAGCGCGACGCACAACACCAGCCCCAGGAGCGTCAGCGCGCGTGGCATCACCGGGCCTCGATGGTGTCTCGGGTACAGGCCCATCATCCGGCGCCCGCGCGGCGTTGTCAATCCCCGCGCCGCGGCCCGTCCGGGCCGAAGCCGCCGGGGTTGCCCCCGCCGGGCTGCGCCGGCGGCTGCTGGGGCTGCCCCGGCGTGCCGGGCGCGGGCTTGCGGACGCGCCCCTGCATGGCGTCCACCACCTGCTGCACCAGCGCCGGGTCGATGCCCTTGACCGGCGTCACGCGGATGCGCCGCGTCGAGTCCTTCGCCCCAACGTCGTACTCCTCGGCCAGCTTCTTGATGTCCTTGAACATCGCCTCGGGGCAGGAGATGAACAGCCGGTTCGTCGGGCTGTCGTAGTCCACCGCCAGCGTCGGCCCGGCCTTCGAGGGGCCGAACCGCCGGGCGCCCGGCTCGTCGTCCTCGCTCGAGGAGCGCGTGAACGAGCGGTACAGCTCCTTGATCGTGTAGGCCACGTCGCTGGCCTTCGCGTGCTCCAGCTTGATGACGAAGTTGCGGGCCAGCGGCCTGGCCGCCTCCTCGCCCTCCGCCGGGTCGATGGCCCTGGCCAGCAGATCCCGAATGGTCAGCATGTCCAGCGGCGACGCCTGCACCAGGAGCGAGTTCGTCGCCGCGTGGGCCACCACACGCACGCGCGGGCCGGCCGCCGCGTCGAACGGCAGGGACGCCCCCGGCACCCCACGCTGCCGCATGTCCTCGTAGATCATGCGGCCCATGCCGACCGCCGAGCCGAGGCTGCTCTTGACCTGGGCCCCGTCGGGGTCGTTGAAAATGGCCTCCAGCGCCTTGGCGGCGTCGGCGGCGCTCGTCCCCTTCAGCCGGATGACCACGAAGTCGCCCTTGCCCGGCGTCTTCTTGTACAGCCCCACGAGCTGCTGGATCAGCTTGACGACCTCCTGGTCGTCGCTGGCGATCAGGAGCCTGCTGCCCGACGCGAAGATCCGCACCGGCTTCCCCTGGTCTCCCGTGCGCGGGTCCTTCATCCGCGACCCGAGCGGCGGGCCCTCGTCCTTCTTCAGACTCACCGGCGAGCCCTTCGGCCCGCCCCCGGCCCCGGGCTTGATGACCTCGACGGGGTTCTTGATCAGCCTGGGCAGCAGACGCAACAGCTCGTCGGCCATCAGCCTGGCGTTGCCGCCGTCCCCTAGGGAGATCGTCCGGGCCCTGCCGCCCCCCTCGCCGCCGGCGCCCATCGCCTCGACGACCTCCTTGACGGCGTTGATCTGGTCCGGCGTGCCACGCACGACCACCGCGTTCTTCCCCGGGACCGCGTCGACCGTCAGGCCGCCCATCATGAACCCCTGCCCGCCCAGCGAGAAGAGCACGAACTTGGCGACCTTCTCCGGGTCGGCCTCGCCCGCGGGGATCGTCACCGTCCTGGCCGCCTCGCCGGGCTCGGACCCGCGGAGCAGCCTGGAGAGGCGGAGATGGTCAGCGGGGTAGGCGTGGGCCAGGATCGAATCGCCCCCCACCACCCCGAAGCTCGCCTTGGGGAAGTCCGCGAACAGGGCCATAAACACGGCGAAGGAGGAGCCGTTGGCGACGTTGTACTTCTTGAGGGTCATCTCCCCACGCGGGATCTCCATCGCCCCCTCGCCCCCCTTGTCGATGCCCGTTAGCAGGTCGCGGGCCTTGGCGAGGGAGTCGGCGCCGCCCGTCAAGACGAGCGTCTGGGTGGCGTCGTTCACCGACACCCGCAGGTCACCGATCGGCAGCGCCAGCGACACCAGCGGCGGCTGCATCCCCGGGAACACCGCGCCCGCCCTCCCCCACCTCCTGACCCCCGGCGGCCCCCCCGGCTGGGGCGGCGGGGCCGGGGCGCCCATCAGCTCCCGGAGCTGGGCGTCCGCCTCGGCCGCCGTGACGTACTTGCACCGATGGGTGAAGGTGCCCGGCGGATCGGCCCGGCCCTTTGTGCCGGCGTCCAGGCTTGTGATGGTCCGCTTGATGCGTCTGAGGGTGGCGACGCGGTCCTGGAGCTGGAGCTGGTTGGACCTCTCCATCGCCACCACGCGCTTGAACGGCCCCATCTGCTTCTCGACGTCGGCGCCCACGTCCGTCGCCCGCGCCTTCTTCAGCGCGAAGGTCACACTCACGATGTCGTTGCGGCCCAGCTTCGGGTCGTCGAGGTCCTCGGGGTCGAGCTGGGGCACGAGGTCGGCCAGGTCGGCGGCCCCGGCCACGACGTAGTTGCGCCCGCGGTTGACGAGGTGGATCTTCTGGGGCAGGAGGCCCTCGTTGATGATGTCGATCACCTCGCCCAGCGTGAACGTCATCCCCGCCGGCGGCGTGAACGTGAACGCCCCCACGGGCTTCCCCGACGTGATCACCGGCACACCCGTCTGGTCCGCCAGCCACTTGAACACCGCCGGCCACGGCTTGCCGTCCATCGCGAACGCGATCTTCTTGCCCTCGGGCCGTGCCAGGGCGCAGGCCCCCAGGAGGGCCCAGCACGCCAGGGCCGACATCAGGGTGGCTTCGACGGAAAGGCGACGCATGTCTGTTTCCCAGAGGACCGTCGGGGCTGATCGGGGAGGCGCCCACGGAATGATGACGCCCCAGCCCCCGGACTACCACACCCCGGCCATTCTACACGCGCATCCGCATCCGCGCCAGAGGGCGGGGCCGGACCGGCCCCGCCCCCCGCGTCTCCCAGCCTCCACCGACCCGGCTACTCCTTGCCCTCGGCCAGCCACCGCGCCTGCTGCTTCAGCGCCGCGAACCGTGGCTGCCAGTCGCCCTCGGCCACCTGGGCGTACAGCTTCGACGCGGCGGCGGCGCGCCCCGCCCGCCGCAGGTTCTCAGCGCGGTCCCACAGGTACTGGGCGTTGGTGGACTCGCGCTCGAAGGCGGAGGCGTAGGCGCGATCCGCAAGCTCGCGCTCGCCCTGGCCCGCCAGCGTGGCGGCCATGCCGGCCCACACGTCGGCCTCGCCGGGCCGGATGCCCGCCGGGGTGACGAGGTAGTCGAACGCCAGCTCACGCTCGCCGAGCGTGCGCAGGATGCCGGACGCCGTGGTGCAGGCCTCCGCCTGCTCCGGGTCGAGCGCGCGCCAGCGGTCGGCGGCCAGCACCACCCTGTCCTTGAAGCCCGCCGGCGGCGCGATCTTCAGCGTCGCCAGGGCGTCCACCAGACGCGAGTAGTTGCCCAGCAGCCCCTTGTAGTCGGAGCGCACGTGCTCCAGGTCCACCACGCCGCCCTTGGCCTCGAACTCCAGGGCGATGGCCTTCTCGCGGCACTCCAGCGCCCGCGCCGGATTCTCCCGCGCGTCCGCCAGCCGCGCCGCCGTCCGCCAGATGGCGGCGATCTTGCGGTTCTTCTCCTCGGCGAGGAGCAGATTCACCAGACGCTCGGCCTCCTCGGCGCCCTCCGTCTTCGACAGCCAGGAGATGGCCGCCCCGTAGAGCGCCAGGTTCTCGTCCCCGGTGACGGGCACGTCCTTGAGCGCCATCGCCATGAGACGCCGCGCCATGACGAGGTCGTCCAGGGAGTGCGCCCGCACGGCGAGGAACAGCACGGCGGCGCGCTCCTTCTTCGCGACCAGCTCGGACGCCGCCCCGCGCATGAGGCCCTCCCAGCCGGCGCCGGCCAGCGCCGCGCGGAAGTCGGCGTCGATGGACAGCAGGCCGCCGCCCTTCCACGCCTCGTCGTGCAGCGCGGTGAACAGCTTGCGGGCCTGGGCCACGTCGCCGCCGCGGTGGAGGCACCGCGCCCGCTCGTAGCGCGCCGCCCCGCCTTCGGAGAACGCCGCGTAGGCATTCGCCAGCTCCAGGTACGCCTTCTTCCTCTCGGACTCGTCCTTCTCCTCCGCCGTGCGGTCCTGCATCAGGCCCAGGAGGTTCCACGCCAGCGCCGTGCCCTTGTACTGCCCGGCGTAGGCCAGCGCCCGCTTACGCTCCGCCGCCCGCTGGGCCGGCGTGACGCCGAGCGCCTTGCCGGAGGCCCACCTCTGGGTGAAGGCGTGGCCCAGGCCGAGCCGGCGCAGGGCGCCGTCGCCCCACACGTTGCTCGACGCCGCCCACCGGCTCGCGTGCTTGCGGAGCGTGGGGGACGAGTGCAGCGAGAGATAGTGCGCCAGGGGCTCGTGCGGGTGGGCGTCCAGCACGTCGGTGTTGTCGCTGTCGAGGTTCACGCCCGCCGACGCCAGCAGGACGTAGTACCCGATCTGCCGCTGGTCCTTCGCCGCCAGCGCCTGGGCGAACACCTGCTGCGCGTTGCCGGCGTCGCCGTGCGCGACGAGCGACGCCAGGAGCGTCGTCGCCTGCGCGAACGTCAGCTCGGCGTTCGCCTTCTTCTCCACCCCCAGCGCCTTCCGCGTGAAGTCCGGCGTCCGGTGCGGCAGGTCGAGCGTCACCATCTCGCCCGTCTTGATGCTCAACGTCGGCTTCTCACACGCCTTGACCTCCGCCTTGACCGAGGCGACCTCCTTGCCGTCGCCGTCGAACACCTTCCAGGCGCCGCCCTCCTCGTACACCTCGCGGCGGAGCGTCTTCTTCGCCGGCATCTCGACCAGCACGCGCTCCTTGATCGCCGCGCCGTCGAAGACGAAGCGCAGCTCGTGGTGCTTCTTGGCGTCCTTGGGTAGGTGCGGGACGAGGGCCGCCGTGCTGTCGTCGATGAGAACGAGGTCCGCGCCACGCGCGACATCCTCGGGCGCCGGGACGATGCACGGGATGCCGGACGCCAGCGCCAGCCGGTGGTGCCGGCTCACCGTGCGCCGGGCCGCCAGCCCGATCTCCGGGTAGCCGTGGACCAGCAGGGTGCCGTCGCACACCGCCTGCTCCTTCAGCCCGCCCGCCGGCGTGCGCTCCCACGCGAACCTGCCCGCGCCGTCGAAGCTCACCTTCACGCCCTCGACGGCGTAGGTCCGCCACGCCGGCTTGCGGGCGGCGTCGAACAGCGCCCGCGCCTTGGGGTCGATCTTGCCGGCCCTGGCGTTCGGGTCGGGCCGCGCCTCCGCGTCGAGGACGGCACGCACGTCGGCGCCGCTCGTGTTGAGGCCCGGCGCGTACATCAGGAGGTCGAAGAACACGCGGTCATTCGTGTCCGCCGCAGGACGCCGATACAGCGGTGTCCCGCCCTCGGGCCGCACGTAACGCCCCGACGAGGTGACCATGTGCTGCGGTTCAAAGGCGAGCGTGCTGGCCACGCCGTCGCGCAGCAGGGCGCCGTTGTGCCACTCGCCCCGCCCCGCGCTGATCATCGGCGGCAGGATCGGGGTGCGGAAGTCGTCCGTGACACGCTTCTTGTCCAGGACCGCCGCGGCTGGCTCCGCCTTGCCTGGGGCCGAAAGGTCTTCGATGCGGTCGTTGAAGTAGCTCAGTCTCCCGTCGAGTTCGGTGATGGTCCGGTTGTGGTCGGCGTCAGTTGTGCGGAACTGCTTCTTTCGCAATTTCCCCATGAGCCGGGCCAGCTCTTCGGCCATCAGCGGGGCACCGCCAGGAAGGGTGATGGTGCGTGTCGATGGTTCGGGGGCGTGCAACATCAGCGCCTCAACCTCGTTCTGGTCCGGGGGCGCATCGGCGACGCCGGACCGCCGCGCGTCACCGCGGATGACGACGGCACCGAGCGTCGGCAGCGTATCGATCGCCACAGTCCCCCGTGGCCCACGCGCAGCCTCCCACCGGCGCATCGCCAGGGTCTCAGCCACCGTCTTTCGCGACGGCTTGATGCCCTTGGTCACGTCGCCCTCGTCGCCCTCCAGACGCTCGATGACGACCTTGATCTTCTGCGGCGCCGGGTAGATGGCCCAGTGGTCCTTGCGGCCACGGTCCACCTTGAACTGCTTGTACATGTCGTCGTTCTCGAGGACGAGCAGCGACGTGAACGGCGTCATCACGTACATCGCCTTCGACAGCGCGACGATCGTCTCCTTGTGCTTCGCCGCGTCCTCCGCCAGCAGGCGGTCGATCTCCAACTTGGCCCACGACCGCGGCAGGTGACCCGCGCCTTCCTCGGCCTTCACGTCGATCTCGCTGGACACCTCGCGCCCGTCGAGCGTGCCCGTGATGCGCACCTTCTCGGGCAGCCCGCCCTCGCACCGCGCGACGGCGGCGACCTCCTCGCCCTGCGCCGCCATGCGCACGAACGGCAGGAACGTCACCTTCCCCGCAGGGTCGGTGACACTGACGTTGAGCAGGCGTGGGGTGGCGAGGGTGGAGGCCAGCTCCATGCCGCGCCACGAGGCGGGCTCGTCGGGGTTGGCCTGCGTGAAGAAGCCGCCCGTCTTCTCGGCCAGGGTCTGCATCATCGCCCGGTCCCAGCGCCGGCCGACGCCGACGCCGACGTACCGCGCCCCCCTCGGCAGACGCTTCAACAGCTCCTGGGGCCGACGCTCGCCCATCGCCGCGATGCCCGAGCCGAGGTGGACGAGGTGCGCCCCCTCCGTGGCCAGGTACGGCCTCGCCGCGTCGAGGGCCGCCCCCATGTCGAACGCGCCGATGAGGTGCGCCTTCTCCAGATCGGCCACCACCTCCTCGACGGCGACGGGCTCGTTGCGCACCGCCTTCGGACGCAGGGCCTTGGTGCGTGTCGCGCCGGTGAGGATGACGAACGAGTCATCGCGCCCGCAGTTGGTGAGGAACGCCCGCACCAGCTCGATCTGCGTCCGCGCCAGCAGCGGGTCGCGGTCACCCGATGTCTCCACCAACACGACCCAGTCGCGCCGGCCCGCCGTCTTCGCCGCCTCCAGCGCGGGCCGGTAGCGCACGAGGAGGTAGGCGGCGCCCTCGTGCCGCACCGACGACAGGCGGTACTCCGGCGACGCCTTCTCCGTGAACGACAGCACCAAGTCGCGCCCGATCCGCCCCGCCTTCTGCTCCGCCGTCAGGATGAGGTCATCCCCGGCGACGCGGGCCTTCGGCGCGTGCGAGTCGCAGGCCCAGGCCATGCCCTTGCCGCCCTTGACGCGCACGTTGAGCGTCCACAGCGACGCCAGCGCGTCGCCAGCCGGGAAGCGGTAGCTCACCTGCCCGTACAGGACAGGCAGGCGCTGTGTGTAGCTCAGGATGATCCGCTTCTCCTGCCGCGCCTCGATGGGGAAGACACGCATCTTGAAGGTGCTGCCGTCCACCCACTCCAGGAGCGCCGGGTCGCGCTGCTCGTAGCGGATGCGCTCATACGTGGCCCGCGCGTGGTCGCGCTCCGCCATCCCGCCCTCCATCAGGTTCCCATCCACATACATCGCCAGCCTGTTCAGCGACGCGTCGGGCGGCAGCGGGAAGCGGAACGTGCCCTCCATGCGGTCCAGCGAGTGGTTGAAAAAGGTCTGGTCGATGGTCGTCCGCGCGAAGCCGTCCTCGACATGGACATCGACGTGATACTTCCGCAGCTCCAGCTTCGCCTCCTGCCCGTCGGGATCGACGGCGATGAGCGACCCGCCCGCGTGGCCACTGGCGGGCACCGGCGTGTCATTCCTCAGCCCCTTCGTCCAGGCCACCAGGTGCGACACCCGCGCCGCCCGCGAGGGCCGCTCCGCCTTCTCGGCGAGCAGCTCGCCGCCCTTCACCGGGTCGGCGATCCCCTCCACCTTCACGCTCCCGGACGCCACGACCAGGGCCGTGCCGCCCTCGCCGGCGCGGACGCCGAAGCGCCCGCCGCGCGTCTCCAGCTCGCGCCCCGGCGTCTTGACCTTGAGCGGCGGCGTCATGCGGTCGGACGACGCCTCGACGAACACCTCGCCCGACTCCACCGCCAGGGCGCCGGCCTTCGTGACGTTAAGCGTCGTGCCCTGGCGGACGAACACGAGCGAGCGGTCCGGCAGACGCACGCGGCGTTGCTCGCCGGACGCCGTGGTGAGGGTGTCACCGGCCTTCAGTGTCTTGTCTTCGGTGGGTTGTGCGGGTGGCCGGCTGGTGAGCCGGCCGGCGGCGTGGGCCGTCGCCGCGACGACGAGGGCGGCGAGGAAGAGACGCAATGGCATATCCGGGCCTCCGAGAAGGGTGCATCATGCATCGCCCGCCCCGGAGATGTGAAGTGGGGCGGGCCGGGATAGTCTATCCCGACGCCCCGGAGGTGGCCGGCAGTCAGGCAGCCGGCCCTGCCCGCAGGCGGGCGAGCTCCTGCCGCAGCGAAGCCAGCTCGGCGAGGAGGCCCGCCTCGCGGAGGTCGGCCTCACACCGCTCACGCCCCTCGGCCCGCGGCCGCTCGAAGGTACGCAGCCTCTCGTGTCGGATGTGATACGCCCGGATGCACTCGCGGACATCTCGCCCCGTCATGATGTCCTCGCACCGGATGTCCCGCCCGTCGAGCCAGAGCCGAATCCCCAGCGGCGCGAGATGGAGCCGGCCATTCTCGTCCGCAGATAGGGGACGATACCCCTCCGCCGCCCACTCGTACCCGAGCAGGTCGCCGGGGCCACTGCTGAAATGGTCGATCAGGACACACATGGGCACCCCGACTCGGTGATACAGTGGCATCTTGCGCGGCGGGTCGATCTCGCGCGTCTTGGGGCTGACGATCTCGACGACGAGGAGGCAGGCCCCGCCGAGCCCCTTCAGATCCAGAATCCCGGTGTCGCGGTGCATCGGCTCGCGGAGGCCGACCATGACCGCCACATCAGGGGACAGGGGGGCGAGGCCGGCGACGCCGAAATCGATCAGCAGATTGGAAGAGACATCGAAATACGCCGGGGAGATGTCGATGATTGTCAGCATGTTGGCGAGTGCCGACCTCCTCGCAGTGCCCTATCGTCTCGGGGGCCTGTCCTCGAGCCGCGGGTGGATGAGGTCTTCCAAGGTCAGCGGCACCTCTTCGGCCGTCTCCCGCTCGGGCACGCGGACGTACCGCCAGCCGTACCTGAAGGGATCGGTTTCGACGTTCGACAGCATGACTCGGCCCTCCCGGCGCGATCATACCCGCCGCCGGGCGGCGACGCCACGCCGGATCACCAGAGGGAGGTCAACGGAAGGCGCCTGACAGCCAGGCCAGGAGGTACGCTCCTTGGATGGAGTTCAGGGCGATAAGCGTGGCGATCAGCCCAAACCTCACCCACCCAGGCAAGCGGGTGCTTATCAGGAAGGCGAGCAGGATGAGCGGCAGATGGCTCACCAGAAAGACGACCCCGACGAGGACCTCCCAGGCCGGTCTGACGGCTGTCGGCCGTTCTTCCTCCGGCCTCCCGTCCGTCAAGTTCCGCCATAGGCGAGGGCCGAGCGCGGCCAGCCAACCGGCCTCGACGGCAACGGCAACCAGCAAGCACCAGAGCGGCGGCATGGCTCCCCTCCGGCCGGGCCGTCACTGCTCGTAGCGCTTCGCCAGGATGACCCCGCTGGCAGGGTCGATGACGTAGTGCGGCCCGCCGCCCTTGTGGCGCGGCTCGCGCAGGTCGTAATCGACGTGCCAGCCGTCGTCTTCCAACGAGACACGGATGCGATACAGCGAAAGATCCTTGTACGCCGACAACGCATCCGCCTGGGCGACGGCGAGGGCCTGCGCACCGGTGATCGCCCCCGTCACGGGGGCCGTGACCGCCTGACTCATGTGACCTCCAGAACTCAATCCCCGTTACGGGGGATAGCCGGGCCCGCCCGCCATCCCACCACGGCGGGAATCAGGGCCTGTCGTGTGAATCCCGTCGTCCGCCCGGATGAAGCAAGGAACGCCGAACAACCACGCCGACTCGGTATCGCCTTGGCTCGGCCCCGTCCGCCATCCTTCCGCGCTCGGGGTTCGGGTGTGTGTGGAAAGTACCGACCACAGTCGCGCCAGGCACAGTCGGGGGGATGTCCAGATCGACCGCGGCCCGGCTACCCTTCATCGCCCGGCGAGTCGTGATCACTCCGCTCGTCGTGTCGCAATAGATCCAACCGCCCTCCTCATGCCGCCCGAGCGGATCGCCGGGGAGGGAATCCACCCAGGCCTGATCGAGCGCGGCAAGTACGGCCGGGTGCTTCAACAACTCCGATGTCGTCGGGGCCTGCATCGGCGCACCTCACGTCGCCCGCACCACCACCACCGTCACGTTGTCCGTCGCCCCCTCGATCAGCGTCAGGTTCACCAGCCGCCGCGCCGCCATCTCCGCCGACGCCGCCTCCGACTGGAGCATCTGCGCCAGATCCTTGTTTGTCACGTGGTTCGTCAGCCCGTCCGAGCACACCACCACCCAGTCGCCCGGCGACATCTTGCCCGCGTACACCCCCGGCTCCACGTCCGGCTGCCCGCCGATGGCCTGCTGCAATTCGTTCCGCCGCGGATGCTTCTCGGCCTCCTCCGGCGACAGCGACCCCAGCTCCACCAGACGGTTCACCAGCGTCTGGTCGCGCGTCAACTGCACCAGCCGCCCCTCGTGCAGGTGGTACGTCCGCGAATCGCCGACGTGCCCCACCACCACGTTCCGCCCGTCGATGTACACCGCCTCCGCCGTGCAGCCCATGCCGCGCCGCCTCGAACCCGGCGCCCGCGACGCCGTGAACACCGCCCTGTTCGCGTCCTTCAGCGCCTGCCGCAGCGCCGACTTCACCGCCTCCACCTCGATCCCCGGCCCCGCGTGCCCCGTCGCCGGGCTGCCCGCCAGCGGATCGCCGGGGAACGGCGACACCCCCGTCGCCACCCCGAACGGGTGCATCCGCGACAGGTTCTCGCGGAGGGTCTTGATGGTCAGGGCCGCCGCGATCTCCCCCGCCTCGTAGCCGCCCATGCCGTCGCAGAGCAGGACCAGGGCGGCCTCGCCCAGGTCGTCCTGCCGCGACTCGACGGCGTGCATCAGGGCGAACGCATCCTCGTTCCCCGTCCGCACGATGCCCGTCGAGGTCCACGCGGCGATCTCCAGCCGCACGTCGTCGGCGGTCCGCCGCAGCGACTCCAGCGTCCGGATCAGCTCCAGCCCGCCCGTGGGGTCTTCCTTCCCGGCCTCGTCGGTCGGGAAGCGGAATTCGGGCTCCTTGCGGAACGTCTTCATCAACAGACGCGCGAACGCCGGGTGGGCGTCGGGGAAGCGCGGGATGAAGTCCTTCGGCCTGCCCGGCTTGTCGAAGTCCGTCCGCTCGTTCAGCTCCCGGCCGACGTGCAGAGAGTACAGCATCGCCCCGAAGCTGTAGAGGTCGGCCCGCGCGTCCGCCACCCCGCTCACCGACGTCAGCTCCGGCGCCGAGTACAGCGTCCCACGCACCGGGGCGTCCATCGGCAGCGGCAGCGGCAGCAGCTCCGAGAGGCTGTTCAGCCGCACCTGCCCCGCGTCGTCGATCACCACCATGTCGGGCCGCAGCCCCTCCAGCATGGCGTTGCACTGGTGCAGCCGGTGCAGCAGCTCCGCCACCTGCACCAGGTAGCCGTACTTCTCCCTGGCCCCTGTGTCGGGGTCGTCCCAGCCGTCCCAGAGCAGCCGCCCCTGCGGCACGTCCTCGATCAGGTACTCGTGCGTCTCGTCGCTGAAGTGGTCCAGCTGAATGGGCAGCGCCGGGCTGTCCAGCGCCGACAGCAGCCGCCGCTCCCACCCGATGGTCGGCCACTGCGGCTGCCCCGTGATCACCTGCGTCTGCGGGAACACAGGCTCCTCGTCGAAGCTCGGCATGAAGTCATCCGACGGCGGCGTCGGCGACGGCCGCTCCGCCGCCGCGGCAGGCGTCACCGACGGCAGCGCCTGCCGGATGACCACCACCGGCGACGGCGGATTCGTGCCGTGGTCGATGGCCTTGAACCGCTCGACGCCCCAGCGCTCGGAGACACGCTCCTGCAGCTCGTAGCGGTCCTGCACGCGCCCCGCCGGCGCCGCCGCGGACGGCGCCGCGTGGCCGGCCAGGTCGGCGGGCGAGAAGTGATACCCGCAGTCGGAGCAGTACGGCTGCCCCGTCGGGTTGCTCGTGCGGCACACCGGGCACACGACCTCCGCCGCCGGCTCAGGGCCGTCGTGCGTGGTCGGGCCCGGGGGTGTGACCGGCATCGCCACCGGCAGGGCCATGGGGATGTCGCCGTCGACCATGTCGGTGACCGGCAGGGCCATCGGCGGGCCGTCGGGCGGCGGCACGTCCCACGACGGCATCAGCTCGTCGTCGCGGGCGGGGGGGTCGTGCGGGTTGGTGCTGGACATGGTCGCTGGTCCCAGGGGAGGGCGGGCTCCGGCCGCGCCACCGTTGAATGAGGTTTCCGCCGCCGATCTTTCAGGCCGCCTCAACGCATCCGGTTGCCGCAGTGGATGCAGTAGCGGCTGCCCATGCGGTTCGTCTGCCCGCAGTGGTGGCACGGCGGCGTCGGGTCGGTCAGCGACTCCGCGCAGCGCACGCAGTACGGCTCGCGCACCTTGTTCGTCGCGTTGCACTTCGGGCACGCCACCTCGCGCGTCACCTGCCGCCGCTCCAGGTCACGCTTGATCTCCGCCGCCGAGTGGTACCGGTCGTTCACGTCCTCCGACAGGTTGATCCGTATCAGCTCCCACAGCCAGCGCTGCGCCTGCGGCACCGCCCCGTTCTCCGCCAGCTTCCCCTCGATCTCCCGCGCCGTGTAGAACCCCTCCGGGGCACGCCCCGTGATCAACTGGTACATCGTCCCCGCCAGCGAGAAAAGATCACTCGCCGGCACCGGCTTGCCGACGATCTGCTCCGGCGGCGCGTAACCCTCCGTATAGACGCGCGTCTTCGCCTTCATCTGCTCCTTGGCCGTCTTCCCCAGGTCGCGGGCCGTCCCGAAGTCGATCATCTTGATCGACCGCTGGTCCTCCAGCAGCATGATGTTCTCCGGCTTCATGTCGCGGTGCACGACCGGCGGCGTCGCCGCGTGCATCGTCTGCAACACGTCGCACATGGCCTTCGACCACTCCAGCACCAGGTCGAACGGGAACGGCGCGTTGTTGTTCGCCTCCTGGATCTTCTGTAAATCCTTGCCCGGCACGAAGTCCATGATCAGGTGGGCCGTCTTGTCCTGCTCGATCAGGTCGTGCAGCCTCGGCACGATGCCCACGTCCTTGAGCGACCGCAGGATCTCCGCCTCGCGCCGGAAGAAGTTCAGCCGGATGGCGAACTCCGCCGGGTCGGCGCAGATCATGTCCTTGATGGCCACCTCGCGCCCGCCACCCTTGGTGTCCTCGGCGAGGTAGACCGCCCCGAAGCCGCCCATCGCCAGGAGCCGCTTGATCTTGTACCGCCCGTGCAGCACCGTCCCCGGCGCCGTCGGCAGCGGCGTGCTGCACCGCGTGCAGTACCGCAAGTTGGGCGGGTTGGCGGCGTTGCACGCCGTGTTCGGGCAGATGTTCGGCGCCTCCTCCGAGTCGCTCGACGTGTCTGCCTGGAGGAGGAACCCGCAATCCATGCACGACACGGCCCCTTCGAGCAGCTTCGCCCCGCACGAGGGGCAGCTCGTCGGCGCCGCGGGCGTGGCGGCGGGCTTCGGCGGGGTCGGCGCGGCGGCGGGCTTCGGCGGCGCAGGCGCCGCCGGCTTGGGCGCGGGGGCCGGGGTAGGCGGCTTCGGCGGCGGCGCGGGCGCGGCCGCCTGGGGGCCTGGCGCGATGAAGGCGTTCTTGCACATCGGGCAGCGGAACTGCTTGCCGGCCGCGCCGTCGGCCATCTGCATCTGCTGCTTGCAGTGCGGGCATGTCGTCACGTAGGGCATGGCCGGCTCTCTTCCTGGTCTTTCAATCTGCAATCTGCAATCTGCAATCTGCAATACTCATTGACGTTTCTGGCGCTCGCCGAAGCGCAGCACGCTCTTGCCGATCACGATCTCGTCGCCCGCGTTGAGCGGCACCGGCCTGTCGCCCACCGCCGCCCCGTTGAGCAGCGTCCGCCCGTCCTGCGCGGCGTGGGCCAGCAGATACCGGTTGTTCTTGAGGAGGATGCGGGCGTGCATCCTCTCTATGGTATTGTCGCCGAAAAGCCCCAGGTCGCAAGTCTCCGCACGCCCGATCGTCGTCTCCTCCTTGGTGAGCATCAATTCCCGCCCCGCCCGGAACCCCTCCTCCACCTTGAGCCACGCCTCCTTGAGCATCACCTGCGCCAGCCCGATCGCCAGCCCGATGGCACCCCCGAGCAGCACCAGCCCGATGGCCAGGCCGCTCCGCGGCAGGTAGGGGTTGTTGACAGCCAGCCACCCGAACGGCAGCCCGCCGACCAGCCCGCCGGCCACCCCGCCGATCACCCCGTTGATGATCTTCCGCACCGCCGACCCGGTGTCGGCCACCGCCAGGTCGTAGACCCCCACCGACGCCCCGATAAATGCCCCCGCCAGCATCCACCCCGCCGCGAACAGCATCGGCTCGAACCGGTACAGCGCCGTCCCCGCCAAAGCCCCGGCCGCCCCTGCGATCACCCCGATGACGCCGCACGCGGCCATACGCACGACGCGCTGCATGCCCTTGTCGTTCAGGATCGCCTCCACCAGCCCCACCGCCGCCGCCACGAACGCCCCGAGCAGCCCGCCGATCACCCCCGCCGCGAGATACGGGTCCACGTTCTTGCCCGTCGCGCCAGACAGCGCGGCCAGGCCCCAGGCCAGGAACGCCGCCCAGCCCGCCGCCACGCCGCAGTAATAAATGAACATCCCGAACGACATGCCGGCCCCTACCCGAAGATGCTGCCCGCCTTCACCACGACGCGCAGCGTGCGTGACCGCGACTTGTTGCTGTCCGCGTGGATGTCCTGCCGGCCCTCCTTGACCGCCTTCACCTTCCAGAACACCTGGGCGCGGTCCGCGTCCTCCTCGACCACGCGCTCCAGGCCCTCGGCCGCCTCCAGCCCCGCCGGCAGGTCCAGCGTCACCTTCTGCCCCTTCTTCGCCCTGTACACGTACCCCGTCACCACGAACTCGCCCCCCGGCAGCACCGCCGCCGGCCCCGTCAGCGCCAGGTCGTCGTTGACCTCCAGCGTCCCCAGCCCGTAGGTGAACGCGAAGTGCGCCGTCCCACGGTTCGCCTCCACCAACACCTCCGGCCAGTAGATCGCCACGCACGAGTCGCCGCGCATGTCCTCCAGCGGCCAGTCCCAGCCGGCACGCTCGCCGGGGAACTTGCTCACCACGACACGCGACGGCTCCGTCATCTTCAGGTCGTCGGACCACTGGATGCCACGCAGCCCCAGCCGCGCCACCGTCCCCGGGTCCTTGGCGTCGTTGGGGTTCTCGATCACCTCCAGGTACGGCGGCACGTCACGCCCCTGGAGGTCGGCCTGCCCCTGCACCAGCTTCGACTGGCCCGGCACGAGGAACGGCACCCCGTCGTTGTCGCCGATGAACGTGTCGAGCATGATCCGCAACGCCACCTTCTGCGGCACCGTCCCGTAGTTCGTCACCCGGTAGTAGATGAGGACGGTGTCGAGCAGGCCGTTCTGCCCCGGCACGACCTGCGTGTACTGCGTGACGTCCACCTCCTCGTTGGCGAAGCGGAAGGTCGATTGCCGCCCGTGGTACGGCCCCGGCAGCGCCTTGCCCTCGCCGCCGGGCGCCCACCGCCGCCCCGCCGCCAGCTCGCCGAAGAGGTATTCGTGCCCGGCCACCTTGACCCGCGTGTTGTTCGTCTCCCCCGTGTCGCGCGCCGTCAGCTTCTTCCACCCGCTCGGGTTGTCCGGCGCCGCCATGTCCAGACGCACCACGCCGAACCGCTGGTCCCGCGCGTAGCGGATGCCGACACGCGGCCTCCTGTCCGCCAGCAGATCCGGGTTGTAGCGCGGCCCGATGATCGACGGCAGGTCGGAACGCACCAGCATCGGCACGAGCCGGTCATACGCGACGACCGCCCCGACCGCCAGCAGCAGGAACACCGCCGGCAGCGCGTGGGCCACCCAGTTGCCCGCCGGCTGCCGCTTCCCCCTGGGCTTCGGCGGCGGTGGCGTGTCGTCGAGCGTGATCTGGTGCTTCGAGTCGGGGGTGAGGCGAGCGGCGGGGCGTAAGCCCGCCGGGTCTTCGCGCGGCACCGGCGGCGGAGGGGGGACAGGGGGTCTGGGGGACGTCTCGCCCCCCAGCTCGAAGGGGGGTCTGGGGGACGTCTCGCCCCCCAGCTCGAAAGGCACCGAGGGCACGAAGTCGAACGCCGCCCGGCTCACCTCGACGGTGACGGGGACGTGCCAGCGGGCCGTCCCGTTGGAGACCACCGTCAGCTCGCCGCGCAGCACCTGGCCCGGCGCGTTCGGCACCGACGGGATGGAGACGGGCACGGTGACGGCCGGCCCGTTGAACTTCGGCCGCCCCACCTCCAGCCACGGCACGCTGCTCGTGACGTGGGCGAAGACGGGCCGCTTGTCCTGCGTGCTGACCTCCAGCGTCAGCGTGTGCGTCGTGCCGGCGCCCGCGCTCAGGCTGAACTCCTGGCGGTTGATCTCGACCTTCGGCGGCTTCGTCAGGCCCAGCGCCTCGAAGAACTGTTGGATGGCGGCGAGGCCGCTGGCCGCCGGCACCTTCACCGGGTACACCCACCCATTCTCGGCGTACCAGCGTTCGACCTCGCCGGTCTCGAACAGCGGCGCGACCTCCTTGGGCTGGTGCTTGGCGCGCGAGGCGACCTCGCGCGGGGTGGACGCCCCCGCCAGCGCCCCCGTGGCGAACGGCTTGACCGGCTTCTCCGCCCGGAACACCACCACGGCGGCGCCGCCGTTGGAGTCGATGTTGATGCGGCCCTCGACCGGCTTGCCGGCGCGCACCAGGTCGGGCCGCACCGTGACGGCCACCCTGCCCTCGTCGGTGAAGTGGAAGTGCTTCTCGTTGCCGCCGGGCGCGTCGCCGAGCGTCAGCCACAGGGCGTCGCTCGTCACCGTGCCGTAGAGCAGGCGCATGCCCTGGTTCTCCAGCTCCAGGGTGATGACACGCGGCTTGGGGTCGTCGAGGACGCCGAGGTTCACCTCCAGCGGGTCGGCCTTGAGGCGCGGCTCGGCGAGGACGGAGGAGGGGAGCTTGGCGAGGAGCTGGTCGAGCCCGCGTTCGGGGTCGGGGAAGCGGCTGGCCTCCTTGGCGACGAGGGCGAGGTCGATGCGGCCCAGCCCGCCGAAGAAGCTCTCCAGGTAGCCGTCGGTCAGCAGCGAGCAGGCGGCCTTCCAGTCCTCCTGGCAGGCCAGGGCCAGCTCGTCGAAGCTGCGGCAGCTACGGCCCGAGGGGAAGACGAAGGGGGAGCTGAAGGGCCTGGCCCCGACGGCGACGGGGCCGCCCTGGCGGGCGCCGCCGAGGGCGCAGCCGTCGAAGTGACAGTACGACGCCTCCGGGGGCGCCGGGCGGGAGCATTTCGAGCAGACCTGTCGGTCGGACATGACACCCACCCATCCCGCGCCGCAGTCGTGGCGGCCCTCAACGTTTGCTGTAGCGGGACGAGAGATGCGCAGCCAGTGGCCGCTCACCCTGCCCACACCGTCAACGCCCGGCGGCCTGTCCCACGTGCCCGGCGGCACCGATGGCGCTCAGCGTCGCGTAGTCGAACTCCTTGAACCTGATCCGCACCTCCAACCCGCCGGTGAACAGGATCGAGTGAGTGAACTCGGCACCGCCCCGCTGGGCCACGTCCGCCTCATCGTGAAGCCATTCCAGCGGAGCAAGCCCTGCCTCCCGCAGACGCGGGTGGTGGCTGATCTCGTCGATCGCCGCCAGCCGGTAATGCAGGACGAGGAACTCCCTCGGTGGCGTGTCAAGGTGGAGGACGAATCCGAAGGACGCCTCCGCGCCGGCCCCGCCCGCCCGCCCGCCCTCGCCCTCCCCCCAGGAGACGGGCGCGAGCCACGGGCGCGAGTCGGACGCCGGCCACGGCATCGCCGGCCCGAGGACCCGCGCATCGTGGAGGTAGAACCGCTCCTGCATCTCGGCGAACCGTGGCGGGAGCCGACCCAGGATCGCGCCGAGGTGGGCCGCGTACCTGTCCGCGTTCCGTTCCAGCTCGCGCCGCGCGGCCTTCGCCGCCTTGCGGTCGTCGGAGCCGAAGCGGGCGAGCAGATCCGGTGTGTAGTATTTCATTGCCGCCTGCTCGCCTTCAGGTTGTCGGTCTCGTAGAAGCAGTGCCCTCCTGGGATGCGGCTCCGCTGGTGGAAGTGCGGCAGCGCCCGAGGGCCCGCCGTCGCGCGGTGTGGGAACTGTGGCCGGCTCGCCTCGCCAACCGTCGCCTCGATCCGCCGAGCCAGCGAACGGTTCTCATCCTCATCCGCGCCGCGCACCACCACGTCCTGGCCCGCGAGGCGGAGCGCGACGGCCCCGGCCTCATCGATCTCAGGACCGTACTCCACCGCCCCCGAGGGGCCGGACGATAAGGTAGCCGGGTGGATGGTCGGCCCAGGTGCCGGCGTCCCCGGCCGGGGCGGTGGCCGACCAGGGCGCCGCTTCTTCCTCGCAACGGCGCCCGGCCCTCGTCAGACGATGACCTTGAGCTGCACGTTGCCGATCTGGATGATGTCGTTGACCGCCAGGGTCTTCGGCTGGCCGGGGTACACCCGCGTGCGGTTGATGTACGTGCCGTTGGCGCTGTTGAGGTCCTCCAGCGTCAGCACCCCGCCGTCCAGGTTCAGCACCGCGTGCTGACGGCTGCACCAGATGCGGTCCGGCGGCTCCTGCTCCTCCAGGTCGATGTCCACCGGCTTCTCGTCGGCGCGGCCGACGTAGTTCAGCCCGTCGAAGATCGGGTACTCCACGTTCCTCTTCTGCCCACGCAGCACGATCAGCCGCGGCTGCGCGCCCGCCGGCAGCGCCGCGCCCGACTTCACGTCCGCCAGCGGGGCCGCCGGCATCGGCGCGGGCGGCGGCGGGGCCGGCGCCGCCATCGGGGCCGCCGGGGGCGGCGCGGCGGGAGGCAGCACCGGCGACAGCTCCATCGCCGGGACCGGCGCCGCCAGCGGCGCCGCC
>CAZVZK010000158.1:0-23519 GCA_964630925.1 uncultured Alcaligenaceae bacterium
CGGCCGTATCCTCCCTATTCCTATCAACGCCCGTTTCATTCACAACCTCTCAGGGTGTTCGTAGCAGGAGAAGACGGCGATGAACGACCCGTCCGCCAGATCGAGGGCCTGGTCGGAATGACTGCCCATCGTGGCGTAGGCGTTCGTGTAGCACTCGATGAGGGCGTTGTTGAAGCCGGCCGGGAGCGAGGCATGTTGTTGAATCCGCAAGGCCAAACGCTCATGCACCGGCCGGAAGGGTTGAGGCGGGGCGGCGTACCTGGTGGTGGTGCGGACGAGGGGTATGCCGCCCGCCCCGTCCATCCTTGTCAGCACGGCCCCCCGGCGGCCTTTGCCCACGTCCTCGAAGCGGGCCGAGGCGAGCAGCTCCACGAACGGATTGCCTTCGGGGGGCAAGGCGTAGGAGCGGATCCCGTCGGGCGCATCAGATTCGGGGGGCAAGGTAGTCTCCCGTGTTCATGCTGAACAGGAACCTGTCGCCGTAATCGATGAAGGCCGTGGACTTGTTCTCCTTGGCGTACAACCCGCGCAACGCGGCCATGCCCTCGGGCGTGGGTGGTTCGAGGTCCACCAACGTCCCGCCCCTCTTCAGGAAGGTGTGGCCGTCCTTGTGGACGGCCTCGGTGCTGGAACAGCGGACGACGTACCCCAGGCGTGTCGGGAGCAGTTCGGCGTCCAGCGCCGATGGCCGGATCTCGTGCGTGTACAGCCTGTTGGTGGACAGCGGCATGAGGAACGCGGAGTCGGGATACAAGGTCAAGGTGAGCTCTGCGGGGAGGGGGCATCCGGTGCGGCCCACGGCCGGATCCTTCAGGCGGAAATGGAGCCGGGTGAGCCCGCTGACGCCCTTGTGGCCGAAATCGAAGACATCCTCGGCCAGGGGGCGTAGCTTGTCGAGCCTGTCGTAGAAGGTGCAGAAGGCGATGATGCCGTTCGCGGGCATGTCCTTGGTCTTGTCGGCGTGCGCCGAGATCCTGGCCTTGGACTGCTTTTTCCCGCCGGCGGCGAGGGTGTTGTGGTAGACCTGGGCGAGGACGTGGTTCAGCGGCGCCTGGTCCCGGAACAGGAAGGCGGCCTCCTGGTTGAGGGCATCGACGATGCGCCTGTCGGTCTCGCGGAAGTTCTCGGTCGGGCCCGAGAGATTCGTGGAACAGCGGAGCAGGCGGAAGTGCAGGCCCTCGCCGTCCTGCTCGACGGGCGTCAGGTAGATCCCCGTGCGATGAGCCGTGCCGGGCTTGGTGGACTCCGTGAGGGACTGGAACGTGTGTTCCGCGCGGATGCGGCTGAAGTGATCGGAGCCCGGGTCGAAGAACCGCCGGTAGTACACGCCGACGCCGGGCACGAGGGTGGGGGCCCGGCCCAGGCCCACGGGCGTCCAGGCCTTGTCTCCCCCGTCCCCGTCATACCCGTGCGAAAGCTCCCGGATGACGAAGACCCGTTCGGCCGTATCGAGATGGCGGCCGCCGGCCCTGGACACGTCGCCGCACAGGTAAACGGTTTTCCCGGAGAGATCGGGGGGGCCGGAGGCGAGGTCATCGTGAGTGATCACGGGCCCGCAGAAGTCTCGGAGCAGGCCTTCCTCTTCGAACGGGGTGGGCACGGCCAGGATGTTGTTCGCGTCGAGGAGGCGGGCTTCCGTTCGTTCCGTTCTTTCTGTTGGATGCATGAAACCGGCCCTCCCGCAGCGTTCTGATTGTTAGCAATTGAGAAAATATAGATGCATATGCATGTGTTTTGTCAGCTCCGCCGTCTCGCACGCCGCCTTGATCGGGCGGAGCGCCGTCGCCGGGACCTTCTCTGACAGGGACGCGAGCTCTCGCGGTTGGGTTCGGAGGACTCCCTTGATTCATCGTGCGGAAGAACCCGGCTCGTATCGACTCAAGCGGTTCCTCTTCCCCTGCCCCCGGAAGGGCAAGATTCGTGTCGGCGTGGGCTCTCGCCGCTCCGTATGGTCGCCCGGCGAGAACGGCCTCCGGTGGCCGAACGACCCGAGATCACCTGCACCGGCCGCACCGACGGCGGTTGCAGCGACGTGCCAGAGCCTGGGCGCGGTGTCGCGTCATCAGCTGTTATGGTGGGGGAGGTCTGGGCACCGGGGAGATGGGGGGGAGCTCCCAGATCTCTCCCCCGCCAGGCGGCGTGCGCGGAGTGGGCAGTTGGCCAGGTGACTCGCGCACTCGGTGACGGTCCGTGACACCAGGCGTCCGTCGGCGCCGAGTCACATGGCCGAACGGCGAGGAGGTGGCCATGTGACTCCCCGAGGTGGCCAGGTGACTTCGCGTCCGACGGGGCCTGGCGTCCGCCGGAGGCGGGCCCCGGCGGCCATCGGCACTCGGGGGCGCTCACACGGCTTGACCGATTGCATTGCATGGGGGTGTCTGAGACTGCTGAAAAACCCCCTCGACTCGACGTAAGTCCGTAAAGTTCGTGTCCCGCGAGGACGACTTTTACGGACTTACGTCGACGAAACCGAGTTTTTCAGCAGTCTCTGTCTGGGGGGGGCAACGCAATGCAATTGGCCCCGCCGGCCACCACCCTGTCTCCTTGCTTTCCTCTTCCCCGGCTCAAGGGGTGCGGAGTGGCGGGTGACTCGGCGCCCGGCGGGGCCGGGATGACCGGCGCCGCCTGGTCAGTAGGCGTCCCCCCCCGGCCGATACTCGTCGGCGGTCAGGGGCCGCGATACCACAGGCAGCTTGTCGTCGCCCCACACGACGGCGCACGGCACGCGCCGGCCGGACAGCTTCTTGCCCGGCAGGTCGTCGCGGTAGATCATGATGTGGACCAGCCACACCTCCCGCCCCTCCGTGAAATTCGCCGGCAGGCGGTCCTTCTTCCCCTCGATGTACGCCTCGTCGGCCATCAGCGCCGCGACGAAGGCCTCGGCCTCGTCGTCATGCTCGTCCGGGTCCGTCCCCTTCAGGTCGTAGACGCGCTCGGCCATCGACAGCATGAAGCTCTTGTCGTTGGCCGTCTGGCGGTCCGGCGACACGACGACGACGGCGGCCTCGTCCAGCACGCCGGCCTCGAAGATGTTCTTGTGGGCCTGGACCAGCCAGCCGGTGGTGTGCTCCCCCAACTGCATGACGCGGGCCTTCTTGCGGCCCTCGATGGTCAGCAGGACGGAGCCCGCCAGCACCACCAGCGTCAGCAGGCCGCCGACGATCCCGAGTGTCCACCACAGCCATTCCATCGCCGCCCCTCCTGACCTGTCGGATAGCATACGCGAATCCCTGCCGGGCGGGAGCCGGCCGCGATGTGGGCGCCTGTCTCGCCGAAGAAGAAGAGCCGCTGACGCTCCACTCGGGGCGCTGACGCGACCCCGCTCGCCCAGATCCGCTCACGCTCCAATCCTGCTGTTTTCCCTACCCGCCCTTACCCTGCCGTGGTACGCTGACCCTACACCGCGAGGGCCTCCCACCATGCTGCACCGCCGCGACCTCATGCTCGGCCTCGGCTCCCTCGGCCTCGGCACCCTCGCCCTGCCCGACCTCCTCGCCAGCACCGCCAAACCGACCTCGGGCGGCAAGGCCAAGTCGTGCATCCTCCTCTACCTGTGGGGCGGCCCGCCGCAGCTCGACATGTGGGACATGAAGCCCGACGCGCCCACGGGCATCCGGTCCCCGTACAAGCCCATCGACACGGCGGCGCCGGGCGTCCGCATCTGCGACCGCATGCCGCTCCTGGCGAAGCAGATGCGCGACGTGACGCTCGTGCGCTCGCTGACCCACCCCAGCAACGAGCACGAGGCCGGCGTCTTCCACACCCTGGCCGGCAAGCCCAACCCCGCCCTCCGCGTGCCCATCAACCAGCGCAAGCGATCCGACCACCCCAACGTCTCCGGCGTCGTTTCTTACTTCACCCGGCCGGGCGCGGTGCCCGCCTCGGTCACGCTGCCGCGGCCCATCGGGCACGACGGCATCACCTACACCGGCACGCACGCCGGCTGGCTCGGCCCGCGCCACGACCCGCTCGAACTGAAGGCCGCGTTCAAGAGCCGCGACGACTCCTTCGCCCTGGAGCCCGCCGCCGACGTGTCCGCCGGACGCCTCGCGGACCGCCGCTCGCTGCTCGAACGCATCGAGTCCGCCGAGAGGCGCGTGCAGAGGAGCCCCGCCGCCGCGGGCCTCGGCGCGTTCCACGAGCAGGCCATGCGCATGGTGGCGTCGTCGGCGGTGAAGCGCGCCCTCGACATCGGCCGCGAGCCGCCCGCCGTGCGTGACCGCTACGGACGCAACCCCTACGGCGACAGCTTCCTGCTGTGCCGGCGGCTCGTCGAGGCCGGCGTGCGATTGGTCACGTTCGCCTGGGTGTACATCACGGCGAGCGGGCGCGTCAGCAACGTGTGGGACACCCACGGCGGCATCGACTTCATCCCCAACGGCAAGACCGGCTACACGATGCTCGACGCCGACTATTGCCTGCCGCCCCTGGATCGCGGGCTGTCGGCGCTGCTGGCCGACCTGCGGGACCGCGGCATGCTCGACGAGACGATGATCGTGGCGCTGGGCGAGATGGGCCGCACGCCGAAGATCAACCCGGCGCAGGGACGCGACCACTGGGGCCACGCCCAGACGGCCCTGCTGGCGGGCGGCGGCATCAGGGGCGGGCAGGTGTACGGGGCGACGGACGGCCACGCCGCGTACGTCAAGGACCGCCCGGTGCGGCCCGAGGACGTGCTGGCGACGATCTACCACGGCCTGGGCATCGACCCGGAGGGCGAGCTGATCGACCGCGAGGGCCGCCCGCACCGCGCCAGCGAGGGCGCGCCGCTGCTGGGTCTGTTCTGAGCCTGTCCTGCGCGAGGCCCGGCGCCCGCTCTCTGTAGGTAAGGGCGCCCGCCACAGAAGGGCCGAACATGGCGACGCATCTGGTTCGCAACGAGGCCCTGCGGGCGGGCTTCCAGGAGGCCCAGGGGGCGATCCCGGATAAGGCCCTCAGGCCCTGGGCGGGCACGCGCGACGGGCGCGTCGTCTGGGCCGCCCCCAAGAGCGCCGCGCCGGCGGGCCGCACCGGCCTGCTGCCTTACACCGCCGCCCTGCAACGCGAACGCCGCGCCCTGGCCGAGACCGTGCTCGGCTGCCGGCTGATGGACGAGCGCGACCTGACGCGGGACGTGCTGCACAAGGTGTCGCGAGCGATGATCAAGTACTGGATGTCGCGGCGCCGCCAGCTCGGCGCGGCGGCGGCGACGCGCGGCATGACCGAGCAGCGCAAGTACGTCACCGGCGACACCAGCTTCGGGCGCGTCATGCGCTCCGACCAGATCCCGCCGGAGCTGGACGTTGAGATGCAGTACCTCCTGGCGGCGCTGCTGGCGCCGTGGCCCGAGCGGGTGATGAACGTCCACGACGCCTTCCTCCGCGTCTTCCGCTGCCTCGGCCCGTCCGACCTCGACGGCCAACCCGAGGGCGGCAAGTGGTGCGACCCGGGCATGTCGCAGACGGACCGCGACGCCCTCGTCCGGGCGTGGAAGACCAGGTCCACCCAGTGGCAGACGATGGAGGCGGTCGGCGCGCGCGTGCGCCCCGCCGACCTCTTCGACCCCAGCAAACGCGGGCGCGTCGACGTCACCCCCGTGCATGGCGGCTCCACCGTCCCCGGCCTGCTGCCCGAGGCCGGCCTGCTCGACCCCGAGGCCTGCCTGGCCCGGCTGGGCCTGAAGCAGGTCCGCGAGCACCGCCGCCGCGGCGTGGACCTGTACCGCCCCGACGACGCGGCGAAGACGCCCTTCCTCGACACCGTGGCCCAGAAGAACCTGAACTTCGGCGCCGGCCCGTCGGGCACCACGGGGACGCTGTTCCAGTCCGCCATCCTCTTCGCCAACCTGAGCGGCGAGGAGCTGAAGGAGTACCTCCTCGGGATCGTGGCCTACCTCGTCGGCGGGGGCATGCACAGCTGCCACGAGGTGTTCACGACGGCGAGCTTCCTGGGCATCCCCTACGAGCCGGGCAAGTACCACGCGACGATGCCGACGGGGTTCCGCAAGTCGCAGGTCTACGACGCCTGGCAGACGGAGTTCTGGGACATCGCCGCACCGAGCGTCACCTTCACGCCGATGTTCTGATCTGACGCCGGAGGCGCCATGCCCTGGAAGGTGGTCGAGCGCAGGATCGGCCGCGCCGGCGGCGAGAAGCAGCGGGCCGCCCGCCAGCGTGAGTGGGACCGGAAGCACGGCCCCGACGCCTGGGCCGTCGGCTACGTCATCGACGGGGTCTTCGTCCTCCACGAGCAGGCGCTGGAGACGGTCTACTACGCCAGCTACGAGGCCCACTTCCGCGACCACCCGGACGACCTAACGGAGCTGCTCGCGCTCGCCAGGGTGCTTCGCAACCCGCATGCCGAGGCCACCACCGGCGTCGACCTCCAGGTCCCGGCCATCATGCAGTACCTCCAGCGCCACGGCCTGGAGCTGCGTGGCCGCGAGGTGGTGGACATCGGCACCTGGCAGGGCGGGCGCTCGCACCCGATCAGCGTGCGTCTGAGCCCGTTGCAAGTCCGCTGCGTCCTGGACGCGAAGCTGACGCTGGAGGAGTGGTGGCAGTCGAAGAAGTGCCTCGCGGTGTGGGAGGGGGACGAGGGGTGACACATCCGGCGGGACGTGTATCCTGATAGGAGCCGCACTCACCCACCTCCGAGACCCGCCATGAAGCACACATCTGCATTCCTCGTTGCCCTCGTGGGGCTGGGCCATACCCACGCCGCCGACCCCATCCCGCCCGAGGGCCTCGGCAAGCTCCAGGCCCTCATCAGGCCGTCGAAGGGCGAGGAGCCGTGGGCCGACATCCCCTGGCGCACCGACCTGTGGCAGGCCCGCAAGCTCGCCGCCGAACAGGGCAAGCCGATCCTACTGTGGGAGATGGACGGCCACCCGCTCGGGTGTACCTGAAACAACGGGGTCGCGGGCCGTGCGCTCGCCTTCTCCGACGCGGACATCGTCCGGATGGCAACCAAGGACTACATCCCCGTCGCCTGCGACGACTGGTATCAGCGCCGCCGCGACGACGCCGAGGGCCGCTTCTTCCGCTCCGTCGCCGACCAGGGGCCACGCAAGGGCGCCGGAGGCGGCACCCGGCAGGGCATCTACATGCTCACCGCCGACGGCAAGCTCCTCGCCTACAAGAACGCCGGGCAGGCCCCCGATGTCATGCGCGACACCCTCAAGCACGGCCTGCGCGAGTGGGCCAAACTCCCCGAGGCACGCCGCAAGCCCGGCGCCGTCAAGGTCCCCGACCACGGCAAGGTCGATGAGCGCTACGCGCGCACGCCGCCCCCCGGCGGCCTTATCCTCAAGGTGTTCACGCGCATCCTCGACAGGAAGGACGGCGAGTGCGTGCGTGGTACCTGCGGCTCGAAGTGGGGCGACAACGCGGCCCGCGACCACCTGTGGCTCACTGCGGCCGAGTGGAAGTCGCTCATCCCCGCCGCCCCGAAGAAGGGCGAGAAGACCGATGTGCCCGAACGCATCGTCGAGCGCGTCCTCCGCTTCCACCTGATCGACAACACGCGCGGCGAGCCGCCCTTCTGGACGCGCGAGCAGATCCGCAAGAAGGAGATGACGCTCACCGTCGAGGAGGCGTCCGACGCCGAGGTCGTGCTGCGCCTCGACGGCGCCGCCCTCCTCGCCGACCATGCCGACGCGGACAAGGCGAAGCGCGGCTTCGACGCCCGCCTGCTGGGACGCCTCCGCTACTCCCCGGCCAAGAAGGCGATCACGGCCTTCGACGTGGTGGCGTCCGGCGAACACTGGGGCGAGGGGGCGTTCACGCGTGGGGCCAGGCCGGGCCGGACGCCGCTGGGGGTCTCGTTCGAGCTGGCGGCGGCGGACGCGCCGGGCCTGGTGCCGCCGCAGGCGGCGCGGGAGACGGGGGTGTACATCCCCCGAGAGCGGTAGGCGCGACGCTCAAGCCGGCCCGCCCGCGTGCCGATGATGGGAGGGCAGGTCAGGAGGGGCCGCGCGCATGGAGGATGTCCGCCGTCTGACGACCCTGGACGAGCTGCGGGCCCACGTCCGCTCCGTCCTGGCCGCCCACGACCAGCTCGACCCCGAGCAGACGCCCCTCGCCCACTCCGTCGTCCGCCGGCGCGGCAGGCCCTGCGGCCTGTTCTTCCGCCTCTCCGGCCCGCGCCGGGTCCGCACCTACGCGGTGTGGGCCGGCGACGAGGGCCGCGTCCTGTTCTACGACTCGCACGGCGTCCGCTTCGCCGAGACGCGCCTCAGCGAGGGCCCCGACCCGCGCGAGCTGGCCTGAGCCCGCTCGCCCCGGACGACGCACCCGGTTATAATCGGGTGCATCCGGAGGCGCCAGGATGAGGCTCCGCTCCAAGTTCGCCGTCGCTCTGTTCGCCGTCCTCGGGCCCGCCCTGATTCTGGCGGCCGTCGGCCGCGCGTCCCTCCTCATCTTCGCCGGCCTCGCCCTCCTCCTCAGCGGAGTGATCGCCCTCCTGCTGGAGTGGCTCGTCTTGCGCCGCCTGCGTGCCCTCATCGCCTCCATGCAGGCCCTGGCCGCCCGGCCCTCCTCCCGCCCCCGCGCGTCCGAGGACGGCGGCGACGAGCTGGCCGACGGCGCCCGCGCCTTCAACGCCCTCGCCGACGCCGTCGCCGACGCCCAGGACACGCAGGAGGCGCGGGTGGCCGAACGCACGTCCCTGCTCCAGCAGGCCAACGCCGCCCTGGCCGACGAGGTCCGCGACCGGCGCAAGGCCGAGGAGGCGGCCCGCGCCGCCAAGCTGGCGGCCGAGGCGGCCAGCCGCGCCAAGAGCGAGTTCCTGGCCAACATGTCTCACGAGGTGCGGACGCCGCTGCACGGGATCCTCGGCCTGGCCGACCTGACCCTGGAGACCGACCTCTCCGCCGAGCAGCGCGAGTACGTCTCGATGCTGAAGTCGTCGGGCCAGGCGCTGGCGACCATCGTCAACGACATCCTCGACTTCTCGAAGATCGAGGCCGGCAAGCTCCACCTCGACCCCATGCCGTTCGGCCTGCGCGACGCCGTCTGCGAGGCGCTCAAGGTGCTGGCGGTGCGGGCCCACGGCCGCGGCCTGGAGCTGACGTTCGAGGCCGACCCCGCCGTCCCCGACTCGCTGGTCGGCGACGCGCCGCGCCTGCGGCAGATCATCAACAACCTCGCCGGCAACGCCGTCAAGTTCACCGAGGCGGGCGAGGTCGCCGTCAGGATCTCGGCCGAGGCGGACGGCCTGTTGCGCTTCGAGGTACGCGACACCGGCATCGGCATCCCCGCGGAGAAGCTGGCACGCATCTTCGAGCCGTTCGAGCAGGCCGACCACGGCACCACGCGGCGCTACGGCGGCACCGGCCTGGGCCTGACCATCGCCGCCCGCCTCGTCGAGCTGATGGGCGGCCGGATCGGCGTGGGCAGCGAGGCAGGCAAGGGCAGCACCTTCTGGTTCACCGTCCCCCTGGAGCCCTCGCCCGCCGGCCCTCCGTCCGTCCCGCCCCTCCCCGCCGGCAAGCGCGTCCTCCTCCTGGGCGAAGGGCCCACCATCGAGATCGTCGCCCGCCTCCTCCCCGCATGGGGCCTCGTCCCCGTGCGCGAGACGCCCGCCGACGCCGCCATCGCCGACGGCGAACGGCTCCCCCTGCCCGACTCCATCCCGACGCTGGTCCTGTGCCCGGCGCATCGCACGACGGCCCTGCCGGCGCACGTCCGCCGGGCCATCAAGCCGCCCCGCGACTTCGAGCTGCGCGACGCCCTGTCGAAGATGCTCGGCGAGGCGAAGTCGGTGCTGCGCGGCCCCGACACGGGGCCCACCTGCCGCCCCCTCCGCGTCCTCGTCGCCGAGGACGGGGCCGTCAACCAGAGGCTCATCGAGCGCCTCCTCGACAAGCGCGGGCACTCCGTGCGTCTTGTGGCCGACGGGGCGGCGGCGGTCGAGGCGGTGGGGGCGGAGCGGTTCGACGTGGTGCTGATGGACGTGCAGATGCCGGTCATGGACGGCCTGGAGGCGACACGCCTGATCCGCGAGGCGGAGGCGCGGAACGGAGCGGCCCGCCTCCCCGTGTTGGCGCTGACGGCCAGCGCGATGGAGGCGGACCGCCACCGCTGCTCCGACGCGGGGATGGACGCCTTCCTGACGAAGCCGCTGCGGCTGGAGCAGCTCGACGAGGCGCTGTCGGCGGTCGCCGAGGGCCGGCCATTGGGGGCGACGTGATGGGCGTGTTCAAGCGGGTGGAGGCGGAGGCCGCCGGGCCGGCGGCGCTGGGCATCCTGGTGCCGCCGGGGAGGCGGACGTTCGTGATCCTGCGCCCGCGCGCCCTGGACATCGACCTCGTGCTGTGCCGGGGCGAAGGCGACCCCAGGCCGCGCGACCTCGCCCACGACGAGGCGAGCGCCGCCGCCCAGTCCTTGCACCGGGCGCTACGCGAGGGCATGCGAATCGAGGCGGGCGGGCACCTGTGGGCGTCGGGCGGCGGGTTCTTCCTGGTGGCGTGCCGCCGCGAGCCGGGTCGGCCCTACGCGCCTCTGGAGTCGCCCTCGGAGGAGCTGGCCCTCGCCCTCCGCGCGACGGTGTGCCCGGAGGGCGAGCAGGAGCTGTACTTCAACGTCCGCCACTTCGAGAGGGGCTGATGCCGTACACCCCCGTCGTCGCCACGCTGGGCTACATCCTGTCGCCGGACGGCGCGCGCGTGCTGCTGGTGCATCGCAACAGGCGCGAGGGGGACGCGCACCTCGGCAAGTACAACGGCCTGGGGGGGAAGCTGGAGCGCGACGAGGACGTGGCCGCCTGCATGCGCCGCGAGATCCGCGAGGAGAGCGGCCTGGAGGTGCAAGAGATGCGCCTGCGCGGCACGGTGTCGTGGCCGGGTTTCGGCAAGGGCGGCGAGGACTGGCTGGGGTTCATCTTCCTGGTGACGCGCTTCACCGGCGAGGCGTGGGGCGAGAACGCCGACGGCCCGCTGGAGTGGGTGGAGCTGACGCGCCTGCACGGGCTGCCGATGTGGGAGGGCGACCGGCACTTCCTGCCCCTGGTGTTCGGCGGCGGCCCGGCGTTCCACGGCGTGATGCCGTACCACGACGGGCGCCCCGTGGCCTGGCGGTATTCGCTTCTGGGTGAGTAACCTGGATGTGACACCGCGGTGAGCCCTGGCTTTGCACTGGACGCCCGGCCCCCTCCCGCCCATGATGAGCGCTACCCACCGGCCCTCGCGCCACCACCCCGCCGAAAGGAGCCTCTCCATGCCCTCCGATCAGCGCCCCCGCGTCGCGGCCCTCCTCGCCGGCCTCGCGCTCCTCGCCGCCCTCGTCGCACTCCCCGCCGCCGGACAGTCCCTGGCACCCAAGGGGAAGATCAGGACGGAGACGCCGCACATCACCGCCGACAAGGGCGTCAAGTACGACTACGACATCGTTTACGTCCGCGCCCCGCTCACCGTGCCCGGAAAGGGCGGCAAGGACGTGCCCGCACCTGTCTGGCCCGACGCCGGCGCGCCCCTCGCCCTGCGTGCCCCCACCGACCTCATGCTCCTCCACCCCGACGGCAAGGAGGAGGTGCTCGTCGAGGGCGGCACAGGCGCCATCGCCGACCCCTACGTCTCCTTCGACGCCCGCTCGGTGTACTACACCCGCTTCCACGACCTCACCGGCCAGGGCGGCGCCGACGTGTATCGGGTCGATGTGAAGACGAGAAAGTCGGTCCGCCTGACGCACCAGACGCCGACGCCCAACACCGGGGCGGTGGCGGGCAAGGCGGCGGCGCGGCGCGTCTACAACATGCACCCGTGCCCGCTGCCTGGGGGGCGTGTCGCCTTCGTCAGTGACCGCGACGGCCTCAAGGCCCCGCGCCACGCTCAGGGCGCGCTGCAGCTCTTCGTGATGGACGACGACGGCGACAACGTCGAGAAGATCGGCCACCTGAACGTCGGGCAGGCGCTACACCCGGTGATCCTCAAGGACGGGCGGATCATCTTCAGCTCGCTGGAGGTGCAGGGCAAGCACAACACCGGCTGGGGCATCCTCGGCATCCACCCCGACGGCACCAACTGGGACCCCGTCGTCAGCGCCCTCTCGCTCGGCGGGGCGCCCATCCCCTTCCACTTCCAGACGCAGTTCTCCGACGAGAGCATCGTCGTCGAGAACTACTACATCCCCGCGATGGGCGGCTTCGGCGTGTACTTCAAGCAGCCGGCGCGGGCGCCGGAGGGCACGCCACCGTTCGCCGCCGCCAGGCCGCGCGACGACCCGAAGATGGCGATGCGGCACGGGCGTTTCCGCATGCCGTTCCAGCCGTACGGCATGGAGGTGCTGACGCGCTTCACGCACAACCACGACTCGCCGGCCCTCCGCGCCGACCCGGGCGACCCGAAGTCGCCGCACGCCGGCTGGGTGACGCACCCGTGCGGCGCGCCGGACAACCACCTGCTCACCGTCTGGTCCGGCATGATGCCCTCCAACCGGGGCCGCATCACCGACGACAGTCGGCCCGTCGATTCCGGCATCTACCTCATCAAGGACGGCAAGTCGTTCTGGGAGCCGGGCGAGATGCTCCTGGTCAAGAACGACCCGAAGTACAACGAGCAGTGGCCGCGGCCCCTCGTGCCGTACAAACGCATCCACGGCGTGGACGAGCCGAAGGCCCTCGCCCCGCTGAAGAACGACGGCAAGCTGTCGAAGCATCTGCCCGAGGGGACGCCGTTCGGCCTCGTCGGCACGTCGAGCCTGTACAAGCGCGAGACGTACCCGCTCGGCGTGGTGCCGAAGGGGGGCGTGACGGCGACGGGCTCGCCGTACTCCGTGTTCCCCACGCGCGAGCATCGGACGAACTGGGACGGCCAGGGGGCCGACGCCGGGCTGTACGAGAATTCCGACATCCACGCCGTCCGCATCCTGGCGATGGAGCCGGCTTCCATCCCCGTCGCCGGCCGATTCTCCAACGCGGCCAACGAGCGTCTGCGCATCCTGGGCGAATTCCCCGTGCGCAAGTTCGATAAAGCAGGCAAGCAGCCGCTCGACCCGGACGGCAACCCGGACACGTCGTTCCTGGCGAGGATCCCCGCCGACGTGGCCTGGACCTTCCAGACGCTCGACAAGGACGGCATGGCCCTGAACATGGCGCAGACGTGGCACCAGCTCCGCCCCGGCGAGGTGCGCAACAACTGCGGCGGCTGCCACGCCCACTCCCAGAAGCCGACGCCCTTCCAGGACACCGCCGCCGCGAAGGACGATTATGCCGTCTTCGACCTGACGCGCTCGACGCCGCTGATCACGGCGAAGAAGCACGACGAGTCCGGCAAGCGTTGGGACAGGGACGACACGTCCGGCCTGCGCTACGCCAAGGGCGTGCTGAACGTGGAGTATTACCGCGACATCAAGCCGATCCTGGAGCGATCGTGCGTGGCGTGCCACTCGCACAAGCAGGGGGGGGCGGGGGGGGAGCCGAAGGTCACCCCCGACAAGGCTGTAAAGCCGGCGGGCGGGCTGGCGCTGGACGACGACAGGCCGGGCCGGGACAACAGGGCGCCGGCGACGTACCGCACCCTGGTGCAGTCCGGCGGCGCGAAGTCGAAGCGGTACGTCTGGGCGTTGCAGTCGCGCACCAGCCCCCTGGCGTGGAAGCTGTTCGGGCGGCGCACCGACGGCTTCCCCGAGAAGATGGTGCCCGGCGCCGAGGGCGACCTCCACGGCCACCTGGCGCGCGGCGGCGAGCCGTACACCCCGTTCAAGGGGAGCATCATGCCGCCGACGGGGGCGGTGACGGCGGGCAAGGTGAAGGCGCTGACGGATGAGGACCGGCGGACGATCCTGAGGTGGATCGACCTGGGCTGCCCCATCGACCACGACTTCGACCCCAAGGACCCGGCGAAGCGCGGCAAGGGCTGGATGCTCGACGACCAGCGTCCGACGCTGACGCTGACGTACCCGCGGGCCGGGGCGAACGGCCCGCTGTCGCGTATCGTCGTCGGCATGCACGACTACGGCACGGGGTTGGATGAAGCCTCCTTCAAGGTGACGGCGGACTTCCCCCTCGACGGCGTCGCGGCGGGCGAGGACCTGTCAACGAAGTTCAAGGCCAAGGGTGACGGCGTCCGCGAGCTGGCGATGGCGAGGCCGCTGACGGGGCTGGCGAAGGGCAGGCTGACGGTGTCGGTGCAGGACCGCGAGGGGAACGTGACGCGGATCGAGCGGACGTTCTCCGTGGGGCGGAAGTGAGCCGGCCGCGTCGATCCACCTGTCCCCCGCGGTAAAGGAGGCACGCCGCATGCACCGCCGCTCTTCGGCCCTCGCCCTGCTGCTGTTCGCCGCCGCGGCGTCCGCCGGCCCCACGGAGGCGCAACTGGCGGCGGCGAAGAAGGCGTACGACGGCCTCGGCGGCCTGCTCGTCACCCACGTCAGCCTCGCGTCCGGCGAGACGCGGCACGCCTTCCAGCTCCCGGCCTCGCTGACGGACGGGCGGATGGAGGGGCTGCCGGACTGCCCCTTCCCGTTCGGGTTGTCCATCCGATCCCGACACGTGACCGACGCCGGCGTGAGGCACCTCGCCCGGCTCAAGGGGCTCGTCTCAATCGACCTCTCCGGCAGCAAGGCGGACGATACGTGGATGAAACCCCTCGCCGCCGTCAAGGGCCTGGAGGGCCTCCACCTCCACCTCACCGGCGTGACGGACGCCGGGATGAAGGACGTCGCGCGGCTGTCGCGCCTCACCGAGCTGACGCTCAGCAAGACGCGCGTCACCGACGCCGGCCTGAAGGCCCTGGCCGGCCTGAAGGCCCTCACACGGCTGCGTCTGCGCGTGACGGGCGTCACCGGCGCGGGCCTGGAGCACCTCGCGGGGATGAAGGCCCTCGCCGAGCTGGACCTCGCCTTCACCCGCGTCGGCGACGCCGGGCTGGAGGGCCTCGCCGGCCTGGACAGGCTGTCCGCCCTCTCGCTGTGCGCGTGCGCCGTCACGGACGCGGGGGTGAAGCAGCTGGCGCGGCTGAAGGGCCTCACGAGGCTCGACCTCGGCGATACGAAGATCACCGACGGGGGCGTGCCCGCCCTCGCGGGGATGAAGGGCCTCACCCACCTCGACCTGCGCGACACGAGGGTCGGCGCCAGGGGCATCGCCGCGCTGAAGAAGGCGCTGCCCGGCTGCACGGTCCGGCACGACCCGCGGCCCGGCCGCTGACGGTGCCAGGATTTACCCCTTCCCGTTCGCCCCCCGCCGCGCCAAAACAATCTCATCCCGCCCCACCCGACCCACCGGAGCCACCCCTTGTCACGCACCGTCGCACTCCTCCTCGCCGTCGCCGCCCTCGCCCTCACCAGCGGCCCCGCCGACGCCCAGAAGAAGAAGCCGCCCGCGAAGCGCGAGGCCACTGCCCCCGCCGACATCTTCACCGCCACGGACTTCAAGGTCGAGCTGCTCCACACCGCCGACCCCGGCACGGAAGGCTCGTGGATCAACATGTGCAAGGACGACAAGGGGCGCCTCCTCATCTCCGGGCAGCGCGGCCAGCCCATCCTGCGCGTCACGCTCAAGGCCGGCAAGGTACAGGCCATCGAGAACCTCAAGCTGCCCCTCAGTGAGGCGATGGGCATGCTCCACGCCTTCGGCCACCTGTACCTCAACGCCAACGGCAAGAACGGCTTCGGCCTCTACCGCCTCAAGGACACCAAGGGGGACGGCAACTACGACGAGGTCACGTTCCTCAAGCGGTTCGACGGCGGCGGCGAGCACGGGCCGCACGGCATCGCGCTGGGGCCGGACGGCCTGCTGTACATCATGAACGGCAACCACACGAAGGTGCCCGACGGCCTGGAGGCCACCTCCCCCCACAAGAACTACCGTGAGGACATCCTCCTGCCGCGGCAGTGGGACGGCGGCGGCCACGCCGCCAACATCTACGCCCCGGGCGGCTACGTGTGCCGCCTGGACAAGGACGGCAAGAATTGCGAGCTGGTGCTGGGGGGCTTCCGCAACGCCTACGACCACGCCTTCAACGCCGACGGCGAGCTGTTCACCTTCGACTCCGACATGGAGTGGGACTGGGGCATGCCCTGGCACCGTCCCGTCCGCGTGAACCACTGCACCAGCGCCAGCGAGTTCGGGTGGCGGTCGGGCACCGGCAAGTGGCCCGATTACTACCCCGACAGCCTGCCCGGCTTCGACATCGGCGTCGGCTCGCCGACGGGCGTCACCAACGGTATCGGCGCGAGGTTCCCGCAGAAGTACCAGAAGGCCATCTACGTCCTCGACTGGACGTATGGCCGCATCCTCGCCATCCACCTCACGCCGCAGGGCTCCTCGTACAGCGCGACCTTCGAGAACTTCGTGGCACCCAGGGGCACCGTCGATCCGAAGCAGCCGAAGAAGCCGCTCCAGGTGACGGACGCCGTCATCGGCGACGACGGGGCGATGTACTTCACCACCGGCGGCCGCAACACGCAGGGGGCCCTGTACCGCGTCACCTACACCGGCCTGGAGCCGACGGGCAAGGCCGACCTGCACGACAAGGCCGGCGCCAGGGAACGCGCCCTGCGCAAGTCGCTGGAGGCGTTCCACGGCAAGGCCGACGCGAAGGCCGTCGAGGCGGCGTGGCCGCACCTCGACAGCGAGGACCGCTTCCTGCGCTACGCCGCCCGCCTGGCCGTCGAGAGCCAGCCGGTCAAGGGGTGGCAGGCGAAGGCGCTCGCCGAGACGAAGACCGACGGGGCCCTGGCCGCCCTGCTCGCCCTGGCACGGAGCGCCGACGCCAAGGCCGGCCCGGCCATCGTGGAGGCGCTCGGGAAGCTGCCGATGGCCAAGCTCAACGCCCGCCAGAAGCTGGAGAAGCTGCGCGTGCTGGGGCTGACGTTCCTGCGTCAGGGCCGGCCCAGCGTGACGGCGGCGAAGAAGGTCCTCGCCGAGCTGGATCCGCTGTTCCCCGGCACGGACGAGACGCTCAACCGCGAGCTGACGCAGGTCCTGGTCTACCTCCAGGCCCCCGGCCTCGTCGAGCGCTGCCTGAAGCACATGGCCTCGGCCAGGTACCAGGAGGACCGCATCCACTACATGTTCCACCTGCGTTCGATGCCCATCGGCTTCTGGACCTCGGGGCAGCGGAAGGAGTACCTGTCGTACTTCGGCAAGGACAAGAAGAAGCTGCCGATGCCGCCCGCGACGGTGAAGTGGTTCACGGACGTGAGCCAGGGCTACCGGGACGGGGCGAGCTTCGACAAGAACCTCCGGATCTTCTTCCGCGAGGCGGTGGCGAACATGTCGGCCGCCGAGCAGAAGGAGCACGCCGAGCTGATCAACGCCATCGACAAGGCGGCGGTGCCGACCTACGACATCACGCCGCGTACCAAGGTCGTCAAGAACTGGAAGATGGCCGACATCGAGCCGCGCCTGGCCGAGGTGGAGAAGGGGCGGAGTTACGAGAAGGGCCGCGAGGCGTACATGGTGGGGCAGTGCATCAAGTGCCACCGGATGGGCACCGAGGGCGGGGCGGTGGGGCCGGACCTGACGGCGCTGGCGAGCCGGTTCACCCGGCGCGACATGCTGGAATCGACGCTGGAGCCGTCGAAGGTGATCAGCGACCAGTACCAGAACGAGGTGATCCAGACGGGCAAGGGCCTGACGCACGTCGGGCGGGTCGTCGCGGAGTCGGCGGACGAGGTGGTGATCCAGCCGGACCCGCTGGCGCCGGGGCGCGTGACCGTGAAGAAGGCCGACATCGAGAAGCGTGAGCCGTCGAAGGTGTCGCCGATGCCGGCGGGCCTGGCCGACGTGCTGACGGCGGAGGAGGTGCTCGACCTGATCGCGTACCTGGAGGCCGGCGGCAACAGGGGCCACAGGGCGTTCCGGAAGTAGGCGGCCATGACCGAGGCCGGGTGGCACCTGCCGTCGGGCGCGGTCCACCACGAGAGGCGAACGCCCTTCTTGCCGCCCCAGTGCTCATCGCCCTCGGGCCGCTCCCACAGCGGCCCGACCAGCGCCTCCCACTCCGCCCTCTCGCGGCGCGGGCGCGTGGCCGACTGCGCCTCCACCAGCGCCTCGGTGAGGGTCAGCAGCGTCGGCGAGATCAGGACGCGCGGAGGCACGCTCATGACCCGGCCCCCAGACGCTCGCGCCAGGGGATCAGCTCGTACCCGTCCTCCGAATCCGCGACGGCCAGGACGCCGCCGGGCAGGAAGCGGGCAGTCGCAGGCACGGGGATGCCGACATCCAGCGTGCCGAGGCGGCTGTCACTCATCAGGTCGTCGATGATCAGCAGGCCCAGCTCCGTGCCCAGCCACGCCAGGAGCCGGGCGTCCGACGACAGCCAACCGCGGCGCATCGCCGGCACATCGCGGTTGATGCGCCAGACCCAGAGGTCGCCGCGCCGCTCGTGGTACGCCAGCGCGCCGGGGTAGATTCCCGAATGTCGGTCCTGAAAGGCCCGCACCGTGGTCAGCCCGTCACCGTCGCGGAAGGCGTGCGACCAGATCGTCGCCTGGTCGTTGCCCGGCGGCCGCGTGTCCGTGAGCTGCCCCGAGAAGATATTGCACATCAGCACCCGGCACCCGGAGGCGGCCGCCAGCGTCTTGCCGTCCGGCGAGAAGGCCAGAGCCCGCAGCGACGCCAACGGATGCCGGGTGGAGGGAAGGCTCATGGCCAGAGCGCCGTCCTCGTCGGTCACGCGCAGCCCACCCGGATCGGCCCAGGCGATCCGCTGCCGGCACGGCGACACCGCCAGGGCCACGGCGGAGGACGGCGGCACCCACTGTCGGATCACCGCGGCAAGACGCGGGTCGTGGACGCCGCCCAGTGCGTGGATCGCCAGACGCGGCAGCCCCGTGGCCTCGCACATCCGGGCGAGGTCGTGCTGCCACTCGGCCACGGCCCGCGCACCGCCGATGGCCTCCGGCACAGGCCGTCGCCGTGCCACGGCCGGGGCGCGTGGGAGGAATGGATCTTCCACGGGCTCGAACACAGGAGGGGCCGGCGCTGGCACGGGCGGGGCCGGCGTGGGTGGCACCGGCTCCGGCCTCTCTGGCTCACGTGTGCTGGTGAACGGCGTCGCGCCCTCCATCGGGCCGGGGAAGACGGCCAGCGGCATCGTGTGGCATACGCCCTTGTCGTGTCGCAGCCACAGCGCCCCGTCGCGGAAGGCGGCCTCCGTCACCTCGTGATGGCACCAGCCGGCGTGCCCATGAAGCAGGCCCGTCGTCAGGTCGAGCAGGTGCACGCCGGCGTCTCTGGTGCGGAACGACAGCCACGCCCCGTCCGCCGACAGCCAGCCGCCCTTGATGTAACCGACGGGCGTCCGCACCGCCGGGAGCCAGACCTCACCCCGGCGCCCGTGCACCGAAACCGACGCCTGCCCCGAGCCGCCGTCGCGCCACAGGACGACGGCGCCCCCGTCCGCCCGCACCGCGATGCCGAACGCGACGGCCCCGTATGCCAGCGGCACCACCTCGGACCGCTCGCCGTCAGTGTCGAGCGTCAGGAGGCTCCGCCCCGCCGCCAGGACGGTGTGGCCGGCGAACGCGAGGCAGTTGGCCGTGAACCCGTTGTACACGCGCGCCTCGCGGAACCGCTCGCCGTCGAACCGCCAGACGATGACATCGTTCTCCGCAGCGACCGCCAGCGCCGCGCCGTCCGCCGACAACGCCAGCGCCGAGAACGTCTGCCCCTCCGAGTGCCGCAGCAGCCGTTCGCCCGTGGCGGCGCGGGCCGCCGTCACCTGGCCCTTGTCGCCCAGGACGGCGATGACGCCCCCGTCGGCGGAGGCGGCGCTGAGACGCGCCCCGCGGATCAACGCCGCGCACGGCCCGGTATCGGCGGGCGGGGCGTCCTCGGCCTCACTCCCGTCGCAGTCGCTGCAATGTCCGCCGAGACAGCGTTCGTCGTCCAGCGGCACCACGGTACCGCATGGGCAGGCGAGGACGTACTCCCACCCGCGCCCCCGCGCCCGGAAGAAGACACGGTCAGGGTAGATGCGTCGCAGCGGCGGGCCGTGGGCCGTCACCTCGCCCTCGACGACGGCGACGCCGAAGTGCCGCTCGCCGGCCCGCGAGGTCCACCACGCCAGACGCAGGGACACGCCCCGGCGGACGTGCCAGTGATGATCGCCCTCGGGCACGTCGAGCAACAACCGCACGCGCTCCTCCCAGTCGGGGCGTGCGTGCGGCTGCTCGACGCACGACGCCTCCGCCGCGACGAGCGCCTCGGTCAGGTCGAGGACCGTCGGCGACACCAGCACCCGGTTGAACGAGGCCATCGCTCTCAGCCCCCCTTGATGCCCAGCTCATCCCACCACGACAGCATGTTGACCCGCTCGCTCTCGGCGTCGGCACACTGGAGCCGCCCGTAGGGCAGGAAGCGGGCGGTGGCGAGACTCCGAATCACACCACGCCCCACGACGCCGAGTTCGGCATTCTCTTGCAGGCTGTGCAGACGTAGGCCCTGCATCGCTTGATCCTGCCACGCGAGGAATCGTCCGTCGGGTGACAGCCATCCGCAACGCATCGCAGGTATTGCGGAGGACGCAACGAACATCCATCGCGCTCCCAGCTGCCGATACCGCACCACTGAGCCAAGGACATCGGGGCGGCCACCGGGGTTCTGGAAAGCCATCACCGACAGCAGCTCGCCCTCGGGCGTGAAGGCGTGCGAGAACGTCGTTGTTCCCTTGTCCCAGAGGGGCGTCGCAGCAGACACCTCGCCCGTCGCCAAGGAATAGACGGCCGGGTGTCCGAAGCGGGTGAAGGCGAGGAGACCTCCGTCGTCGGAGAACGCCAGCGAGCGCACGTCGCCGTTCGGCATTAGCGGGTCACCCTCCCCCAGGATCAGCCTGTCATTCGCGAGGGAGAGGAGTCGCAGTCCCAGCAGGTCCGCCCAGGCGAGGTGCGTCATCGTCGGCGACACGGCCAGGGCCATCGTCCCGTCGAGGATGCGCGATGTGAGGGCCTCGACGAGGCGAGGATGGGGCTCCAACACCGTGACCTGGGTGACGGCCTGGACGGCGAGGTGGGCAGCCCGGCCCATCCTCCGCAATGCCAGATACCCTCCGAACCAGACTTGCTCGAGCGCAAGCTCTCCGGCCTGAACCTTCGCCTCCTCGCGTCTCGGAGTCGGCGGTGGCACCGCCTGCGGCTCCGGCACCCGTGTCGCGATCCGCTTCACACGCGGCTCCCTGACGCGCGGGGCCGGGCGATCCACCGCCGCAGGGAAGACGCCCAGCGGCATCGCGCACGCCGCCCCGCCGTCGTGCCGCAGCAGCAACGTATCGCCCTGGAACGCCGCCTCGACGACGGCTCGATCCGTCCAGCTAGCCCGGCCACGGACCTTACCCTCCGGCAGCTCCAGCAGGCGCACGCCCTCGCCTGCGTCGCACCATGCCATCCTCGACCCGTCCGCCGACAGCCAGCCCCGGTGCAGCCCCGGCACGCTCACCCGCCCCGCCTCGCGCCAGCCGGCCGCGTCCCTGTCAAACAGCATCACCACCCCGTGGCGCCTCGCCTCATCCGACGCCCACGCGATCACCACCCAGCCCTCGCCAGCAACGAGCGCGGTCACGCGGTCCGCCGAGCCGGGCGCGGGCAGATCCCACCTCCTCGCCTCGTCGATTAACACTACGCCCGATAGCCCCGCCGCAACCAAGGTCTCACCGGCGAACGCCACCCGCCCCGCGCAGAAGTGGTTCACCGTGGCGGCCTGGCGGAAGATGCCCGCGCCGTCGTCCATCTTCCAGACGATGATGTCGCTCTTGCCCGCCGCCGCCAGCGTCCGCCCGTCCGCCGACAGGGCGACATGGTGCAGCCCCATCCCCTCGACGTGGTCGAGCAGCACCGCCCCCGTCCGCACGTCCGACGCCCACAGCCGGAACGCCGAACGCAGCTCCGCACTCACGCGCCCGTCGGCGGAGACGACCCCGCCCGCGAACGCCGCCGGCGCCGCCTCCACGAAGTCACGCCCGGCGCACTCGCGGCAGTGCGGCCCGTGGCATCGTTCGTCGCCCAGCGGCACGACCTGCCCGCACGGGCACGCCAGCACCCACTCATTGCCCCCGCGCAGGAACACGCGGTCAGGGTAGATCAGCCGCAGCGGCGGCGCACCACGCGGCCCGCCCTCCGCGACGCCGAGGCGGAAGTGCCTGCGCGCGTCCGGCCCGGTCCACCACGCAAGCGAGGCGTCGCCCCAACGGCGCCCGCCCTCACGCTCCTCCAAAACCGGGCCGAGACGCCGCTCCCACAGACGCCGTCCTCGCCGGGTCGGCCACAGCCCGGCCAACGCCTCGCTCAACGCCAGCAGCGTCGGCGACACCAGGACGAGGGAGCGGGCGGCCACGGCGATCACCCCCCGACGAGCTTCCGCGTGATCTCCGCGACGTGCTTGCCCTGGAACCGCGCGATCGCCAGCTCGTTCGCCGACGGCTCCCGCCCCCCGTCACCGCCCGCCAGCGTCCCCGCCCCGTAGGGCGAGCCGCCGGTGATCTCCTTCATGTTCACCAGCTCCTGGCACGAGTACGGCACGCCGACGATGATCATCCCCTGGTGCAGCAGCGTCGTGTGGAAGCTGGTGATCGTCGTCTCCTGCCCGCCGTGCTGCGTCCCCGTCGAGCAGAACACGCTCCCCACCTTCCCGATCAGCGCCCCACGCGCCCACAGCCCGCCCGTCTGGTCGAGGAAGTTGCGCATCTGCGACGCCATGTTCCCGAACCGCGTCGGTGTCCCGAAGATGATCGCGTCGGCCTCGGCGAGCTGCGACGGCTGGGCCACGGGCACGTGGGCGAACGCCTCGCGGGCCTTCTTCGCCCCGCTCTTCTCCAGCGCCGCCTCGGGCATCAGCTCGGGCACCTGCATGAGCGCCACCAGCGCCCCCGGCACCTGACGCGCCCCCTCGGCGACGGCCTCTGCCATCTTCCACACGTGGCCGTAGGTGCTGTAGAACACGACCTGGATCTTCACGGTGTCCTCTCCTCAGTTGATGGGAGACACGTATTGTATCTGATGGGTGCTGGAGGGGCCGGACGATGAGCAAGGCGCGGAACGTGTTGGGCGGGCCGCTGGCGGTGTGCGGCACGTCGCCGATGACGGGCTGGACGCGGACCGGCTGCTGCGAGACCGGCCACGAGGACGTGGGCAGCCACACCGTCTGCGCCGAGCTGACCGCCGAGTTCCTCGAATTCAGCCGGGAGATGGGCAACGACCTCTCGACGCCACGGCCCGAGTACGGCTTCCCCGGCCTGAAGCCGGGCGACCGCTGGTGCCTGTGCGCGGCCCGCTGGCAGGAGGCGTTGGAGGCCGGCTGCGCCCCGCCGGTGATCCTGGCCGCCACGAACGAGCGCGCCCTGGCAGCCGTCTCCCTCGATGACCTGCGGGCCAACGGCCTGGAGGTCGCCTGGCCGGACTGAGGCGGAAGACAGAAGAGGATTCACCACAGAGGCACAGAGGACACAGAGAAGAGGAAGAGGAGTAGCCGTTCACCCGACCTGTGGGGTTAGACAAAATGAGACATGGAGGGCGGCCACGGCACGGGAGTGGGTGGCCTGACCACTGGACCTGCAATGCAAATTCCGCCACGAATTTGCATTTCAGTCCCTCATGCCGCTGCGC
>CAZVZK010000159.1:0-23430 GCA_964630925.1 uncultured Alcaligenaceae bacterium
TCCAGGAACTTCGAGAGCTTGGCCGTCCACCCCTCCGGCAGGTCGTCGTGCGCCCCGCCGATCGTCAGGTAGCTGTACGTCAGCCGCGCCCCGCACACCTCCTCGAACAGGTCGAGGATCATCTCGCGCTCGCGGAACGCATACAGGAACGGGCTGAACGTCCCGAGGTCCAGCCCGTACGCCCCCATGCCGACGAGGTGCGACGCGATCCGGTTCAGCTCGGAGATGATGACGCGGATGACGTTCGCCTTCTCCGGGATCTTCATCCCGCACAGCTTCTCGACCGCGAGGCTGTACGCCAGATTCATGTTCATGGCGGCGAGGTAGTCCATCCGGTCCGTGTACGGGACGTACTGGATGGGCGTGACGTTCTCGCCGATCTTCTCCGCGCAGCGGTGCAGGTACCCCAGGTGCGGGATCACCTCCGAGATGATCTCGCCGTCGGTGCGCAGCACCAGCCGCAGCACGCCGTGGGTGCTCGGGTGTTGCGGGCCCATGTTGACCAGCATCTCATCGGTCCGAACGTCGAATTCAATAATCGTCGGATCGGCGGTCGCGGTGGCCATGATTCATCCCCGGCGGGGTGCTTGTCGGAGAGCACGCATCCCGCGTGCTCCCGTCGGATTCGGCATGAAGCGAGCACGCAGGGTGCGTACTCTACGGGGTCACCGTCCCCTGATCCCGTGATACTCCAGGGGGAACTCGTAGTCCTTCCGCAGTGGGTGGCCGACCCAGTCCTCGGCCAACAGGATGCGGACGAGGTTCGGGTGCCCGGTGAAGGTGATCCCCACCAGGTCGAACACCTCGCGCTCGTGCCAGTCGGCGGAGCCGTAAAGCCCCGTCAGCGTCGGCACCTCCGGCAGCTCGCCGGCCTTGCCGTCCTTCCACCGAGGCAGCACCACCTTCACCACGAACCGGTGCCGGTGCTTGAAGCTCTGGAGGTGGTACACCGCCTCGACGTGCGGCTCGAACCCGGACTTGGCGACCTTCTTCGCGTCCGGCTCCAGGTAATCGACCCCGGAGATGTTGTGCAGGAAGTCGAACGCCAGCGCCGGCTCGTTCTTGAGGTACGACACCACCTCGACGAGGTCGCCGGCATCGACCACGGCGAACGGGTCGATGGCCTCGGCGTTCTTCGACTTGATCTTCGCCCCGAACTTCTGATCCAGGGCGGCGATGATCTCACCGGCGTTCATCCAGGCATCTCCTCCGAACAGCCGATTCACCACAGAGGCACAGAGGTCACAGAGAAGAGGAAGAGGAGAAAAGCACAAGCAGGCAAGAAAGCAGGTCTTTGGTTTCTACCTCTCTTCTTGCCTTCTCTTCTGCTTCTCTGTGTCCTCTGTGTCTCTGTGGTGAATCCTACTCATCACCTCAGGCCTTGCTCGGGGCCGCCCGCTCCTTCGTCATCTTCGCGAACGCCATCTGCTTCTCCATCGCACGCGCCGGGTCGGCGTCGAACAGCTCCGGCGGCAGCAGCGTCCCACCCGTCCGCGCCGGGATCAGCGCCTGCAACGGCTGCCCGCGCGTCAGGTCCTTCATCGCCTTGACCTTGTCCTGGATCCGCATCAGCCCCTCGAGCAGCGCCTCCGGGCGTGGCGGGCACCCGGGGACGTACACGTCCACCGGCACCACCAGGTCAACGCCCTTCACGACGTTGTACCCGTACTTGTAGTAAGGCCCGCCGCCGCAGGTGCAGGCCCCCATCGCGATGACGAACTTCGGGTCCGGCATCTGGTTGTACAGCCGCCGCACCCGGCTGGCCATCTTGTAGTTCACCGTGCCGGCCACGATCATCAGGTCGGCCTGGCGCGGCGTCGCCCGGAAGGCGCCCGCGCCGAAGCGGTCGATGTCGTAACGCGACGCCCCCGTCGCCATCATCTCGATGGCGCAGCAAGCCAGGCCGAAGGTCATCGGCCACATGCTCGACTCGCGCGCCCAGTTGATCGCCTGCTCCAGCGAGGTGGCGATCACGCCCTCCTCGAACCGGCCTTCGAGCCAACCCATGCGTCACGCTCCCGTCTGGGGCTTGTCGGCGGCCGCCGGACGCTCGGCCGCGGTGCTGCGCACCCACTCGATGTCGCCGCGCCGCCACAGGTAGGCGAACCCCACCAGCAGCACGCCGAAGAAGATCAACACCTCGGCCAGGGCCAGCCACGCCAGCTCGCGGGCCTCCGTGCGTGCCTTGTGGAGCATCGCGTTGCCCTCCGTCGCCTCCGCCCCGGCCGCCGCCGTGTTCATGGTCTTCACCGCCACCAGGACCTCGGGCGTGATCTGCCCGCCGGCCACCGCCACACGCACCCCGTCGGGCAGCCCGCCGAGGATGGTGAGCGTCTGCCAGGTCAGCCCCGCGGCGGCCTGCCCCTTCCCCGCCGGCAGGACCTTCTCGATCGCCGCCATCGAGGCCTTGGCCTCCCTGGCCATCTCCGCCCTCAACGGGTCCGCCTCGGCGTCCGCCGCCTTGAGCGCCGCCGGGGCGACCTTCAGCAGGCGCGCACGCACCGTCTCCGCCTGGCTGACCTGGTCCATCGCCCCCACCTGCGGCAGCGCGGCCAGTTGGCCCAGGGACAGCCCTTGCAACGCCTCTTCCGATTCCGACCTGAAAGACTGCGCCCACGGCTGCGTCGAGACCGGCGGCTCCAGCGCCGCCTTCAGACGGGCCAGGACCGCCTCACGGCCCTCCGCCACCTTCTTCAGGATCGGGGCGAGCCGCCCCGCCTCTGCCCTCAGCGTGTCGAAGCCAGTGGTCGGCATCCCCTTGAGGGGCGCGAGCTGCGGGGCCGGGATGTCCCTGAGCTGCCCAAGCGTGCTCGCCCTGGGCGGCTTCGCCGCCCGCGCCTCCCGGTCCTGCGCCATCAGCTCGTCCAGCGCCGCGGCCGCCTCGGGGCTCAGACGCGCCAGGCCCTCCACGCGACGCCGCACGTCGGCGGAGACGTCCGGCCGAGTCGCCAGGTCCAGCACCACCTCCGCCGCCTGCTTCAGCCCGGCCGCGTCGGAGGGCTCCGGCAGGTTGGCGACGGCGTTCGCCTTCCCGAACACCTCCGCCCACGGGAAGAAGAACGCCACCTCCACGTCGAAGATCACGAAGAGAAGGGCGACGACGTAGTAGCGCAGGTCGAACTGCACCCAGGCGGTGCCGATGGTCGGCTCCCCGCACTCGTAGATCGTCCCCTTCTCCGCGTCCGGCCTGTTGGGGCGGAACAGGAGCCCCGCCAGCAGGTTCACGAGGATGAACCCCGCGCCGACGGCGACGAACAGCAGTAGGTAGGCGGCCAGTGGTGTCATTTGCCGGAATGCCCCGTGGTGTTCAGCTCGCGGGTGTGGGTGCCGGTGCCGGCGCGGGCTTCGGCGGCGGGGCCGGGTCCGGCGGCTTGACCCACACCGGCTCGGTCACGAGCTTGCTCGCGGCCACGGCGGTCGGGTTGAGCGTCATCTGCCCCCAGGCCGTCTCCAGCGGCAGCCGCGCGTAGTCGATGATGCAGCCGTCGCGCGAGAAGCACGACTGGTCGAAGGTGCTGCCCATGAAGATGCAATCGACGGGGCAGGGATCGACGCACAGGGCGCAGAACATGCACTTGGTGTAGTCGATCTTGAAGCCGGTGACGCGGAAGCCCTTGCCGACGGGGTTCTTCATCTTGTCGATGTAGATGCAATCGACCGGGCACGCCTTCGCACACTTGTCGCACCCGATGCACGTCGTCAGGTCGAAGCGGTGGAAGCCGCGGTACCGCGGCTTCACCGGGACGGGCAGCTCGGGGTACTCGAACCGCTCTGTGTAGGTGCGGCGCTTGAACGTCTGGAGCATGTACCACAGGGTGATGTACATGCCCTGGGCGATGGTCTTCACCGCCAGGTAGACGTTGCCGAGCCAGGCTCGCATGCTCTCGCTCCGGGGAGGCGGACGAATGACTCCCCGGTGATGATAGGGAACGCCCATCCGGCCAGCAAGGCGGGGGGTCTGATCGTGACGGCGAGCCTCCCGGCTCGCCAATCCCCACGGCAAGCCGGGGGGCTTCGCCGCCACGGGTGAGGCGTCACTTCTTCTTCTTGTCGGGCGGGGCGGCCTTGGCGCCGAGCGTCCACAGGCGCACCGTCCGGTCGGCGCCGGCCGTCGCGATCTCCGTCCCCTTGTTGAGCGACGCCACGCCCTCCGCCCAGGCGTCGTGGCCCGCCAGCGACTTCAATTTCCCGCCGGCGGCGGGATTCCAGAGCTGGACGTTGCGGTCCTTGCTCACCGAGACGAGGACGAACGACGCCGGGTGCCACCAGATGCCCGTGACGGCGCCTGTGTGCGCCGGCGTCAGGGTCCGGGCCAGCTTGCCGTTGGCGGCGTCGAAGCCGTACAGGTTCCCGTTCGACCCGCCGAGCATCACCTGCTTCCCGTCGGGGCTGAAGGCCAAGGACGACGGCACGTTCGCCGCCGGCGGCTCGGCCTTGGCCGCGGGCGGGGCCTGAGACGGCACGGCGAAGCGTTTCTTGCCGCTGTCGGCCTCCCACACGAAGATCTTGCCGTCCTGCGTGCCGGCGGCGAGGAGCTTGCCGTCGGCGGAGTACGCCAGGGCCGTCACCCAGTCGCCGTGGCCCGGCAGCTTCCGCGCCTCCTTGCCGCTCCCCGTCTCGTGCAGGTACACCGTGCCGTCCTCGCCCCCGGTGGCGAGCTGCTTGCCGTCGGGCGTGATCGCCAGGGCGCGGATCGGCGTCGTCAGCGTGACGGTGCGGGCCGGCTTGTCCAGGGCGGCAGTCCAGACGTGGGCCTTGCCTTCCGTCGAGGACGACACGGCCACCTCGCCGGCCGCGGCCAGGCCGGTGATCGTCCGCCCGTGGGCCTTGACCGTGCGCGGCCTGGCGGCCAGCCAGTCCTTGCCATCTTCCCGCTGCCAGGCGTGCAGATTGCCCTCGATGTCGGCGGCGACGAGGACGCCCTTCGCGTCGAGGAACGCGACGCCGACGCACGCCGACGGCAGGTCCTTGGCCGTCGAGGCGAGTTTGGCGTCGTTGGCGTTGAGCATCGGCCAGTCGGGGGCCTTGGGCTGGGCGAGGGCCGCCGCGGTGAGGGCGATGCACAGGGCGAGGGCCAGGAGACGGCGCATGTCGCGTCCTCGGTGGGTCAGGGCAGGCGGCGGATGGAGAGGATGGTCACGTCCTCGACGGGCACGTCCTTGTAGCCGGCCTGTGTCGTGGTGCGGACGCCCTTGATCTGATCGACCACGTCCATGCCCTCGGTGACGCGCCCGAAGACGCAGTAGCGCGGCTTGTCGAGGCTGCCGGCGTTGTCCACGACGTTGATGTAGAACTGGCAGGAGGCGGAGTCGGGGTCGGAGGTGCGGGCCATGGCGATGGTGCCGCGCGTGTTGGACAGGCCGTTGGGCGACTCGTTCTTGATGGGGGGCTTGGTGCCGCCCTTCTGCTTCATGCCGGGGTGGAAGCCGCCGCCCTGGATCATGAAGCCGTCGATGACGCGGTGGAAGATGAGCCCGTCGTAATACTTGTCCTCGACGTAGGCGAGGAAGTTGGCGACGCTGATGGGCGCGGCGGCGCGGTCCAGCTCGACGGTGATGTCGCCCTTGGACGTCTTGATGAGCACCTTGTCCGACATGTGTTGGTCCCTCTACCTCACCCCCCGGCCCCCCTCTCCGAAACGGAGAGGGGGGATCGTCAGATCATCACCGCGCGGACGGGCCGTGGACGGCCCCCTGTCTCGCTGAACCCAATGCGGTTGCTCACACGTCCCCGCCGCTGAGGCGATGATCTTGCGACTCCCCCCTCTCCGTTTCGGAGAGGGGGCCGGGGGGGTGAGGTTGCCGTCACTTGGCGACGCGCACCGACTCGATGACCACGTCGTCCACGGGTACGTCGCCGTGGCGGCCCTTGGTGCCGGTCCTGACCTCCTTGATCTTGTCCACCACGTCCATTCCGGCGACGACCTTGCCAAAGACGCAGTACCCCCAGCCACGCTCGGTCTTGTTCTTGTGGTCGAGGCCGGGGTTGTCCTTCACGTTGATGAAGAACTGCGCCGAGGCGCTGTGCGGGTCCGGCGTGCGTGCCATGGCGATGGTGCCACGCAGGTTCTTCAGGCCGTTGTCGGCCTCGTTGGTGATGGACTTGCGGGTCTCCTTCTCGGTCATGCCCGGCTTGAACCCGCCGCCCTGGATCATGAAGTCGCTGATGACGCGGTGGAAGATCACACCGTCGTAGTGCTTGTCCTCGGTGTACTTGAGGAAGTTCTCGACCGTCTTGGGGGCCTTGTCCGCGTACAGCTCGATCTTGATCGTGCCCTTGTTGGTCTTCATCTCCACGACCGGGTTGGCGGCCTGGGCGGGCAGGGCGAGGGCCGCCACGGCGGCCAGGGTGGACAGGTACTTCATGCGTGGGTCTCCCGTGAGATGGGCCGGGTTAGTCGTATGGGCCGCACCCGTCAGAGGCGAGGCCCCTTGCCCGGCCCCGCCGCGCCGCGTAGCGTTACCGCATCGTCCCCACGGAGGCCGGCCCGATGAGCGAGAAGAAGGGCGTCCCCCCCGAGGTCTTCGACGCGGCCCACGCCGCCGGCACCCCGCCTTGGGAGATCGGCCGCCCCCAGGACGACATCGTCCGCCTCGCCGAGCGCGGCGGCTTCAAGGGCACCGTCCTGGACGTGGGCTGCGGCGCCGGCCACAACGCCATCTACCTCGCGTCGCGCGGGCTCGACGTGCTGGGCATCGACCGCGTGCCGGCGGCCATCGAGAAGGCGAAGGCCAACGCCGCGGCCGCCGAGAGCAAGGCCGAGTTCAAGGCCCACGACGCCCTCGACCTGGGTAAGCTGAAGAAGAAGTTCGACACCGCCCTCGACTGCGGCTTCTTCCACGTCCTCTCGGACGCGGAGCGTCCCAGGTACATCAAGGGGCTGGAGAAGGCGGTCAAGAACAAGGGCACGCTGCACATCCTGTGCTTCTCCGACGCCGAGCCGGGCACCGAGGGCCCGCGGCGTGTCGCCGAGCGTGAATTGATCGAGCTTCTGAACATGAAGGGCTGGCTGGTCGAGGAGGTCAGCGAGGCCCGCTTCGAGACGAACATCCACCCCGACGGGGCGCGCGCCTGGCTGGCGTCGTTCCAGCGCTGGGCGCGCGAGTAGCGCGGAGTGCGGGGTGCAAAGTGCAGAGCCGAAACCCCTCCCCCACTCGCACCCGCCTCCTTACAATTCCCACTCTGCACTCCGCACTCCGCACTCCGAGGTGTCCATGATCCGCTTCCCCGCCGCGTGCCTTCTGGCCGCACTGTCCGCCGTGCCCGCGGCCGCCGCCCCGTTTAACGACAAGGCGCTGGAGGCCGCCGTCCAGGCCGCCCTGCGTCTGCCCAAGCCGGAGTTCAAGGACGACGACCTCGCCAAACTCGCCATCCTCGAGGCGCCCGGCAAGGGTATCAAGGATCTGACCGGCCTGGAGAAGTGCAAGGGGCTGGCGCTCATCAAGCTCGACAAGAACCAGATCACCGACCTGAAGCCGCTCAAGGAGCTGCCCGTCCTCCAGTCGCTCGACCTGGCCGGCAACAAGATCACCGACGTGTCGCCGCTCGCCGGCCTGACGAAGCTGCAATACCTGGAGCTGACGGGGAATCAGGTGAGCGACATCAAGCCGCTGGCCAAGCTGACGGCGATGGCGTCGCTGTACCTTACCGGCAACAAAGTGACCGACATCTCGCCGGTCGCGGAGATGACGAAGTTGGCCTCACTCAACCTCGGCGGCAACACGATCACCGACCTCAAGGCCCTGGCGAAGCTCAAGCGGATCACCACGCTGGAGCTGACCGGCAACCAGATCGCCGACGTGACGCCGATCACGAACCTGGGCGAGGTGAGCCTGCTGATGCTGGACAAGAACAAGATCGCCGACCTCGCCCCGCTGGTGAAGTGGGCGAAAGCCGACGCCGACGGCGCGAAGCGGTTCGCGCCGTACCTGCGGCTGTACATCGCCGGCAACTCGCTGGGCGATGCGGGCAAGGGGCAGTTGGCGGAGCTGAAGAAGATCGGCGTGCGGATCGAGGACATGAAGTAACAGGCCGCCGGCGAGCCGCGACAGTTCTGTCGAGCGCCGAGTCACTTGCCCACTTGCGAAAGTCACCTGTCCACTGTCCAGGCGAGTGGGCAGGTGACTCGGCGCCGACTGACGCATCGTGTCACGGGCTGGCGCCGAGTGCCCGAGTCACATGCCCACTTGGCCACATGCCCGCTTCGCTGGGCACCCCACGCACCTCGACGCCAGAGCGGGAGGGCGCAGCCGGACTGTGAAGTCCTGGGTCAGCTCCCACAGGACGTAGACGCGGCCCGTCAGTCATCCACGGCGTTGGGCGATTCATCGTTCCAGACGCTCAGCAGGTAGAGGTCGTAGGCATCGTACCCGTGCCCCTTCCCCGAGTCAGGCCCCTCCGGTCTCCGCCGCGCCTCCTGCACAATGGCATCGGGGGCCTGCGCCTCGCCCTTCTCCGAAATGCTGTGGCTCATGTCGTCCTTCATGGCTGTCTCCTCGCGGGAAAAAGAACCCAACCCACGCCACAAGGCGCGGAGTTTCCACGCGGACGCGAATCGGCTCGCGCCCCGGCCTCACCGGCCCTGCCCTGTCCTCGTCGGGCCTGCAACCCGGCCCGCGTTATCGAACGCCCACCCATCCACACCATCTGACGCCTACACGGCCCACCCCCTTTTCTCTGCCCCTCGTCCGCCAACGCCCGAGGCGAGACGCCCACAGCCTACGCGGCCTCTGTTACCGCCCGCCAGGAGCGCAGAGGTTGGCCGCCGTGCGGGGCCGTCGCGGCCGTTCGGGACGGGGAAGAGGTCACCCCCCTCAAACTTGTAACGGCGCCGGATGCGCATGGTTGATCCACCCTGCCCTCGTCGGGCGAAGTGCTCTGCCCCATCTTGCCTGATTCGCGTTACCGCCCGCCACTCGTCGCCCACGATGACTCACCAGATACTTACGTTGACCGGAGTTATGTGCGCGGCGCGAGTCCCCCGGCGTCCGGCATGGGCGTCGGCCCAGAGGCGCGGGGACGACCGCATCCCCCGCCGGACATGGCCGCGCGAACAGCATTAGGCACTTCCCTGGGCGCCGCTGTCAAACCGGCGAGATTGTGGCTACAATGTTGGAATGAAGAAAAAACGTGAGTACGGGAAGGACCGGAGCGCCGTGTTCCGCATCCGATTGACCGACGAGGAGAGGGGGCGCCTCGCTGATGCAGCAGAGGCCAACGAGCAGGACACCTCAACCTGGGCGAGGAGTCACCTCCTCGCCCAGGCGGAAGCCGATGATGAGATAGAGGACTATAAGGGTGGCTCGCAGTACACTTGCAGGCGATGCTTCCTCTCCTTCGCGGTGCCCTTCTGCCAGGAGGATCGGGCGCCTTTCGACGGCGTGATGCTCTGCCCCTACCCCCACTGCGGGGGTGAATGTTGGTGATCCCTGCGCGGCGGCCGGCCTCTCGGGCATCCTGGGCCGGGCACGCGCGATGTCCGCGTCAGGATGCTGGCGGATACGGCGGCACATCCTTGTGCCCGATGCCTTCACGTCGCGACTGCGAGCGCCCGGCAAACTCAGCCGCCAGCCCCTTGAGCAGCCCGCCGAGCCTGCCGACCGCCAGCAAGGAGGGCGGGAAGTTGCCCGCAGGCTGGCGACTTCGCCCAGAAGAACGTGAGCGCCTACGCCCCCGTCAGCATCCGAAGGCGTTGACGAGGCGGGCATCTGCCCCCGGCCCCTCTACCCAACCCAATGCACTACCACCCAGGCCGGGAGCAGATGCGGCAGACAACGCCCCGCCCCGCACTCCTGGCTGAGGGCTGTTGAGCCCCGAAGGGACGCCCTGACACGACGTGATCCGCCCGCCCCGTGGCCGTCTCCGCCGGCCGGGCGTCTCGCTGACCGCCGACGCCCGCCGTAGGATGAAGTCAAGGAGGACCCAACCATGCCGGACGCCATCCGCCTCGACATCACCGACGGCGTCGCCGTCGCCACCCTCGACCAGCCGGGCAGCCGGGCCAACACGCTCGGCCAGGCCGTCCTCGGCGACTTCGAGAAACTCCTCGCCGACCTCCGCGGACGCTCGGATGTCACCGGCCTCGTCCTCCGCTCCGGTAAGCCCGGCATGTTCATCGCAGGCGCCGACCTGAAGGAACTGGGCGGCCCCAAGCCGACCGAGGACGAGACGCGGCGGCTGGTGAAGCGCGGCCTCGACATCGTCGCCGGCTTCGAGACGTTGCCGTTCCCCACCGTGGCGGCCATCGACGGCGCGTGCATGGGCGGCGGCCTGGAGGTGGCTCTGGGGTTCGATCAGCGCATCTGCTCGACCAACCCGAAGACCGAGATCGGCCTGCCGGAGACGAAGATCGGCCTCATCCCCGGCTGGGGCGGCACGCAGCGTCTGCCGCGGCTCATCGGGCCGAACATCGCCGCCGAGATGATCTGCCCCGGCGAGCCGGCCAAGGCCGCCCGCGCCAGGGACATCGGCCTCGTCTTCGACGCCGTCCCCGCCGACAAGCTCCAAGAGGAGGCCATCGCCTTGGTGAAGTGGATGGCGGCGGACGGCGGTTGGAAGGCGGCACGCGAGAAGAAGAAGCAGCCGGTGGGACTGAGCGAGGAGCAGGCGGGGTTCGCGTTCGCCGCCGCCCGCGCCCAGGTCCGGATGAAGACCGGTGGATTCTACCCCGCACCCGAGGCGGCGCTGACGGCCATCGAGAAGGGGTGCAACCAGACGCTTGAGGAGGGGCTGAAGGTCGAGACGGATCAGTTCGTCCCGCTCGTCGGCAGCCCCATCTCGCGGAATCTCATCAACATCTTCTTCAACACGACGCGGCTGGCGAAAGATCCGGGCGTGGACAGGCCCGCCGAGGCGCGGGCGGTGCGGCAGGTGGGCGTCATCGGCGCTGGTCTGATGGGCGCAGGCATCGCCGGGGCGCACGTCCGCCGGGGCGTGCCGTGCGTGATGCTCGACTCGGCGCCGCAGGCGATCGAGAAGGGCGTGCAGGCCATCAGCAAGGGCGTGCTGGGCCGCGTGTCCATCGGACGCATGACCGCCGAGGAGGCCGCCGGCGCGCTGGCGCTGCTCAGCACGTCCATGACGACGCAGGCCCTGGCCGACCGCGATATCGTGGTCGAGGCCATCGTCGAGAACGAGACCGCGAAGGTGAAACTGTTCGGCGAGATTGAGAAGATCCTCCCGCCGGGGGCGATCCTGGCGTCGAACACCTCGACCATCTCGATCACGCGCATGGCGAAGGCGGTGCAGGCGCCGGAGCGGTTCGCCGGCTGGCACTTCTTCAACCCCGTGGACCGCATGCAGCTCGTCGAGGTGATCCGCGGCGAGAAGACCTCGGACGACACCGTGGCGACGCTGGTGGCCCTGGCACGGCGGATCGGCAAGACGCCCATCGTGGTGAAGGACTGCCCCGGCTTCCTGGTGAACCGCATCCTCTTCCCGTACATCAACGAGTCGCTACTGCTGCTGGAGGAGGGCGTGCCGCCGCGGGCCATCGACAAGGCGGCGACGGCGTTCGGCATGCCGATGGGCCCGGTGACGCTGAACGACCTCGTCGGCCTGGACACGTCGCTGTACGCGGGGCGCGTCATCAACACGGCGTTCGCGGACCGCGCGGTGACGACGGGCATCCTCGATTCGCTGGTGTCGGCCGGGCGGCTGGGTCAGAAGAGCGGGGCGGGGTTCTACACCTACGCCAAGGGCCCCAAGGGCGCCGACGACCCGGCGCTGGCGGGCTTCCTGGAGAAGCACCGCCGTCAGGGCAAGCCGGACATGACGGTCGAGGAGATCCAGGACCGGCTGTTCCTGCCGATGCTGACCGAGGCGGCCCGGGTGCTGGAGGAGGGGATCGTGCGGTCGCCGGGGGACCTGGAGATGGGCCTCATCCTGGGCATCGGCTTCCCTGCGTTCCGCGGCGGCATCCTGAGCTGGGCCGACGGCCTGGGCGCCGCCGAGGTGATGCGCCGCCTGGAGAAGTACGCCCCGCTGGGCGAGAGGTTCAGGCCGACGGGGCTGTTGAAGAAGTGGGCGGAGGGCGGCGGGACATTGACTGGCGTTTGATGGATCGTGGCGTTGTGTCGGGCGAGCCGGGGCGACAGCCCACGGAGTGACGCGCTCGGGACACCCCAGGTCAGGGACGCAGCGAGGACAGGCCCGAGACCGCCTGTTAGGCAACGCGGACCAGCTCCGTGGTGACTTCGCGGCCGCCGGGCCATTGGGCCTCACCGCCGCAGGCGCGTCAGGTTGAGGTGGTTCTGGCGGGCCTGGCGGGTCAGCTCGCCGGCGAGCCGGGCCGCGAGGAGGGCCTTCTCGCGCTGGGAGGTCGTGCGGGCCAACTGGACCTGGCGGAGGGCGGCCTGCTCCTGAGCCTGGAGGGCGTTGAGGCGGGCCAGCGACTCATGGATCCGCTTGACCTCGGCCGGCGACAGGGGCGCCCTGGAGGCGCTGGACAGGGCGGGGCCGGCCAGGAGGGCCAGGGCGATCAGGGCGGCGCGGATGACGTTCGACATGGCTTTCTCCTTCTGTGTTCTTCACTTCTGCCATCCTTCACGGGATAGGCCGCCTCCCCTGCGCCGATACTCGAGAAAAAGCTCTCACCGCGAGCGGGGCTTGTCGTAGAGCACGCATCCTGCGTGCTCTCGGCCCCTCCTGAGCCGTCACACCCAACCAGTCGCCCGCGGAATACGCCCCCTGTGTTCTCTACGACGGCGGCTCACGCCGCCCCAACGGGAGACGGCCGGCCGCCGCTGGGGAGCGGCGGCCGGCCGTGTCAGCGTGGCCTGGGATGCCGGGCTCAGCGCCCCTGGGCGGAGAGGTTTTGGAGGTTCTGCTGGGCCAGGCGGATGGCCTCGGCGACGGTGCGGGCCTGGGCGAGGGCCTTGTCGCGGTCGGCCTTGAACTTGGCCTGGTTCGCCACCTGGAGGAGCGACCCGTGGTGGACCTGCAGGTTGAGGATCTGGGCGAGGAGGGCCGTCTTCTGGGACTGGACCTTGGAGATCGACTTGAGGGCCTTCGAGATCGAGAAGGCCGAGGCGGTGGGCTGGGCGGGGCCGCACAGGAGGGTGGCGAGGGCGAGCAGGGCGGCGAGGATCGTGTGACGCATCGGTTCGGCTCCGTCTGGTGAGTGTTGGGCCTTGTGACATCCTTTACGGGAGGCCGCGTTCCCCCTGCGCCGGATTCCGACGCATTCTCTCAAGGTCGGTGAGGGAAATGAAGCGGCCCGGCGGGCTTGTGGCCTGCCGGGCCGTGAGCGTGGGGTCACGCCGAGGGGGGGGGTCAGAAATAGTTGCGGAAGCTGTTGAAGGACTTGCTGGCCGCCTTGGCCTTGTTGACGGTGATGTCCTGCATGATCTCCTGGATCTTCCGCATCTGCTCCGCCAGGATGGCCTTCGCACGCGGATCGCGCGTGGCCCGCGACTGGATGGTGGCCACCTGGAGCTGGGCGGCCAGGGACTTCTGCAAGGCCGCGATCTGCTGCGGGGTCAGCTTCATCGGCATGGCGTTGCCGGGGGGCGCGCCGGCGGCGAGGGTGCCGAGGGCGAGCAGCAGGGCGGCGGCGCGGATCAGGTTCGTCATGTCCGGTATCCTTCGGGGTTGGGCGGGCGAGCTATCATCTTCCACGGATGCGGCCGCCCCCCCTGCGCCGCCTTCTGATAAAAAAGCGGAGTCGTCGCGCGCGTGCCGGGAGGGGTGAGACATGACAGGGGGCGAGCCGTCGGAGCTGCGGACCTTCGTGGAGGACATCGTCCTCGCCCGCCGGCCGGATGCGGCGGGGCGCGCGGCGGTAGGTCGCCTCGTGGGCAAGTACCACGCCTACATCGTGCGCCAGCTCCGCGGCGCGCCGTTCCGCTTCGACGCGGGCCGGGCGGAGGAGTGGGCGTGCGACTTCGAGCACGAGAGGTTCCTCGAGAGCCGCCTCCTGGAGGGCTTCGAGCCGGGGCCCGGCAAGGGGCGCTTCCGCGGCTACCTCTTCCGCGCGCTGCACAACTGGGCGGTGGACCGCCTGCGCAAGGAGGCCACGGAGCGCCGCCGCCTCCCGGCCGGCCCTGCGGCCGAGGACGTGCCGGCGACGGGCACACCCGACCTCCTCGGCGAGGAGGAGGCCGCCGCAGCCAGCGCCGCCGCCCTTCTGGCCGAGGCCGTCATCGACCTGTACAAGGGGCACAGGCCTTCCGAGCCGCACCACTGGAACGTCTTCCGGGCGCGGCACCTCCTCGCCGAGCCGTGGGGCGAGGCCCGGTGCGTGGCGGAGTTCGGCCTGGGAGGCATCGCGCGGGTGTCGTCCATCTCGCGGACGATGCGGCTGCGCCTGCGTGACGCCATCCGCGCCCGCGTAACGGACCTCGAGGGCGGCGAGCGCGTGGACGAGGCGGCCGAGGAGGTGATCGCGGCCGCACACGCCTACGGCGGGTCGTACCTGCCCGACCTCCCGTTCATCGATGTCGGCGGGGCGCCGGACGGCTCGGTCCTGATGGCCGCGGCGGCGCACCTGCCGGCGGAGATGCGCTGCCTGACGGGGGCCATCGACCTGGGCAGCCTGCTGCGCGAGGCGCTGACCCTGCCGGGCGCGGCGGCGCTGGGCGATGCCTCGGCATCGGCGGAGGCGCTCGGTGCGGCCAAGGACGCCGCCAAGGGCTGGGAGGCGGAGAAGCCGCCGGCGTTCCCCAGCGAGGTGTGCCGCTGGGTGTATTACGCGACGCTGGCGGCGGCGCTGCCGACGCGGATCAGCCGGCAGGACGAGGCCGCGCTCCGCAAGGGCATCGCGTGGGCGCTGCGGCAGCCGTGGCGCGAGCGGGCCCTCGACGCCACGCTGCAACGCGGCCTCGGCGCCCTGGGGGGGTAGGGACACTCATGGCCGTTTGCGGACGGCCGCCTCGGCCTCCTGGAGGATGAGGCCGGCCTCCAGCAGCTCGTAGAACATCGCCGGCGTGCGATGCGGGTCGTCCTTCAGGAGCGCCAAAGAGGTCCGCGCCAGGCCCAGCCAGCGGGCCGCGGCCTCGTGCTGGCCGAGCTTGGTGGAGGCGAGGGCGAGGAAGGCGGCGCAGGCGGCGCCTGGCCGCCGCTTGTAGGCCTGGGCCAGCGGGGCGAGGGCCAGCTTCGCCTTGTTGGCCCGGAGGTGTACGCCAGCATCCGGCCGGCATCATCACACGCCTGCCACTCCGCCTCGGTCATGGCGGACATCCGAATTCAAGCTCCCGAGGCGGCGGGCGGGTCGCTGGCCTTGAGGAGCCGCGCGATGAACTCGTCGCCGTCGGCGATGCCGTAGGTGTCGAGGGTGACCTTCGCCCCGAGGATGTGCATGTTTGCGGCCTCCTCCGCGTCCGGCCTGATAGGGACGGGGAAGATCGCCTCGGTGCCGGGGTAGGTGTAGACGCGCGTGTCCCCATCGATCTCCTGGACCCGGAGGCCGAAGGAGCGCATCACCGCGTCGAGCCGGCCGTAGGTGACGCCCTTCATGAGATGACCCTCAATGTGAATCGGGACAGGGCGTCCTGTTTGCGTGCGTGGATGAGTCGAATGGCGCGCCGCGTGACCGTCTGGGCCACCGGAATTCTTACCCGCACCGTCTTCGAGTCTGGCCGTGGACGAGGCGTGCGAGGCGCCCGGAAGTATTCCTGAACGTCGAGCCAGTACCCTCGCCGCTTTGCAACGTCGTAGAGCATGAGGATGACGGGCTGCCGCTCAGCTATCCAGAGGGTGTAGTCCCGCACGTCGAGATCGAAGGCGACCGATTCCCTGGTCACCACCCACGCTTCGGACGCCTTCAACTGCCAGTGGACGAGGCCCGGTTCGACGCGCCCATCCGCGTCGAAGGTCTGCATCGCCACGTCGTAGCCGTAATCGGGGACGAGCCGATGGGCGGCGTGGCCTTCCTCGAAGATGAAACGCTCGAGGTGGTTGTGGCTCAGGTCGGCGATGACGTGCCCGCGAGTACGGCGTTTCCTATCGTCCGGCTCCCTTGCCATGAGCGCACCCCTCCCTCCGTTTGCATTGTACCTCCTGGGCGTCGGCAAGCGGAAGTGGCAAGTTTCGATGTCGGATTGCCCTCACCCCTTTCCGAGCACGAGGTCCAACGCCCAGCACCCACGCACATGCGGGCCGGGCGAGCGGAGGTGAGAGAGGATGTCGGCGTCGGTGCAGCCTGCCTCCTCAAGCGCATCCGACAGTACCCCGAGGCGGGCGTTGTCGAGGTAGCCGACCGGCAGGTAACGCTCGTCGTAGGCCGCCCGCGCCAGCGACAGCACGTTTGTGGGCCGACAGGCCGGGGGGAGAGAGGACGGGCGGAAGGGGTTGCCGAAGATGTCGCGGGCCAACGTAGCCTGTTCCCTCTCTTCAGGAGCCATAGTTTCCGGGTCTATCACGTCACTCGTTCTGCCGGCACCCGCCTGTCCCGGCCTGGCGGACAGCCTTGCCGCCTCGAACGCCAGAGAACCGATCCCAGACCCCCGCTGACCGTCAAGTCGCAAGCGGATGGTGGTTCGAGTCGCCAGCGACCGCCCGAGGCTCTCACTCACGGGATGATCCCGAGGACCCAGACCCACCAGGGCGAGCAGGGCAGCTCGCTCAGGTTCGAATCGCTGTCGCCATTCCCGGACCGCGGCCGGGTCTTCGACGATGGCCTCGGCCTGTTCGGTGGCGTCCTGGTCCTCGGCGTCGAGACGTGTCCAGATGCGCCGGCAGCAGGCGCAGTTGAAGAGCAGCACCTTCCTTTCGCTCGCCTGCGCCTTAATGGAGAGCAACATGGCCGTCGGACGAGTACTCGCCAGCCATTCCGCCTCGGTCATGCTCGATCACCCCCAGGACGCTCGCATCCCCCGTCATGATACGTCCCACACCGACGAGGTCTCGCTTGCCTGAGTCGAGGAACGGCGGTAATCTGGGCAAGGTCGGCAGACAACTCATCTCCCATCAGCCGAGGCAGCCAATGACCCCCCGTTACCTCCTCGCCGCGCCGCTCCTGTTGCTCGTCCTGCTCGTCGGGCACGCCCAGCCGCCCGCCGGCATCGGCCCGCTCCCCGGCTTCCCGCCCGGCATGCAGGCGGGCGGCCCCGAGCACAAGTTCGAGGACTTCGACAAGACGGTCAAGGGAGCCAAGGAGATCGACGGCCTGTTCAAGATGTACCGCAAGGGCAACGACCTCCTCGCCGAGATCAAGCCCAACCAGCTCGATCAGCCGTTCCTCCTGCCCATCGCCATCGCCCGCGGCTCGGGGCTGGGCGGCTTCACCATGAACTTCGACGAGCAGTGGGTGGTGATGTTCCGCCGCGTCGAGGAGCGGATGCAGGTGATCCGCCGCAACGTCCGCTTCCGGGCCAAGGCCGGCACGCCGGAGGCCAGGGCCGTCGAGACGACCTACGCCGACTCCATCCTCCTGGCCATCCCGATCAAGTCCATCCACCCGGTGCGGCAGAGCCTGCTCGTCAATTTCAACGACATCTTCATGCAGGATCTCGCCGAGCTGAACCTCGGGCAGTTCGACGCCACGCGCTCCGGCTGGCACAAGGTCAAGGCGTTCCCGAAGAACGTCGAGATGCAGGTGTCGGCCACGTTCAACGGCCGGCGGATGCCCGGCATGATGGGCGGCATGGGCGGGCCGGGCGGCGACGAGAGCGTCATCGACAGCCGGGGCATCACCGTCGTCGTCCACTACGGGCTGTGCGAATTGCCTGGGCCGGGCTACACCCCCCGCCTCGCCGACAGCCGCGTCGGCTACTTCCTCAGCACGGTGAAGGACTTCAGCACCGACAGCCAGGACACCTCGTACGTCCGCTACGTGAACCGCTGGCGTCTGGAGCGGGCCGACGGGAGCGTGTGGAAGGAGGGCGGCAAGCTGGCCGCCCCCAAGAAGAAGATCGTCTTCTGGATCGAGAAGAGCGTGCCCGACGAGTACCGGGCCGCGGTGCGCGAGGGCATCCTGGAGTGGAACAAGGCGTTCGAGAAGGTCGGCTTCCGCGACGCCATCGAGGTGCGGCAGCAGGAGAACGAGGACTTCGACCCCGAGGACATCAACTACAACACCTTCCGCTGGATCACCACGGATCAGGGCTTCGCGATGGGGCCGAGCCGGGCCAACCCCCTCACCGGCGAGCTGATGGACGCCGACATCATCTTCGACGCCAGCATGATCCGCTTCTGGAAGATGGACCACCAGCTCGTCAGCGGGGCCGGGGCGTTCCCCAGCCGCATCGAGGCCATGCGCCGCGGCTGGGGGCCGGGCGGGGCCGGCGCCGACGGCACGCGCGGCTGGAGCCACCCCCGCCTGCGTGTCGCCGGCCATGGCCACGCCGACCCACGCCAGCTCGCCGTGACGCACGGCCTGTGCCAGTGCGCCGGCCACATGAAGTACGAGCTGGCGATGGCGGCGATGCACGCCGCCGCGGCAGCCGGGCCGGGCAAGGGCGTCGAGAAGACGCCGGATGAACTGATCCAGCAGGCGATCAAGCACGTCGTCATGCACGAGGTCGGGCACACGCTCGGCCTGCGGCACAACTTCAAGGCCAGCACCATGCTCAAGCTGGCGCAGCTGCACGACACGGCCATCACCCGCAAGCAGGGCATCGTCGGCAGCGTGATGGACTACAGCCCGGTGAACCTGGCGCCCAAGGGCGTGAAGCAGGGCGACTACTTCAGCGTCGTGCTGGGGCCGTATGACTACTGGGCCATCGACTACGCCTACCGCCCGCTGGCCGGCGGGACGGAGGGCGAGCGGGCCGAGCTGAAGAAGCTGGCGAGCAAGGGCGCCCTGCCGGGGCACGACTACGGCACCGACGAGGACATGTTCGGCACGGCGGACCCGCTCATCAACACCTGGGACCTGAGCGACGACCCGATGGCGTATGCGCATCAACGGGCGAACCAGGCGCGCGAGCTGTTCGCCGGCCTCGCCGAGCGCGTGGTGGCCGACGGCGAGGGGTATCAGAAGGCCCGTCTGGCGGTGAGCATCCTCCTGGGGCAGCTCGCGGAGTCGGCGTTCCTGACGGCCAACCACGTCGGCGGTGAGCACGCGCACCGCGACCACCGCGGCGACCCCAAGGCGCGCGACCCGATGGTGCCGGTGAAGGCCGAGCGGCAGCGCGAGGCGCTCAGGTGGCTGCAGACGAACATCCTGACGGACAAGCCGTTCCGCCTCCAGCCCGAGCTGCTGCGCAAGTTGGCCGCCGAGCGCTGGTGGCACTGGGGCACGGAGCGGGAGGTGATGCAGCCGGTGGACTTCCCGCTGAACCAGCGCATCCTCAACATCCAGCGTGTGGCGCTGCGGCAGCTCCTCGGCCCGGACGTGCTGCACCGTGTGCAGAACAACGCCAACAAGGCCGACAAGGGCGAGAAGCCGCTGGAGCTGGCGGAGGTGTTCCAGGCGCTGACGGCGTCGGTGTGGGCCGGGGTGCCCGAGGACGGCAAGCCCGTCGAGTCGTCGGTGCTGATGCGGAACCTGCAGCGCGAGCACCTCAAGGACCTGACGGAGATCGTGATCGGGCGCGAGGCGCGGGGCTTCTTCCCGATGGGCCCGATGATGATGATGCCGGGGATGGGCGGCGAGGGGGGATACCCCCCTGACGCGCGGAGCCTGGCGCGGCTGCACCTGAAGCGGATCGGCGCCCGGCTGAAGGCGGCGCTGGAGAAGGCGATCATGGACGACGCGGCTCGGGCGCACGTGGACGAGTGCCACGACCTGATCGCGAAGGTGCTGAGCGCGTCGCTGCGGGTGAACCAGCCGTGACGGGTGGGCGAAGGCTCAGCGTTCGACGCGGACCTCGTCGTGCTGGGCCGACTCGATGCGGACGCGGCCGCCCTCGGCCTTGACCCAGAGGGCGGCCTCGCGGAGCGGCCCGCCGCCCGGCAGCGACGCCACCAGGGCGCCGTGGAAGTAGTAGAGACGCCGGCCGCCCGCCTCGATGATCTGCACCTCCAGGTACGGCGCCCTGCCCTCCATCTCCCTGGCCGAGGGGAACGGCACGGCCGGGCCGTCGCCGACGGAGGCGCCCTGGCGGGTGATGCGTAGGCCCTGGCCCGGCCCCGATGCCGAGGCGTCGCCCAGGGCCACCTCGCAGGCGGTGGCCTCGTGCAGGTCGATGCCCAGGGTGACGCGCAGATCGGGCCCGTGCGGGCGGAAGCGGCGGCGCACCACGCCCGCCCCCGCCAGGACGGGCGTCCTGTCGTCGTCCAGCTCGACGGTCCAAGGCCGCCCGAAGGGCGTCCACGGCAGCACGGTCTTGCCGTCGTACAACTGCTCGGCGACGCCCGCCGAGACGACCTTCACCGGCGTCGGCGGGCTCCCACGCGGCCACAGCCACCAGGCCGCCGCGCCCGCCCCGACGATCAGCACCCCGGCGGCGAGCCGGATCATCCAGCCCCGGCGTGGCGTCGGGGCCGTCGGCGTGCCCGCCGACAGGCCCGGGAGGCCGTCGATGCGGGCGAGCAGCTGGTCATAGGTCTGGATGCGACGCCCCAGGTCCGGCTCCATCATCGCCGCGACGAGGGCGGCGGCCGCCTCGGACACGGGCGGGCCGAGGCGGGGCGAGGCCTTGGACTTCTGGCCGAGGATGTCCCACACGCCGCCCTCGAACGGCGCCTTGCCGGCGAGCATGTGGAACGTCGTGGCCCCCAGGCCGTAGATGTCGGCGCGGTGATCGACGCGGGCGTCCTTGACCTGCTCCGGGGCCATGTAGGCGGGCGTGCCCATGATGGCGCCGGCGGCGGTGAGGCGCTCGTCGGCCCGCAGGGTGGAGGCGAGGCCGAAGTCCATCACCTTGACCAGCGGGACGCCGGGCGGCAAGCCCAGCCCGGCGGGCGCGGGCACGAGGAACAGGTTGGCGGGCTTGACGTCGCGGTGGATGATCCCGAGGGCGGCGGCGTGGGCGAGGGCCGCGGCGGCCTGCCGCGTGATGTGCCACGCGGTGCGCTCGTCCACCGGGCCGGCGCGGGCGACGCGGACGTGGAGGTCCTCGCCGTCCAGCAGCTCCATCGAGAAGAAGGCGCGCCTGGCGTCGGCGTCGAAGTCGAAGACCTGGACGATGTTGGGGTGGGAGAGGCGGGCGAGCAGCTCGGCCTCCTGCTTGAAGCGGCGGGCCATCTGCTCCGCCGACGCCCCGGTGAGCGGGACGGACTTGAGGGCGACGGGCCGTCCGAGCTTGAGCTGGCGTGCGCGGTACACGGTGCCCATGCCGCCCTGGCCGAGGACGCCCTCGACGGCGTAACCGGGGTAATGGACCTCCGGCTCGGCGGCGAGTGTCTGGGCGGGCGCATCGACGCCGATCAGGCCGGTGACGGCGGCGGCGGGCAGCCAGGTGACCCTGTCCAAGCTCACGCGGAGGGACGGCGCGCCCTGGCGGATGCGGCGGGCCATCTCGGCGGGCGGGTGCGGCCCGCTGACGGTGTCGCCGTCGTCGATGTACCACTCCTGCATGGGGGCGCTCACGTCTTGGGGAGGCGGTCGAGCTGCGCGAGAATGGCCTTGAGCGATGGCCGGTCGGTGGAGGTCTCGCCGACGAAGGCGTAGACGACGTTGCCGGCCTTGTCGGCGATGAACGTGGAGGGCCGGGCCAGGTCGCCCTTGATGCCGAGGCGTCCGACGGCGGCGGTGTCCTTGTCGAGGAGCAGGGGGAAGGGGAATCCGCCCGGCGCCTTGCCCCCCGTCTGCTGGATGAACTCGGCGACGCGCTCGGACGGGCCGGGGAAGACGACGAGGACGGCGGCGTCCCGCTTCTCGAACTCGGCGTGGCTGGCGGCGAGGCCGGCGACCTGGGTGACGCAGTGGGGGCAGAAGGTGCCGCCGGGCGACTCGGGGATGCCGCGGGTGACGACGAGGACGACGGCCTTCTTGCCGCGGTAGGCCTTGAGGTCGACGGGCTTGCCCTGGTGATCGACGAAGGCCAGGGCCAGCTCGTCAGCCGAGAGGGTCTTGTTGGAGGGGGCGTCGTCGCGGAAGGCGACGGGGCCGTAGTCGTACTTGTAGATTGGCGGCTTCGGCCTGGGCGTCTCGCCGCAGGCGGCCACGAGGAGGAGCGCGGCGAGGAGGGTGGGTCTCATGCGGGCCTCGGGTGGTGTCAGGCGGGGAGGGTGTCGCGGATGACGAGGCGGAAGCCCGGGATGAGGTCCTCGCAGGTCAGCGCCTGATCTTCGGCCATCTCGGTGGGGGCGGCCCCGGCCCGGTAGGCGAAGACGCGCCGCCCGACGGGGTCGAGGACCCACACGAGGACGGCGCCGGCGGCGAGGTAGATCTCGGCCTTGCTGGCGGTGTAGGCCAGCGTGTCATTGGGGCTGCGTGCCTCGACGAGCAGCTCGGGGATCGTCTCGAGGTAGCCCTCCGAAGAACGAACGACGGGGAGGCGGGCCTTGGTGATGAAACCCGAGTCGGGCCCGTAGAGCCGATCCGGGTCGCGCCCGAGCAGCAGGCCGAACTCGCCGGTGCGGGCCTCGCCGTGCCCGGCCAGCTCGCCCTGCGTCATGAGGGCGTGCCCCAGTCGCGTCAGCATCACCGAGTGAAAGTCGCCGGGCGGCGGCATGACGACAAGCCTCCCGTGATGGAGCTCGTAGCGGACCGGCCCGGAGGGCAGGTCCGAGGGGAAGCACGCCAGGTCGCCCGCCGTCAGCAGTCGGATGGCGGGCTCGGGCGGCGCTGTCGGGGCGGGCTGCGTTGCCGTGGGTGCGGCGACAGGGGGCGGCGTCAGGATGGCGCTCATGTCCGCGTCCTCAGGTCAGTTGATCTTGCGGCCCAGGGGCTCGGCGAGGCGGCGGAGCTGCTCCATCAGCTTGCTGAAGCCGGCGAAGTCCAGGGACTGCGCCCCGTCGGACATCGCCCGGTCCGGCTCGGGGTGGACCTCGATGAGCAGGCCGTCGGCCCCGGAGGCGAGGCCGGCCAGGGCCATCGCCGGGACGTAGGCCCGTTTGCCGGTGCCGTGGCTGGGGTCGATCAGGATCGGCAGGTGCGACAGGGCCTTGGCCGGCGGCACGACCGAGAGGTCGAGGGTGTTGCGGCTGTGGTCGCTGAAGGTCCGCACGCCGCGCTCGCACAGGGCGACGTTGTAGTTTCCCCCGGCCATCGCGTACTCGGCGGCCATGAGCCACTCCTCCAGCGTCGCCGACATGCCGCGCTTGAGCAGGACGGGCTTGGTGGCCTTGGACACCCTCTTGAGCAGCGAGAAGTTCTGCATGTTGCGGGCGCCGATCTGGATGATGTCGGCGGCGGCGTCCACGGCGTCGGCCTCCTCGGTGTCCATCAATTCGGTGACGACGCCGATGCCGGTCTTCTGGCGGGCCTTGACGAGGATGTCGAGGCCCTTCTGGCCCATGCCCTGGAAGGCGTAGGGGCTGGTGCGCGGCTTGAACGCGCCGGCCCGCATGAGGTTGACGCCCTCGGACCGCAGGAACTCGGCGGTGCGTAGGATCATCTCCTCGTTCTCGACGGAGCAGGGGCCGGCGATGACGGTGAACGTC
>CAZVZK010000160.1:0-23308 GCA_964630925.1 uncultured Alcaligenaceae bacterium
AACTTCCTCGAGGCCGCCGGATACGCCGCTACACCAACTCCGACACCGCTCTAAGCGGACCGCTCCCCCCTGATCGGACAGAAAATCTCCCGATTCCGCTCGGGCCTGCTAACATGAGGGGGATACGGAGACGGCGAAGCCACCCATGATGCACAGACGGTCACGATCCCGCGAAGTCGCGTTGCAGCTCCTCTTCCAGCACGAGGTCAACCCCGGCGTCGGGCGCCCGCACATCGAGCGCTTCGTCAAGGAACGCCTCAGCGACGAAGGCCTGGAGGCGTTCGCCCTCGCCCTCTTCGACGGCGCACGCGCCCGCAAGCCCGCCCTCGACCTCGCCATCGGCCGCGCCGCCACCAACTGGCGCGTCCCACGCATGGCCGCCACCGACCGCAACGTCCTCCGCCTCGGGGCCTACGAGATCCTGCACCAGCCGGAGACGCCGCCGGGTGTGGCTATCAGCGAGGCCGTCGATCTGGCACGCCGCTTCGGCTCCGCCGACTCCGCCTCCTTCGTCAACGGCGTCCTCGACCGCCTGTACAAGGACTCACCTCGCGCCAAGGAGCCCCCGCCCGATGCCGGCAGGCCAGCCGTTCACGGCCCTGTGTAAGGCGCTCGCCCGCGGCCCCGCCGCCGGACGCGCCGACCTCCACCTCCACTCCACCGCCAGCGACGGCTCCTACACGCCGGCCCAGGTGGCCGACCTCGCCCGCCGCTGCGGCCTCGCCGCCATCGCCCTCACCGACCACGACACCTTCGCCGGCCTCGACGAGGCACGCGCCGCCGCGGGGGGGGCTCTCGAGGTCATCGACGGCGTGGAGATCACCACCACGCACCAGGGCCGCGAGCTGCACCTGCTCGCCTACTTCGCCGACCCGTCGCACGCGGGCCTGGCGCAGGCGCTGGAGGAGGTGCGCGCGGGGCGCCGCGAGCGCTTCGCCGCGATGGTGCGGCGATTGCAGGAGGCCGGCGTGTCCGTTCAGGAGGAGGAGCGTCCGCCGCACTCGCTGGGCCGGCGTTACCTCGCCGAGCTGCTGGTGAAACAGGGCCGCGTCGGCAGCGTGCGCGAGGCGTTCTCTCGCTGGCTGGGCAGCGGCGGCAGGGCGTTCGTGCCGCGTCAGGGCCTGGATGTGGGGCGGGCCATCGCCCTGGTGGCGGAGGCGGGCGGGGTGGCGTCGTGGGCGCACCCGCCGTATGATGAACGGACGGCACCCACCCTGTCCGAATTGGCGTCGCTGGGCATGCGGGCCGTCGAGGCAGCCTACCCCGATGCGAAGGCGTCCCAGTCGCGGCACCTGCGCGAGATGGCGGCGTCGCTGGGCCTGGCGGTGACGGGGGGCAGCGACTGTCACGGGCCGGGGCCGCGGGCGGTCGGCTCGGTGACGGTGGGTGACGGCGAGCTGGCGACACTGCGGGGACTGGCAAGAGAGGGTTGAATGTTCCGCGCCATCTACGAGACGCTGAAGGCCGGCCTGCAGAAGACGCGCGACCTGTTCGTCGGGATCGCGAAACTCTTCGTGGGTGGCCGCGTGGACAAGGCCTTCCTCGCCCAGCTCGAGGAGAAGCTCTACCTCGCCGACGTGGGCAACGAAACGACCCAGCGCATCGTCGAGCGCGTCAAACTGGCCTACGAGGACAAGGAGGTCGGCAAGGACGTGGAGGTGTTCGTACGCCAGCTCCTCCGCGAGCAGCTCGCCGAGCCCGAGGGCATCCACTACGCCGCCGAGGGCCCCACCATCGTCATGGTGGCCGGCGTCAACGGCTCCGGCAAGACGACGAGCATCGCCAAGCTCGCCGCCCGGCTTATGAAGGACGGCAAGAAGGTGCTGGTGGCGGCGTGCGACACCTTCCGCGCGGCGGCGGTGGAGCAGCTCACCGTCTGGAGCCAGCGTCTGGGCTGCGACATCGTCAAGAGCAAGCAGGGGGCCGACCCCGCGTCGGTGGCCCACGACGCCTGCGAGGCCGGCAAGGCACGCAAGGTGGACGTGGTGATCGTGGACACGGCGGGCCGGCTGCACACGCAGTCGCACCTGATGAGCGAACTGGAGAAGATCCATCGCGTGATCGCCAAGGTCATCCCCGGCGCGCCGCACGAGGTGCTGCTGGTGCTCGACGGCACCAACGGGCAGAACGCCATCAGCCAGGCCGAGCAGTTCAAGAAGAAGGTGCACTGCACGGGCATCATCCTCACGAAGCTGGACGGGACGGCCAAGGGCGGCGCGATCTTCGCCATCAAGCAGAAGTTGGGCCTGCCGGTGAAGTACATCGGCGTCGGCGAGAAGCTGGACGACCTGGAGCCGTTCGACCCCGAGGAGTACGTCAAGGCGCTGTTCGAGTGAGCCGACGCGCGGTAGCATGGCGGGGGACCGGAGGACGCCCCCGTGACGCCTGACCTCAACCGCCGCGTGAACGCCGCGCTCGCGGCGCTCGACGAGACGAAGTCCGACAGGGAGGCCGTCCTCGCCCGCCTCCGCCGCGACGACCCCGAGGCCGCCGCCGAGGTCGAGGCCCTCCTGACGCAGGGGAGCTCCGGGCGCGGCGCCGAGCTCGAGCGGGCCATCGGCGCGGTGCTGAGGGAGGCGCCGGCGGCCATCGGCCCCTACCTCGTCGAGTCCGAGGTCGGGCGCGGCGGCATGGGCGTCGTCTACCGCGTCCTCGACCCCGACCTCGGCCGCACCCTCGCCGTCAAGACGCTGAAGGAGGAGGCCAGCTTCTACCCCGAGATGAGGCGGCGTTTCCTCGAGGAGGCCCGCCTCATGGGCCAGCTGCAGCACCCCGGCGTCCCGCCCGTCCACGCCCTCGGCACCCTCCCCGACGGGCGGCCCTGGTTCGCCATGAAGCTCATCCGCGGGCGCACCCTCGCCGCCATCCTGCGCGGGCGGCCCTCCCCCGAGGCCGGCCTCGCCGGGCTGCTCGACGCCTTCGGGCACGTCTGCGAGACCCTGGCGGCGGCCCATCAGCAGGGCGTCATCCACCGCGACCTGAAGCCGGCGAACGTCATGGTGGGGCCCTTCGGCGAGGTCCAGGTCATGGACTGGGGCCTCGCCAAGCTCCTCGCCGACGCCCCGCCCGAGCCGCTCGGCGATCTCAGCACCATCCGCCCCGTGCGCCCCGCCCGGCCCGACAGCGAGACGCGGGCGGCGATGGGCACGCCGCAGTATATGCCGCCCGAGCAGGCCAGGGCCTCCCCGGGCGTTGACCGGCGCTCGGACGTGTTCGGCCTGGGCGCCATCCTGTGCGAGATCCTCACCGGCCTGCCGCCCTACGCCGGCCAGACGTGGCGCGAGGTCGAGGCGGGCGACACCACGGCGGCGCTGGCCCGCCTCGACGCCTGCGCCGCCGACGCGGAGCTGAAGGCGCTGACCCGACGCTGCCTAACGGCCGATCAGGCGGCCCGCCCGCCTGACGCCGCGGCGGTCCTCGCCGACCTGCGCGCCTATCAGGAGGGCGTCCGCGAGCGCCTGCGCCGCGCCGACATGGAGCGGCAGGAGGCGGCCGTCCGGGCGGAGGAGGCGCGGAAACGCCGCGCCGTCGCCCGCCGCTGGGCCGCCGCCGTCGCCGCCCTCGTCCTGATCCTCGGGGCTGCCGCCTGGTGGGCCGTCCTCGAACGCCGGGCCGCGGACGAGAAGCGTGGCCTGGAACGCGAGCGTGTCGCCGCCCGCCTCGACGAGGCGGTCCGCCGCCTGGGCGACGGCGACGCCGACGGCGCCGCGCAGCGGCTCGACCTGATCCGCCCCGCCCTGGCGGAGCCGCACCTCGCCGGCCTCCGCGATCGGGCGTCCGGCGCCGACGCCGACCTCGCCCTCGTCCGCCGCCTCGCCGCCTTGGCCGCCCGCCAGTGGGCGGTCGAGCAGCAGGCCGCCGCCGAGCTGGCCTCGCACGGCTCGGGCTCGGCGGCGGCGCGGATCGTCTTCACCGTCAAGGAACGGACGGCGGAGGGCGGCCGCCTCCTCGCCGCCGAGTATGAGGCCGCCCTGGCGGGCCGCGGCCTGACGCCCGCCCCCGCCGATGCCGACAAGGTCCTCGCCTCGCCGGTCCGCGCCGCCATCACCGCGGGGCTGGGCAACTGGCTCCTGCTGGACCGCAGGCACGCCGGCCTGCACGCCCTCCTCGACGCCATCGACCCCACACGCGCCCCGGTCCGCCGCCTCCTCACACGCCCGGACGGCGTGCAGGAGGCGTCGCATGCCGGGCCGGGCGGCGACCCGTTCACCGCCCTCGTCCTCGGCGAGGTGCTGCCTCCGGGCCGCGCCGTCGAGACCCTGGAGGCGGCGGTCCGCGACGCGCCCGGCGACCGGCGCCTGCTGGCCGCCCTGGTCCGCGGGCTGCTGACCTCGACGCCGCCGCGGGCCGCCGACGCCGTCGGCTACGCCCGCGCCGCCCTCGCCCTGCGCCCCGACGACGCCGGCCTCAACGTCCTGCTGGCCGCGGCCCTGTCGCAGGCGGGCCGTCACCAGGACGCGTTGGCCCAGGCACGCCGCGCCGTCCGCCTCGACCCGGAGGTGACCGCCCACCGCCAGCTCGCCCTGTGCTACCTGCGGCTGGGACGCCGCGAGGAGGAGTCGCGTGTCCTTGCCCGCGCCGTCGAGCTGGCCCCGGGCGACGGCGAGCTGCGTGCCTCCCTGGGCATCGCACAGCTCCTGACACGCCGCACCGGCCGCGCCATCCCGTCCCTGGAGGCCGCCGCGCGCCTCGACCCGCGCACCCCGAGCCACCTCTCCAATCTGGGCGTCGCCTACATCGGCGCACGCCGGCCCGCCGACGCCGTCCGCGTCCTGGAGCGGGCCGTCCGCCTCGCCCCCTCGTCGGCCACCGCCCACCTCAACCTCGGTGCCGCCTACGCGGGCGTGGAGCGGTTCGCCGAGTCCGCCCGCCTGTCGCTCCGCGCCGCCGAGCTGCGCCCCGACGACGACGACGCCTGGGCCAACCTGGGCCACGCCTACCTCCGCCTCGGCCTCCCCGCCCGCGCGGAGGCGGCCCTGAAGCGTGCCGTGGGCCTCAACCCGGGCCTCATGCGCGCCCTCGCGAACCTCGGGGTGGCCCGCATGTCGCTGGGGCGTCACGCCGACGCCCTCGACCCCCTGGCCCGCGCCGCGGCACTCTCCCCCCGGTCGCACGAGCCGCTCGGCAACCTGGGGTTCGCGCTCGGCAAGCTCGGCCGGCCCGACGACGCCATCGTCGCCTTGAGGCAGGCCGTCCGCAACAAGGACGACTACTTCGAGGCCTTCCGCTCCCTCGGCTGGTGCTACCTCGAGGTGGGCCGGCCCGGAGACGCCGCCCGCGTCCTGACCCGCGCCGACGAGATCGTCCGCGACGACCCCGAGGTCGCCGTGCCCCTGGCCCTCGCCTTCGAGCGCGCCGGGCAGCCGGCCCGCGCCTTGCGCAGGGCCGAGGCCGCCACCCGCCTCCGCCCCTCCGACCCCGAGCCGCACCACCTCCTGGGCCGGATGTACTTTCGCGCCCACCGATGGGGCGAGGCCGTGCGCGTCCTCGCCCGCGCCGACGAGCTGTCACGGCGCGACCCGGAGACGGCCACCCTGATCGGCACGGCCTACGCCGAGCTGGGGCGGCACGAGGCCTCCGTCCGCCACCTGCGGCGCGCCGTCGCCGCCGACCCGCGGGACACGGGGGCGCTGGCCGTGCTGGGCGTGAGCCTGATGGAGCTGCGCCGGCCACGCGAGGCGGCCGCCGCCCTGGAACGCGCCGTCGGCCTCGGCAGCCAGCACGCCAGGGCGTTCCGCGACCTGGGCCTCGCCTACCTGCGTCTCGGCCGCCCCGCCGAGGCGGCCCGCGTCCTGACCCGCGCCGTCGAGCTGGGGCCGGGCAGCGCCACGGCCCACGGCCGGCTCGGCAACGCCTGGATGGCCTGCCGCAGGCCCGCCCCGGCGGCCGACGCCTTCCGCCGCTGCCTCGCCATCAACCCGGCGGCCCCCTGTCACTCCGACCGCCTGGCCGCCCTCATCCTCGCGGGCCGCCCCGCCGAGGCCGCCGCCGCCGCCCTGACGCTCGCCGCCCTGCCCCGGCACCTCTGGGAGGAGGCGCGGTACAACGCCGCCTGCGCCTGCGCCCGCGCCGGCTCGGGCCGCGACGACGGCGCCGCCCTACCGCCCGGCGAGCGCGCCGCCCTCCGCCTCCGCGCCCAGGGTTGGCTCCGCGAGGAGCTGACGCGGTTCGAGGCGATGGCCCGCTCCCCGCTGGCCGCCCGCCGCCGCGAGGCCGTCTCGCGTCTCCGCGAGATGCTCCGCGAGGACGACTTCCTCCTCGTCCGCGACGACGCCCTCGCCGCCCTCCCGCCCGACGAGGCCGCCCGCTGGCGCGGGCTGTGGGCCAAGGCGCGACACCTCTCCACCACCCGCCGATGATTGGCCGCCCGGCCCGCCGCTCCCTACAGCAACGGGACGCCCCTGGCTCCATACGGGATCGGCGCATGGCGAAACTGGCTCTCGTGACCGGCGGCGCGGGCTTCATCGGCTCCCACCTCGTGGACGCCCTCGCGGCACGCGGCCCCGTCCGCGTCCTCGACGACCTCTCCACCGGCGTCCCCGCCAACCTCCCCGCCGGCGTCGAGCTGGTCCACGGCGATGTCGGCGACGCCGCGGCCGTTGACGCCGCCATGAAGGGCGTCGATATGGTCTTCCACCTCGCCGCCCTCGCCTCCGTGCAGCGCAGCGTCGAGGCCCCCGCCGACTCGCACCGCGTCTGCGCCACCGGCACCCTTCACACCCTCGACGCCGCCCGCCGCCACGGCGCACGCCGCGTCGTCTACGCCGCCAGCGCCAGCGCCTACGGCATCCCCACCGGCGAAGTCCAGAAAGAATCCGACCCCGTCAACCCCCTCTCGCCCTACGCCGCCGCCAAGCTCGCCGGCGAGGTGTACTGCCAGGCGTTCGCCGCCACCTACGGCCTGGAGACGGTCCGCCTGCGCTTCTTCAACATCTTCGGCCCGCGCCAGCGCGCCGACAGCCCGTACTCCGGCGTGATCGCCATCTTCGCCGCCCTCCTCGCCGCCGGCAAGACCCCCACCGTCTTCGGCGACGGCCAGCAGACCCGCGACTTCACCTACGTCTCCGACGTGGTCGATTGCCTCCTCCTCGCCTCCGAGAAACCCGGCGTCTCCGGCGACGTGTTCAACGTCGGCACCGGCCACCCCACCAGCCTCCTCGACCTCATCGCCGCCCTCAACAAGGCCCTCGGCACGGACGTCACCCCGAAGCACGCCGACGCCCGCCAGGGCGACATCCGCCACTCGCGCGCCGACATCTCCCGCACCGTCGCCAGACTCGGCTACTCCCCCAGGGTGGCTTTCGCGGATGGGCTGGCGAAGACCCTCGCCTGGCTCCGATGACAGGCTGCTGCCCAGCTCACGGAAGAGTGACACCATGCGGACACACCGGATCGCCCTCCTCTCCGCCGGCGTCATGCTGGCGGCCGCCCTCGCCGCACCCGCCCAGGATCGCGGCTGCGCCCCCGCCCTCACCCTCGACGCCCTCAAGAGGATGAGCGGCGACGAGCTGCTGGTGCTCTACCGCGCCTCCGACGTGGGCCGCCCCCTCGACGGCAACCTCAAGGGCCGCCTCGTCCACATCGCCGGCCGCGGCCTGCCGACGCTCAAGTTCCGCCTCGGCGGCGCCCTGTGGCGGGGCAAGACCGCCCAGGCGTCCGACGGCTACTTCATCAACCGCTGGGTCGGCGGCGTCTCCGCGCTCGACTCGCGCTACGTCATCGGCCCCAGCTGGATCGACGGCAGGCCGGCGGTCATCATGGAGTACCCGCCCAAGACCCCCTTCTTCGGCAACGTCCACGACGAGGTCCGCGAGATCGCCCCCGGCCTGTACCTCGGCCCCGTCTTCGAGCGCTGCCCCTGCCCCCAGTTCCGAGGCTGGGTCGCGCTGCAGCAGGAGTGCGGGTGCAAATAGCGCGGCACCCCTTGGCCCCGTCGCCAGGAGTCGGCCACCTCGGGCTGACTTGGGCGGCGGGGTGGGCAGGGAGGGGTGGATTGCGTTTCATTTCAGACCCCCACACAAGAACTTGAAATGAATACGGTTGAGTCGTTCGGGCGTCCCCGCGTGCCGATGGCCGCCAGTGCCTACCTCGGGTGAACGCGAGGCACCGTCGGATGTTGAGTCACCTGCCCACTCCCGGGAGTCACCTGCTCATTGTTCTCCGAAAGTGAGCAGGTGACTCTGGCGTCAACCGATGCACCCTGTCACGCATCGTCTACGAGTGCGCGAGTCACATGCTCACCTGCTCACATGCGCACCCGCGCCACGGGCCTCCCGCCCCCTTGACTCCCGGTGTACGGACATCTAGGATGAATTGGCGGGGTAACCCCACATCCAACACATCCCATGTCCACACACACCACCCGCCCCAACATCACCGCCGCCAGCACCCTCCAGACGCAGGCCATCGACTGGCTCTGGCCGTCCTGGCTCGCGCTGGGCAAGGTGGCCGTCCTCGACGGCGACCCCGGCCTGGGCAAGTCCTTCATCACCCTCGACCTCTGCGCCCGCCTCTCCGCCGGACAGCCCTTCCCCGACGGCTCCCCCGGATCGCCACCCGCCAGCTCCATCGTCCTCAACGGCGAAGATGGGGGTGAGGACACGATCAGGCCACGCCTCGCCGCCCTCGGCGCCGACCTCGCCCGCGTCTTCGTCCTCCGCCCCCACCTCGATACCGGCGCGCCCCTGTCCTTCCCGCCCGCCGTCGGCCTGCTCGACGCCGCCATCCTCCAGACCGGCGCCCGCCTCGTGGTGATCGACCCCATCATGGCCTTCCTCGACCCCAGCGTCGTCACCGCCAGCGACCAGGCCATCCGCCGCGCCCTGCTCCCGCTGGCGCTGCTCGCCGAGCGCCGGCACTGCGCCATCTTGCTTGTGCGCCACCTCAACAAGTCCGGGCGCTCTCACGCCCTGTACCGCGGCGGCGGCTCCATCGGCCTCGTCGGCGCCTGCCGCTCCGCCTTCCTCGTCGCACTCGATCCAACAGGGGGTCCGGGGGACGTCTCGCCCCCCGGCTCGAAGGGAGACCCCACACGCCGCGTGCTGGCCCAGGTCAAGAACAACCTCGCCCCCCTGCAACCCGGCCTCGGCTACCACCTCGCCCCCGGCGATCACGGCCCGCCCACGGTCCAGTGGCTCGGCCCCCGCCCCTACGCCGCCGACGAGCTGCTGGCCCGCCAGCAGGCCGCGCCCCGCCCCGGCCCCCGTGGCCAAGCCCGGATGTTCCTCCAGGACTTCCTGGAGGCCGGCCCGCGCACCTCGCGCGACATCTGGGCCGCCGCTCTGGCCCGGCACCTGACCGAGGCCTCCCTCCGCCGCGCCAAAAGCGACCTCGGCATCCTCACCACCCGCGAGTGGGCCGACGGCCTGCGCCGCAGCCTCTGGTCCCTCCCCGGACAGCCACCGCCCGCCCAGGCTACACCCGCCCCCGCCGACGATGACGACTCCGGCGACCTCGAGCCGTGGCTGGGGCCGCTGCGTGAGAAGTACCCCCTCCCGACGCCGCTGGATGACCTGTGAGTGGCGGCAGAGCGACATGCCGTAAGCACGGGATGCCCAGCCGCCGTTCAGGCCGTCACTTCCTTCAGCGCCCACGGCAGGGAGGTCGTGAAGATCAGCCCGACGGACGCGCAGTCGGCCGCGACCTCAGGGTGGGGCGTCACCCCAGGATCGCAATAGTCGTTGATGTTCGACGTGCAGAACACCGTCCTCCGAGCGAATCCCCCCGCCTTGAGCAGCCGGCACACCTCCAGGCACTCCTCGAAGATCGTGCAGTCCTTCAGCTCCCCGCCGTTCTTACACGGGCGGCGCTTCGTCACCGCCACCCGGTCATAGGCCCGCGTCATGGTGTCGTTGTGCCGGTCCAGAACGATGGCCGCATTCAGCACGTCGCGGGACAGGGCGTGGACGCGGGCGGCGAGGCCGCTCGCCGCGTAGGCCGGCAATCCGAAGCCGGCCGACAGGCCCAGATGGCCGCACAGGCCGTGGAAGTGCGACGCGTGGCCCTGCATCCTGTCGAAGTGGGCGGTGAGGTCGGCCAGGACCGACTGGTCGTGGCTCGCCCACTCCCCCGGCACGAACGAGGCCACGACGAGGGTGCATTCCGCCGGCGTGGCGGACGCCATCGCCAGGAGCCGGGTGGCGGCCTCCACGCACCCCATGATGGCTCGCGCGGGGGCGCGGATCACGTCGAGGATCACGCAGGTGTCGAGGAAGAGGACCGGGGCACCGGCCGCCCGCGCCGCCGCGGCGGCGTCCCCGAAGGACGGCATGGGGTCAAGCCCCCACCCGCAGGCCGTCAACGAACTCCAGCAGGCCGCGGGCGAAGTTGTATTGGCCGGCCAGGCGGTCAGCGACCTCTTCGTCCCAGCCCTCCTCCACGAGCCAGCGCTCCAGCATCCCGGAGCTGAGGTCCACGCCCGACTCCTGGGCCGAGGCCAGGAAATCGTACCAGAGCTGCCTGTCCGCCGGGTGCGCGGACCCCGAGCTCTTGTTCGCGCAGCGACTGAAGCGGCGGAGCTTCTCCGCCACTGGTTCGGGTAACCAGTGTTCCAGATCCACGTCGGCCTCCGTCAGCTCCGCCGTGGCGCCCTGCCGGAGCGCGGCGGGCTGGGCGTAGCGGCTGTAGAAGTCCGCCAGGATCGCGTTGTACTCGTCCCGGCTGAGCTCGTGGACATCCGCGGGGACGATGTTGGCGACGTACAGCGTGGACTGATCCTTTTCGATGAGGAACACCGTGGCCTTGGGCTGCCGCGGCCACTTCGGGGAGACGAAGCAGTACACCTTCCGCGCCGCGCCCTCGCGCATACGCTCCTCGGCCTCCTCGTCACGCCCCCACTTGTCGGTGAGCGAGCGCCGGATGTCCTCGGCCACGGCCTCCAGCGCGGCCGCATCCCCGCGAATGAACAGCTCCCGGTGGACTCGCACGGCACGCCCTCCCAATCGCCGCGTGGGCATTCACACCTGGATTGTACCCCGAGAGCCGGTCCTTGGGAGAGCGATCCCGCTCGTCTACCGTGTAGGTCGGGTCGAGCGCAGCGAGGCCCGACGCCGATCCTCGGGAGCGAAGCGACACCGACAACTGTGGTAGAGTGGCAGAGTACAATGCTAACAGGCCGAGGTGCGAACCTGTTACTATGCCCTGTAGTCTTTTTCGTGTGGCAACTGTCGAATCCGGACGAGGTTACGATGACCGGCGTACCACCGAAACCGCTCTGCATCTACTGCGGAAACCCGACCAAACGCGGGAAGAGGGGCGAACACATCGTCCAAGAGGCGCTCGGCGGCGCGTTGACGCTCAACGACGTGTCAACAAGAGTGGTGTGCCCGCAGTGCAACAATGGCCCGCTTGCCCGTGTTGATGACGAACTTAGCACCCGTTCCTTTCTCGCGATTGTTGCGTCGCAGGTGCTTGATGCAAATCTATACCGAGCATGGGACATTGACCATGGATCAGAGGGGCTCCTCGTCGAAGCAAGGCCGTCCTGGGCGGAAGATGGTGAACTCACCGCCTTGACGAGCTATCCGCAACTAACCTTCGATGGGAACAGGGTCCATATGCGAGGAGACTGGGAAGAGGCCGCCGGGTTTGGCTGGGATGATTTTACAAAGGTGCTGTTCCGGTCCGCCTACCGTTGCTTTGAGCGGTATCGGGCAGGCGTCAAAGGCGCAATCCATTTCGAGCGCATCCAGCCCGATTCGATCTCTGCCGGATGCCGACTCGCCCCGCGTATCTTCAGAAGGAGCTCGATCTGGGAGATCGCGAGGGGTATCCACAAGGACCAGTCGTTCATCCTCCGGTTCGTATCCGAGGACGACAAGAGGCTTGCACTGCATCGGCTGTCCGGCCTGGATCGCGGCCCCAAGATCAATCAATCGACCCGCAGGCTCGGGTCCCATCAGCCCAGGCTCTGCACCTATTACAACCTCGGGACGGCGTTCCGCGGTTTGCTGAAGATCGGGTTCAATCTCGTCGCGGCGTATTGCCCGAACACGCCGGTCAACCACAGGGACTTTGCCTCTGTGGTCCGGCTCATCCTTGGGAAGGTTCATCCTGGGTCTGACCTCATCGCGGCAAACGGGTTCATCCACGCAGTTGACGTCGCCGACATCAAGGGGGAGTTGGGCGAGCATACCTTCCGGTTGGTACATCTGGACAATGCGTGGAACGTCTATTTCAGCTTCTTCGGTGGGCGGATCGGGGCATTTGTTCGGTTTCCCGGCCCCAACCATGAATGGTGGAGAACTGTGGATATTGTGGCCCCCATCCGATCGAAAGACTGGGGAGTCAGCTACAGTCCAATCCTGAAGATGCTGAAGGCCAACATCGCATGGAGCAACACGGCCAAGGTGATCCCGTCATTCAAGTTACAGCACTCTGAGTCGGCGATACAGGTCGAGTACACACGGAGGGGGCGGAGGCAGGAATCTAAGGCCGGGTAGCGACCCGAGAGGCGACGGTGCGCGTCTCGCCGTCCCCGTCCCTTGCCCCTCCCCCCAACACCTCCCGGCTGGGGGCACGCTTCGCTCCGCTCGGCATCCCGCCTTACGCCCACCCCACCTGTCCGCCACCCTAGGCGGGATGCCCACGCGGGCCCCCAGCCTCACCGCACCAGCAGCCACCCCGCGGGGGCGGCCTCCGGCGAGGCCTGCTCGCTCCAGCGAGATGACACGGCAAGGCTCCACGAGGCTACGCGCCCAGGGTCTTCATCATCGGCCACATCCGGCCCATCCCCCAGGTCAGCATTCAGGGGCGTTGACGAGCCGGGCATCCGCTCCCGGCCCCTCTACTCAGCCAGCCGTGAAGGCCCCCAGGCCGGAAGCGGATGCGGCAGACAACACCCCGACCCGCAACCACCCTCCGGCTGTTGAGGCCGCATCTGGGACCGGCGCTCACCCACCTCCGGCGTCGGGCATCCCGCGCACACCGCACGCCCTCCGTGACTGCGTCACACGCCAGGCGTGGACACCGGCGGGGCCGCGTTGAGCAACACGGGGCGGAGGGCCATCATCTCGCCTCCAGACGTTTGATGGCCGCCTTCGCCTCCACCGTCAGCGCCGCGTCGGGGTTGCCGCCGGCCAGCTCCTTGAGGAAACGGCGCGACCCAGGGGCGTCTATCCGCTCCAGGACCTCCACGGCACGGATCGCCCGCAGGGTGTCGCCGGTGGGGCGTGACCATCGCTCCAGCAGGCGGCCCAGCCGCGCCCTGACCTCCACGTCCGACGCCCTCCGCAACGCGGCCTCCAGCCGCTCGTGGTGATAGGCGGCAAGCGCCCGCTCCGCCCGCTGGCGGACGGAGAAGTCGTCGTCCGCCAGGGCGGCGACATGCCGACGGAAGGCCGCCTCGTCGGGCGGAGGCCCCGGCGCGGGCCTCAGCCTTCCCCGCAGCAGGGCGACGGCCCGCGTGGGCTGGCCAGCCAGCGCCGCCATCGCCCGGAAGGCGGCCGAGGCGTCGGCGTCTCCCAGCGCCTCCCACTCAGATCCCGGCCGGAGCCCGCCGGCGTGACGCGACCACTCGCGGCCCGTCATGTCCCACAGGGTCACCGCGCCGTCAGCCCCGCCGGAGGCCAGCACGCGGCCGTCGGGCGAGAAGGCGAGGGCATCCGTCTTGCCGAGGTAGCCCAGCCGCAGCAGCACCCGGGCTTTCCCCGTCGCCACCTCATGGACCGCGATGGCCATCACCTGCCGGCCCGGCTGCGGGGGGAGCTCCACCGGGACTGCCAGGAGCCGCCGGTCCGGCGAGAACGCGGGACGTTCCCAAGGTAGGCCCGCGGACTCGATCAAGGATGCGATCCGACCGGTCCGGAGGTCGAGGAACAGGAGAGGCCCTCTCGCGACAACGGCCACCAGTGTCTTGCCGTCGGGCGACCATGTGAGCGAAGCGGGCGCCCCGGTCAAAACGGCCCCACTCACCGACCTCCCCCCCGGAAGAGCGATCACCTCGATCCGCCATCTATCGTGTTTCACGGCGGAGGGCCCGGCGACCGCCACGAGCGACCCGTCCGGCGAGAGCGCCAGGCAATCAGGAGAGGTGATCGTCTCCACGCTGAGGAAGGCTTCCGGCTTCCGCTTCGGCGGGCACCAGACCTCCAACCGCCATACGTTCGCCACCATTTCCTTCACCACCACCAGCACCCGGCCTCCGTCCGCGGAGAGCTGGAGGTCCGTGAAGGACTGGCCCTTCCTCGCCCGCGTCTCCCACACGCCGCCGGCCCAGCCGTCACACCGCAAGACATCCTGACGGACATCCGTCGGCAGCCTGCCGAGACCGGCCGCACGGCTCCCCCGCGCGTCGAAGGCGATGGCTTCCCCGTAGAGGCCTTCCAAAGTGGGGCGCCGTGCCGAGGTGCCTGTTCTGAGATCCCAGGAATACACGCCATCGCCCGCCCCACTCACAAGACGCCGGCCGTCCGGGCTGAAGGCCAGAGCCACGACCCCGTTAACGTGGCCCGCCCCGCTGCCCCAAGGTGCGGGGCCTTCCACGAGCCAGACGCCGGCCGTGTGGCCCCTCCAGCCCCCGGCCACCAGCCGGCCGTCCTCCCGGAAGGCCAGGGCGGAGAAGGTGAAGCCGGGGTGTGGCCGGATGCCACGCACCTTCCCGGACCGCATATCGAGGACGCGGACGCCCCCGCCGACGTACCCCACAGCCACCTGCCCGCCCGTCCCGTAGCAGAGTGTCCCCGGCAACAACTCGGCCTCGGAGACCGGGGCGTCGGCGATCACTCCGCCATCGCTCAGCCGCCAGACCCGCAGGCGCAGCCCCTCCCCGCGGCACAAGGCCGCGGCGGCCTGGCCGTCGGGGGAGAACACGGCCTGGAGGATGCCGGAGGCCGCGAGGAGGCGCTCCCCCTTGCCCCCGTTGGCCTCATGGACGGACAGCGCCGGCCCGCCAGGTGCCCAGACGAGCAGGCGCCGCCCATCGGGGGACAGCGCCCCGGCCGCCCTCTCCCCTGCCACCTCAACGCGGCAAAGCTCCTTCCGAGGGGCGAGCCGCCAGACCCGCACAGGCGACCGCCCGTAGCAGGCGGCGCCGGCGGCGACGAGCCGCCCGTCGACGGAGAACGACACCGAGACGGGCTCGCCGAGGTGGTCGTCGTGCAAGGGGTCCTCAGACTCCCAGGACTGCGTGTTGAAGACCAGGACGGGCCCGGCATGGGCGAGGACGTGCCTGCCGCCCGGACTGATAGACACCAGGCCCCAGGCGGGGCTCGGGCCCCACCCGAAGTGGCGTGTCCGCCACCCGCCGACCGGGTCCTTGATGGCCAGCGACCCCCCGAAGGCCCCCGCCATCCAATGCCCGTCGGACGAGAGCGCGACGTTGCCTCCTTCTCGGGCAGCTCGTGGCCGCCCCGGCCCCAGTCGAGCGAGCGCCCCCTCGGGCACGAACGGGTCACGCGGCAACGGCGGGGCCGCGCCGAACATCACCCATGCGAGGACGAGGACGCTCATGGGCCACCTCGCGGACGTGCGGCCGTGAAGCCGGTTCTGGAAGGCCGGCGGCGGGGCGTTGCCACACTCCGGAGGCGGAAGCAAACCGCACGCCAACCGACATTCTCCCCCGAAGCCCGCACGAGGACAAGAGGCGGTGTGCGTCCCCCTCACCCCCATGAGGCTCAGGCCCGCTTCCCCGCCACGCAACCACTGCCCCGGCCCGCTCACCCCACCTCCCGCGTCGGGCACCCCGCGTACCCACGCCCCGGCAGCAGACGCTCGTGCTTCATCACCACGCTGTTCCCCACCACCGCCGCCCCCGCCCCCACGTCCGCCCCGTACAGCAGCAGCGCCGCGTGACCCACCGTCGCGTCCTTCCCGATCCGCACCCGCCCGATCTTCAACACCCGGTCCTCGAATGTGTGCGCCTGGAACAGCGCCCCCACCGTCGCCCCGTCCTCGCACTCGATCATGTCCGGGTCCACCACCAGAGCGAACGCATCCGCGATCACCACCCGTTCGCCCACCTTCACGCCCATCGCCCTCAGATACCAGCTCAGCCACAGCGTCCCCTCCAGCGCCGACAGCGGCCCGTGCGCCCAGTAGTGCCACGCCGTGTAGTTGAAATCCCACCGGCTGACCCAGCACGACCACAGCGCGTGCGTCCCCGGCCTCACCCTGCCCAGGAGCGCCCACTTCAGCCCCAGCCCCAGCACGCACAGCGACACCAGGAAGCCCACCTCCAGCGCCGGCACCACCCCGAAGATCACCAGCAGCGGCGCCACCGCCCCCTCCGCCATCCCCGCCAGCGCCACCCACGCCAGCACCAGCGCCGCCGGCGGCAACGGCAGCGTGAACCGCAGCACCTCCCAGAACACCCGGTTGCAGTACCGCAACCTTGTCGGCCGATAGGTAACGCCCACGTCGGCTTGATGCACCTCGCGCCTCGGCAGCTCGAACGGCGGGTGCCCGAACCACGACGTCCCGGGCCTCACCCGCGCCGGGTCGGCCACGGTACACACGCCCAGCAGCACCCCGTCGGGCATGTCCACCCCCGCCGGCACCACCGCGTAGTTGCCCAGGAACACGTTGTCCCCCAGCCGCGTCCGCGCCAGCGTCACCGCCCCCCGGTGCACCCGCGGCCCGCCCAAAAAGATGCCGTCCGCCAGGAAGCTGTCCGCGCCGATCTCCGTCAGCTCCGGCACCGTGTCGAAGATCGTGCTCAGCTCCGACCGCGCCCCCACCCTCATCCCCGCGCCCCGCAGCCACATCGGCCACATCAGCGTCCCGCTCAGCCATTCGTTCGCCCCGTCCAGGATGTCCGCCTTCAACACCACGCGGACATACGTCCAGCCCCACCGGCCCACCACCCCCTCCGGCACGCGCCCCAGCGCCCGCATCGTCAGGCACCGCGACACCAGAGAGAGCGGCACCGACAGCACCAGGACCGCCGCCCCCAGCAGCACCCCGCCCGCCTCCAGCGCCGGGTGCAACAGCCACCCCGCCACATCCGCCGCGTCCACCCCCGCCCACACCGACGCGCACAGCGCCACGACGATCAGCGGCAGCACCGCCGACAGCCCCAGCAGCCCCCGCCCCGCGATGATCGCCAGCCCGTGCAGCCACGGCGGCAGCTCGCGCTCGCCCTCGGGCACGTCCGCACGCCCCGGCGCCTGCCCCGCCGGCGCCGCCGGCACGCCGGACCAGCACTCCCCCGCCGGCACCGTCACGCCCGCCGTCACGAACGAGTGCGCCGTCAGGAACGAGCCGTCCCCCATGCCCGCGCCCCCGGCCAGGCCCGCCCGCACGTCCAGCGTGCACCCGGCCCCGATCCGCACCGGCGCCGCCACGACCTGCCCGTCGTCGTAGTCGATGACCCGCACCGCCGCCTCGCGGCCCAGCGTCGCGTCGTCCCCGATCTCCAGCAGGTCCCACCCGCCGTTCAGAAGGTTCACCCCCCGGTGGATGTGGACGCGCCTGCCGATCCTCGCCCCCAGCAGACGCAGCACCGCGTTCTGTAACACCGTCTCGTCGATCACCCGCCACGGGATCATCTTCACCGCCATCGACACCATCCAGTTGCGGACGTAGAGCCCGCCCCACACCGGCTCGCGGCACGGCGTGTACCGCCCGATCAGCAGCCACTTGAGCGCCACCGCGAAGCACACCGCCCCCACGCCGTACAGCACCGCCCCGCCCGCCACCAGCAGCGGCGTCACGAGGAGGAACCCCGTCAGCCCCATCCCCTGCATCGCGTCCGGCGCGACATGGAACGCCAGCAGATACGCCACGGGCCCCAGCACGAACAGCCCCGCCAGCAGCCACGCCGTCTGCACCGCCGTCGCCAGCAGCGGCCTCCCCTCGCGCCGTGGGGTCTTCTCCACCGGCGCCGACGCCGGCGCCGTGACACGCGCCGCCAGCCCTGCCGCCGTCCGCGTCTCGTACAGGTCACGCACCGTCAGCCCCGCCGTCGCCGGGGCGTCGCGCAGCAGCGACACCGCCAGCGCCGCCCGCAGCGAGTCCCCGCCCAGCTCGTGGAAGAAGTCATGCTCCACGGAGACAGTCACCACCCCCAGCGCACGCCCGAACGCCTCGGCGACTTTCCGCTCGGCCTCGGTCCGCGCCGCGACGGCCTCCCCCGCCCGTGCCGCACCTTCCAGCGTCGGCAGCGCACGCCGGTCGAGCTTGCCGCCCACCGTCCGCGGCAGACGCTCCAGCACCCCGAACCGCGCCGGCACGCCATACTCCGGCATCACCGCCCGCAGCGCCGCCTTGAGCGCGTCGAACGCCGGCGGGCGGGCGGGGTTGTCCGGCACGATGAACGCCGCGATCTCCCGCGCCGCCCCCTCGCCCTGCACCCGGCACACCGCCTCGCGCACGCCGGGGCACTCCGCCAGCCGCGCCTCGACGGCCTCCAGCTCGATCCGGTAGCCCCGCACCTTCACCTGCGTGTCGATGCGCCCGTGGCAGTAGAACAGCCCCTCGCCGTCCCGGTGCGCCAGGTCGCCCGTGCGGTAGATCCGCCCCAGGCGCGGATGATCGACGAACTTCCGCGCCGTCAGTTCGGGGTCGTTGAGATACCCCCGCGCCAGCCCCACGCCGCCCAGGCACAATTCCCCCGTCTGCCCCGCCGGCACCTCATTCAAAGTCTCGTCCACCACCCACGCCCCGATGCCGGGGACGGGCCGGCCGATGTGGATCGGCCCGCCGGGCCGTATCACCCCACGCAGCGCCACCACCGAGCACTCCGTCGGCCCGTAGTCGTTCACCAGCACCCGGCCCGGCCCCCAGCGTGACGCAACGTCGTCCGTCAGCGGCTCGCCGCCGACGTGGATACGCCGAAGATCCGGCAGCTCCCGCGCGGGGTCGGCCTGCCCCGCCGAGCGCAGCAGCGTCGGCGGCGGGCAGAAGATGGTGACCCGCTCCCGCCGCAGCCACGGCACCAGGTCCGGCCCCAGCCGCGTCGTGTCGTCGTCCATCACGACCAGCGTCGCCCCCGCCGCCAGGGCCAGCCACACCTCGTCCACCGACGAGTCATACGCACACGAGCTGCTCTGCCCCACCCGGTCCTCGGGCGTCACGGGCCACGCCGCGCGCTCCCCCGCGATCAGGTTGGAGATGGCCGCGTGCTCGATCATCACGCCCTTGGGCTTCCCGGTCGTGCCCGACGTGTAGATCAGGTACGCCAGGCTCCGCCCCGTCAGCCACGGCGCCGGCGGCAGGTTGACGTGCCCGTCCAGGTTGCACCCCGCCAGGTCGATCACCGGCGGCCCCGGCCTGCCCACGCGGATCGCCCGCAGCCGGGCCGCCCCCGCGGCGTCGGTCAGCACGCATGCAGGCCGAGAGTCTTCCAGGATGGCCGACACCTGCGCGTCCGGCGAGGACGGGTCCGGGCAGACGTGGGCCGCCCCCGCCTTCAGCACGCCCAGCTGCGCCAGGTAGATCTGCTCGCTGTCACGCGGCAAGAGCACCGCGACGACGCACTCCCCCGTCACGAACTCGCGGAGGAACGCCGCCAGCGCGTCCGATCGCGCGTCCAGCTCGCGGTACGTGACCGCCCGCCGCAGCGGCTGCGTCCGCGAGGGCGGCGTCTCCACCGCGACGCGCTGCGGCCAACGGCGGGCCGCCCGCTCGAAGAACCCGTGAAGCAGCTCGGCCCGTGTGCCGGCGCTGCGCTCCGTCGCGGCGTCCTGGGGCTGTGTCATGGCAAGGGCGTCCGGCATCAACGGACCTCGGTCACGGCGGCAGGGCGGCGGATGCAGATGTAACCCGCCAGCCCCGCCGAAGTCTCGCCTCACAGCAATTCCGCGATCGGCTCGCACTCCGGCAGGATCGGGATCGGCCGCCCCGCCCGGTCAGCGAATTCGTGCCGTGTGTCGATCCCGAACCGCCGGTAGATCGTTGCCAGGAGCGCGTTACTGTCCATCGCCCGCCGCGACGGCTCCTCGCCCCGCGCGTCCGTCGCCCCCACCGCCTGCCCCATCCGCAGCCCGCCGCCCGCCAGGAACACGCTCATCGCCCGAGGCCAGTGGTCGCGCCCCGGCCTCCTGCTCGCGTCCTGGTACGCGATCCGCGGCGTCCTGCCGAACTCGCCGCAGAAGACGAACAGGACGTGCCGGTCCATCCCCCGCGCGTACAGGTCGCCCACCAGCGCCGACACCGCCCGGTCAAACGACGGCATCCGCTCGCTGATGGCGTCGAAGACGTGGCAATTCACCGAATGATCGTCCCAGTTGCTCGTGACCCCCGTCTCCTTCCGCAGCCGAAACCCCGCCTGGCACTGCACGAACCGCACCCCGGCCTCCACCAGCCGCCGACACGTCAGCAGGCTCTTGCCCCAGAAGGTATCCCCGTAGCGCTCGCGCATCTTCGCCGGCTCGCGCGTCAGGTCGAACGCCTCGCGCGTCCGCCGCCCCGCCAGCACCTCGACCGCCCTCCGCTGCATCTCGCCGAACGCCGCCCGCCCGTCGAGCGCCCGCGGCAGCGCCTCCAGCGTGCGCCGCAGCCCGTCGCGGCGGGTCAGCGTGGCCGCACCGCCGTCCGACAGGATGAGCCCCGAGCCGCCCTCCTGATGTAGCGGCACCGGGTCATAGGTGTTGTTCCCCGTGGACGAACGCGGATCAGGCGTCGGCATGAACGGCGCGTAGGCCGGCCCGAGGTACGCCGGCCCGCCGCCGTAGAACTTCGTGTCGCCCACGTACAACGGCACCCCCGGCGTCCCGCGCCCCTCGAGCTGCTTCGCCACCACCGACCCGACGTCGGGGAACTCGGAGTCGTTGAGGTTCGCCTTGACCGACGAGTACCCCGTGAGGAAGCGGTTCGTACCCCCCGAGTGTTCGCCGCGCCGATGGTGCAGCGAGCGCACCAGCGCCCACCTGTCGGCCATCGCCGCCAGCATGGGCAACTTCTCGGTGATGTGCAGCCCGGTGACGCTGGTGCGGATGGGCCTGAACGGCCCGCGGATCTCGGCGGGGGCATCGGGCTTGAGGTCGAACAGGTCGAGGTGCGACGGCCCGCCGTTGGCCCAGAACAGGATGACCGAGAAGTCCTTGCTGAGCGGCACCCCGCGCCGCTCGGCGGCCAGGAGGGTGCCGAGATCCGGGCCGGGCGCGGAGGCGAGCGCGCCGAGGCTGAGGCCACCCAGCGTCAGCCAGGAGCGTCTGTCGAGCGGGCCGTGGCAGCGTTGACTCACCACCTCACCCCCTGGCCCCTCCGAGAGGAGGGGCGACGGAATCCGTGTGCGGCTGTTGTAGCCGCCTCCCATCGTCTCGGCACTCGCCATTCCCGGCCGGCGGAGGCTCCACGCCCGCATCCGTGCCGATGCGGACAATGACCGATAGAAGGCCGCCCGCCACTCCCTCATCGTGCCACACCGCGACAGCCGGGGCCATGCTCTTTTTCCGTTTCTCATCGGCCGATGACGCTCATCCGGGGTGATTGACAGGCCGGGTGAGGGCGTCCGTGGGCGACAGTAGCCGTCCCTGGGCGCGGACGCGGACTATCACCGATACAACAGCGACAGCGGGCGGCCGGGCGAGCGGCACGGCGTAAGCGTGCCGTGTCCGCGTGAGTCTTCTGCGCATGGCTTGACCTCCTGGGCACCCCGCAGCCTACCACGGAGGCGCCGGATGTCGATGGCGACTTTGGACGACGATGAACGCAGTCGCCGAGATTCATCGAAAGACAGTGAACCTCGCGGCAGGATGGGAGGGGTTGCGGTTAGGGCCGTGGCGGCTACGCTGAGCGAAACGGAAGGAGCCGGCCATGGACCTCACGCTCACCGGCCACGAGGGCAACGTCTACGGCGTGGCGGTCAGCCCCGACGGCACGCGCATCGCCAGCGGCGGTTCGGAGTCACCCCGGCACAACATCCCCGGTGAGTTGATCCTTTGGGACGCCCGGACGGGCACGATGACGCACGCCCTCCGCATGCCGGACTTCGGTGTGAGCAGCCTCGCGTTCAGCCACGACGGCACGTGTCTCGCCACCGGCAGCCATGACGGGACGGTGCGCGTGTGGGATCTCGGCCTCGGGCAAGAGGCGCTCCGCTTCAAGGGGGACGGGGACGCCGTCTACAGCCTGACGTACAGGCCCGACGGCAAGCACCTCGCCGCCGGCGGCTCGGACGGCAGTCGGCGGGTGTGGGACGCTGCGACGGGCCGACTGATGCACTCCCGCCTGGGGCCGAGATCCTGGTTCCCTATCGGGTCGCCCAACCGCGTGGAAACCGTGGCCTACAGCCCCGACGGCAACCGCCTCGTCAGCGGATGCGTGAACGGCACGGTCCGGGTCTGGGACATCGAGGCGCGGGCGGATCGAGTCATCCTCAAGCCACGCAAGGAGTACGACGGTGTGGACTGCGTGGCGTTCAGCCCGGACCGCCGGCACCTCGCGGTCGGCATCTGGGACGGGACGTTACGGGTGCTGGACGCCAGAACCGGCGAGGAGCGGCACTCCCTCAGAGGGCACGGGCATCACGTCAAATGTCTGGCGTACAGCCCCGATGGCCAGCGTATCGCCTCAGGAGGCGAGGACGGGAGGCTCCGGGTGTGGGACACGGCCACCGGCGAGGAGCTGCTGAAAATCGGCAAGCCTGGGAGGATCGATGCCCTGGCCTACAGCCCCGACGGCAGGCGCATCATCGCCGGCGGCTGGGACGGGCCACAGGGGGCGGCCGTCTGGGTGTGGGATGTGGGGGCTACCCGGCCGCCCCCCGCCGTGCCCCACGGTATCGCGGCGACGGCGGCCCAACTGGCGGCGGACGTGCTGCGCGGCGCGATCCCTCCCGGCGTCCTCGCCGACTACCTGGAGGACCACGCCTGCGATGTCACGGGCTTCCAGGCCCAGCACCTCCGCTGGGGCAACCTGTATCCCGCCGGCTACTGGGCCGGCTGCCGCACGGCCCAAGGCTGACCTCACCGCCTTGCGTCGCCCTCGGTGGGTATCGCCGTCACTGGGCCCTGCCGGCGGCCCCATCGGCCCCATCGCCCGCACTCCCACCACACGCAGCGCCGCCGCTTGCGGGTTCGCGCTCGCATGCACCCTGCCGCCCCACGCACCGCCACCGAGCCCGGCTGTTGGAGCCGCCGCGGCGACCAGAGTAACGCCCGGGGTGACGGCTCTGCGGAGCCCCGGGAAACTGGCTCACCGGCTCACGAAAGCCCCAGCGCCCCGCCCGTGCAGAAGTCCGGGTTGCCGAACCGCGTGATCCGGTGCCCGAACCCGTGCGCCAATGCCAGCAAGAGGCGGTTATGCGCCACCTTCTTGTACTTCAGCGACCGCCCCATCTTGAACCCCAGGCCGCCGCCCACCAGCACGAACGGGATGTTGTCCAGCGTGTGCGAGTTCCCCTTGCCCAGCTCATTCGTCCACACGATCA
>CAZVZK010000161.1:0-23189 GCA_964630925.1 uncultured Alcaligenaceae bacterium
AAGCCCGAGAATCGCTACCTGAATTCGCCCTCACAAGAAACGTAGCCCTGTAAGCGCCCTCCCCCGTCCCGCCCTTGCACACGACGCCCTCGGCCACTCCGTACTTCCCCCTCCGCACGTCGTCGGCGAACTTGCCGGTGAGCCTGCCCTCGTACACGACGCGCGGCAGGGGCAGGGTGCCGAATTCCTGAACGAATTCCCACGGGTCGAGAAATCCTCCAGGCTCGCGGCTCACGTCGATCAGACGCAGCTCCTTCGCCTCGCCGGCACGGTGCAGGCCGGCGAACGACCCCGCACCCAGGAATTCGGTGAACGCCCGGACGGATGGGCTCCCGGCGCAAGATGGGGAGGTGCGGATGGCCGCGTCGAGCGGGCCGGCCAGAGAAGCCAGGAAGACGGCGGGCGCCTCGTGAAGATGCGCATGCCTCGCCGTGAACGCCTCGATGCCGGCCGGCGTGAGGTCGAAGGAGTCGCGCCGGGTGCCGAAGGCGTGGAAGCCGAAGTCGCGGTCCCAGGCCCAGTGCAGGTTGGTTCCGTCGAGCTTCTCGAAGGCGATGCAGCGGGCGAGCGGGGCGTCGCCGCTGCCAGGGATCTTGGGGTAGTGCAGCATCGTCGGGGTCATTGAGGGGCGCCAGTCGGATGAGACGCGGACACCCCGTCGGGCTCGCGCCACGACCACGCGTGCCCCAGCGTCAGCAGGGACGCCATCACACGCGTCCACGGATGCCGCCGCCGGAACAGGAGGACGGAGAACGCCAGCCCTCCCGCACGGCGGCCCGTTCCGGTTGATTCGCCACAAAGGGATCGGCTATTGTCCGCCGGCGATTCGGGCTGGCACGCGAGAGGGCCGATGATGCTGCCGTTCAACGACCTGAAGCCCCTGCATTCCCGCCTCGGGGCGGAGCTGGCCGAGGCGGCGGAGCGCGTCCTGGCCAGCGGCTGGTACATCCTGGGCCGCGAGGTCGAGGCGTTCGAGCGTGCCTTCGCCGAGTACCACGGCGGCGGCGAGGCCGTCAGCGTCGCCAACGGCACCGACGCCATCGAGCTGGCCCTCCGCGCCGCCGGCGTCGGCCCCGGCGACGAGGTCATCACCGTCGCCCACACCGCCGTCCCCACCGTCTGCGCCATCGAGCGCGCCGGTGCCACCCCCGTCCTCGTGGACATCGACCCCGAGACGTACACCATCGACCCCGCCGCGGCCGCCGCCGCCGTCACGCCACGCACCTCGGCCCTGGTCGCCGTCCACCTCTACGGCCACCCGGCGGACCTCGGCGCACTGGAGCCGCTGTGCAACAAGCACGGCCTGTTCCTCGTCGAGGACTGCGCCCAGTCGCACGGGGCACGCTACCAGGGCCGCAAGGTCGGCACCTTCGGGCAGGCCGCCGCCTTCAGCTTCTACCCCACCAAGAACCTCGGGGCCGCCGGCGACGGCGGGGCGGTCCTCGCCGCCGACCCCGCCCTGGCGGCCCGCCTCCGCCGCATCCGCAACTACGGCCAGTCCGTCCGCTACCGGCACGAGGAGCGCGGCGTCAACAGCCGCCTCGACGAGATGCAGGCCGCCATCCTCTCCGTCAAGCTGCCGCACCTCGACGCCTGCAACGCCGCCCGCCGCGAGATGGCCGGCCACTACCGCAGGCACCTCGCCGGCCTCGGCCTCACCCTGCCGACGGAGCGCGCGGGCTGCGAACACGTCTACCACCTGTACGTCGCCCGCGCCGGCAGCCGCGACGGCGCCCGCGCCGCCCTCCAGGCCGGCGGCGTCGAGACCGCCATCCACTACCCGACGCCGGTCCACCTCCAGCCCGCCTACGCCAGCCTGGGCTACCGCCCCGGCAGCCTGCCCCACACCGAGAAGGCCGCGTCCGAGATCCTGTCGCTGCCGATGTACGTCGGCCTCGACGAGGGCCACGCCCGCCTCGCCGCGGCCGCCCTGTCTTCCACCGCCCGGAGGGCCGCATGAACGCCGAACGCCTCGCCACCCTGGCCGGCAAACGCTGCCTGATCACCGGCGGCCTGGGCTTCATCGGCTCCACGCTGGCCCACCGCCTCGTCGCGCTCGGCGCCGAGGTCACCCTCGTGGACGCGATGGTCCCCGACTACGGGGGCAACCCGTTCAACATCCAGGGCATCCGCGACAGGGTCAGCATCAACTACTGCGACATCTGCGACGTGCACGCGATGGAGTGGGTGGTGCGCGGACAGGACCTGGTCTTCCACCTCGCGGGGCAGGTGTCGCACGTCCTGAGCCTCACCAACCCCTACCCCGACCTCGAATACAACATCAAGGGCACGGTGGTCCTGGTCGAGTCGCTCCGCAAGCACGCACCCCACGCCCGCGTCGTCTTCACCGGCACGCGCGGCCAGTACGGGCCGGCGACCCGGCTGCCCGTGGACGAGGAGGCCCCGACCAACCCCAAGGGGCTTTACGAGGTCTCCAACCTCACCGCCGAGAAGATCATCAAGGTCTACAACGACTCGCACAATCTGCACTCCGTCCTCCTACGCCTCACCAACGTCTACGGCCCGCGGGCGCAGATGCGGCACTCGCAGTACGGCGTCGCCAACTGGTTCGTCCGCCTCGCCCTCGACGGCGAGACGATCCGCGTCTTCGGCACCGGCGCCATCCTCCGCGACTTCCTCTACGTGGATGACTGCGTCGAGGGCATCCTCCTCGCCGCCGTCACCCCGGAGGCGCGGGGCGAGATCATCAACCTCGGCGTGGACCGCGCCAGCTCGTTCCTCGAGCTTGCCCAGACGATCATCCGCGTGACGGGGCAGGGCCGCTGGGAGTTCGCCCCGTTCACGCCCGAGCGCAAGGCCCAGGACCCCGGCGACTTCTACTCGGACATCAGCAAGGCCCGGCGTCTGCTCGGCTGGGAGCCGGCCACCTCCCTGGAGGAGGGCCTGCGCCGCACCGCCGACTTCTACCGGGCGCACCGCGACCACTACTGGGCCCGGCCCGCCCGCCAGGCCGCCTGAGGAGCACGCCCATGGCACGGATCGGCCACAACGCCGTCATCAGCCCGCTGGCCCGCCTCGCCGACGACGTGACGGTCGGCCACAACGCCGTCATCCACGACGGCGTCGAGCTGGGGTCCGGCTGCGTCGTCCTCGACGGGGCCGTCCTGGGCCGCGTCCCCCGCGCCGCCGGCACGCTGAGCCGCCCCCTGGCCGCGCCAGGGCCGCTTCGCCTGGGGCGCGGCTGCGTGGTGGGCTGCAACGCCGTCCTCTACGCCGGCTCGGTGATCGGCGACAACGTCATGGTCAGCGACCTCGCCAGCCTGCGCGAGGGCTGCCGCCTGGCCGACGGCGTGGTGATCGGGCGGTCGGTGCTGGTGATGTACGGCACGAGTATCGGGGCGCGGACGCGGGTGATCGACGGGGCGATCCTGACGGGCAACATGACGGTCGAGGAGGACGTGTTCATCGCGCCGGGCGTGGTGACCATCAACGACAACCGCGTGCAGATGTCGCGATTCGACCCCGGATTCGCCGACCAGCGTGGGCCGACGGTGCGCCGCCTCGCCGTCCTCGGCGCGGGGTGCAACCTGGCGGCGGGGGTGGAGGTCGGCGAGGGGGCCGTGGTGGCCCCGTCGGCGATGGTGACGCGTGACGTGCCGGCGTGGACGGTGGTGGCCGGCGTGCCGGCGCGGGTGCTGCGCGAGGTGCCGTCCGCGGACCGGGCGGCGCTGCTGGCGAGGGCGGCCTGACGGCCCAGGGAGGCATGCATGCCGCTGATCTCGATCATCGTCCCGGTCTACCACAACGAGAGCAGCCTGCCGGAGCTGCTCCAGCGCCTCCAGGCCGTGGCGGACAAGCACGCGGCGCACACCTTCGAGCTGCTGTTCGTCGATGACGGCTCGCGCGACTCCTCGTTCGCCACCCTGTGCAGGCTGGCCGAGAGCGAGCCGCGCATGCGCGTGGTGAAGCTGGTGCGGAACTTCGGGTCGAACTCGGCGATCCTGTGCGGGCTGGAGCACGCCCGCGGCGACGGCATCGCGGTGATCGCGGCTGACCTCCAGGACCCGCCGGAATTGATCTCGGAGCTGATCGGGCACTGGGAGGCGGGGAAGAAGGTGGCCCTGGCGGCGCGGGCGACGCGCGACGACCCGTGGCTGACGACGATGCTCGCGGACACGTTCTACTGGCTGTTCCGCAGCTTCGCGCTGCCGAAAATGCCGGCCCGCGGGTTCGACTTCTTCCTGATCGACCGGCAGGTGCGCGACCTGGTGGTGCAACTGCCGGAGCGGAACCACTACCTGATGGGCATGCTCATCTGGGTGGGGTTCGACCCTGCGGTGGTGCAGTACCACCGCAAGGAACGCGAGGCCCGCTTCGGCACGTCGATGTGGACCCTGGGGCGCAAGCTTCGCTACTTCACCGACGCCTTCGTGGGGTTCTCGCACTTCCCGCTCCGCGTGACGACGGCACTGGGGATGCTGCTGGCCTTCGGCGGGTTCGCCTACGCGGCCCTCGTGGTCGTGGGCAAACTGCTGGGGTGGTGGGAGATCGGCGGGTGGGCGTCGCTGATGTCGGCGATCCTGTGCGTGGGCGGCGTGCAGCTTATCATGCTCGGCGTGCAGGGCGAGTACGTGGGCCGCCTGCTGGAGGAGGCGCGGCGGAGGCCGCGCTACCTCGTCGAGAGGGAAGTGGCCGGCGGCGCGGCGGCGGGCAGGGAGGCGGCATGAGGGCGAACGTCGGCGTCATCACCGCGGCACTCCTCTTCTGCCTGGTGGGCGGCCATCAGGTGCTGTCGGAGCGCATCCCGCAGGCCAACGGCACGGGCTGGGACGGCACGATCTACGCGGCCCTGATCAAGGACTTCGAGGGGGCGTTGAGCGAGGGCCGGGTCGATTCGCCCAAGGCGTCCCGCCTCTTGCCGGCGTACGTCCTGAGCCGGGCGCTGATCCTCCTGCGGCTGCCACCCACGGACGCCCCCGTCGTCGCCCTGTGCGTCGCGTGGAACGTGCTGATGCTCGGCCTGCTGCTGTGGGGCGGGCTCCGCGTGGCCGACGCCCTGCGGCTGACGCCGTGGGGCACGGCGGCCCTGCTGTGCGCGTTCACGCTCAACTACGCGACGGTCAAGATGGCGGGCTATTACCCGGTGTTGTTCGACACGACGGCGATGGCCCTGATGGCGTGGTTGCTCGACGCCCATCTGCGTGGGCGTCTCTGGGCGGTGTTCGCGTTGGGCGCGGCGGGGGCGATGTGCTGGCCGAGCATGATCCTCGTCTCCCTGCCCATGCTGTTGCTCGGCGGGATGCGTGCGGAGGACACCTCCGGCCGTCCTACATGGTGGGGGCGCACGCTGGCCGGCGTGGTGGCGATCACGGCGGCGGCGGTGTACCTGGGTTACGTCTGGCTGTCGCGGGATGCGATGCTGGGCCGGTTCAGGGAGTGGGAGGCGGGGGGCCTCATCACGCCACCGCTTCGCGGGTGGACACGCGTCTCCGCCGTCGTCAACGCCGTGGGGCTGGCTGCGGCCTGTTATGCCATCGGCGTCGCCGCGCTGGGCTGTCTCCGCCCACGCCTGGGGGGCCGCTTCATCCAGCGGGTGACGCTGGCGGCGCTGCTCTTCTGCGTGCCGCTCGCGGTGGGCGCGTTGCTGCGGCCCTACCTGGCGCCGGGTTACTCGGCGGGGCTGTTCCTGTTCGACCTGACGGCGTTCGGGCTGATCCGCCCGCTGGGGCAGCTCGTCGCGCACGGGGCGTACTTCGGGCCGGCGGCGCTCTTCATCGTCTGCCTGTGGGGGCCGATCACGCGCCACATGGGCCGCGACCTCGGCCTGCTGGCGGCGGCGGGCGTGGCCGTGGTGTTCTCGTCAAACAGCGAGTCGCGCCACCTGGTGCAGCTCTTCGTGCTCCTGGCGCCGTTCGCGGTGGCTGTGTGTGACCGCGAGGGGTTCTGGGCGCGGATGCTGCCGCCGTTCCTGCTCGCCTCGCTGTACTTCTCGAAGGGGTGGATGGCGTTCAACGTGGGGCCGGAGTGGGTGGCCCGGTATTTCAGGCACCAGGGGCCGTTCATGCCGCACGCCGTCTGCCTCAAGCACGCCCGCGACCTCGCGTTGGCGGCGGCGGGGCTGCTGGCGTTCCTGCCGGCGGCCCTGGCGGCGGGGGGGGCCGCGGGCGTCCCGACGCCGGCGCGGCGGGAGGCCGCCTGAGCGGGCCCGATAACTGGGAGGCACCGATGGCCGAGAACGATCAGCCGGCCCCGACGACGTTCTGGCACGAGGCCGCCGTCTGCGCCCTCGTCGCGGCCGTGAGCCTCGGCCTGGGCGCGGCCCGCCTGGGCGTGTGGCGTGGCGAGGTCGGCGTGCCGCTCCAGTACGGGCACGACAGCTTCACCAACGTCCTGATGATCAAGACAACGATCGATCACGGGTGGTGGATGACCAACCCGTCGGTGGGGGCGCCGGGCGGGCTGGAGTGGCACGACTACCCGTTCAACCCGAACCTGCACATGGCCGTCATCAAGGGCCTGTCGCTGTTCACACGCGACGCGTTCCTCCTCCTCAACGTCTACTTCCTGCTGACGTTCCCGCTGATCGCCCTGACCTCGTACGCGGCGCTGCGCGGCATGGACGTCTCGCGCTGGCCGGCGGCGGCCGTGGCGATCCTCTTCGCGTTCATGCACTACCACTTCTGGCGCGGCGTGGGCCACCTGTATCTCGCGGCGTACTTCATGGTGCCGCTGGTGGCGCTCCTCGTCGTGTGGCTGTCCCGAGGCGAGCCGCTGCTGTTCGAGCGGCCGCCGGAGGGCGGGTGGCGCCTACGGCTGACCAACCGGGTGACGCTGCTGGCACTCGCGATCTGCGTCGCCGTTGGCCTGGACTTCCCCTACTACCCCGTTTTCGCCGGCTTCTTCCTCATGACGGCGGGCTGCCTCCTCGCGGGGCTGCGTGGGGAATCGTTGCCGCTGTGGCGGGCCGCCGGGCTGACGGCGGCGGTGGCGGCGGGCCTGGCGCTCAACCTGGCGCCGAACGTCGCCCACCGGATCAAGCACGGGCGGAACTCAGCGCCGGACCACGTCGGGCTGTCGCGGCCGTGGGCCGACTCGGAGGAGTTCGCCCTCAAGCCGGTGCAGCTCCTCCTGCCGGCGAACAACCATCCGGTGGCGGCGATGCGGCGGCTCCGTGACACCTACTACAAGGACACGAGGACGCAGAGCGAGCAGGACTCGATCTCGATCGGCCTGTGCGCGTCGCTGGGCCTGATGGTGGCGTTGTCGGCGTTGTTCTGGGCGCACGGCGAGGGCGGCGATCGGCGGCGCCTGTTCCACGTCTTCGGGCTGCTGATCGCGGCGACGCTGCTGGTGGGGACGGTCGGCGGATTCTTCGTCCTGCCGGGGCTGTTCGGCTTCACGATGGTGCGCTGCTTCAACCGCGTGAGCATCTTCCTGGGGTTCTTCGGCCTGGCGGCGTTCGCGCTGCTGCTCGACGCGGTGGCGCGGCGCTGGCCGGCCGGGGCGTGGTGGCGGGTGGGCGGGGCTGCCGGGCTGGCGGCGCTCGTCTGGCTGGGCATCAAGGACCAGGCGACGTTCACCTACAACCCGTCGCCCGAGGACGCCGCCGCCGAATTCCACAGCGACCGAGACTTCGTGGGGCGTATCGAGGCGGCGCTGCCCGAGGGGGCGATGGTGTTCCAGCTACCGCACATCTCGTTCCTGTCGTACCGGAACGCCGAGGCGAAGATGGAGCCGTACAGCCACTTCCGGGGGTATTTCCACTCGCGCTCCCTGCGCTGGAGTTTCGGGGCGATGCACGGGCGCGAGGCGTCGATGACGCACGCCCGCATCGCCGCCCGCCCGTTGAAGGAGCAGTTGCCCTTGCTGGCCCACCTGGGGTTCGGCGGGCTGTACGTGGACCGGCACGGCTACGAGGACGGCGGCGAGGCCGTCGTGGCGTTCCTGCGCCGCGAGCTGGGGCGTGAGCCCATCGTCAGCGCGGACGGGCGCCTGCTGTTCTTCGACATGCGGGCGTTCGGCGAGCGTCTGCGGTCCGACGCCGGGATGATGGCGTGGGCGGGGAAGGCCCTGTCCTCGCCGTTCGTGGAGTGGGGCGGGGAGTTCGAGAAGGAGGCGGAGGACGGCTGCCGCTGGTGCGGGAAGGGCGGCTGGGTGCGGGCCAACAACCTGGGCGGGAAGGCGACGACGGTGCGGCTGGCGGCGTCGCTGCGTGCGCCGGCGGGGCGTGCGGCGACGGTGCGGGTCTCGACGGCCGAGGGGGTCATCAGGACCGTGGAGGTGCCCGCCGGGGGCGTGGACGTGGAGGTCGATGTCCCCGTCCCGGCGGGCAAGGTGGCGTACTGCTGGTTCGGCTGCGTGGACGCCGGCGGGGAGAAGGGGCCGCGGTTCGCGCTGCACGGGCTGCGGGTGAAGTTCGAGGGGCCGAGCCTGGCCTCGCGGTGAGGGCGGGAAAGACCGCTTGCAATGCGGCGGGGTTTGCGGTATTCCCCCCGCCCGACCCGTGACCCTGAAGTGAGGTGCAAGGATGGCTGCCTCGAATCGCCGTTCGTCGCCGCGACTGGAGATGCTCGAGGACCGCTGCACGCCGGCGGCCGTCCTCAGCGGATGGCTCCTGCAGAACGGCACCCTGCTCGTCCAGGGCACGTCCGGCAACGACACGATCACCGTGCGGCGGGACGCGGCGGGGCAGGTGTCGGTCCAGGGCGCGATGATCGACGTGCTGAACATCCCCCGCGCCAGCGTGGGCGCGGCCCAGGTGGCGCGCGTCGAGGTGCAGGGCCTCGGCGGCGATGACACCATCCGCTTCGACAGCGAGGTCACCGCCGGCTTCGTGGCGTTGGGGGTGCCCGTCGTCGCCTTCGGCGGCGACGGCAACGACACCATCATCGCCGGCGCCGGCGGCGGCTCGTTCTCCGGCGAGGCCGGCAACGACAAGATCGTCGGCGGCGCCGGGCGCGACTACATGTATGGGGCGCTGGGCAACGACTGGCTCCAGGGCAACGGCGGCGACGACCAGCTCACCGGCGGCGCCGGCGACGACCTCCTCGAGGGCGGCGCCGGCAACGACATGGCCTGGGGCGTGGCCGGCAACGACACCATCAAGGGTGGCGTGGGCGACGACCAGCTCGTCGGCGGCGACGGCGACGACACCATCGACGGCCTGGACGGCAACGACATCATCTGGGCCGGCGCGGGCAACGACACCGTCCGCGGCGGCGTCGGCAGCGACACCCTGATGGGCGGGGACGGCGGCGACCTCCTGTACGGCGACGACGGCAACGACCGCATCTGGGGCGAGGACGGCAACGACCGCATCGAGGGCGGCAACGGCAACGACGTGCTGATCGGCGGCGAGGACGGCGGCGAGGGCACCGACAACGACGTGATGCTCGGCAACGCCGGCGACGACATCGTGATGGGCGGGGCCGGCGACGACTCCATCGACGGAGGCCAGGGCAACGACATGATCTGGGCCGGCGCCGGGGACGACGTGGTCTTCGGCGGCGTGGGGAACGACGTCATCGACGCCGGCCTGGGCAAGGACCAGGCGTGGGGCGGCGACGGCGACGACCAGATGTGGGGCGGCTCCGGCGACGACTCCCTGTACGGCGGGGCGGGCAACGACATCATCCAGGGCGGCGCGGGCAACGATAACCTCTACGGCGAGGCGGGCGACGACCAGCTCTGGGGCGGGGCCGGGGCGAACGTCCTCGACGCCGGGGCCGGCGCCAACAACTGGCTGAACGGCCTGCAGAACAACGGCGTCCTGGCGGCGTCGGTTTCCATCAGCAGCTTCGGCCTGCACGGCCCGCTGGAGCGAGCCCTGGCCCGCTTCCTGGTCGCCAACTGGCTGCGCCGCTGAGACGGCGGCCCGCGGTGACCCGATTCGCCCATCCGTTCACCGGGTCGGGAAGTTATTCCAGGCGTCCACGCGCATGGCCGCGTCGTGCGGGCAGGCGTGGACGCACGCCTGCACCTGGTCGGGCAGCGTGCTGCACTGGTCGCAGACGGCGGCCTTCAGAGGGATGACGGCGCCGGACTCGCGCACCTCGTCGAGGGCCACCTGCAGCAGCGTGCCGCCCTTGACCTGCGGCACGTCCAGCTTGATGGAGATGGTGTTGTTGCCCCGGCGGAAATACTCGCCCCGCTCGTCGCCCGTGAATTCGCGGTAGTACTGGCCACGCTCGATCTGCCACTTGTCGGGCGGCAGCTCCTTGCCGTTGAGCGACACCGACGGGAAGGCGGCCACCTTGGCCGCCTTCTTCTCGCCCTCGATCTTGACCAGCTCCTTCAGGGTGTCGATGACCAGTTTGAGGCCGCCCTGCGCGCCCTTGACCTGGTCGGCGTCGAGGTCGAAGCCGCGGCGGAATTCCAGGGAGCGGCCGCCGAGCAGGGCGAGCATGGCCTCCAGGTCGGCGTCGCAGAAGACCGGCAGGCGGATGTCCTGCCAGCCGCCGCTGCCACGCACCTGCCAGCCGTGCGCCTCCTGGGTGAGCAGGCCGAGGTCGTGCATCTGGATGGAGCCGTAGGGGCAGTTCTTGGCGCAGAGCTGGCAGCCGATGCACCAGTCCTCGATGACCATCTCCAGGTTGTTGCCGCGGCGGATGGAGCCGACGGGGCAGCCGATCATGCACACGGGGTCGCGGCAGGAGCGGCAGGAGACGGGGACGAGGTACTTGTCGAAGCGCGGGCCGTCGAGGTGCAGGCGCGTGCGTCCGTCGGGGTGGGTGGCGATGCAGGCCTGGACGCACTCGTCGCAGCGTGTGCAGCGGTCGAGGTCGATGAGCATGAGCTTCTGGCCCTGGACGAGGCCGAGCTTCTGGTACAGGTCGGAGAAGCGGGCGGGGGAGGCGTCGCCGGTGCCGCCGGTCTGCACGAGCTTGCGGGTGCGTTCGCGGCGGGCGGCGATCTGCCCGTCGATCTCCTTCTTCACCGAGGGGTACTTCTCGATGAGGGTGAGGAGCAGCTCGCGCGGCAGGCGGACCAGCTCGACGCGCTCCTCGGTCTTGCGCCACTTCTCGCCGGTGGCGTCCACCTCCTCGTCGAGGGTGGGGCGCGGGTGGACGTAGGCGACGCAGGTGGCGGTGCGCGGGGCGCCGGTGACGGCGCCGATCTCGCCGAAGAAGTCGCCGGCCGTGAGGTAGGCCAGGATGTCCTCCGGGCCCTGCTGCCCGGCCTTGAGGCCCTTGCGGACGAGGGGCAGCAGGGCGCCGGGGGCGGCCATCTCCAAGACGAAGCGGTTGTAGCGCCGCCAGTCCTGGTCGGACCAGTCGTCCTGCTTGGGGGGGAAGTACTCCTCCAGGGTGGCCTTCATGGCGGGGGCGTCGAGGATCGCCTTGAGGGCGGCGGCGGGCTTGCCCTTGTCCTGGGTGAAGTCGCGTTTCTTGAGGGCGGCGTTGACGGCCTTGGCCAGGTCGGTCTTCTTCTCCTGGGGGAGGGTGCCGAGTTGACCGGCGAGGAACTTGCCCGCCTCGCCTTCCAGCGCGGCGAGCTTGGGGCCGTCGAGGACGTCGTCGTTGGTGAGCAGCGGCCAGTCGTTGATGAGGACCTTGACGATGCCGCGGCGGACGATGTAGAGGCAGTCGGACGGCTCGCCGCGGTCGAAGACGACCTCGCCGTCGCGGTAGCTCTTCAGCTCGGCGCCGGCGCGGACCTCCTGGATCTGCTCCGGGGTGAGGGAGGCGAGGAAGGAGAGGGAGGCGAGGTGGCTGTCGAGTACGTTCTTGCGGTACGCCTCTTGCGTCTCCTTCTGGTAGGTGGGGTCCTTGAGGACGAACTCCAGGATGTTGCGGAGCATCTCGACGACGTAGATCTCGCGTGCGGCGACGATGGTGGCGCTGCGTGGGGTGCCGTACTGGCAGCTCCATTCGCCGAAGAGGGCGCCGTCGGGCATCTCGGCCTTGCGTGTGCCGTAGTCGACGACGGTGGGGGCGTCGATGTTGATGACGCGCGGCTTCTTGCGTGTGGGGGTGGAGCCCCACAGCCAGCCGAAGAGGCCCTTGGGGGCGGCGGCCTGGGCGCCGCCGTCGACGTAGACGTAGGCGGCGGGGCCGGGGTTGCCCTCGCCGGGGTCGGCGGGGAGGATCTCCAGGAACGGCTTCAGCTCGCGGAGCCAGCCCTCGTACTTGTCGGCGAGGGCGGCCCTCTCCTTGGCGTCCTTGGTGATCTTGTCCTTGAGGGCCTTGTCCGTGGCCTCGGCGGCCTGGGACTGGAGGTACATGGAGGCGGCGCGGGCGGTCTTGGCCTTGGAGCCGTCGGCGAGGCCGCGGATGGCCCGGTAGTCGTCGGCGGTGAGGATGCGGAAGGCGGTCCAGCCCTGCTCGCCCTGGAGGCAGATGGCCTCGCCCTCCTTGTAGTGGCGGAGGCGGAGCGTGCCGGGGTTCATCTGCAGGATCTTCTCGCTGACCTTGTCGATGCGTTTGATGGCCTGGAAGAGCTGCCAGGGCATGTCGAGGTCGCCGGGGCGGCGCTCCAGCTCGGCGGGCGGCTGGCTGCTGCCGGTGCCCTTGCGGCCGGGCATGAGGTCTTTCATCGACGGCGGCTCCTCAGGCGTGTTTGCCGTATAGGCTGGCGACGGCGGCGGGCACGTCGGACTGGTGCTCGAAGGGCGCGGGGGCCTTGCCCGACGAGATCAGGCGCGTGGCCGTCAGCACGTCCTCCACGTCGGGCGTCAGGCCGGCGAGGACCATGCGGCCCCCGTGCTCGCGGACCGACTTGGAGACGGCCAGCAGCGGGGTGATGCCGGCGCTGGAGAGGTACGTCACGGAGGACAGGTCGAGGACGATGTCGGCGGCGCCGGAGTGTTCCAGGAGGGCGAACAGCTCCTCGCGGAGGGCGTCGGCGAGCTGGTCGCCGGAGACGTGGGCCTCGGCGACGCGGGCGATGACGGCGGCGCAGCGGACGTGTCGTTGTGGTGTGGTGGACATCGGTCGGGCTCCGCCCACGCCGGGGCGGCGGCGGGGTACGTAGTTGATCCTATCGCATGGGGGCCGCCCCTTCCAAGGGCATCGTCCGGTTCGCTATCATGAGGGATGGAGGTGACGATGCTCCCCGCGCTTTTCCTCATCCTCGCCGCGCCCCCGGCCCTGGTGGCGTCCTTCACGCACGATGACGGCTTCGTGGTGCTCCATCTGAAGCGTGGTAACGTGCCGGTGGCCACGGCGGCGATCAAGATCTACGGCGGCGGCGAGGCGCCCCTCGCCACGGGCGAGCTGGAGGACGGCTCGGGCACGTTCCCGATGCCGCGTGGCGGGGCGTGCCTGGTGGGCATCACCATCGACGGCAAGGAGTGCGACCTGATCACGCTGGAGCGGCACGGCGAGGCGGTCACGCCGGCGCGTGTGTCACTGACATTCGGCACGCGGCCGTGCTGCCGCGCCGCCGCCGGCCCACGCAAGGACGTGCCGACGGCGGACGACGCCCCGCGGCGGGCGGACACGGGGATGATCCTGCTCGGGTTGGGCGGGGGCGTCTGCCTGCTGCTGGCGCTGTTCGTCCTCCTGATGCCGCGCGGTTCGGCTTGCCCCGGAGAGCGTGCCGCGTCATGATGGCGGGCCTCACCGAGGGCCCCGGCCATGACGCGCCTGCTGATCCTCCTCGCGCTGCTGCCCCTGGCGGGCTGCAAGGCCCGCGACGCCGACCTGATCGCCCTGGCCTGCCAGCGCGCCGGCCAGAAACTCGGCCTGACGCGCGGCCCCAGCGCCGGCACGCTCACCGGGACGCTACGCGGCTCGCTGGGCGAGACGAGCCTGTCGGCGCGCGTCGAGAACCGCCTGCGTTGGGACCGCATGCTGGCCGACGCCAACATCGAGGTGATCGGCGCCGGCTCCGGGGGCGTCGTGTTGAAGGGCACCGTCGCCGACCTGTCGATGAAGCAGCGGGCCGTCGATCTGGCCCGGACGACGCTCGGCGTCGAGCGCGTCACCGACGAGCTGACCACGGCGCCAGAGCCCGGCGAGTGATTCGTACGGAGCCGGCCTGCTGCGGGCACAGTGAGGACGCGTGTCCCGGCGCGCGGGCGCCGATCGCGCCTCACTCGGGAAGGCGGCCACACTTGGCGTCCGATGAGCGGTGAGGGGGATACCCAAGAAGGCGTCCCGACCGTCCCTGCCCCTCCGCACCCCACTGCCTCCGGTTACGCCTGAGCGATTCGCGTGGCCGCACGGCCAACAAGTCGGCGTGCGTTAGGTGGAATGACTGGGCGCGGTGCGATGGCAAGGTCGGACAACGAAGTGCAATCCGACCTCGGGTGGGCGAGGATCGACGGCGTGCTGCCCCTGACGGGGAGGGGGGGGTAGCCGTCGGCCGGCATCGATTGTCCTTGACGGGGGCGTGGCCGTGCTGTGTGATACACGATCAGTGGTTCGTTGAGGACGAATTCGGCGTGGTAACTCCTCGGGAGGGCGTCCAGGTGGCAGTCGCGGTGTGCCTCCAATGCGGCGATCTCCGTGACCGCACTACGGGTGGATGCCCGAGGTGCGGCTACAACCCGACAGACGCGCAAGCCTGGGCCAAGCAGTCGCTGGCCTCCGACCAGTACCACAGCCGCGACGAGCTGGAGGCCATCGCCCGGCGGGTGAAGGCGGGCGAGCCGGTCGAGTTCGACGCGGCGGACATTCACGCCGGGTTCATGCGGGAGGAGGTCAAGCGGCTCGCCACCCAGTACGGCACCGTCCCGCCCCCGTGGATCATGTACGACGAGCACCCGTACAGCATCTGCTGGCGGATGGGCGGGGGCGAGTCGCACAGGATGCTGTGGTGGGAGTGGTGGCCAGAGCAGGGGTTGACCGAGGACGAGAGGATTGAGTACTTCCGCCGGTGGCCGCCTCCGCACTGCTGGCTGCCGCACCTGATTGAGGCGGTGTGGGGCGTGGATGTGTGGGAGGAGCGGGACAGCCTCGCGCCCTACTTCGAGCGGACCGCCGTCCTGGGCTTCGGCGGGCAGATCGACTACGAGCACGACCTCGCAGACCCCAAGTGGCTGGAGCGGTGAGCGCCAGACGCCCCGACGCTCCATCCGGGGATGAGTGGGGCTTGAGGTGGCGGGTCCTTGGCCTGTGCCACACGGCCTCTCTGTCCCGGCACGTGCCAACGGCGTCAAGCCCCCGTGCCTGCCCTGGCCCGTCCCCCGCAGGCAGCCCGGCGCCCCCGCGTCCAACGGCTGTTGGAGCCGCCTCGGCGATGGCTGTTGGCTTTTGCCCACGCCGAGGCTTTGCGAGCCGTGGGCTCTGTCCCTACCCCAGCATCTCCCCCATCTCCAGCCCCTGCCACCGCTTCCACCACGCCAGGAACCGCTTCCGCTCCTGCGGCAGACGCCGTCGGTGGAACCGGATCAGCGCCTCCACCCCCGCCTTCGCCCGCTCCCACGCCGCCGGGTGCGTCCGCGCCAGCGCACGCAGGCCCGTCAGCCGCCCCACCGCCACATGGCTGTCATTCGCCAGCCCCAGCACCTCCTGCATCTCCTCCACCAGCGGGTACAGACGCTCGCGGAACGCCGGCCCGAAGCACGGCGAGCACACCTCCATCGCGTAACGCAGGCGCTTCCCGGCGATGCGCACCCCGTGCAGCACCGCGTAGTCGTTCACGTCGCCCGACGCCGCCTCCGCCAGCTCCCCCAGCCGCTTCTCGATCATGGGCCGCGCCAGCCCCTCGAACGTCCCCTCGCCGTCCGCCGCCCGCACCTCGTTCGCCAGCGGCGACACCGGCTCGCCCCCGTCCAGCGCCTCCAGCGCCGGCTGCGCCGCGTGCCGCTGCCCCAGCGCGTACGCCGACAGGAAGTCCAACCCCGCCAGCTCCGGCTTCGGTGCCCCCGTCGCACGCTCCTCCATCCCGGCCAGGAACACGTCCCAGTCCCGCGCCTCCCCCGCCGCCCGCCGGATCGCCCGCAGCCGGCCCCGGCCCACCTTGTACGCCGGCCGCTTCAGGCAGTCGCGGAAGATCCGCACCGCCGCGTCCGCCCGCCGCGTCCCCACCCGCAGCTGATGCACGTTCTCGATGTCGCGGTACGGCTCGTGGATCGCCAGCGGCAGGTACTCATCGACGACGGCCAGCCGGGCCGCCAGCACGAGGCGGGCGGCGTCCGAGACGGCCAGTCCCGGCTCCAGGCCGGGGATCCATTTCTCAGCCATGTCCGTATAGCCCGGCGATGCTCGCCGACTCCTCGCGTTTGTGCAGCCACGCCGCCACCTCCGCCACCTCGCGCACGAACGCCTCGGCCTTCCTGCGCTCGTCCAGCAGTTTGCCGGCCACGTCCGCCGGCACGTCGAGATACGCCGCCTCCAGCTCCTTCAAGACACGCTCCTGCAACTGCTTGTGATACTCCTCGCGGATCGCCGCCCACTTCAGCGGCAACACCAGGCTGATGACGACATGCATCAGCACCAGCACGACGATCATCGCCACGAACGGCAGGAACACCTCGTAGATGGACGTGACCGTCTTGCCCGTGCCCATCGGGTCGAAGTACCGCCACAGGAACACGCCCAGCCCCGCGATCAGCGTCACCGCCGGCAGCCAGTCCGCCAGCAACACCACCGCCCCCTGCACCGCCCGCCGCCCGCCCGCCGGCTGCGTGTACTGCCGTTCCACCCCCTCCAGCACCTCCAACAGTACGCGCTCCCACCTCGCCCGCCAGTCGATGCGCGACATCCCCTCCACCGGCTCCGTGAGCAGCGCCACCGGGAAGCCCGCCCCGTCGCCCGCCACCAGCAGGCGGTTCACCAGCGCCTTGCCCCGCGCGTCGAGCTGCCGGCTCGCCGCCGCGTCGCTGCACGCCCGCGTGAACATCCCCATGTCCCAGCTCGACTTCTCCGCCCCGCCGCCCCCGCCGCCGATGAGCGACAGCCGCGACGGCAGGGCGGAGCCGATGTACTGCATCCGCGTCACCAGCCCCAGGTACCCCGCCATCAGCCCGCTGAACCGCTTCCGCCCCTCCAGCGCGAAGTGATGCTCGATCTCCTTCTGGAACGGCTCGAGCGTGTTGATCAGGATGCCCGCCGTCGTCGCCGCCTCCTCGCGCAAGGGCGTCTGCCACCCCTCGCGCGTCCGCGCCGCCGCCTCGGTCAAATCCGGCGGCGCCGCCTCCCGCACCGCCTGCTCCAGATGCGCCAGTAGCTGCCCCACCCCACGCGCCTTGATCGCCTCGATCTCCAGCCGGCTGATGCCGCCCTCCAGCCACGCCGTCAGCTCCTGGAACTGCTCGCCCTCGGGCGGCTCCGGCGTCGGGGCCCCCGTCGCCCGATCCACCCACAGCTGGGCGCACGTCCGGAACAGGTGCGGCGACTTGAAGCCCTTGGCCTCCAGGTCGCGGAGCAGGTCCTGATCGGGCCGCAGCCCCGCGGCCCCCGTGTGCTGGCAGCGGTCCCACTTGTTCAGGACGAAGGCGAAGGCCCGCCTCTTGCGCTGGCGGACGAACTGCTCCCACACCAGCGCGTCGTGGTACTTCTCCTGCGAGCCGACGTAGAGCACCACGTCGGCCACCGGCAGCACCTTCATCAGCGTCTCGCGGTTGGCCAGGTTCGTGCTGTCCACGTCCGGCGTGTCCACGATGATCTTCTGCGCCAGCGCCGGCCGGTCGTGCGGCATCAGACGGCACGTCCGCAGGAGCGGGTCGAGGCGGTCCGGCTTCACCGACTCGTGGTAATACACCACCGGGTCTTTCGTCGTCGGCCTCTGGATCGACGCCGCCGCCAGCGTCCCCCCGGCCAGGGCGTTGAACAGCGTGGACTTGCCCACGCCGGTGCCGCCCATGAGCATCACCACCAGCAGCGGCTGATCCACGTCCAGCGCCTCGGACTGCCGCCGCAGGTCGTTCGCCAGCCCCTCCAGGGTGGCCCGCGTGATGGGGCTCATCGGCATGCGATGCGGCGCGTCGAGCCACCCGCGCAGCCCGCGCTCCAGGCCGCGCAGGGCGGGGGAGAGTGTGCGCAGGACGGGGGTGGTGTCGGCCGGCGGCATAGGCGGGCCTCCTTATCGTTGTGGGGGGCCTTCGGCCTGACGCACCCGGGCCTCGAGCTGCTGGACCGCCTGGGGGATGCGCCGCAGGGCGAGCTGCAGCCGCTCGAACGGCGACCCGCCCGAGGCTGGCCAGCCCGCCAGCCACTCCGCCATCGGCCCGGACAGCGACGATTGCAGGATGGCCGCCTGCCGCCGCCGCGCCTCCTCGCGGGCGTTATCGACGTACTGCTTGCCCAGCATCTCGGCCAGCTGGTGGGTGAGGCCGGCCACGACGGGCAGGACCAGCAGCGGCCACGCTAGGCCGACGGTGGCGATGGTGCCGCCGATGGCCGCCGCCTCCAGGGCGAGCTTGCCGGTGCGCAGCGAGTTGAGGAGCACCGGCTTCTTCTCCAACTGCTCGTAGATCTCCCGCGCCGTCCGCTCCGTCTCGGAGGCCGTGGCCGACTGGTAATCGCGGAACGCCTGCCCGAACCTCTCCCGCGCCATCTCGGCGAGCCTCCCGGTCTGGAACCCGCCGGCGATGTGCGCCCACAGCGGATGCTCGGTTCCGCGCCGCAGTGCCTCCTTGCGCAGGCCGTCGAGCCAGCCGGCCAGGGCCTCATCGAGAATGGGCTGCTCGGGCCTGGCCGGCACCTCGGGCCGGGACATCGCCTTCGACAGGAGGCCCCCCAGCCACTGGAACGGCAGACGCACCAGGGCCAGCGTGCCCGAGACGATCTGCCCGAACCCCGGCAATTCGAGGAGCTGCATCAGCCGAAGCAGCGCCTCGTCGAATCCGCGGTACTTCTCCGTCGCCAGGTACTCGCGCTGGTAACGCTGGCCGAACTCCTCCTGCCCCTGCCTGACGATGCCCGACCACGCCTCCATCGCCCGCACGTCCTCGCGGGCCACCTCCAGCAGACGCTGCACGTTGCGCGACAGGAAGCCCGCCGCCCCGAGGACGCTACGCCGCCGGGCCGTCGCCGCGGGGTGGCCGAGGACCGCAACCTGATTGAGCAGGGGGATGCGGTACAGCCGCGCCTCGCTGGAGAAGTCCCCGAGCTGCTTCGCCGTCAGGTACGGGATGGGCAGCACGCCGACGACGCCGCGCCCGAGCCCGTCGGGCATCGCGCCGACGACGGCCTTCCTGAAGTGATCGACGAGGGCGGGTGCGTCGGCCTCCTTCATCTTCATGAGGCAGACGACGACGGGCTTGCCGGCCTCCAGGAGCAGCTTGAGGAACTGCGTGGGGACCTCGTCGTTGTAGCGCTCATCGGACGCCGCGTAGACGATCACGTCCGCGAGCGCCGCGGCCTCGATGAGGCGGGTGACGTAGTTCTCGGCGGCCCAGGTGGTCATGTCGGGGCAGTCCCAGACGACCCACTCGCGGAGGAGGTCGAAGCCCGCGCCATCGGGGGGGACCCGGCGGACCTGGTACACGTCCTGGTCGAGCGAGGACGGCGCGGGCTGGGTGAGCCGAGTGAGGGGGCCGAGGAAGCCGAGGTGGGCGGCCCACGAGATGGGGCCGACCATGCCGGTGAAGGCGATGGGGTGGCGGGTGAAGCCGGCCTGCGGGTTGGCCTCCGACGAGGAGGCGCTGCCCGAGAGGAAGTTGGAGACGGTGGACTTGCCGGCGCCGGCGCCGCCGACGACGACGACGTGGAGGGGCGACGCCTCCTGGCCGTCGAGGGCGGGGCCGAGGACGTTGCGAGCGAGGGCGGCGGCGAGGCGGATGAGCGAGGCCCGGTCTGCCGCGTGGGCCTGCTTGCGGGCGTGCTGTTCCAGCCAGGCGAGGTCGTCCGCGAGCTGCCCGACGAGGGCGCGGGGTGTGAGGGTGTCCATGCGGGTCCGTTTCGTTGAACGCCTCCGTGCGCTGCCATCAACGCCCATTCTACAGGCCGGGGCCGTGAGGCGGGAGTGGGCTGCACGTTCGGAGTACACCGGGTAGATTGCTTACGGCATCGAAGCAGCGAAGCGAAGGGGGCCGCCCATGAATGGGGTGCATCCGGTCATCCGTCATCTGATCTTGTGCGATAACGTGCTGGTCGGGGGAGGCCAGCCGTCGCGGATCACCATCGTCGGCCTGCTGCACGCCATCGCCCCTGAAGAAGCACCCGCGTACCCCCATCTGCGGGATGAGTTCTGCGTCTTCGTGCAGTTGTCCTCCTACCGCGGCCCAGGCACCTGTCGGCTGGAGATCCAACAAGCGGATACCGACCAGTGCGTATTCCGGTCACCTGACCACCCGTTACCCCCACGCTCCGACCCGCTGGGTGTCCACGGCATCTCTTTCAGGGTCGTCGGCTGTGTTATCCCTGCCGCCGGGCTGTACTGGGTGCAGTTCTGGTACAATGACACCATGCTCGCCCAACAGCCATTGCTTCTCAGGTGACCACCGATGAGGATCGACGCCACCCTCGAATGCGACCTGCTCGGTGAGTTCGTCTGCAAGAGCGAGATCCCGCCGGAGCAGGTGGGGCCTGACCGGCCACGGCACGGGAAGGCGGTCATGGAGCCGACGATATGGCTGGGGGAGGTCGTCGCTCGCGACGCAAGAGCGTTCCCCGAGAAGTCGTTCAAGATCCTCCTCAAGGATCAGCGAGTCGTGACCGTGCGCGGCCATTCGGTGACGTTCCTGCCCAACGCGGGCAACCCCACCGACGCCGGCTCGTATGGCGTGCTGGCCCGCTCGCAGGGCCGTGATGTCCTCGTCGCGCTGTTCCGCGCCAGCGAAGTCACGGGCGTGTTCGACGGCTCCTTGCAGACGGCTTGACCACAAGCCAACCGAGGACGCATCGCCGTCCCGTCGGGCGAGGCGAGCGGGGCTGTTCATGGTCTACCGCTGCTTATCCTGCGATCACTGTGAGACCCGGGGCTTCATCCCGGGCGCGACCAGCGGGCTGTGCCTGTTCGGCGTCCTCGGGTGTGTCGCCTTCCTTTTGCCATTCGGCGCCGGCGTAGTGACACTCACCCTGCGCGTCCTGCTCGGCGAAGGTGTGATCGATGCGGAGCCGCGGCCCTGGTGGCTCGCTTACCTGGTCTGGCCAGTCATCGGCGCCAGCTTGTGTATCACGGGTTGGTATGCCGTGAACTTCCTCCTGGAGCTAACCGAGTATCTCGCCTACGCGCGTCGGCCATGTCCGGAGTGCGGAGGGCGCCGCTGGTCGTGGGGTTCTACAGCGGCTTCGGGCTGTGACGCCCGGACCGGACCGGCCGACCTACTCGGGGCCGCCGGTCACCTCCTCGCCAACCCCAGGTAACGCTCCACCAGATTCACGCCCGGCCGCGCCGCGGCCTCGTCGCGCGCCGCCCTCGGCGGGAGGAGGTCCGCCGGCCGCGGGTCGGTGACCAGCTCGAAGGCGATCCCCAGCGGGTTGGCCTCGCCCACCCGCTCCGCGACGATGTTCTCGCCGTTGGGCCTCCCGCGCACGTCCCCCAAGGCCACGATGTCGAAGCGGGTGAACGCCCCCCTGGCCGGGTCGTAGGCCAGCGAGCCGATCAGCCGCGGGTCGTAGTCGAGCGGGATGCGCCTGTTCAGGGAGTGCGCCTTGACGCTCTGCGACTGATACGTCCGCAGCCCGCTCCGCGGGTTGTGCAGGTTGGCGTACCCCTCCAGCCGCAGCCGCACCTCCTTGGCGCTCACCGCCTCCACGGTGAGGCGGAGCCTGCCCGCGGCGGCGGTGACGTGGGCGAAGTTGTTGTTCTCGCTCAGCCCGCGCGACGGGTCCAGGTGGTAGCGGAAGAGGCGTTCGCACAGCGACGCCGGCACCTCGACGCGCCGCCCCGCCTTGGCGCCCTTCACCATCATCGCCCGCGCCTCGGCGGCGGTGATCCACATGAAATCGTTGGCCGGCTGCGACCACAGCGCCGTCGCCTGATCCGTCCCCACCACCTTCCGGCCGCGCAGGGCGGGATGCCCTCGATGCCGGTCAGCCGGGGAGGTCCACGTCGTGGTAGATCTCCTGCACGTCATCCTGCTCGTTCAGCATGTTCAGGAACTTCTCGAACGACGCCAGGTCCTCCCCGGCCAGCGTCTTCGTCGCCTTCGGCAGGAACGTGATCTCTTGCACCTCCAGCTCCAGGCCGGGCAGCGCCGCCAGCAACGCCGACTTGGCCTTGTAGAACTCCACGGGCGGGGCGAAGACCGTGATGTGGCCGTCCTTGCTCTCGACCTCCTCGACGGCGACGTCCGCGGCGAACAGGGCCTCCACCACCTTGTCCTCGTTGTCGCCCTTGAACGAGAGGACCGCCAGGTGATCGAACGACAACGCCACCGACCCGCTGGCGGCCATCTTGCACCCGTTCTTGGTGAAGCAGGACCGCACGTCCCCGATGGTCCGTGTCGGGTTGTCGGTCAGGCAGTCGATGATCACCATGGCGCCGCCGGGGCCGAACCCCTCGTACCGCGCCGACTGGAAGTCCTCGCCCCCCGCGCCGGCGGCCTTCGCGATCGCCTTGTCGATGACGTGGCTGGGCACGTTCTCCTTCTTGGCCCTCTCTACGAGGCTGCGCAACGCCGGGTTGGCCTCCGGGTCGGGCACCCCGGCCTTGGCCACCACGTACAACTGCTTCCCGTACTTGGAGTAGAGCTTCGACTTGAAGGCGGCGGTCTTGAAGATCGTCGCCTTGCGCTTCTCGAAAATGCGTCCCATGCGAATTCTCTCTTTCGGTGCCAGGGGCCACCACGCCCGCGGGGGCGCCCCTCTGGCGGGGCACCACCCTCACGGACATCGGCCGCTACTTGTCCTTCTTCTTCCCCCGCGTCCCCTCGATGTCGAACTCCTGCTTCATGCCCCCGAACTCCGACGAGCCCTTCCCCTTGAGCTTGTCCCCGGTGACGGTGAGCTTGTAGTCGATGGGGATCTTGTTCTCCATGAACACCCGCACGGCGGAGAAGGTCAGCTCCCCGCCCTTCACCTTCACGCCCGTGAGCTTCACGTCCTTCTGGCCCGGCCAACTGATCGTCCCGGAGAACTTGTCCCCGTCCTTCTTGATCACCAGCGTGGCCGTCCGCTTCATGTCGCCGATCTTGTACTCGCACTCCCACGTCCCGGCCGGGTCGGCCTTGTCGTCCCGCGCCCCCGCCAGCCCGCACAGCCCCAGCACCACCGCCGCCGAGAGGATCGTTCGCATGCCCGCCTCCATGAATTCGCGGTCCGGGAGCCGCCGATGCGCGCCGCCCCAGCCGCTGACCGCAATTCTACGGATGCCGCGGTCACCGTCACACACCCCCACCGGGGGCTTACAGGGCTACGTTTCGTGACACGAGAAATCCTCTTCGTTCAAAGTGG
>CAZVZK010000162.1:0-22906 GCA_964630925.1 uncultured Alcaligenaceae bacterium
GCCGCCGCCACCGCCGCCGCCGTAGCCGCCGCCACCGCCGCCGCCGCCACGCGGACGGTCCTCGCGGGGCTTCGCCTCGTTGACCGTCAGCGTGCGGCCCTGCAACTGGGTGCCGTTGAGGGCCGAGATCGCCTCGTCGCCCCCGTCGCTCATCTCGACGAACCCGAAGCCGCGCGAGCGGCCCGTCTCCCGGTCCATCGTCACCTGGGCCTTGGTCACCGTGCCGAACTTGCTGAACGCCTCGCGGAGGTCATCCGCATTGGTGTCGAACGACAGGTTCCCGACGTAAATGTTCTTCGCTGCCATATCGCTCCCCGCGGGCACGCCGGCCCGCATTGATCGCGGCGGCACGCCCCCGTGGCGAAGGCGAGCGCCTCCGCTCATCGTTTGATTGTATCAGAACCCCAAAAGAAAACCCGCTGATTCCCGCGCCCTCCACCGGATCGCGATTTGACGCAGCGCGGATCCGGCCCCCGCGCCCCAGATCCTGTTCGTGCGGCACACGTCGCAGAGCCCGTAGACGCCCCCCCTTCGCCAGCACCCCACGCTGCGGAATTCGCCGAGGCGGACGCCCCGCCCCAACACATGGAGCGACGCGCCGCGCCTCCTCGTGGCCGGGGCCGTGCGACGCGTGCGCCGGCTCGGCGGGCTCACACCCCGCCCGCCTTGCTTCCGTCACAACGCCACGTGCGCCTTGCCGTTCAGCTCCGGCCTGGCCGCCGGCTCGCGGACCGGCACCAGCGGCAGGTCGTCCCCGTGCTTCTGCTTCCAGAAGCACGCCAGGGCGATCTGCCCGCACCTCTCCTGGAACTGCGCCGGCGTCTCCTGCAGGTCGGCGTAGTGGTCGATGAACGCCAGCATGTCGGCATACGCCTGCGGGAACTCGCCGAGGATGCGCTCCGCCATGCGCTTCTTGTCCTCGGGGTCCATGTAGGTCAGCTCGACGGCCTTGTCGATGCGGCCCGGCCGCGTGCTGATGAACTCCGTCGTCCCGTCCGGCAGCTTGCGCGGCTGGCCGAGGGCCGGGTCGATCTTCGAGATGTCGTTCGTCGTGATGATCGTGAAGATCCCGTCCGAACGCTCCACACCGTCGAGGCAGTTCAGCAGGCAGTCGAACGTCAGCGGGGCGCCGAAGCCCGAGCCCTGCTTGCCGCCTTCCTGCTGCTCGCCTTCCTTCTTCTGCTGCTGGAAGAAGAACGGCATCGGGCTGTTCTTCCGGGCGATGTTCTCGCGGCCGTGGAAGACGTTGTCCACGTCCTCGATCAGCGCGATGCACGGCACGTTGACCTGCATGTCTGCCCACGCCTTCATCAGCTCGGCGTTCGACATCTGCGCCAGGTTGAAGACGTAGATGGGCATGTTGAGGTCCTCGGCGAAGGCGCGGGCCAGCGCCGTCTTGCCGGTGCCCGGGGGGCCGTACAGCATCCAGCCGCGCTTCCACGGGATGGCCTTGTGGCGGTACCAGTCGCGGTTGCTCCGCCACAGCTCGATCTCGCGGATCAGCTTCGTCACGCGGCCCGGGAAGATGAGGTTGCCCAGGGCGCTGCCCTCGTGCGTCGGCGCCTTGCCCAGCTGCTCCGGCTCGTGCGTCAGGAGGCGGTAGTAGCGCTGCCGGAACCAGGGCAGGCCGTTGGTGCCGGTGTCCCAGTCCTCGCTTGCCTCCGAGCGGGGCGGGACGTGGTGGATGGCGAAGCGGTTCTTCGCCTTCTCCTCGGAGGAGTTGACCTCCCAGGTGAGCTGGTTGCAATCCTCCGTGGCCCGCTTCAGCAGCGCCTCGAAGTCCAGGGTGCCGCGGAGGAAGGTGAGGGTGGAGTAGATCTTGGTGGGCCCGCCGGAGGACTGCTCCTGCTGGCCGGTGCCCGTCTTCTTCACCTCCTGGGCGTTGGAGAACAGGAAAGGGAACCAGCCGTTCCAGAACACCATCGTGCGGTTGCCGAATTGCTCGTAGGCGACCAGGCCGTAACGCCCGTCGCGCATGTGCTCGTAGTCCGCGCCGTACAGCCGGTCGTAGTTGCCGTACCGCGAGTAGTTCGCGATGAGGTGGGAGATGATCGCCTGGTGGGCGGCCTCGCTGGGGATCTCGATGCGGCGGATGAACAGGTTGGCGATGCGCCAGGCGAACGACTTGATCTGCTCCCAGCACGCGGCCAGGACGCCGAGCAGCGCGCCGCCGAACAGGAGGTTGGTGAAATCCATGCGTGTGCGCTCCATCCCCCGGCGAGGGGGAAGCCATCAGGGTGCCCGGCGTCGTGACGCCAGGACACGCCTCTCTCCCGTCAGGTTCGGTGGCTTGCCGCGCTTCGGGTGAGGAGGGCAGGGAGGATCGCCATCCGCGCGGTGGACGGCGCCGGGCAAGCCGACGCCAGAGCGGGAACGCATGGTCCGCCATCCAGTATATACGGGCGGTCAACGCCGACATTTCACGGCCCCGCCGTATCCTGACCTGCGTCCAGTGGCCCGCCACCGACCCGGAGAGACGATGCAAGTCCGTCCCAGCCGCCGCGAAGTCCTCGCCGCCTGCGCCTCCGGCGCCGCAATCGCCTGCGCTGGCGCCGCCGGCCCGCCGGCAGATTCGCCCGCCGCCTTCTTCCTGGTGGGCGATACCCACTACCTCGCCGACAAGTCACACCCCGCGAAGCTGGACGCGCGGTCCGCCGCCGTCACCGCCGGCCTGATCGCCACCCTCAACCGCCTGCCCGGAACCGACATCCCCAGGGAGGCCGGCGGCGGGAAGGTGCTGCCCGCCCGTGGCGTGATCCACGCGGGCGATTGCATCGACACGGGGGACAAGCCCAACGTGAAGATGCAGGCGGCCGAGTGGGCCGCCTTCGCCGACGGCTTCGGGCTCACGGGCAAGGACGGCAAGCTCGGGATGCCCCTCTACGAGGTCCACGGGAACCACGACAGCCCGCGCGGCGACGGCCTCGCGGTCAAGAAGATCATCCAGCGGAACAAGTCCCGCCCCGGCGTGAAGAACGTCTCGGCGAACGGCGTCCACTACTCCTGGCGCTGGGGCGGCGTGCACTTCATCAACCTGGGGATCGTGGTCGGGGAGGTGGCCGCGGTGAAGCGGCGCCGGCGCTACGCCCCACTCGGGAGCCTCGACTTCCTGGTGGCCGACCTGCGGGACAACGTCGGCAGGTCGGGACGCCCCGTCGTCATCACCCACCACGTCGACATGCTCCGTTACGCCAAGCCACTCCCGGCCGACGACAAGAAGGCGGCCGGGATGGAGTGGGACCCCGCCGACGTGAGAGGCTTCCACGAGGCCCTCGCGGGTTACAACATCGCCGCCATCCTCTACGGCCACACGCACGCCCGCAACGTGTTCCGCTGGGACGGCTCCGACAAGGCGGCCAGGGCCGGCATCCCCGTGTTCAATGTGGACAACAGCAGCCACTTCGCCAGCAAGGAGCAGGCCTTCTTCTACTTCGAGATCGGCGGGGGGGCCATCATCGCCCGCGAGTATCAGACGAAGGACGCCTGGAAGACCGGATCCTGGTCCCCGCGCTCCTGGTCCGCCCCCGTGGCCGCCCCGCGCGTCTAGGGCCGGACGAAATCGCCCCATCCCGTGGCGGCCCCGCCGGACCGGGGTATCATGACTCCGCCCTCCCACCACACGCCGAGGCCCTCCCGCCATGCGACTGCTCGCGCTGCCGATCCTCCTGGCCGCCCTGTCCCCGCTCGCCGCCGCCGCCAACTGGCCCCAATGGCGCGGCCCGACAGGGCAGGGAATCGTTGACGACAAGCGCGTCCCGCTCGAGTGGAGCGAGTCGAAGAACCTCCTGTGGAAGTCCCCCCTGCCCGGCGCGGGCAACTCGACCCCCGTCGTCTGGGGGGACCGGATCTTCCTGACGGCGGCGGATGGCGCCAAGCGGATCGTCCTCTGCCACAGCCTGAAAGACGGCAAGGAGCTGTGGCGTGTCGACGCGGCCGATAAGGCCCCGAAGGAGCCGACGTACCCGTGGAACGGCTACGCCTCGCCGTCGTGCGTGACGGACGGCAAGCACGTCTGGGCGTTCTTCGGCACGCCGGGCCTCTTCTGCTACACCGTGGAGGGCAAGGAGGTCTGGAAGAAGTCGTTCGGCGTCATCAAGAACGGCCCCTGGGGCACGGGGGCGTCCCCCTTCCTGCACGGCGACTCCGTCATCATCAACCTGGACAACGACGGGGGCGGCGGGGCAGGGGACGCCCCGGCGGCGCTCGTGGCCCTGGTAAAGGACACCGGCAGGCCGAAGTGGTCCACGCCGCGCTCCGGCGACCGCGGCTTCAGCACCCCGCGGCTGATGAAGAGCGCCGAGGGCCGGACCGACATGATCCTCAACGGCCCCGGCGCCCTCATCGGGTACGACCCCGACACCGGCAGGGAGGTCTGGCGGATGCTGCGGCCCAAGGCCGGCGACAAGGAGAAATTCGGCGAGCCCGTCCCCGCGGACGACGGCCAGCGGCTGTTCGTCCTGAGCGGCCGGACCGGCCCGTTCCAGATCGCGAAGATCCCCGGCAAGGGCGACGTGACGAAGTCGCACGTCACCCACAACGGGACGCGGTCCAAGGGCGCCCACCGCGACGTGTCGTCGCCCGTGATCGCCAACGGCCGGGCCTACGTCGCCGACACCAAGGGCTTCCTGACCTGCTACGACCTCGAGTCGGGGAAGGAGCTGTTCAACCGGGTGATCGGCAAACGCGGGGCGAAGACGAACTCGTCGCTGCTGCTCCTCAACGGCACGATCCTGGTCCTGATGGACGACGGGAACACGGTGGTCGTGGAGCCGGGCGCGGAGTACAAGGAAGTCGCCCAGAACCGGCTGGGCAAGGGCCAGCCGCTGGAGTTCGGGGCGTCGCCGGCGGTGGCGGACGGCAAGCTGCTCCTGCGGTCGCAGACACACCTGTACTGCGTCGGCGAGAAGAAATGAGGCACCCATGCACGCGCTGATCCTCGCCATCCTCGCGGCCCCGCCGGGCCTCGCCGGCGTCGAGACGAAGGCGGACTGGGGGAAGCGCCGCGCCGCCATCCTCAAGGGGATGGAGGCGGCGATGGGGGAGTTGCCGAAGGAGAAGGTGCCGCTGGAGGCCGAGCCGGGGGAGGCGGTGAAGGGGGAGGGGTACACCCGCCGCAAGCTCACGTTCCAGAGCGAGAAGGGCCAGCGCGTGCCGGCGTGGCTCCTCATCCCCGACGGCGAGGGCAAGAGGCCGGCGGTCCTCTGCCTGCACCAGACCACGGTCATCGGCAAGGGCGAGCCGGCTGGCCTGAACAAGAACGAGCAGCTCCACTACGCCCTGCACCTCGTCCGCCGCGGCTACGTCTGCCTCGCCCCCGACTACCCCAGCTTCGGCGATCACGCCTACGACTTCAAGAAGAGCAAGCACGCCTCCGGCACCATCAAGGCCGTCTGGGATAACATCCGCGCCGTCGATTACCTCAGCTCACGCCCCGACGTCGATCCCGAACGCATCGGCGTCATCGGCCACTCGCTCGGCGGGCACAACGCCATGTTCACCGCCTGCTTCGACACACGGCTGAAGGCCGTGGTGTCGAATTGCGGATTCACTTCATTCCCGAAGTACTACGGCGGTAAAATCAAGGGGTGGACGAGCCCGCGGTACATGCCGCGCCTGGAGTCCGTCTACAAGCTCGACGCCAAGGGCGTGCCGTTCGACTTCCCGGAGGTGGTGGCGGCCATCGCGCCGCGTGCCTTCCTGGCGAGCAGCCCGCTGAAGGACGACAACTTCGAGGTGTCGGGCGTGCGCGACTGCATCGCGGCGGCCCGGCCGATCTACACGCTCCTCGGGGTGAGGGACAACCTCCAGGCCAACCACCCCGACTGCGGACACTCCTTCCCGCCGGAGGCGCGGAAGGTGGCGTATGAGTTCCTCGATCGCCATTTGAAGCCCAGGAGAGGCCCATGAGTGACGGCGGCCCGCTGCCGGAATGGTTCGTCCGCGAGGTCGAGCTGGCGTTGGCCCGGCTGGGCTGGACGCTCAAGGCGTGGGAGGGCCGCACCGCAAACGTGCGCGACGACAAGGGCAAGGACTCCCAGTACGGGATGGACAACCTCCTCCGCCGCGCCCTCGGCTGGGCCGAGGAGGGGCGCGTGGAGAAGCTGGCGGCCCACTTGCGCAGCACCAACAGCGTGACGCCGCCCGCCAGCCTGAGCGCCGTCCGCGAGCGGCTGCTGGTCCGGCTGCGCGAGCCGTTCCGCGACGACGCCATCGAGGGGTCGGTCTGGTCGAGCCCACTCGAGGGGACCGGCCTCGTGCAGGTGCTGGTGGTCGATTTCCCCGAGGCGATGAACTACGTCACACGCGACATGATCGAGGGCTCCGGGCGCACCGGCGAGGAATGGCTGGCGTTCGCCCTGGACAACCTGCGTGCCATCACCGGGCCTGAGATGGTCGTCACCCTGGAGGACGAGTGCGGGGTCTTCGGCTGCGGCACGGGCGACGCCTACGACGCGGCACGCGGGCTGGTCATGGAGCGTCTGTGGCCGGACGCGGCCCCGCACGGGTTCCTCGTCGGCGTGCCGACGCGGGACGCGCTGCTCTTCTACCCGGTGGACGAGGAGCTGCTCGACAGGCGTTTCACCGAGCTGCTCATCGCGACGATCAAGTGGCACGACAAGGAGCCCTACCCCATCAGCGACAAGCTGTTCTGGGTGCAGGGCGGCGAGTGGGAGGAGGTCTGCTGGGACTACACCGACGGCAAGCTGACGGCGTCGCTGCCGTGCGGCCTGCGCGAGCTGTTCGACGATGAGGAGGACGAGGGATGAGCCGGGCGACCTTCACGCCGCCGGCGCTCCCTCGCCCCTCGCTCACCGTCCAGCCCCAGACTTCTCAGCCTCAAGCGCCTCATCTGCTCCACAGGCCGTTGACGCGGGGGGATGAGGGAGGACGCCATCGAGCCGACGCGATTCATGCGTGGCCCCCTCCGTGGAGGCCACCCTCTGAAATACAAAGGCCGGGGCGCGGCGTCGCTGCCGCGCCCCGGCCAGGGGGAGGGGGGATCGCTCAGCGGGGGGCGCCGAAGAAGTAGTTGAGCTGCAATTGGAATTCCCAGTCGAACGTGCGGTTGTCGTTGATCGTCAGCGGCAGGGCCACCGCCGTCGCCAGCGTCGCCCGCTCGGCGATCATGAACGTCCCGCCCAGCGTCACGTTGACGATGTCCAGGCGGTTACGCCGGTTGCCCGCCACCGGCCCCGTCGGCGGGAAGTTCTCGTTGATGATCGGGATGCCCGCCGCGTTCCGCTGGCCGGTCGGCAGCACCACCACGCTCGGGTCGGGGCTGAACGTCGCCAGCCCGGCGTTGTTCAGCGTGCTGGTGTAGTGCAGCTCGGCGGTCGGGGCGAAGCCGGTCAGCCACCGCCGCGACGGGTCGCGCATCACCCAGTACCCGGCGCCGATGTCGGCGTGCATCAGCACCTGTTCGCGCACACGCCTCGACTCGGCGAACGGCGGCGTCCTCACGTTCCCCCGCGGGTCACGCGCCAGCGGCGTGAAGGGGAGCTGCGGGTTCACGAACCGCGGGATCGTCTCGCGGAAGTCGGCCCGGCTGTCGTTGAGCGGCAGGTCGAACTGCAAGAAGCCCTGCGTGAAGAACCGCTCATTCGGCACCCACAGGGCGGCCACGAACGGCGACAGGCCCCACGTCTCGTTCTTCACGCGGATCTCGCGGACACGCTGCGTATCGACGTTGTTGAACTCCGTGAAGCCGAGGTAGTCGGTGATGCGGATCTGCCCGTCCCGCGCCGTCGGCGCCGTCAGGCTCACGCCGCCCGAGATATACAACCCGTCCTCGCAGTAGAACAGTCCCTTGAGGATCACGCTGACGTTGCCCAGCTCCCACTCGTTGCTGCCGAAGGTGTTCTGCGGCGTGGGCGTCACGTTGATGGCGTTGAGGCCGGCCACCGGCACGCCGTTGGCGTCCACGAAGGGCACTGTCGCCCCGGCAGTGGCGGTGCTGTAGTCGATACGCGACGACAGCGACTGCGTGAACGGCACGCGCACCTCGACGGAGGCCCGGCGGTCGAGGAACGTACGCTCGTAGTTGAACGTGTGCTGGTGGAGGTCGTAGTCGCGCGTCTCGGTCAGGCGGAGGGTGCGGCCGGTGCCGAGGTCCGGCGCGGGGACGGTCGTGCGTGACAGGCCGGTGATGGACAGGGCGTTGGAGAAGAAGTTGTAGCGGTAGCCGGCGCGGTCACGCGGCACGGGGCTGTTGTTCTCGGAGATCTTCGGGTTAATGGCGTTGGTGACGCCGAGGTCGTTGATGAACGACGAGCCGCCGTCGCGGTTGATGATGAACGAGAAGCTGCGGTACGACCCCAGGAAGTCGCCGATCATGTTCGGCGCGCCCGACGCCAGATTGCCGGAGCCACCCTCGCCGCCGCCGCCCGCCACGCTGCTGCCCGCCGCCGCGGCACCCGCACCCGCCGGCAGGCCCGTCGCCGGGTCGGTGCCCGGAGCACCCGGCGTGCCCGGGAGCGGGGCCCCGGGGGTGACGGTGCCCGGATAGACGATCCCGCCAGGCAGGCCAGGCGTTGCGCAGCCCGGGGCCGGCGGGTGGTGGGCGTGCTGCGCCGACGCGGCGCCGGCGGCGAGCAGGAGCGCGCCGCCGATCATCGAGAACCGCTTCATCCTTCGGCTCCTGGGGGGGGGTGGGCTGCCCGCATCCCGCGGGAGGCCGCTGGTCCTGGGATCGGCATCCCGGACCGCCCCGCGTGACGGATCGGCACGATCCGCCGACACGCGCGGGCCGCCTGGGGTGGCAGTGACGGTCGTGCCGGCGCCTACAATGCGGGCATGGCATGGGATTTCTCGCGGCAGCTTGACACGCACGGCCCCGGCGTCCACCGGCCCGCCCCCTCGCGCGCCGCCTCGGCCGCCTACTGCCGCCATGTCGCGCACACGCACTACGAGAACTTCTCCGTCGCCTCCGTCCTGCTGCCGCGCCGCCTCCTGCGCCACTTCCACGCCGTGTACGCCTACTGCCGCTGGGCCGACGACCTCGCCGACGAGACCGGCGGGCGGGCGGCGGAGCTGCTGGCGTGGTGGCGCGGCGAATTGGGCAAGATGTACGGCGGCGAGGCGACGCACCCCGTCTTCGTCGCCCTCGGCGAGACCGTGCGCGCGTTCTCCATCCCCCCGGCACCGTTCCTCGACCTGCTGTCCGCCTTCGAGCAGGACCAGCGCGTCAATCGCTACGCCACGCACGAGCAGCTCCTCGCCTACAGCGCCCGCTCCGCCAACCCCGTCGGCAGGCTCGTCCTGCATCTGTGGGGTTGTCACGATGACGAGCGCGGCGGGCTGTCGGACCTCGTCTGCACCGCGCTGCAGGAGGCGAACTTCTGGCAGGACGTGCGCCGTGACCTCGCCATCGGGCGCGTCTACCTCCCGGCGGAGGACATGGCCCGCTTCGGCGTGAGCGAGGCGGACCTGTCGCGCCCGAGGGCGACGCCGGCGTTCCGCGAGCTGCTGCGCTTCGAGTGTCAACGGACGAGGGCCCGGTTGGAGCGTGGCCGGCCCTTGGCGTCTTTGGTGCCGGCGGGGGTGCGGGCGGAGATGGAGCTTATCATCGAGGGCGGGTTGGCCACGCTGGACGCCATCGAGCGGGCGGGGTACGACGTGCTGGCGGCACGTCCGACCCTGTCGCGCTGGGACAAGGGCCGGCTCGTCCTCGCGGCCGTCTGGCGCAAGCTGCTGCGGCTGGGGGGGGCGTTGTGAGCGTCGCGGCTTCCTACTCCTGGTGCGAGCGTTTGACCCGGCTCGCCGCCGGTAACTTCTACCCGGCCTTCCGCCTCCTACCCGGCGAGCAGCGCCGCTCCATGTGCGCCCTGTACGCCTTCATGCGCATCGCCGACGACCTCGCCGACGGCCCCGCCCCGGGGGAGGTGAAGAGCCTCGCCGTCGCCGGGTGGCGTGCCGAGCTGCGTGCCGGCCTGGCGGGGGAGGGCCGCCATCCCGTTTTCCCGGCGCTGCGCGACGCGGTGCGCCGCCACGGCATCGCGCCGGCGCATCTCGAGGAGGTGCTCGACGGCGTCGAGGCCGACCTGACCGTGGCCCGCTACGAGACGTTCGCCGGGCTGGAGGGGTACTGCCGGCTGGTGGCCGGCGCGGTGGGTCTGGCGTGCGTGCGTGTGTGGGGCCTGGCGGGGGATCGGGGCATCGAGTGCGCCGAGGCGGCCGGCACGGCCCTGCAGCTCACGAACATCCTCCGCGACGTGCCCGAGGACGCCGCCCGCGGACGCATCTACCTGCCGGCGGAGGACCTGCACCGATTCGGCGTGTCGGAGGCGCAGCTCTCCTCGGGGCCGTGTGACGGGCGGTTCCGGGAGCTGATGGAGCACCAGGCGCGGCGGGCGGCGGGGTACTACGAGCGGGCCATGCCATTGGCGAAGGAGCTGCCGGCGCCTGGGCGGGCGGTGTTCCTGGTGATATTGAGGACGTATCGGGCGCTGCTGGACGCCATCGGCCGGCGCGGGCACGACGTGTTCGCGGGCCGGGTGCGTCTTCCGGCGTGGTACAAGGTGTGGCTCGCGGCGTCGGCGCTGCCGGTGCGGCTGGGCCTGTGGGCGTGACGACCTCGGGGCGAGCCTTCCGGGCGAGCCGCGGGCGTCAGCCCCCGGAGTGAAGTGGAGGCACGAGATGAGGCTGGCGACGATCCAGACGCCGGGGGGGCCGAAGGGGGCCGTCCTCGAGGGCACGCATTATGTCGAGCTCGCGATGAGCGTCCGCGAATTCCTGGCGGGGGGCATGGCCGCGAAGCCCACGGGGGCGAGGCACCCCGCCGCCGAGACGAAACTCCTCGCGCCGATCCCCGACCCCCCGAAGGTGATCTGCATCGGCCTGAACTACCGCGACCACGCCGCCGAGACGGGGGCGGCCATCCCGCGCGACCCGGTCGTGTTCAGCAAGTTCCAGACGGCGGTCATCGGCCCGGAGGAGGCCATCGTCCTGCCCCCGGTCAGCCAGAAGGTGGATTTCGAGGCCGAGCTGGTGCTGGTGGTCGGCAAGGGCGGCAAAAACATCCCGCGCGAGCAGGCCATGTCGCACCTCGCCGGCCTGACGGTGGGGCACGACGTGTCGGCCCGCGACTGGCAGACGGAGAAGGACGGCAAGCAGTGGCTCCTCGGCAAGACGTTCGACACATTCGCCCCCATCGGCCCCCACCTCGTGACGATGGACGAGGCCGGCGACCCGAACAACCTCGGCATCAAGCTGCGGCTCAACGGCGTGACGATGCAGGACAGCAGCACGGCGCAGCTCATCTTCCGCCCCGACGAGCTGATCGCCTACATCTCGCAGGTGTTCACCTTGCAAACGGGTGACATCATCTTCACGGGGACGCCGCCGGGCGTGGGCGTGGCGCGCAAGCCGCCGGTGTGGCTGAAGCCGGGCGACGTGTGCGAGGTGGAGATCCAGGGCCTGGGCGTCCTGAGCAATCCGGTGGTGGCCGGCTGACGGGAGGAGGAGCGAATGCGCACATCGGAGCTGTTGCACTACGCCTTCCGCGCCCGCGACCCGCTCGCCCTCGGCTCGTGGTACGCCGACCTGTTCGACGGCGAGTTCCTCATCCACCCGGTGATGACGGGCCTCGGCATCGTCATGGTGAAGATCAACCACCCGGAGGAGGTGTTCGACGGCCTGCTGGAGTTCTGGCCGTGGGACATCGTCTGGGACGGCCAGGCGGCCGTCTTCCGCAGGGTGCCCCTCAGGCCCAGCCCGACCTCCTACGGCCACATGGCGGTGAAGGTGGCGGCCGACGCCGACGCCATCGTGGCGGAGCTGAAGACGCGCGGGATCGCCCACCGCATGGAGCCACGCGGGCCGGGGCTGGTCATCCCCTGCATCGACGACCCGGAGGGGAACATGGTCGAGCTGTTCCCGAACCTCGCCCACATGCCGCTGCCGCCGGGGGCCATGTGCCCGCGTGATCGGGCGCTGGAGGTCATCGCCGGCGTCACGGCGGCGTTCAAGCAGCGTGCGGCGTGCCTCCGCCCGGAGGACGGCGTGCCTCTCCTGCTCTTCGAGGCGGGGCCGTGAACCACCCGTCAGATCGGGTATAACCGGGCGCGGGCGGCGCCCGCCCCGAGCCGCCGCCCGATTTTCCGACCCGCCGGCTTCCACGCCGCCACGCGGCCCCGTAAAATGCCTCGATAGCCCCACATCTCCGCCGCGAGGTCTGCCGTGGCCCTGACGCCGATGGACCGCGACCTGCTCAAACGCTGTCTCTCGCGCCAGCCCGGCGCCTGGAACGACTTCGTGGACCGCTTCCTCGGCCTCATCTACCACGTCGTCCAGCACACCGCCCACCTCCGCTCCATGCCGCTCGGGGCCGAGGACACCGAGGACCTCGCCTCCGAGATCCTCCTCCAGATCGTCGCCAACGACTACGCCGCCCTCAAGCAGTTCCGCGGCCAGTCCAGCCTCTCGACCTACCTGACCGTCATCGCCCGCCGCATCTGCGTCAAGGAATTGGCCCGCAAGGCCGCCGCCCGCGAGGTCGCACCGCCCCCCGAATCCGAGCCCGAGGCCGACGAGAAGGCCGGCGGCATCGAGCGGCTGGAGGAGGTCGAACGCCTCCTCGCCAAGCTGCCCGGTCGCGAACGCGAGGTCGTCCGCCTGCACTACATCGAGGGCCGCACCTACGAGGAGATCAGCATGGAGCTGAACATCCCCGTCAACACCATCGGGCCCATCCTCTCACGCGCCCGCAAGAAGCTACGCGGCGGGTCGGCCCCGCCCCCCGCCAAGCCCCACAAGAAGGACTGACCGCCCATGTGCCGCCCCGCACTGCTCCTGCTCGCCGCCGCCTGCCTCGGCTTCGCGCCGGCGCCGTTCATGCCCCGCCCCGTGCGCGGCGACCTCGAACGCCTGCAAGGCGTCTGGGTCGGCGAGGGCGGTGCCCTCGTCGCCACCTTCAAGGGCAACACCCTCACCTACCACCGCAACGGCTCCCTGATCCGCACCTACAACCTCACCCTGCACACCGACCTCTCGCCCAGGGGATACGACCTCGACGAGCCCGGCAGCAGGCGGGACCGCCTCCATTTCAAGGGGGTTTACCGGTTCGACGGCGACGACACCCTCGTCATGTGTTCGTCCCCCTACAACGACCCGCGCCCAGCCGGGTTCGCCGTCACGTATTCCGGGGGCGAGCTGAAGACGCTCATGCGGCGACGGTGAAACGCAGGCGCCGTCCTGCGGCCCGGCGCGTTCGCCCTCGACAAGCCCGCCCACTCGCGCGTCGCCTCGTCGTAGAGCACGCGCGACGGGCAGAAATCCCCTTCACCTCGCGACTTCTTCACGCGCCGGCCACCCGCTTTCGCTATGCTGGTGGGAGAACCCACCGCCAACCGCGCCTCCTCCCACCGATGCTCACCACCCCCCGCGCCCTGCTGGCTCTCAACGCCGCGCTCCTCCTCGGCACCCTCGCCGTCTGGTCGGCCTCCGCCCCACGCCGTCCCGGCCGCGGGCCCGCACTCGTCTGGGAGCGTCAGGAGCCCCCCCTGTCGCCGGCGTGGCCCGACCAGCCTCGCTTCACCAGCGACGGCGCACGCCGACCCGTCCTGGCCGCCTCCGCCGTCCTCTTCACCGACTCGCGCCACGACTGCCTCACCGCCGCCGAACGCGACACCGGCGAGGTCCGCTGGCGCTTCCACGCCGACGGCCCCATCCGCTTCGCCCCCGCGGTGTGGGACGGCAAGGCCTACGCCGTCAGCGACGACGGACGCATCACCTGCCTCGCCCTCGACGACGGGCACGTCCTGTGGCGTTTCCAGGCCGCACCCAACGGCCCCCTCGTCCTCGGCAACGAGCGCCTCATCAGCGCCTGGCCGGCTCGCGGCGCCCCTGTCATCTCCGACGACGGCGAGCAGGCCACGGTGTACTTCGCCTCCGGCATCTGGCCGTTCATGGGCGTGTTCCTGTACGCCCTCGACGCCCGCACCGGCGAGGTGCGCTGGTGTAACTCCGGCGAAGGGTCCAGCTTCATCAAGCAGCCGCACGCCACCGACGCCTTCGCCGGCGTCGCCCCTCAAGGGACGCTCGTCGTGAGTGGGAAGTACCTGCTCGTCCCCGGCGGGCGCTCCATCCCCGCCGTCTACGACCGGCACACCGGCAGGCTGATCCACTACAAGCTCAACGACTCCAGCAAGCTCGGCGGCGGGCCGGACATCGCCGTCGCCGGCGACATCTACGCCAACGGCGGCGGCTGCTTCGACCTGGAGACGGGCAGGCACCTCGGCCCCGTCTCCGAGCCGCACCACGGCGAGGGCGCCGTCCTGTACAGCGCCAAGGGCGACCGGCTGCGTGCGTTCGACCCGGCCCGCCGCCCGCCCCCGGCGGAGGAGACGGACGCCAAGGGGAAACGCAAGCCGAAGAAGCTGCCGGGCGAGGACTGGCTCGGCAAGCCCTTGGGCTCTCTCCAGCTCGGCCAGGTCACGGCCCTGGCCGCCGACGAGGGCCGCGTCTACGCCGGCGCTGCCGGGCGGGTCTACGCCGTCGAGGGCCTGGCCGCCGGGCGCCCTTCCATCGTCTGGCAGGTCCGCGTCACCGGGACACCGGCCCACGTCGCCGCCGAGGACGGAGCCGTCACCGTCAGCACGCGCGAGGGCGGCCTGTTCCACTTCGCCCCCGACGGCGGTGGACCGATCAGGCACCGCCGCGAGGCCCGTCCCCTGCCGGCCTCCGCGCCCGACGAGGCCGCCCTCGCCCGTCGCTGGCTCGCCTGGGCCAACGCCTCCGGCGGATACGCCGTCATCGCCAACGCCCCGGCGGGCGTGGCCCACGAGCTGTTGCGCATCTCGCCCCTCCGCCTCATCTTCCTCGACACCGACGAGGCACGCGTCGCCGCCCTCCGCGAGACGTTCCGCGCCGCCCACATCGATGGCCAGCGCGCCGCCGTGCTGCCGCTTTCCGCCGCCGAGGCCATGCTGCCGCCGTACCTCTGCTCCCTCCTCGCCATCGCCGACGCGGAGGGGCTGACGGGCGACGCCGCCTTGTTGGACAGGCTGGCGAACTCTCTGCGTCCGTTCGGCGGGGTGGCGTGCCTGCCGGCGGAGCTGGTGTCGCTCAAGGACGTGGAGGACTGGCGCGCCAGGACGAAGACGCTCGGCCCGCCGCGCGTCGAGGGCAAGGACGGCTGGGTGGTGCTGCGCCGCGAGGGCGCGTTACCCGGCTCGGCGGACTGGACTCACCAGAATGCCGACGCCGCAAACTCGCGCGTCTCCCGCGACACCCTCGTCCGCGCACCGCTCGGCGTCCTGTGGTTCGGCGGCCCCGGCAACCAGGACATCCTGCCACGCCACGGCCACGGGCCCGTGCCCCAGTCCGTCGGCGGGCGGGTGATCATCGAGGGGATGGATTCGCTGCGGGCCATCGACGCCTACACGGGCCGCCTCCTGTGGCAGACACGCCTGCCGGGGCTGGGCAAGGTGTACGACAACACGGCCCACCAGGCGGGCGCCAACGCCGCCGGCAGCAACTACGTCTCGACCCCCGAGGGCATCTTCGTCGCCCTGGGCCGGCAGTGCCTGCGCCTCGACCCCGAGACGGGCCGGGTCACGCGGATGTACGCCCTGCCGCCCATGCCCGGCGAGCGCGAGGCCCCGGAGTGGACGTTCGTGTCTGTCGCGGAGGGCCGCCTGATCGGGGCGGCGCGGACCGCGGCGCGTGGCAAGCGCAAGAAGGGCGAGTTCGTCGGCCTGGAATCGAGCCGGCGAGTCACCGTCCTCGACATCACCTCCGGCAAACCCCTCTGGAGCGAGGCGGCACGCTTCGGCTTCCGACACAACGGCATCGTGGCGGGCGGCGGCACGCTGTACCTCCTCGACCGCGAGGCCGACGTGACGGGCAAGCTGAAGGAGTACAGGGGCCGCGTTGCGGCGTTCGACCTGCACACGGGGGGCCGGCGGTGGGAACACACGCAAGGCGTCTTCGGCACCTGGCTGGGGGTCTCCTTGCAACACGGCGTACTGGTCGAGGCGGGCCTGATGACGCGCGACACCCTGCGCGACGAGGCCAAGGGCATGCGCGCGTTCCGGGCCGACTCCGGCAAGGTGCTGTGGCACGAGGCGGGGTATCACGGCCCGCCACTTCTGCATGGGCGGCGCATCCTCAAGGGCGGCGACGACCGCGGCGGCAGCGGGACGGCGTGCGACATCCTCACCGGCAAGCCTGTTCTGGTGCCGGACCCGCTCACGGGTGAGAAGATCCCGTGGCGCTGGCAGCGGACCTACGGCTGCAACACGCCGGGGGCGTGCGAGCACCTGGTGCTGTTCCGCAGCGGGGCGGCGGGCTTCTACGACCTGGCCGACGACGGCGGAACCGGCAACCTCGGCGGATTCCGCTCGTCCTGCACGCTCAACCTGATCCCCGCCGGCGGCGTTCTGGCCGCCCCCGACTACACGCGGACGTGTACGTGCAGCTATCAGAATCAGACCTCGGCGGCGTTCGTCCACCGGCCGGAGGTCGAGATGTGGACATTCACCACGTCGCGGAACGTTACCGGCGTTGTGCGCCGCGTGGGCGTCAACCTGGGCGCGCCGGGCGGGCGCAAGGCCGCCGACGGGACGCTGTGGCTGGAGCATCCGCCGGCGGGCGGCCCGTCGCCGAAGCTGGGCGTGACGTCCGTGCCCGCGAAGCCGGACGTCTTCCGCATGCACTCGTCGCAGGCCGAGGGCGCCGGCCCGGCCTGGGTGACCGCGTCTGGCGTGCGCGACATCAAGGAGCTGAAGATCCCGCTTGGCGGTGCGGCGAACGCACGGCGGCGATACACGGTGCGGCTGTATTTCCTGGAGCCGGACGGGCTGGCGGCGGGGGCGCGGCGGTTCACGGTGTCGGTCCAGGGCCGCAAGCCGCTGGAGGTGGACGTGAGCGCCGATGCGGGCGGGCCGGGCCGGGGGCTGTTGCACGAGGTGAAGGGCGTCGAGGCGGGGCAGCAGCTCACGCTGACGTTCAGCCCCGGCGCGGTGCTGAGCGGCGTGGAGGCCGTCGCCGACGGGTGGTGATGGCTGTTGCGGTATTGAGAAGAACAGAAGCTGGCGGACTCAGGTCGTTGGAATCCGCGATGTACCGCCTCCGCATGACGCCGGCGTCGTCGATGCTGTACGTCGCGATGACGCAGCCGTCGTGAGAATCCTGCCGGCTCGCCCGCGCCCAGGCCTGGACATCGGCGCGGGAGCGGATCGGCGTGTCGGGCGGGGCGTGGAGGGCCATCTCGGCGAGGCGTTTCGGGCCGACGTAGGGGTAGAGCGTCATCCGTGCAGGACCGCCTCGGCGATCTGCTGGACGCGCGCCGGCGTGATGCCGCCGCGCTGCTCGGCGATGAGAGGGTGCGTGCCGTCGGCCAGCTCGACCAGCGGGCGCAGGCCGACGGCCCGCGTCCGCAACAGCACCGGCAGGCCCAGGGTGTCAGGGTAGCACGGGATGGCCGTCGCCAGGGTGCCGGGGAATGGCGGCTCCGACTCGCGGCCCGGGGTCTCCCACACCTCGCAGGCGCGCGCGAAGTCCTGCCTGCTCACCTGCACCCACACGTCCCACGAGAACCGCTCCTCCACGCCCTCCACCGCGATCTGGAGGTTGCCGTAGAGGTAGAAGTCCTTCTTCTCCAGGACGCACTGGTCGGCGTTGATGAGGGTGAGGTCGCGGGCGGCGTCGTCGAGCAGGAAGAAGCGGAGGGGCGCCTTCACGCCGTAGTGCATCGGCAGCTCGTCGTGGTGTTGGCCGCAGGTGCCGCAGTCGTAGCCCTTCATCACGCCCCCCCGGCCAGGCCACGCAGGACCTCGGCGATGTTGGTGTGCTGCCAGCCCTCGCGGAACTTGCCCGCGGCGAAGCGGATCCACGTCACGCCGCGGAACGTCACGCGGCGTCCGGTGGGCGGGCAGCCGACGCCGTCGCAGGCGTGGGTGCCCTCGGCGAGCCAGCGGACGGCGACGTGGTCGTCCTGGCCGATGGCGCTCTCGACGACGATGCGCAGGTCGGGGAAGGCGGCCAGGAACGGGCGGTGGATGCGCTCGCGAAACGCCTCCGGGCCGCGCAGCTCGGTGTCGTCGGCGTGGCAGACGCTCTCGGCGTCGAGCAGCTCGTCGATGGTGTCGTCGCGTCGCTCGTTCCACACCTCGTGGAACCAGCGGTTGGCGAGCGTGACGTGGAGCGCGGACATGGTCGGCCTCCGGTTGGGCGATGGGGACATCTCACACGCCGGGGTGCCGGCCGTCAAGGGGTCACTCGCCCTTGAAGCTCTCCTCGGCGAGGAGGCGGACGAACTTCCAGGTCTTGCCGTCGCGTTTCAGCTCGACGGTGAACCGGGCGTGATACATCCGGTCGTGGCAGCCGGCAGTCGCGAAGAGGGCGTCCCCGTCGCGCCACAGGGCCCATCTGGGGGACTTCGGGTAGAAGAGGTACGAGCCGCCGAGGCGGGTGATCAGCTCGGCCCGCCGGCGGGCGTACTCTTCCGCCGCCAGGGCGGCGGCCGGGGCCAGCTCCTTCGTCATCTCGACAGGCCTGGCGTCCGCCGCTTTCTTCTTCGCCTCCTCGAACCCCCTGGAGGCGGCCCTGCGTTCGTTGAAGACCAGCACGTCGGGGCTGGCAGCAGGCGTCACCTTCTTGACCCAATCGGCGAAGCGCTCGCCGACGGGCAGGCAGCGGAGGAGGTAGAGGTCCTCGGCCAGCCCCCGCGTGCGCAGGGTGTAGGCGGGCCGCCCCAGCAAACGCACCACGGCGCGGACGGCGCCGCCCGGCGTGCCGGCGCAGGTCGTCGAGAGGATGAGCGGGATGACGCGCGACCCGGACCACGGGCCGACGAGCCACTCACCCATCGCCGTGCGGCGGAAGAACAGCCGGTCCGGCTTGTCCTCGACGCGGAGGCGGGCCGTCTCCTTGACACCGTCGATGGTGAAATCGACGGTGTACTCGCCGGCGGACGACATCGCCCCCAGCACCTCGTCGCGCTCGGCGGCGAGGGCGCGGGCGTCCCACACGCCGGGCGCGGCGGCGGGGATCAGGAGGGCGGCCAACGCGAATGCGGACATCGTCTGTCCTCCCGTGGCGGGTTCAGCGGACGACCTGACGCCCGCCATCGTAGCAGATGGCGAGTTGGCGTGCCGCGACGAGGTCCCAGTCGAGGCGGTGGGGTGGCTCCAGGAAATGGCGGTAGGCGGCGGCCATCTGGCGGGCGGCCTCGTCGAACGACACGCCGCCGAAGCCGGTGCCCATCGCGGGGAACGCCGCCGCCTCGATCTTGCGCGGGTCGGATCTGTTGTGGGCGGCGATGGCGAGGAGTGCGGCCCAGGTGGCGGAATAGACCTTGTCGGTGCCGTCGATGCTGCCGGGGACACGCATGGTCGGCGCGTGGGCGATGAAGGGGATCGCCTCATCTCCTGTCGCGAGGATGAACGCCGTGCCGACGGGCTGCTCGCCGTAGTAATCATCCATGATCCGCTGCTGGACGGTTCGCATCAGCCCCTCGCCGAGCGGTGGACGACGGCGGCGTCGATGCCGGCGGTCATGATGCCGAAGGCGTTGCCCGCCGTAACGAAGCAGTCGTGCGGCTCCAGATGCTCGAACCTCGCCTTGACGATACGGACGCCGGGTAGGCCGGCGAAGCGGCGGCGGAAGCCGTCGCACATGGCCTCCTCGGGGTGGACCAGCCAGACGGATTCGAGCATCGGGGTCTCGCGGGATCAGGGGGAGGCGTGGGGCGCGTCGTCATCGACCATGAAGAGCTGCGTGCGGAGGGGCGGGATGTAGTGGGCGACGATCTCCCGGAGGGCTTCCACGCCCTCGTGCAGTGGGCCGAAGAGATTCACCCGGTAGGAGACCACCCCCGGAGACGCGAACCCCCTTCGAGCCAGACCGAGATCCATCTCCCCGACGCCTTGCTCGATGAGGGCACGACGGATCTGCCGCGCGACCCATTCAACATCCTTGTCCGGCACTTGGAAGTCCACCGCGTGCACCGGGCTGGGCGATGGGACCGGTGTCCCGAGGCGACGGACGAGGTCGCCGGAGGGCATCCCCAGCAACATCTCGAGTACCCAGGCGACCCTGGCCGGTACGGCTGATCGCAACGACGCAAGGATCGTCGGGTCCGTGACACCGCCCTCCTCCAGGGCGTCAGCCAGCACAGGTGCGGCCGTGGAATCGCCCTCCCCCGCCGCCGCAGCTATGGCGGCCGCGCTGGGGTGCCGGGCCAATAACCCAGGATGGACGACTTCCCGGCAGCACCGCCCCGCCTCGTCTACGAACCGGCCCCACGCATCGCACGGGGGCGCGCCGTCGTCCAACTGCCACCCATACGGCTCCTGTCGCGAATCCGTCCCTATCAGCCTCCGATCCTGGCGGCGCAAGATGCGGTCTAGCCGCCTCCCCGTGAAGAGGCCGAGTGCGCCCCATGCACCTTCCAGAAGCGGGAACGCAAAGGTCGCGTCCTGATCGCAAGTCACCGGGGCGGCGAAGCTCAGGAACAGGACAAGTGGGCCGGGGTGAGGCCACTCCGGGTCACGCAGCGCCAGGCAGCGCCCGAAAAGATCCAATTCCTCCCAACGGAGCCAATGCGGAAGGCGTAAGGGGCCACTGGACACGTCATAACACTCGCGCCAAGACTCCCGCCTCGCTTCCAACTCGCTGTTGATCAAGTACAGATCGAACCACGGGTACATATTCCAGCGTTGCAGGCAGAGGCGGAAAGTGGGCGTGATCGGCAAATCGACCCCGAAGAAGAACCCACCTGACGGGCGATTGCCAAGGGTCGGATACGCCTTCCGATAGACATCCTCCCGGAGAAAGTCGGACCAGAACTCCCGATCACCCATCAGTGGGCGCAAGGCGTCCGGGAATGCCATCGCGTCCCCCTCACCGCACGATGTCCGCCTTCTGCTCGGGCAGATGGCCGTACCGCGCCCGCACCGGGGCGACCTCGGATGCCAGGAACGCCTCCACCTGCCTCGGCGCCAGGCCGACGTAATCCTCCGGCGCCAGTACCGCCGCGAAGTCCACCCTGGCGAAGTCGCTCTCCCCTTGCAGCCGCTTGAGCAGCGGCACCGCCGGCTGCCCCAGCCGCACCTCCGCCGCGACGGAGCGGCTGTGGCCGCGGATCTTCTCGTGGATCACCTGCCGGTCGCCGCCGGCGGCCACGGCGGCCATCATCAGGTTCTCCGTCGCCATGTACGGCAGCACCGCCTCGACGTTGGCGCGGATGATCGCCGGGAACACCTCCAGGCCGCGGATGACGTTGATCCCCAGACGCAGGGCGGCGTCGGCGGCGAGGAACCCCTGGGGCAGCGTCAGGCGGCGGTTGACGCTGTCGTCGAGCGTCCGCTCCAGCCACTGGGTGGCGGCGGTGTGGGCGGCGCTCGCCGGCAGGGCCATCAGGTAGCGGGCGAGGCCGCACATGCGCTCGCTACGCATGGGGTTGCGTTTGTAGGGCATGGCGGAGGAGCCGACCTGGGCGGCCTCGGTCGGCTCGTCCAATTCCTGGCGGTGGGCGAGGAGGCGGATGTCGGTGCCCATCTTGTGCATGGACTGGCCGACGCCGGAGAGGGCGTCGAGGATCTGGCTATCGACCTTGCGCGAGTAGGTCTGCCCGGTGACGGCCTGGCACGACTCGAAGCCCATCTTGCGGGCGACCAGCTCCTCGAGCTTCGCCACCTTGGCGGCGTCGCCGCCGAACAGGGCGAGGAAGCTGGCCTGCGTGCCGGTCGCGCCCTTGACCCCGCGGAAACGGAGGGTGGCGAGGCGGTGCTCGATCTCGGTGAGGTCGAGGAGCAGCTCCTGGCACCAGAGGGTGGCGCGTTTGCCGACGGTGGTGAGCTGGGCGGGCTGGAAGTGGGTGAAGCCGACCGTGGGGAGGCCCTTCCACTTCTCGGCGAAGACGGCGAGGGCGTCGATGAGGGCGACGAGGCGGTCGCGGACGAGGTAGAGGCCCTGGCGCAGGAGGATGAGGTCGGCGTTGTCGGTGATGTCGCAGGACGTGGCGCCGAGGTGGATGATGCCCCTGGCGAGGGGGGCGGCGTCGCCGAAGGTGTGGTTGTGGGCGGTCACGTCGTGGCGGAATTCGCGCTCGTAGCGGTCGGCGGCGGCGAGGTCGATGTCGTCGAGGTGGGCACGCATCTCGGCGAGCTGCTCGGGGGAGATGCGTTGTGAGCCGTCGGCGGCGGTGAGGCCCAGCTCGGCCTGGGCCTCGGCAAGGGCGAGCCAGAGGCGGCGCCAGGTGCCGAACTTGCGGCGTGGCCCCCAGAGGGCGGACATCTCCGGGCTGGCGTAGCGGCTGACGAGCGGGTTGTCGTAGACGTCCATCGGATCCATGCGGCCGGCCCTTTCGGCAAAACCGGACGGCCCTCCCTGGCCCGCAGGCCTTGCCGCCCCATGCCGTGATTCTAGGGGCGGCGGCGCGGCCCGGCGGCGCACGGGGCGCCGGCGTGGCGCATGATCACTCGCCGGACCATCGACAAGGAGGTACGACGATGAAGCGCGGAACGCTGCTGGCCCTGGCCGCCCTGGCCCTGGCCGCCGTGGTGCCTGGGGGGGCCGCCGCCCAGGACTACAACATGGGGCGGATGTACTACTACCCGTACTACTACTTCCCGCACAGCTACTGGCCGACGATGTCGCGTCCGTGGCCGGAGCGTCCCGGCGAGCCGTACCAGCGTCCGCCGGCGTACATGGCGTACCCGGCGTTCCACGAGCCGCACTGGCGGTACGACCTGAACCAGCCGAAGCCGTACTACCGCGGCTTCCACTTCTGGCTCGATCAGTTCTAACCCCTCGACTGCCCGTGTATGGGGCGTCGGCCATCGGAAGGCCGACGCCCCGTCCGTTTTTTGGTGGGCGGTTCACTTCCTGCCGAGGAGGAGGTCGAGAGCCAGGCCTTCCAAGGTGGCTTGACATCGCTATAACAGTAGTGCCCTGAGCGAGA
>CAZVZK010000163.1:0-22817 GCA_964630925.1 uncultured Alcaligenaceae bacterium
CGCGAGTGGCTCACCTACCCCGCCAAACCTTGCTCGCCCAAGTAGGCCTCCACCCAAGTTCGGACCGCAGGAGAATCCGCCCCGTCCAGCGGTGCCCTCCCCTCTCCGCGCCTACACCCGTTCGAGGGCCAGCAGGGTGAGGTCGTCGGGCACGCTGCCGCCGGAGAACAGGTCACGGGCCAGGCGGGCGACGAACTCCTGCACCGGCAATTCGCGGTGCCGCCGGGCGCAGGCGAGCAGGCTGTCCATGCCGGGGGCCTCGCCCTCGAACTGGGCGTGATCGACGCCGTCGGTGTACAGCAGCACCTTGTCGCCTGCCTCCAACCGGTGCGTCGAGCAAGCGAACCTGGCGTCCACGACGCCCAGCAGGAGGCCCTCCTGCTGCCACAGCTCCACCTCGCCATCCCGCGGGATGTGGAGCGGATACGGGTGGCCGGCGCGGGCGACGCGCAAAGTGCCGTCCTGGTTGTTCAGGACCGCGTAGGCCATCGTGATGAACGGGTGCTCGCTGAGCTGCTGGTCGATGAGGTCGCGGTTGAGCCGGCCCATGACCTCGTCGGGCGGGAGGATGCGGTACTGGTTGCCGAACACCTCCTTGGGCCGCACCCCCTTCTTGACGAAGATGGTGAGCAGGCTGGCGGGGACGCCGTGGCCCATGGCGTCGGCGACGTAGAAGCCGACGTGCTGCTCGTCGAGGCGGAAGATGTCGTAGAAGTCTCCGCCGACGCGGCCGCACAGCAGATAGTGGACGGCGAACCGCACATGGGGGACCTGCGGGAGGGTCTGGGGGAGGAAGCTGGCCTGGAGGCGTTGGGCCAGCTCCAGCTCCTGGTCGATCTGCTGGTAGGCCTGCTGGAGGCGCTTGTTGATGCGGTTGATCTCGGAGGTCTTCTCCGTCAGGCGGTCGTGCATCGACTTGATGCGGACGAGGGCCTTGACCTGGGCGGCGAATTCGCCGGGGATGAAGGGGCGCAGGAGGTAGGCGTCGGCGCCGGCCTCGAAGCAGCCGAGACGCCCGGAGGGGCCGGGGTCGGCGGTGATGAACAGGACGGGGGTGAAGGAGTCGTCGAGGCGTGGGCGGAGGCGGCGGCACAGGGCGAGGGCCTGGCCGATGTGGCCGGTGGCGTCGAGGACGATGAGGCCGACGGAGTCGAGGCCGTCGGGGTCGGGGGTGCCGAGGAGGTGGCTGGCGGCCTCGTGGCCGAGGCCCTCAAGGGCGCGGCGGAGCTCGGCGAGGATCTGGACGGAGGGCGCGGAGACGAGCGCGCGGAGGGTGGGTGTCATGCGGCCGGCTCCGCGCCTCGGGACGGGGCTCGAGAGGGCATCATACACCGCGGCGCCCCCCCTTGACAACTCGCGGGGGCCGCCTAGGATGAAACGATCTTGCCGAAGTGGCGGAATTGGCAGACGCGCCAGCTTCAGGAGCTGGTATCCTTAACGGATGTGGAGGTTCGAGTCCTCTCTTCGGCACTCACTCAGGGCAAGAGGTTACGGCGACAGCCGGGCCTCTTGCCCTGAGTCGTTACGGGGGTGGTAACGTGTTAAAAGTGCCGAAGAGACCGGTTCCTCGCAGAGACCGCCAAGGCCCCGTACCCGGCTCGGGAGCGCCGGCGCCTGGCGCCGCCACCTCGCTTCTCCAGGCGCGGGCGTGACGGCGTGCCGTTCCCAGGTGCCTCAGATCGGGGGAGCTGGTTTTTCCCGCTGACTGGGCGGGGCCGCCCTGGTATCGTGTCATTCTGCATTTCTCCACGGATCTCGCGCAGGCGCGGACTTATCGCTGGCCCTGGAGTATCGCGATGCCCTCGCCGTTGCTGAGCCGGCTCTTGGTGCAATGGGAGGAGTCCCTCGAAGAGGGCCGCGAGCAACGTCCCGAGGATCCGGCAGAGGCCCAGCCTGAGATGCTGCCGTTGATGCGTGAGGGGATCGACACCTTGCGCCGGGCGCGCCGGCTGGCCGGGTCAGCCGCGCGGATCCCTTCCGGCGACGCCACGGCTACCGCGCCTGGCGACATCGCCGCGCCGGCCGATGTTCCCCCGGGCTACGAGCTGCTTGAGGTTCTGCCACCATCCGGGCGGGCACGGCCAGCACCGGTGAGGAGTCGGGAGGCCTGACCCGCCGGGCGGCTCGGCCGCCTCCTCCGGCGGCGTAGCGTCAACGAGGAGTGTCATTTTCCCCGACACCCCTCGCCGAGGCCACGCCGTCCTCACAGGTGGATCATCACCTCCTCGCCCAGCGCCGCGTCGCCGAGGAGCTTCAGCCCCCGCTCGGCGGCGAAGTCGCGCGGCGTGTAGGTGGACGAGGGCGGGTGCCTCGGCAGGAGGCCCACCCGCTGGTAGGCCGCCGCCACCAGCTGGCTGCAGAAGATGCTCCTCAGGTCCTCGCGGCGGTTCCGCAGCAGGCCGTGGAAGCCGGCCCGGATCCCCTTGGTGTGGGTCCGCTCGTACGGCCTCCCGTGGACCTTCTCGAAGAACGCCCGGAAGGCCTGCTCGCGCTCGGGGCCCCTGTCGGCGGACAGGCGCCGCACGGCGATGTCGCCGCCGTACAGGGCGATCCACTCCTCCAGGCGGACCAGATGCACGCCGCCCTCCTGGCTGCCGCTGAGGAGGTCGGCCATGCCCGTGGTGCCGGTCGCCTCCCAGAGCAGTGGGTCGTCCTCGGGCGACGGGCGCAGGATCATGCCGACGTGCGACCAGCACGAGGCGAGCCACTGCTTCAGGCGAAGGCACTGGGGGGTGGCGCCGCCGTACAGCACGATGTCGCCGGAGGCCAGCAGCGGGCGCAGGGCGGCGTAGGCCGGCGTGTACCCGGCCGGGCCGGTGGGCGGGGGCGGTGGCTCGAGCATGCGGTCAGCTCCTCTGGGTGAGTCTCTCCGATGGCCTGTTGAGCGAGATTCCTGCGAGGCACACGATTCCAGGCACCGGGGGCCGACCCGCCGTCACGCCCCTGACGGGCAGGCGCCTTCGGGGCCGGCATCAACGGCTCAACGGCGGCCCTTCTTGCGGCGCGTGGCCGGCTGGGCCTGTCGAACCGGCGCGGCCTTCGGGGCCGGCGCGGGGACGGCCTGGAGGTGCGAGGCGAGGTGGGCGCGGCGGCCGGGGCCGCCGCGCCCCCACCACGCCGCCGTTCCCAGGACTGAACCGCCCGCACCCCGGCCTCGAAAAAAGGACAATGGCGTCCCATTGCCATCGGGCCGCCCGGCCGCATATCCTACCCCGACATATCCACAATCAGCGCCGGATCCCGGCCGTCACGTCCCGGGGTGCGTGACGAGGAGAGGCCCCGCGTGCCTCTCCGGTGGAAGCCGTCCGCCCCACTGGAGCAACCCGTGCTCGATCTGCGCGACGTGACCAAGTCGTACAACGGCAAGGTCATCCTTCAGCCCACCTCGCTCACCGTCGAGCCGGGCCACACCACCGTCCTCATCGGCCCGTCAGGCTGCGGCAAGTCCACCCTCCTCCGCCTGATCGTCGGGCTCACCACACCCGACTCCGGGAGCGTGTGGGTCGGCGGCACGCAGATGACCCCCGCCACCGCACTCCAGCTCCGCACCCGCATCGGCTACGTCATCCAGGACGGCGGCCTGTTCCCGCACCTCACCGCCAGCGACAACGTGTCGATCATGGCCGAGTTCACCGGCTGGGACGCGGCCCGGCGCGACGCCCGCGTCAAGGAGCTGGCCGAGCTGGTGCGTCTGCCCGCCGACCTTCTCGGCCGCTTCCCGTCGCAGATGTCGGGCGGGCAGCGCCAGCGCGTCGGCATCATGCGCGCCCTCATGCTCGACCCCGCCGTCATCCTGCTGGACGAGCCGATGGGGGCCCTCGACCCCCTCGTCCGCGCCGAGCTGCAGCAGGACCTCCGCGACATCTTCCGCCGCCTCAACAAGGTCGTGGTGATGGTCACCCACGACATGGGCGAGGCCGGCTTCTTCGGCGAACGCATCCTCCTCCTCGGCGGGGGCCGCGTCATCCAGTCCGGCACCCTCGACGACCTCATCCGCAAGCCCGCCGACGACTTCGTCAAGCGCTTCATCGGCGCCCAGCGCATCCCCGGGGTGACCCCATGACCCGCCTCCTCGCCGTCGCCCTGCTGCTGTCGCCGGCCCCCGCGTGGGCGGCCCCCGTCGTCATCGGCTCCAAGAACTACACGGAGCAGGTCATCCTCGGCGAGGCGCTGTGCCGCCTGCTGGAGGCGTCCGGCATCCCGGCCAGGCACCAGAAGGAGCTGGACGGCTCGCAGGTCATCTTCAAGGCCCTCCAGAAGGGCGGCGGGCAAGGTGGCGTGGACGCCTACGTCGAGTACACGGGCACCCTCAAGGAGCTCCTCAAGGACTCCGCGCCCCGCGGCGAGGAGGAGATGCGCGTCGAGCTCGCCCGCCGCGGCATCACCCTCGGCGGCCGCCTCGGCTTCGCCAACAATTACGCCCTCGGCATCCCCGGCAAGCTGGCGGACCGCGAGGGCATCAAGAACATCAGCGATCTGGTGAAGTGGCCGAAGCTCCGCCTGGGCTTCAGCGAGGAGTTCCTGATGCGGGGCGACGGCTGGCCCGCGATCAAGAAGGCCTACGGCCTGCCGCACGACCCGCAGGGGATGAACCACCAACTGGCCGTCAAGGGCCTGGGCTCGGGCAGCCTCGACGTGACCGACCTGTACACCACCGACCCGGAGATCAAGAGCTACGGCCTGCGCGTCCTGGAAGACGACAGGGGCGTCTTCAAGGTCTACGAGGCCGGCCTGCTGTGGCGGAGCGATCTGGAGCAGCGCCACCCGGGCGCCGTGGCGGCCCTGCGGCGGCTCGAGGGCAAGATCACCACCGAGCAGATGGTCGAGATGAACAACCGGGTGCGCGAGGACAACGACACGGAGTTCAAGGCGGCCGCCGATTTCCTGCACAACCACAAGGACCTGGGCCTGGAGGCGCCTCCGCCTGACCCCAGCTTCGCAGGCCGGCTGATGTGGAGCATGGTGGGCACCACCTGGAAGCACCTGCTGCTCGTCCTGGTGTCGCTGGCGTTCGCCATCGTCATCGCCGTCCCGCTCGGCGTCCTCGCCTACCGCGTCCCGCGCCTGGGCAAGTACGTCCTCGGACTGGTCAGCGTCATCCAGACCATCCCGTCGATGGCCCTGCTGGTGTTCATGATCCCTCTCCTCGGCCTGGGCACCTGGCCGGCCCTGGTCGCCCTGTTCCTCTACAGCCTCCTGCCCATCGTGCGGAACACCGTCACGGGCCTCGACGAGATCTCCCCGGCCCTCAAGGAGGCCGCCGAGGTCATCGGCCTGCCGCCGTGGGCGCGTCTGTGGCGCATCGAGCTGCCCCTGGCCTCGCGCTCCATCCTGTCCGGCATCAAGACCGCCGCCGTCATCAACGTCGGGACGGCCACCATCGGCGCGATCATCGGCGCGGGCGGCTACGGCCAGCCGATCCTCACCGGCATCCGCCTCGACAACATCTGGATCATCCTGTCCGGCGCGGTGCCGGCGGCGTTGATGGCCGTCGCCGTCCAGGGCCTGTTCTCCGTCCTCGAACGCTTCATCGTCCCGCGCGGCCTCCAGGCCTCGTGACCCACTCACCCCTGAATGGTGCAGCCATGACCATCGCCACCCCGCCGGCCTTCGAAGTGGACCACGCCCGCCTGCGCAAGGACCGGCTCGCCAAGATGCAGAAGGAGATGGCGTCGCGCGGCCTCGCGGCGCTGCTGCTGGTCAACCCCGTCAACGTCCGCTACGCGACCGGCGTGTCCGTCATGGACGTCTGGACCTCCATCAACATGGCCCGCTACGCGCTCGTCCCGGTGCAGGGCGACCCGCAGCTCTTCGAGTACTCCAAGTCGCTGTTCATCGCGAAGGCGGTCTGGCCCTCCGCCCGCCCGGCCAAGGCCTGGCAGTACCGCTTCTCGCAGCACGAGGCCGACCGCCTGGCCGCCGAGTGGGCCGCCGAGCTGAAGGACCTGCTGAAGGGATGGGGCCTGGCCGGCGGCAGGGTGGGCTTCGACCAGCTCGACTGGTACGGCGTGCGGGCCCTGGAGGCCGCCGGGCTGACCCTGGCCGACGCCGACGAATCCGTCGTCGCCTCCAAGCTGATCAAGACCGCCGACGAGATCGAGCTGATACGCCGCTCGTGCCGCGTCGCCGAGGAGTCGCTCCGGGCGATGGAGGACGCCATCCGCCCCGGCGTGAGCGAGAACGAGCTGTTCGCCGTGTTCACCGGCAGGCTGCTGGAGCTGGGCGGCGAGCATTGCAGCACGCGCCTCCTCGCCGCGGGCCAGAACACCAACCCCTGGTTCAACGAGGCCGGCCCGTACAGGGTCAGGCCCGGCGACGCCGTCGGCATCGACACCGACATGGCGGGGCCGGAGGGCTACCTCTGCGACATCTCGCGGACGTTCGTGTGCGGCGACAGGGCCGACGCCGAGCAGCGCGAGGCCTACCGGGTCGCCTACGACTTCATCCAGGGGACGATCCCCCTCTGCCGCCCCGGGATCAGTTACGAGGAGCTGGTCGGCAAGGCGCCGAGGGTGCCGGAGGAGTACCACGCCCAGGGGTACTCGTGCATGATCCACGGGTCGGGCTACGACGACGAGCCGCCCTTCCTGCCCTTCGCCTGGGTGAAGGGCGCGGTGATCCCGCGCGGCCACATCCAGCCCAACATGTCCCTCAGCGTCGAGTTCTACGCCGGCAAGGTCGGTGGCCGCTCTGGGGTCAAGTTGGAGGAGCAGATCCTCATCACGGAGCGCGGGCCGGAGCTCCTCGCGCACTACCCGTGGGATGAGAAGTTCCTCGGCGTGTCCTGACGGCACCACGGAGAACCCCCGATGCGGTACGCCATCCGCTGGCTGTTCTGGCAATTCACCCGGCTGTTGCTCTCCCTGCGTTACCGCGTCCGCATCGTCGGGCGCGAGACCCTCCAGGGCCTGACCACCAGGAGCAAGGTGCTGGTGATGCCCAACCACCCGGCCTACGTCGACCCGATGATCATCCTCTCCCAGATCGGCGGGCAGCTCGACCTGCGCCCCCTCGTCTACGAGGGGACGTACGACAACTGGCTGGTCTGGCCGTTCATGAAGCTCATCCACGCGCTCAAGGTGCCGGACATGGAGAGCGCCAGCAGCTCGGCCCGCGAGCTGGCCGCGTCGAGCGTCCAGGCCATCGTCGACGGCCTGAAGGCGGGGGATAACCACATCTTCTGGCCGAGCGGGCGCTTGCAGCGGCGCGGGCTCGAGATCCTGGGTGGGGCGCGGGCGGCGGCCGACGTCCTCGAGGCCGTCCCCGACTGCCAGGTCATCCTGATCCGCACCCGCGGGCTGTGGGGGAGCATGTTCGGCTTCGCCCCCACGGGCAAGCTGCCGCCGCTCACCTCCACCACGCTCTACGGGCTGTGGGTCATCGTGTCGAACCTCCTGTTCCTCACGCCGCGCCGCGACGTGACCATCACCATCGAGCGGGTGGATCGTTCGGAGCTGCCGCCCCTGGAGCGGACGCAGGTGAACGCCTTCCTGGAGCGCCGCCTGAATGCCGAGGGGCAGGAGCCGCCCACGTTCGTGCCGTACCACTTCCTGTTCGGCCGGCGCGAGCTCGAGTACCCGGAGCTGGCCAGCCCCCCCGAGGTGGACCTGACGAAGGTGAAGCCGGAGGTGAAGGCCGAGGTCGTGGCCATGCTCTCCGACAAGCTGAAGCGCCCCCTCAGCGAGGGCGAGCAGAGGGCCGACACCACGCTCGACCTCCTCGGCTTCGACAGCATCGACCGCATGGAGCTCTCGCTCCACCTGGAGCAGCGGTTCGGATTCAGCACGGACCAGGTGCCGGGCACGCTGGGCCAGTGCTGGGCCCTGGCCGCCGGCCTCCTGGACCGGGCCCCGCCCCGGCCGGCCCCCCCGGAATGGTTCAGCGGCGCCTCCCCTGACGAGCCGAAGGTCCTGGCCGACACCATCGCCGAGGCCTTCCTCCGGCGTGCCGCGGCATCGCGGAACCATGTCGCCGTCGCCGAGGACGAGGCCGGGTGCGTCACCTACGGCCGGCTCCTCGCCGGGGCCGTCCTGGTCCGCCATTGGGTCGGCGGCATCCCGGCCCCCAACATCGGGCTGATGCTGCCCGCGGCCGTCGCGGGGGACATGGCGTTCCTCGGCCTGCACCTCGCGGGCAAGCTCCCCGTGATCCTGAACTGGACGACCGGGCCGACGAACCTGGCCCACGCCGCCACAACGATGGGCCTGACCCACGTCATCACCTCCCGCCGCTTCCTCGACCGGAGCGGGATCACCATACCCGGCGTCGAGTTCCTCTGCATGGAGGACATGCAGAAGGCCGCCGGCCGGTTCGCCGCCCTGCGGGCCTGGCTGGCGTCGAAGGGCCTGGCGGGCGTCGGCCTGCCCCACCCGGACCCCGACGGCCCCGCCGTGGTGCTGTTCACGTCCGGCTCGGAGAAAGCCCCCAAGGCCGTCCCTCTCACCCACCGCAACCTGCTCACCAACGTCCGCTCGGGCCTGGACGCCATGGGGCTGCGGGCGGGGGATGCCTTCCTCGGCTTCCTGCCCACGTTCCACAGCTTCGGCCTGTCGGTCACGACGCTGGCCCCCCTGCTGGCCGGCCTGCGTGTCGTGCGACACCCGGACCCGACCGACGCCGCGGGCCTCGCCCGGAAGGTCGGCCTCTACAAGGTGACGGTCCTCGCCGGCACGCCGACCTTCCTCACCCACATCCTCGGACGGGCCAAGGCGGACCAGATGGCCAGCCTCCGGCTCCTCCTCACCGGCGCGGAGAAGTGCCCCCAGGCCCTGTTCGACCGCTGCAAGGAGCTCGCCCCCGGTGCGCTCCTGCTGGAGGGCTACGGCATCACCGAGTGCTCCCCCGTCGTGGCCATGAATACCCCGGCCGCGCACCGCCCCGGCACCGTCGGCAAGGCGCTGCCCGTCGTCAAGACGCGGGTGCTCGATGTCGAGACGAAGAAGGAGCTGGGCATCGGCGCCACTGGCATGCTGCTCGTCAGCGGCCCGACCATCTTCCCGGGTTACCTGGCGTACGACGGCGAGTCGCCCTTCCAGAACCATGACGGCGAGCAGTGGTACGTCACCGGCGACCTAGTGCAGATCGACGAGGAGGGGTTCATCCGCTTCATGGGCCGGTTGAAGCGGTTCGTGAAGGCCGGCGGCGAGATGGTGAGCCTGCCGGCCCTTGAGGACCCGCTGGCGGCGCGATACCCCGCCACGGAGCAGGGGCCGCGCGTGGCGGTGGAGGGCGTGGAGCTGGCGGGGGGCGGACGGCGGATCGTGCTGTTCACGACGGAGGAGGTGTCGCTGCGCGACGCCAACGCCGTCCTGTGGGACGCGGGGATGCGGGGCGTGATGCGGCTGGACGAGGTGCGGCGCCTGGATGCCGTCCCGCTCCTGGGGACCGGCAAGACGGATTACAAGGCCCTGCGGGCGATGGTGGAGCAGGGGGGGGGACGCGGGTGACGCGAGGGCAGGGATGGCACGCCGTGCCGCCCACCACGAGCCCGGGGCCGCCCAGGAATGTTGGCGGCCCGAGGCCATCGGGCCGGGTATCGTGTCCCTCATCGTTCCGGCACGGTGCAGCCCTTCGAGAGGCCCCTCGGGGCCGGCTTCGACCTGCGGGTCCTGAAGCTGTCGGACCTCCAGCGCCACCTGAACGCCCGTCGGGAGGTCGGCGACTCCAGGCGCAAGCAGAACCCGCCGTCGAAGCCCACCAGCCCGCCGCTCCGAGCGCGACCACTCCAAGGCCGCCGAGGAGCTGAACCCGCTCGCCGGGGCGAAGACCCTCCCCGCGTACCCGCAGGTGCAGTACTACGGCGGCTTCGCCCGCCGCGGCATGGGCGTCGCCGCCCTGGCCACGGCGAAGGCCAAGCCGGCCGAGGCCAACGCCCACAAGGAGCAGGCCCGCCAGCGCTTCCAGGAGGCCGCCAGGCACTTCGCCACCGCGGGCCTCCTGCCGGCCCGTGCGGGCGTCCCACACTTCGGCCTCCAGGGCCCTCTCGTCGGGGAGGGCCTACTCTGTCGCGAGGAGGCGGTCCAGCTCGGTGCAGAGCGCCAGCGCCTCGGCGGCGCCGCCGGCCAGGGCCGCCGCCCGGCCCGCCTCGCGCGCCGCCGCGTTGACCTCGTTGGCCGGGCGGTAGACCGTCTCGTAGGCCTCGCGGCAGTTCCGGGCCGCGTGGACGGTGCGGTCCACCGCCGGCGTCTTCGCCACGAGGACGATGTGCGTCCGGGGCGGCCTGCCGAACGTCGGGCACGCCGCCGCCGTCACCTGCTGGATGGCCTTCCGCTGCTCGGCGACGGCCTCGGCCGCGAGGGCCTCGGTGAGGGCGGCGAGGAGGGCGCAGCCGCGCGCCTTGCACGCCAGGCCGTGGGCGCGGTGGGTGATGGCGACGGCGGCGCGGCAGTACATCTCGGCGGGGCGGCCCTTCTGCTTCTTACCGGGGACGGCGGCCTGGATGAGGCCCATCGCCAGCGAGCGGCGGTCCTCCTCGCCGGCGAGGCCCGCGAGCGCCCCGTGGGCCGCCTCCAGCAGCATGCGCGGGTAGCCCAGCCGCGAGGAGATGGCGTTCCTCGCCGACCCGTCGCCGTCGCGTCCCGTGAAGCGGATGCGCTTGCCAGGGAGCAGCTCGGCGGCGAGGTGGAACGGGCCGCCCTTCCACCGTCCGCCGGCCTCGACGGCGACCATCTTGTCGAGGATCAGGTCTTGCAGGTCGGTCATGGCGCCTCCCCGCCTGCCATGCTGCACGAAGGCGGACGCCCCGTCAAGGGCCTTCGCCGGTGCCAATCCGTGTCGCGTCCGTGTAGGCCGCGCCATCTCTTCCGTGGCGACAAGCGTCTCGGTAACCGCTCACCCCACATTGGAGCTGGACGGAAGGAGACAGGGTGGTGTGGCCGGGTGTGGGCGAATTGCATTGCATTTCAGACCCCCACACACGAACCTGAAATGAAGACGGTTAAGACGTGTGAGTGCCCCCGCGTGTCGATGGCCGCCGGGGCCTGACTGCGGCGGACGCCGGCCCGTCGCGCGCAAAGACACCTGCTCACTTTCCCCGTGAGTGAGCACGTGACTCTGGCGCCGGCCGACGCATGGCGTCACGGATCGTCAGCGAGTGCGCGAGTCACCTGCTCACTCGCTCACCTGCTCACCCTCACGCACGCCCCCGGCGGGCGCCGAGTCACATGGCAGAGCCTTCCCCCCTCTGTCATGTGACTCCGTCGCCGCAAACTCTTCCCAATCAGTAGATTGCATCGACGAATCCGAGTCACATCGCGGAAGGCGGCACACGCCACCACCCTGGCAGATGACCCTTGCTTTTCAGTGTTTGGAAGTCCATAACGAAGGGCATACAAGCTCCGGCCCCCCAACACGCCGGCCAGGCCGTGACCCGCCGAGAACGACCCGGCGCGGCGGCGTCAGCGGGCCTGTCCTTCCCCTTGTCCCTCTCCCGATGCACCCCGAAGGGCCATCCTCATGCGTGCCGTCTCCGTCTGCCTCTGCCTCACGGGCATGGCCCTGGCCGCGCCCCCCGATTCCGTCCCCCTGCACCACGACTCCAACCCCCTCTCGCCCCCGTTGCCGCTGCCCGAGCTGCCGGAGGGCGTCTCCGGCATCGTCGTGCGTGGCACCCTCGCCGACAAGGGCAAGATCTCCCTCGGCCTTCGGCACAGCCCCCCCGCGTACACCGAGGCGGGGGAGCCCGTCAGGGGCGGGAAGCCCAAGTCGGCCGAGATCGAATGCGTCGCCGCCTTCGTGAAGGAGCTGGAGATCAAGCGCCGGGGAGGCACCATCAAGCGGAACCTCTACCGCCTCGACGGCAAGGGGCTGAAGTCGAAGCTCTTCCTCCTCGGCCCGGAGAACGCGGGGGGCACGCCCCGGCTGCTCGTCCACGACAAGGACGGCAAGGTCGTCCACGTCGTCGAGTTCAGAGATCAGCCCAAGGGGGGGTGCCATCCCGGCTGCTTCCCGGCGGGCACGCCGGCCGCCACGCCCAAGGGGGCACGCGCCGTCGAGACGATCCGCGTCGGCGACGAGGTGACGGCCGTGGACGCCAGGGGAGTCGCAGGCACCGCCAGGGTGAAGGCCGTCTTCACCGAGAACAACACGCTGCTGCTGGTCGAGACCGACGCCGGCACTCTGGTCACCACACCGTCGCAGCCGCTCTCGTGCGCCGACGGGGCCATCGTGGCGACCAAAGACCTGCTGCCGGGCGACGAGATCCACCGCTGGAAGGACGGCAAGCGGCTGACGGCCAAGGTCCTTTCGATCACCGACACCGGCCGGACGGCCAAGGTGTTCAACCTCGTCCTGGGCGGCGGCGAGGTGTTCATCGCCGGCGGCTTCCTCGCCCGGAGCAAGCCGGCGTCGGAGTAGCCGGCCCTCCCTCGGTGGGTTTGCCCAAATGGCCCGCATCCGTGTCGTAACAGGGCGGGCCGGCGGGAGGAGGGATGACAGGATCGCCTCGTGGGCGCCGCGCCCTCCTGCGGCGCGTCGGCGAGGCCCCCTGGCCTCGCAACAGCCAGCCCGGCAGCGGCTCGCGGGCCACCAGCGTGTCATCGGTCCACGGCCAGGGCGGGGACGTCGACGACTCAGAGTGCGGGGCATCCTCGGCGGCGCGAAAGGCGAGATCGCCCACCCTGTTCGTCCCTGCGTCCTCCCCCCTCACCCGTCCGTCAGCTTCCTCCGCCTCAGCGTGTGGTGGTAGTGCTGAGCGAACCGGTGCGCCTCGTCGCGCACGTACTGCAACAGCCGCAGCGCCGGCGCCGTCCGCGGCAGCCTGATCGGCTCGGCGTCACCAGGCCGGTAGATCTCCTCCTCGCGCTTCGCCAGCGACAGCAGGATAGGCGGCTTGATCTCCAACGCCTCGAACGCCTGCACCGCCGCGTTGAGCTGGCCCTTGCCCCCGTCGATCAGCAGCACGTCGGGGAACACCTCGTCGCGCTCGGCCAACCCCCGGAAACGCCGCATCACCACCTCGCGGATGCTGGCGAAGTCGTCCACGCCGTCCACCGTCTGGATCTTGAAACGCCGATACCCGCCCTTGAACGGCAGCCCGTCGATGAACGCCACCAGCGACGCCACCGTGGACTCGCCCTGCAAATGGGCGATGTCCACCCCCTCCACGGTCCGCGGCGTCGTCTCCAGCCCCAGCACCTTCTGCAGGCCCTTCAAGCCCTTCTTCGGGTCGATGGGGAAGACCTCCGGCTGCGGGTCGTCGGTCACCGACCCGCGCTCGGACAATTTCTGGAGTGCGTTGATGTCGTCGCGGATGCGGGCGGCCCGCTCGAACCGCAGCGCCTTGCTGGCCTCGTTCATGTCGGCCTCCATCTCCTTCAGGAGGCGGGCCTTCTTGCCCTCCATGACCATGCGCAGCGAGCGGATCTGCTTGCGGTAATCGTCCTTCGTCACCCGCAGGTTGCACGGCGCCGTGCACTGCCGGATGGAGTGCAGCAGGCACGGGCGGAACCACCGCCACTTCTCGTCCCCGTCGGCGATGTCCAGCGAGCACGTCCGGAACTGGAACACCCGCTGCAACACCCGGATCGCCGCCCGCAGCGTCTTGGCGCTGGTGAACGGCCCGTACAGCTTCACGCCCTTGCGGCGCGGCTTACGGGTGAACTCGACGCGCGGGAAGTCCTCCCGGACCCTGATCTGGAGGTACGGGAAGGTCTTGTCGTCCTTCAGCTCGATGTTGAAGCGGGGCTGGATGTCCTTGACGAGGCGGGCCTCCAGCAGCAGCGCATCGACCTCCGACTCCGCCGGCACGAAGTCGATGTCCGCGATGAGCGGCACGAGGTCGCGCGTCCGATGGTCCTCGGCGGCGGCCTTCGTGAAGTAGTGCGAGGCCCGCGAACGCAGGTTCTTGGCCTTGCCGGCGTACAGGACGACGCCCTTGTCGTCCTTCATCAGGTAGACGCCGGGCGTCGTGGGGAACGCCCTGGCCTTCTCGGCGGGGTCGGACATGGTCTCCTCTCCGGGGCCGGGTGACATCATTGTATACGCCGCGCCACACGCCATCTCACCGCGGCAGGAAGGAAGAAGGTCGTCCACGGATCACACGGATCAAACGGATCAGAACCAAAGCAAATAAATAGCGGCAGAATGCGTCTGATCTTCTGTCTGCTTCTTGTCTTGGCTGTGATCCGTGTGATCCGTGTGATCCGTGGACAACCTCTTCTGCCTTCTACAAGAAAGCCGGCCCGCGCCGTATCTCATGCCCCATCGCCCCGGAGACGGAGCCATGAGCGAGAAGGCGGCGGCGGTGACGAGGCCCGAGGAAGTTCTCGCGGTCGTGCAGCAGTCCGTCCTCGCCCTCTGGGACGTGGTCAACAACCTCACCCTCCTCCGCCCGCCGCGCCTCCCGCACTTCCACGTCACCATCTTCGGCTCCGCACGCATCCAGCCCGGGTCCAAGGAGTATGACGACGTGAAGCTCCTCGCCTGCGAGCTGGCGAAGCTCGGCTGCCAGATCGTCACCGGCGGCGGGCCGGGGCTCATGCAGGCCGCTAACGAGGGCGCCATGCAGGGCGACCCCTCCGACAAGCTCGGCTCCATCGGCATCCGCGTCGACCTCCCCTTCGAGCAGGAGGCCAACGCCTTCGTCGGCAAGGCGTACTCGCACAAGACCTTCTTCACCCGCCTGCACCACTTCGTCCTCCTCTCCGACGCCTTCATCGTCGTGCCCGGCGGCATCGGCACCGCCCTGGAGACGCTCATGGTCTGGCAGCTCCTCCAGGTCCGCAAGCTCTACGGCACCCCCCTCATCCTCGTCGGCCCCATGTGGCAGGAGCTGGTCGATTGGGCGCGGCGCAACATGGCCGAGCGGCCCGTGCAGCTGGCCGGCGACGTGGACGTGGCCATCCCGACCTGCGTGCCCACGGTGCGCGAGGCGCTGGAGGTGGTGCAAAAACGGCACGCCGGGTGGCGGGCGGAGGGGGCGGGCTCGTAAAACAGCGCCATACCCGCCGCTCTCGCTCGTCTACCCTGTCGAGAGCAACATCATCGCCCCCAAGGAGAGCCCCCATGCGCAGATCGTGGATGAGCCCGCTGGCCATCCTCCTCGTCCTCGGCGCCGCCACCGGCGTCGCCCTCGCCGCCGACTCCCCCTACGAGGGCACCTGGAAGGTCCTGCTGCCCCAGCAGCAGTTCGAGGTCAACCTCTGGCTCCTCAAGATCGACAAGGAGGGCAAGGCCGTCGAGATCGTCGCCGGCGTCGCCCCCCAGTTCAAGAACGCCAAGGTCGATAACATCAAGACCGGCGCCAAGACCATGTCCTTCATCCTCAACGTCGCCGGCAAGGGCGCGCAGACCCAGTTCTTCGCCTTCACCATCCAGCCGCCCCCCAAGGACGACAAGGAGACCATCCGCGGGGCCGTCCGCATCGGCAACACCATGCTCCCCGTCTGGTTCGAGAAGACCGAGCAGACCGACATCGACCCCAAGATGGCACAGCAGGTCGTCGGCGCCTTCGGCGACCTGGAGGCGGCCCTCAAGAAGGAGAAGTCGGACGAGAAGATCAAGGAGCTGTACGAGGTCGGCAAGAGCCACGCCGGCCGCCCCGTCGGCCTGGTGGCGATGGACGTCCTCCTCGGCGAGCTGCAGAAGTCGAAGGCCAAGCCGGATGAGTACAAGGAGTACGCCAAGGAGTCCCTCAAGTCCGTCTCGGAGTTCGGCAACCTCATGAAGGTGGGCCGGGGGATGGCCCTGGCCAACATCTTCCGCACCAACAAGGAGCTGGCCCCGCTGGCGCTGGAGATGTCGCGCGAGGCCGTCAAACTCCTCGAGAAGGACATGCCCTTCAACACGCAGCTCTCCGCCAACCTCGGGCTGGCCGCCAACCTCATCCTCAACGACAAGAAGGCCGACGCCGACAAGCTCGCCCCCGAGGCCAAACGCCTCGGCGACGAGATCGTCAAGGCCCAGAAGGGCGACGAGGGCAAGCTGTCCGGCAACGGCTACGTCGCCAACATCCTCAACGGCTCGCCGTCGCCCGCCATCGCCTCCCTCTCCATCGACTTCGCCCGCGCCGGCATGAAGTTCATCAACGAGGAGACGCCGGCCCAGCAGCGCTCGTCGGCCAACCAGGTCCTGCTCGTGATGCTGTCCCGCCACGGCAAGGCGGAGGACGCCGGCGAGGCCGGCAAGGCCGCCGACGCCATCATCATGGCCAACGAGGGGCCGGCGCGTCTGCCGGCCAGGGCGTTCATCATCAACACGCTGACCGACTCGAAGGTGGCCGAGCTGGGCGACCTCGGCCTGGAGTACGCCCGCAAGGCGATGAAGGCCCTCAAGGAGGACGCCCCCGCCGCCGAGAAGGTCGCCGTCGCCAAGCTCTTCATCGGCGCTCTCAACAAGCGTGGCAAGGGCGACGAGGCCAAGAAGGAGCTGGCGGCCCTGGAGAAGTTGGAGGCCGACCTGGACAAGGCCTTCGCCGAGAAGAACATCGAGTTCAAGGTCGAGAAGTTCGCCGGCCGCAAGGGCAAGAGCAGCCGCGTCGTGCTGGTCGAGATGTTCACCGGCTCGCAGTGCCCGCCGTGCGTCTCCGCGGACATCGCCTTCGACGCCGCCGCCAAGGCCTACACCGGCAAGGAGGTGGTGATGCTCCAGTACCACCTGCACGTCCCCGGCCCCGACCCCATGACCAACGCCTTCAGCGAGGCGCGGGGGCAGTACTACGGCGAGGACGTGCGCGGCTGCCCGACCATCATCCTCGACGGCAAGGCCGGCCCCGCCCTCGGCGGCCGCAAGCCCGACGGCGAGGACCGCTTCGGCAAGCTCAAGGAGGCCCTCGACAAGAACCTGGAGGTCGATCAGGAGGGCGCCATCAAGCTCGACGTCAAGCGCGACGGCTCCAAGATCGAGGTCAGCGCCGCCGTCTCCGACCTCAAGGAGGCCGGCGACAAGGTCAAGTTACGCATCGCCCTCGTCGAGGAAGTGGTGCGTTACCAGGGCGGCAACGGCCAGCGCCTGCACCACAACGTCGTGCGCTCGTTCCCGGGCGGCGTGGCCGGCTTCACCCTGGAGAAGAAGGAGGGCAGCACGCACAAGGCCACGGTGGACGTGGACGAGCTGCGTAAGACGCTCGACAAGCAGTTGACCGGCTACGCGACGGCGTTCGCGGCCCGCGGCCTGGCCAACTTCCAGTGGCCGGACCGGCCCCTGAAGCTGTCGAAGTTCAAGGTGATCGCGTTCGTGCAGGACGACGACAGCAAGCGCATCCTGCAGGCGGCCCAGGCCGACGTGCCCGACGCCAAGTGACCGAGGCGCCCGCGGCGTTGAGCCGTGGGCGGACAGGTCGTCGCAGCCCGACGCGCCGGCGGGGGACAGCAATCCCCCGCCGGCGCGTCGGGCTTCATGGGGATCCGCGATGGCATCCGAGCGCGAGCGTCTGATCGAGGCGATCCGCGAGACGCCGGACGACGACGCCCCGCGTCTGGTGATGGCCGACTGGTTCGCCGACCAGGGCGGGCCGGAGAACGAGGCCCGCGCCGACTTCATCCGCACCCAAATCGACAGGGCGCGTCTGCCCGACGACGACGAACGCCAGGGCGAGTCGCCCGTCTCGGAGCTGGAGCGTCTTCTTGCGTCGCCGGCCTGGCCCCAGCTCGTCTCGCTCTCCGCCGTCATTCCCCGTCCGACGCCCGCCGGCGTCCATACTCGCGTCTGGGGGCGATGGCCCTCGCCTTCATCCGCGCCGTGGTAGAATCAGCCTCGTCCGCACACCCCAAGGGGCCGGCCGTGGAGGAGACCCATTACGACCAGGGCAGCCGTGGCCTGCTGCGGCTGGCCCGCGGGCCTCTGCTGGGCTGGCTACTGGGGATGCCGCCGGAGAGGGCGCGGTTCGACCGCTGGCTCGACTCCAAGCTCGTCTTCCCCGGCATGCCGGAGCGGGCGGGCGACCTCATCGCCCGCGTCACCCGGCTGGACCAGGGCGGCGTGCCGTGGGCCATCCCCATCGAATTCCTGACCGCACCGGACGCCCGGATGCCGGGGCGGGTGATGGTCTACGGCGGCCTGACCTGGCTGGCGGAGAGGCCGAGCGCCCTGCCCGGCGACCGTTACTCGATCCTCCCCGTCGTGGTGCATCTCACGGGGAGCGCCGACGTTCGCCGCGTGATGGCGTGGGACGAGACGCACGGCATGGCCGTCTCGCCGATCGTCCGGGACTTCGCCGCCATGCCCGCCGCCGACGTGCTGGCCGGGATGGCCGGCGGGGCGGCCCCGCGTTCGGCGCTGCCGTGGATTCCGCTGATGCAAGGGGCGGATGAGGATGGTATCATCGACCTCTGGCGGGGGCAGGCGGATCTGGTGGCCGACCCGGAGCGCCTGACGGACCTGTCCCTGACGCCGATGTTCGCCGAGTTGGCGGGCCGGGCCGAGAAATGGAGGCGGGCGATGGAGGGAGTCAACGTGCGGCCTTCGAAGGTGGTCGAGGCGTGGATGGCGGAGGGCGAGGCGCGCGGGCGGGCCGAGATGGTCGCCGACATGCTCGCGGCCCGGTTCGGCCCCGTGCCGCCGGAGACGCGCGAGAACCTGGCGAGGAAGACCGTGGACGAGCTGAAACGCTGTGCCCAGCTCTTCGCCCAGTCGAGCACGCTCGACGATTTCCGCCAGAAGGCCGGCGTCTGACGGCACGGCCAGCCGGGAGGCCGAATGTCAACCGAGCGTGAGCGTCTGATCGAGGCGATCCGCGAGACGCCGGACGACGACGCCCCGCGTCTGGTGATGGCCGACTGGTTCGCCGACCAGGGCGGGCCGGAGAACGAGGCCCGCGCCGACCTCATCCGCACCCAGATCGACAGGGCGCGCCTGCCCGAGCTACTCCCGCCCCTGGACGGCATGACAGACGTGCGGGATTGGTGAAATGAAAGTGGGGGAGCGCCCGTCCAGACCGGCCTCCCCCCGTTGCCACGTCCCCTCGCGGGGCAGACACCGCCGTCATTCTCGGCACGACCCGCCCCACCGGCCACCGGCCCGCTCATCCCGCCCCCGTTCACGCGCCCCGGCTTCTGCCCCCTCCCTTGCCTTCACCCGCGCCTGGGTATAATCAACCTCATCTGCACATCCCCATAGGGAGGCTCGCTGTCATGAGCTTCAAGCTGGATCGAATCCACATCTGGGCCGGCGAGGTCATCGACCAGGCCGGCGGCGTCGCCGCCAAGCTCCACCTCCTCGCCGAGGACGGCGCCAACCTCGAATACATCTACACACGCCGCAACCCCGACAAGCCCGGCACCGGCCTCCTCTGCGTCGCCCCCGTCACCGGCGCCGCCGCCGTCAAGGCCGCACGCCACGCCGGCCTCCACGAGGTCGACTTCCCCATCGTCCTCCGCGTCGAGGGCGACAACGCCGCCGGCCTCGCCCACCGCCTCACCAACCAGTGGGCCATGGAGGGCCTCTCGCTGCACGGCCTCATGATGTCCGTCCTCGGCGACAAGTTCGTCGGCTACGTCCAGTTCGACACCGTCGCCGACGCCAACCGCGCCGCCGCCATCCTCGGCGACCTCGGCTCCAGCGTCGCCGCCGAGGCCCGCGCCAAGAAGTGACCCCCCGGAGGCACGTCCCGTGGCCGAAGACCTCGTCTCCGAAGTCTACCCCCTGCTCAAGCAGGCCCTCAAGTACCGCGACATGCTCCGCCAGGGCAAGCCGCTCAGCGTCGAGGCCGTCCAGTCCGACCTGCGCGGCAAGCTGCGCGTCTCCCGCCAGGCCGACGGCCACGGCCAGCCCGACGACGAGTACCTCGGCATCCGCTACGCCCTCGTGTGCTGGCTCGACGAGCTGTTCATCATCGACTCCCCCTGGCAGTCGGACTGGGCGGCCAAGGCCCTCGAGCCCGCCCTCTACCACACCCGCTCTCGCGCCAGCACCTTCTGGGAGCAGGCGTCCAAGGCCTCCACACGCTCCGACCGCGCCGCCCTCGAGGTCTTCACCCTCTGCCTCCTCCTCGGCTTCCGCGGCGAGCTGCGTGCCGACCCCGACATGAACGAGGCCACCAAGACGAAGAACCTCCGCGAGCTGCGCGACCGCCGCGACCAGCTCGAGACCCAGTCCGGCCTGCGCGGCCGCGTCCGCTGGACCGACGAGCCGGCGGAGACGCCCGTCCCGCCCGCCGAGGTCCCCCTGCTGTCGGCCACCGGACGCCTCCGCTGGCTCCTGTTCGGCTTCGTCGCCGTCCTGTTCGGCGCCATCTTCACGGCGGGCTTCCTCGCCGTCAACTCCCTCAAGTGACCGCCGGGGACGCGCGATGCAAGCCTTCTTCGCCTGGATCGGCACCTTCTTCCAGTGGCTCCTCGGCCTGCTCGTGCCGCTGTTCTCCGAGGAGAACCTCACCGGCATGGCGCGGGCCCTCTGGCTCGTCCTCCACGTCCTCCTCATCGCCGGCATCGCCGTCGGCCTGTGGTTCCTCGACGTCTATTACACCCGCTGGTGGACCATCATCCCCGGCAGCTCGGAGTGGCTGCGCAAGGCGTGGATGCCCATCCTCTTCCTGCTCTTCTACGCCATGCTCCTCCTCGCCTGGGTCCTCTACGGCCTGCTCGTCCGCGAGGAGGTCCGCGGCGACTTCCCCGACATCGACCAGGCCTGGGGCATGGCCCTCGACACCCTCCGTGCCGCCGGCCTCAAGCCCGACGACCTCCCCCTCTACCTCATCCTCGGCCAGCCCGAGGGCGGCCCCGAGGCCCTCATCCGCGCCTCCGGCCTCGTCATCAAGCTCCAGCAGGTGCCCACCGGCGACCCCCCCGTCCTCCTCTTCGGCGCCGAGGACGGCCTCTTCGTCATGTGCCCCGGCGCCTCCGTCCTGGGCAACCTCGCCCGCGAATTGACCTCACCCATCACCCGCGGCCCCGTCAGCGACGAGGGCGGCGCCCAGAACGAACGCACCCTCAAGCCCGGCGAGGGCGGCGACGGCCAGTCCCTGGAGATCCAGGCCATCTTCGCCCGCGCCCCCGGCGGCGACCCGCGCCGCCTCCCCGCCCCCGAACGCCGCGAGCTACGCCGCATGGAGCGCCAGGCCAGCCCCATGCGCCCCCTCAGCCGGCAGGCCGAGCAGCTCGACATCCAGACGGCCCGCCTGCGCCACTTCTGCCGCCTCCTCGTCCGCGACCGCAAGCCCTACTGCGCCGTCAACGGCATGCTCGTCCTGGTGCCCTTCGCCGGGCTGGACTCGCCCCAGGACGCCGCCGACGTGGCCGACGCCTGCAAGCGCGACATGGAGGCCGCCCGCTCGGCGCTGGGCGTCCACTGCCCCGTCTTCGTCACCATCTGCGACATGGAGTCGGCCCCCGGCTTCACCGACTTCATCGCCGGCTTCCCCGTCGAGGAGCGCCGCCGCCGCATCGGCCAGCGCACCGCCCTCATGCCCCAGCTCAAGGGCGGCCCCGACGCCGTCGCCGCCATGTTCCGCAGCCTGGCCGAGTGGATCTGCCAGGGCTTCCTGCGCACCTCCATCGTGCAGAAGTTCCGCCTCGAAGGCACGCCGACGCCGACACTGGAGGAGGCCCTGCAGAGCAACGCCCGCCTCTTCGAGCTGCTGTGCGACATGCAGCAGAAGCGGGCCCACCTGACCCGCATCCTGGAAGAGGGCTTCTCGACCTACGCCCCGCCGGAGCGCCTGCTGTTCGGCGGCTGCTACCTGGCGGCGACGGGCCCGTCGGACCCGGCCAACCAGCAGGCGTTCCTGGCCGGCGTGTTCGGCCGTCTGCAGGAGAAGGTCGCCGTCGTCTACTGGACGGACGAGGTGAAGGAGCGCGAGGCGCGGCTGAACGCGCTGATCGCGACGGGCTGGGTGGTGCTGGCGGTGCTGGGCGTCGGCGCCGCCGCCCTGATCGCCTGGGCGGCGATGTCGCGTGGCCGCTGACGGCCCAGGCGAGCGGGCCCCGTGAGGGGCCCGAACGCGCACCCAACGCCGGCGTCACTGACAGGTGCAGGTGCAGTTCGACATCACGCGGGGGGCCGGAACCCCCGCAGGCACGGCGCCGTAGTTCGGCGGCGGGCAGGGGGCCGGGTAGGCGCCGTAGGCGGGCGCCGGGCATGGGTAGTTGCGTTCGCAGTAGCTCCGGCACCCGGTGCTGAGCGAGAGGGCCACCATCGCCAAAGCGATCAAGATCTTGCGGGCCGCCATTGGCAAGCCTCCTCCAGCCGTCCATTTCGGGTACGTGTGTCGGCGGGATAGCCTCCCTTCTTGAGAGAATCAAGGCGGATTTCTCCCCCGCTTCCGCCCGGCCACGCCGGCCCCCCGCCGATAGCCTGACGGGGAGCGATCCCACGCCGGAGGCGTCCGCCTATGTCCTTCACCCCGCCCCCGTCCTTCCAGACCCCCGACGGCCCCCCGACGCCCCACGCCCGTGAATGGGGCCTGTCGTCCCTCATCCTGGCCATCCTCCTCCCCTTCGCCGTCCCCGCCGGCGCCCTGGTCGCCGTCGGCGGGTTCGCCGCCTTCGCCATGCTCGGCGGACGGCTGAGCCGTGAGGACCAGCGCGGCCTGCTCGACGTGCTGACCCTGCTGCCGTTCATCCTGGCGCCCATCCCCGCGTTCGGCCTGTGGTTCGGCATCCGCGGCCTGCAATGGGCCGAACGCACCCACGCGCCCGGCGCGTTCGCCACGGCGGGGATCGTCATCAACTCGGTGCTGATCCTCGTCCTGCTGGTCGCCCTCATCACCACCCTCATCATCCGCTTCAACGTGTTGCGGTGAAGAGGGGTCAGGGGTCAGGGGTCAGGGGTCAGTAAGAAGAAGAGAAGACAAGTGAAGACAAGACCCCACGCTCCTGGCTGTTCTCTCGGCTGTTCACTGGCTGTTCTCTTACTGACCCCTGACCCCTGACCCCTGACCCCTA
>CAZVZK010000164.1:0-22340 GCA_964630925.1 uncultured Alcaligenaceae bacterium
TGCCGTGGAAGGCGAAATCGCCTGTACGAACGTCGAAAGATTCACATGCTCTGACTCCGGCGTGACACGCCCCCGGTGGGCGGAGGACGGTTCGGTGCCCGCACCGTCTGCCCGGGTGCGCGCTGCCACCTCGCTGCTCGCCTGCCGGCCGGACGACGGCAGCGAGCTGCCGGCCAACCGGTGAGCCCGTGGCTTTGGCGGGTGGCGGGGCGTGACGGGGTTGGGCCGGCCCATCCGCCCCTGCCACGCCCGGTGCCCGTCCTCGGGGCCGGCCTCTGTACCTCAGGGGCAGGCGCAGGAGGCGGCGTCGGTCTTCCAGCCGACCTCCGTCTCCATCGAGTTCTTGCTGAGGTGGACGTGGGAGTCCACGCGGTCCACCCAGCCGAGCGGGATGAAGTGGTGCATGTCGTCGGTGCTGTCCTTCTTCGTCAGCTTGATCGCGCCGCCCTCGACGCGGTCCACCACCCCCATCTTCTTGCCGCAGGACGCGATCACGTCCATCCGCTCCTTGATCCTGTCGGCGGCGATGCCGCCCTTGATGGTGTCAGCCATGATCTTCCCTCCCGTGTTCTTGCGGCCCGTGTCTGGCCGCCGTGTCTTCCGGCACGCGGGCCGGCACGGAGGGGGACGTTGCAAAGGCCGCGCCGCTGCGACCCGAGCAAGGCCGAGCTGACCTCAAGGGGATTCGGCCTCACTTCCGCGCCGCGATGCAGTACGCCGCCCTGTCCGAGCGAAGGAACAGCTCGCCGTCGCTGACCGCCGGCGTCGCGTTGAACTGGCTGTCGTCGTCCAGCTTGTTGTGGGCGACCTGCTTCAGCTCCTTGCCCGCCGTGAACACGAACGTCCCGGCCCGGCGCGTCACGGCGATCAGGTGGCCGCCCGCCAGCACCGCGGTGGCGTACACCGGGCGGCTGAAGCCGCCGCCCCCTCCCACCGCCAGCCGCACCGTGGACAGCGCCTCGCCGCTCTTGAGGTCGCTCGCGGTGGCGAAGCCGCGGTCGTTGACGCAGTACACCACGCCGCCCTGGATCACCGGCGACGGGACGTAGCTGCCGCTGACGCTCCACAGGGCATTCGACTTCGTCACGTCGCCCTTGGTGCCGGCCTTGAACGCCTGCATCACCGTGCGCGGGTAGCCGCCCGTCAGCACCACGGTCTCGCCCGACACCGCCACGCTGGCCGCCAGGTTCCCCTCCGCCTCCGTCGTCGCGAACCAGCGCAGCTTCCCCGTCTCCGGATTCATCGCCCACAGCTCGCCCGGCACCGCCAACAGCAGCTCGTCCCGCCCGTCGCGCTTCAACACCGCCGGCGTGCCGTAGCACAGCTCCAGGCCGTCCGCCTCCGTCTTCCAGAGCTGCTTGCCCGTCTTGCGGTCGAACGCGAAGACGGCCCGGCCCTCCTCGGCGGCGTTGACGATGACGGCGTCCTTGTGGACGATCACGCTGGCCGCCGACCCCCAGCGCTTGCCCGACGACATCCTGCCCACAACTTTCTTCCACAGCTCCTTGCCGTCGAGGGTGTAGGCGATGACGCCGCCCTTGCCGTGGAAGACGAAGACGCTCTCGCCGTCGCTGGCCGGCGTGTTGCTGGCGTAGCCGTGCTCGGCGAGGAAGCCGCGGTAGGGGTCCTCGCCCTTGCCGGCGGCGACGGTCTTCCGCCACAGCTCCTTGCCGTCCTTGCGGTCCAGGCAGACGAGGTGGCGCTCCTTCAGTGCCGTGCCGGACACGGTGAAGCAGGTCACGAAGACGCGGCCCTTGACGACGACGGGGCTGGACGACCCCGGCCCCGGCAGGTCGGCCTTCCACTTGAGGTTCTTCGTGGACGACCACTCGGATGGCACCTTGTCGGCGCTGACGCCGGAGCCGTCCGGGCCCAGGAAACGCGGCCAGTCGGCGGCGAGCAGGAGCGGCAGGAGCGGGAGGAGGCGGAACATGGTGGTCCCTCGCGAGAAGTGAGTGCCGTCAATGTATCCCGGCGTCATTGCCGCGGCGTCGGCGCCCGGCGACAATCACCGCACGGACCGCATCACGAGGTGCCGAGCGCGGTGGAAGAGCGGAGGCGGCTTACCGAGTCATGACCGACCTCGCCTCGCTGCTGTCGTGCCTGTACCGGACGCCGGAGGACGAAGTCCTCTGGCTCGCCGTCGCGGATCGATTGGAGGAGCAGGGCGAGGACGGACGCGCCGAGCTGCTGCGCCTGTGCCGGCGCCTCCGGACGATGGATCAGTCGAGCGGCCCCACGCTCAGGTGGGTGCCGGCGGAGGATCGCATCCGCGAGCTGATCGCCGCCGGGGTGCGCCCCTGCGTGCCGGAGATCACGAACGGCATCGGGATGAGGCTTGTGCTCATCCCGGCCGGGACGTTCTGGATTGGGTCGCCGGAGAGCGAGGGGCGGCGGCGGGACAACGAGGGCCCCCGGCACCGGGTGACGCTGACGAGAGCATTCTGGATGGGCGTGTGCCCGGTGACGCAGGCGCAGTACGAGGCGATGGTGGGAGTCAACCCGAGCGAATTCTCGAAGACGGGGGAGGAGAACGCGAGGGTGGAGGGGTTGGACACGGGGGCGTTCCCCGTGGAGAACGTGTCATGGGCGGATGCGGCGGCGTTCTGCGAGAAGCTCTCGGCGCTGCCGGAGGAGATCGCGCGGGGGCTCGTGTACCGTCTGCCGACGGAGGCGGAGTGGGAGTACGCGTGTCGCGGCGGCCTCGCCTCGGGGGCGTTCTGCTTCGGCGATACTCTCGACACCCTCTGGGCCAACTACGAGGTCTCCGGGCTCGGGCGGACGTGCCCGGTGGGGTCGTACCCGCCTAACGCCTTCGGCCTGCACGACATGCACGGCAACATCTGGGAGTGGTGCGCCGACTGGCACGCGCCCTACCCTGTGGGGCCGGTGTCGGACCCGACGGGGCCGCCGGAGGGCACCGAGCGGGTGGCACGGGGCGGCAGCTTCTGCGAACGCCCGGAGTTCTGCCGGTCGGCGTGTCGGGATGACTATTCGCCGGAGGATGGGGGCGGTGTGGGCTTCCGTGTTGTCCTCACCCTCAGCGGCCCATGAATGACGCCTGAGACTCCGCCGCCAAGTCCGAAAGGAGGCCGATGATCGGCCCGCGACAGGCCCCTTCCGACTTGGGTATCCCAGGTGACATTCTCAAGGCCCGACGAGGCCATGGCGCCCTCACGCCCCGGCCATCGCCCTGCCCGCTTCCGGGGCGCTCAGCGGCTGCGCCACCGTCACCCGCACGTCACGGAACCGCAACCGCACCAGCCAGCCGCTCCCCAGGACGATGGCCTGCGTGAACACCACCCCGCCGCCCTCGCGCTCGGCGTCCAGCTCGTCGAACTGGAAATCGGTGGCCGCCTCCCAGGGGCGCGGGGCGTCCGTGAACGTCTCCACCGACGGCTCGCCGACAAGCTCGTAATCCAACAGGACCAGGTCGCGCGGCGGGATGTCCTTGTGCAACACGAGGTGCAGCCGGCCGTTCTCCCTGGCCAGGGTCCGCACCTCGGCGTCGTGCAGCAGCAGGCCCGCCATCTCGCGCACGCCCGCCGTCATCAGCGGCTCGATGGCCGCCCGGTGCGCCCGGTACGCCTCGTTGGCGCACTCCCACTCCTCGGCGGCCGCGTCGAGGACGTCGTCGTCGTCCGAGCGGGTGCGGCGGTACAGATCCCTGGTGAAGAACCTCACGCGCCCCTCCTCGCCTTGCGGCGATCCGTCTCGTAGAAGCAGTGGCCGGCGGGCGGGGCGATTTCTTGCTGCCAGTGGGGCAGCGCCGCCGGGCCGGCCCGCTCATGCGGCTCGCTGCGGTAGCACGGCCCCGCCGCGGCCTCGATGGCGCCAGCCAGCCGGCGGTTCGCCTTCTGGTCGTCGCCCCGCACCACGACATCCAGGCCGGCCGACCGACGGGCGACGGCCTCGGCCTGCGTGATCTCCGCACCCCACAGCACCGCACCGGACGGCCCGGACGCCCGCTCGGCCTCGTGGATGGTCGGCCCGGATGTCGAATCGCCCGCCGCCATGCCGGCACCCCGCCCCCATGCCTCCCTGACATCTTACCACCTCGCCCGCTAACGAGGTCCAGATCCCGCCGCGCCGTGCCCTCACCCCATGACGCCGGCCAGCCATCCCATCTCACGCGCGATCCCCGTCGCCAGGTCCGGCACCCGCAGCTCCGCCGGCAGCACCCCCCACGCGTAGGTCTCCACCTCGAAGTGCTCACACTCGCCGGGACGCAGCGCCGCCAAACACTCGCGGATCGCCCCCTGCATCGCCTCCAGTTGCCCGAACCGCTCCAGGTAGATCGGCACGTGGAAATGCACCCGGTACTCGACGCCACGCGGCCCCGCCAGCGCCGCCGCCAGGTCCTCGTGGAACGTCAGACGCCCGTCGGCGTGCCGCACCACGGCCTGGTGCAGATAGCGCGGCTCGTCGAACGCGGCCAATTGCGCCAGCGACCCGTCCGAGCCGTCGGCCCGCACCGCCGACGACACCTGCACCTTCCCCACCTTGATCCCCGCCCGCCGGTACGTCTCCAGCACCTCCGCCTGACCCTCGTACATCACCGCCGCGTGGCACACGTCATGGCAGACACGCAGATGCCGCCGGATCATCCCCTCGTCGCCGTGCGGCAGGACGTGCCGCTCGAAGAACGTCACCACGTCGGAGGCGTGGTCCAGCACGCAGCCCGGCTCCGGCTCGATGCACACGTGGATGAGCCGCCCCGTCGTGTCCTCCAGGGCGTACAGCACCTCGCACAACGCCACCAGGTTCTTGCCCGCCTCGGTGAGCTCGGCCTCGGGGGGCGTCGGTTCGCCCCACGCGATCGGCAGCGTCGAGATGCTCCCGGCCATCCCCTCGGGCAGGATCGCGTGCAGAATGTCGATGAGGTCGGCGGTGTAGCTGAAACGTGGCTCCTCCCACCACGTCGGCAGGTAGACGGCGTGTTTGACCACGGGCTGATGGAAGTCGCCGTGCGGGAAGCCGTTGAGCGTGAACGGCACCAGCCCGTGTCCGCGCAGCCAGTCGCGCAGCTCGCCCTCGCGGGCGGACCGGATCACCTCCTCGGCGCCCTCGGCGGCCAGCCACAGCCCGACGCCCATGGGGGCGTCGGGCGAGTGCAGACGCTTCACCGCCAGGGCGTGCGTCTGGAGGTTGGCGAGGCACCGCGCCAGGTCGGGCCCGGCGTGGACGTTGGTGCAATAGGCCAGCGGGGGTGTCATTCGGGCTTCGAGGGGTTGGGGGGCTGCACCATGCCATCGACGGAGAACCGCCCCGGCCCGGCGCACAGGATCGCCACGAACGCCATCAGGTAGAGCAGCGCCGGCTCCTTGGCGGCGCCGCCGCCCATGAACAGCGGGTCCTTGGCGTGGATGACGAACGCGGCCACGACCATGCTGAAGATCACCGGCAGCGTCGAGAGGCGGGTGAACACGCCGAGCATGACCAGGATGCCGAAGACCAGCTCGCTGGCGATGGCGCCGTTGAGGCTGTTGGCCACGCCGATGCCGAGCGGGTCGGGGAACGTCGTGGAGTACGAGGAGTATCCGAGCGCCTTGGGCAGCCCGTGGCCGAAGGCCATGAAGCCGCCGAACCCGAGGCGGAGGACGAGCATGCCGAGGTCGTAGCCGGCGGGGCCGCCGCCGGCGGGGCCCTGCAAGAGCTGCATCCACATGGGGTTGCCGACGGGGGTGGACATGAACGTGGCCTCCACGGTCTCCGGGCGGTGTCAAGAGGGCGGATCAGATGGCTTCCCCGTGGGGCGAGCGGCACGGCGTGAGCGTGCCGTGTCTGTATCACGCGGCGGGAAGCCCGCGCCAACCTCATTGTATCCCCGCCGCCGCCTCCGCGTCATCGAGGCGGCGCAACGCCTCCTCCGCCAGGGGCCGCGCCCGCCCCACGATGCCCCGCAACGCCTCCCGCGCCCCCAGCAGCTCCAGCAGCTCCACGGCCCGCGCCTCGCGCCGCCGCGCCGCCGGGCCGTCCAGCGCCTCCAGCAGACGCCCCGCCGCCGACCGCACCTCCGCCGCCCCTTCCTTCGCCGCACGCTTCAGCGCCTCGCGCGCCGGCCCGCCGATCTTCGCCAGCGCCGCCTCGGCATTCGCACGCACCGCGTAGGCGCCGTCGTCCAGCTCCGCGAGGAGCCGCGCCAGCGTCTTCGCGTCCGCCGGCGGGCGGGGACGCAGCCCCTCGCACACCAGCCGCACCGACCGCCCCGGCTCGGCCATCAGCCGCGCCATCGCCCGGTGCGCCTCTGCCGTCGTCCCCACGCGCAGCATCTCCCACGCCTCGGCCAGCGTGCCGTCCCGTGGCAGCGCCGCCGGCGCCAGCAGGGCCCACACCCTGATCGTGGTATCCTGCCCGCCCGTGGCGAGCTGGTGTCCGCCCGGCGCGAATGCCAGCGAGCGCACCCCGCCCTGCTCCGTGCGTCGGCGGAACACCTCGCGCCCCGACAGCGTGTCGTGGACCACCACGCCCTCGCCGAACGCCAGCGCCACCAGCCGCCCGTCCGCCGACCACGACGGGGCACAGGACAGTGCCTCGACCTCCGCCGGCAGGCGCAGCCGCTCCTGCCCCGTCGCCACCTCGATCAGACGCAGCCGCCCGTCGAAGCGGGCCGCCACGCGCCCGTCGTGGCGGAAGACGATGTGGTTGCCGCCGCCGACGGCCTCCTCGTCGCCCGAGCCGGCCAGGCGCGTCTCGGCGCCGGTCCCCAGGTCGATCAGCGTCAGCGACTGGTCGCGCGCACCGACGGCCAGCGTCCGCGCGTCCGGCGAGAACACCAGCACGTTGCCGTGGCTCTCCGGCACGCTGCCCACGTCGCGGTCGGACTCCGGCCCGGTGAGCGCCATCACGCGCAGCGACTTCGTCCCCGGACGCACCCCGGCGTACCACCGCCCGTCCGGGCTGACCGCCTCGCCGGTGTAGTGCGGCGTCGAGCGCGGCGCGGTCAGCGCCGTCACCGCCGACGCGCCCACGTCCCAGCGGTAACGCCCGCGCGACAGCGACACGAATTCCAGCGACCGCCCGCCGTCGGACACCGCCGGCCGCGTCTTCAGCTCCGTCGGCAGGCCGTCGTGCTCGCTCAGTTGACGGCCCGTCTCCGCGTCCCACACGCGCCAGCGGCGCTGGCCGATGGAGACGAGGCGCGCCCCCCCGTGCGTGAACGTCAGGTGCAGCGGCGGACGCAGATGCCCGACGCCCTGCGTCACGACGCGCCCCGAGGCGATGTCCCAGATGAAGACGGCGTGGCCGGCGCAGATGGCGAGGTGCCTGCCGTCGCGCGAGACCGCCGACGCCGACAGGGCGCCGGGCGCGGCGAAATGGCGGATCGTGCGGCCCGACGCCACGCCGACGAGGCGCACGCCCCACGGCCCGAAGCGCTCGGCGACGACACGCCCGCCGGGGAGGAGGTCGAGCGGCTGCGTGGAGGTGTATTCCACGCCCGGCCGGGGCATCGTCCGCACCAGCCTGCCCGTCGCCACCTCGCGCACCTGGAACGGGCGGTCCTCGGCGAGGCGGTAGAGCAGACGCCTGCCGCCGTCGATGAGCGTCATCCCCCCGGCACGCGGGCCGTAGCCGCCGCCCTTCGCCGCCTCCGCCTCCGGCTCCAGGCAGCGGACGCTCCGCCCCGTCGCCACGTCGATCAGGTGCAGCCGCCCGTCCGTCCAGGCGGTGACCAGGTGCCGCCCGTCCGGCGTGAAGGCGGTCTGGCCCGGCTGCGAGTAGGCCAGCCCCTTGACCCGGTGACGCAGGGCGCCGTTGGCCGTGTCGAAGAGGAGCAGCTGCCGCTCGAACTGGTGCAGCATCACCAGCGTGCGCCCGTCCGGCGAGAGGTCCAGGTGCGGCGTGCCCCAGGTGCGCTCCGGGTCCACGAGCCGGCGCTTCAAGCCGGCGGACGCCGCGTCGAGGACACGCACCGAGCCGTCGGAGCCGCCGAGGTACAGGAGCCTGCCGTCGGGCGAGAAGCGCAGCCAGTGGACGGGGAAGCCCCCCGTATCGACGTGCCGCGCCTCCTCGCCCGTCCGCACGTCCCAGAAGGAGACGCGCCGCGAGTGGCCCGCCGTCACGAGGTGCCCGCCGTCGGGCGAGAACGCGGCGCACAGGATGGTGGCGTCCATGCGCAGGCGCGGCGAGCCGAGGACGAGCGGCTCGGCGCCGGCGAGCAGCATCAGGAGGGCGGGAACCATCACGGGAGCCTCCGCAGGGCACACCGGGCAGGCAGGGACGCCTCGGCGTCGGTGCCGTCGCGGAGGGCCTCCAGCACCGCCCGCGCCGGGCGGGCCGCGGCGCCGGCCTCCTCCAGCCGCGTCGCCAGGGTGGCACGCAGCGAGCCGGCCCGGTGCGACGCCGCCACCCCCTTCATCACCGAAACGGGCTTCTCCGTCACGCCGCCGATGCGCAGGATCGCGACGGCCGCCTCGATGCGGACGGCGTCCTCCTCGTCGGCGAGGAGGGGCGTGAGGGAGGGGAGGTGCGTCTTCGCCGCCGGGCCGACTTCGCCGAGGCGCTGTGCCGCGTTCGCGCGCGTCCCGGCGGACGCCGACGTGAGCCCGCGCGGCGAGGGCACGGCGGTGCCGTCGATGAGCGCCAGGGCGAAGGCGGCCTTCTCACGCAGGGGCGTGTCGCCCTTGGCGAGGCGGACGAGGTGATCGCGGGCCGGCATCGCCGCCGCGCCGATGCGTCCGAGGGTGCGGATGGCCTCGTGCGGCTCGCGGCGTGTCAGCATGCGGACGAGCGCCGGGCTCAGCACGTCGGCGCCGACGCCGATGCGTCGCAGGGCGGTGAGTGCCTCGCGCTGGACGAGGTGGTCGCGCGATGCCAGCAGGCCGAGGAGCGGCCCGGCCGCCTCCTTGGCGGCGAGGCCGCCGAGGGCGCGGGCCGCCGGGATGGGCGCCTCGCGCAGCAGCGACACGATCATCGGGATGAGGCGTTCGCGGCCCTTGGTCACGGCGGGCGCCCAGCGTAGGGCGTCGGCGCGTGTCTCAGGGCGCCCGAGCATGAGCAGCAGGCGCGGCACGATGCGCGGGTGGGCCGGATCGGCGGAGAGCAACAATCGTAGCGCCGATGACTGCCGGTCAGAGGAATCCCAAGCCCCGAGCGCGAGGCGTTCGGCCTCGTCGGCGTCGAGGCCGATGTCGGCCAGGGCGGCGAGGGCGTCGGCGTCGGCCAGCTTCACCAGCGCCGGGCGTGCGGCGGCCGCGGCGGGGCCCATGCCGGCGAGGGCGCTGAGGGTCTGTCGGCGCCGGCCCTCCTTGTCGAGCAGCCCCGCCAGCGCGGGCACGGCGGGCGGCCCGATGCGCGTGAGGGCCGCCAGCGCCTTCGCCTCCACGGGCCGCGGCCCCCTGCGCCACGCGGCCACGAGGCCGGGCACGGCGTCGGCGCCGACGGCGGCGAGCGCCTCCTCGGTGGGGAGGACGCCCTTCCTGTCGGCGTCGAGGAGGTCGAGGAGGCGCGGCAGGGCGGGGCGGGCGGCGGGGCCGAGCAGGGCCAGGCCGCGGAGGGCGTCGGCGATGACGGCGGGGTCGCCGACGAGGCACGCGGCGTGGATCGGCAGCACGCGCTCCGCGTCGCCGTCGGTCTGGAAGAGGATGCGGGCGCCCCACAGGCGGACGTGCGGGTCGGCGTGAGAGAGGAGGGCGCGGCACGGGCCGGCGAGGGCGGCGGGCCGATCCGTGGACGAATCGATGACGAGCAGGGCCTGGCCGGGCGACGGGCCACGCAGGCCCTCGGCGAGGCCGGCCAGCACCGTCGGCCCGCGTCCGCCGAGGGCGTAGGCGAGGAGCGATGCCTCGACGCGTACGTCGCGGACGGGGTCGAGCAGGGCCGGACCGAGGAGCGGCACTTCGTCCTCGCGGATGTGGGGGCGCAGGGCGGCGAGGGCCGTGGCGGCGCGGCGACGCATGTCGGCATCGCGGCCGCCCAGCTCGGCGAGGAGGGGTGGGACGGCGGCGCGGCCCATGCGGACGGCCTCGGAGGGGCGGCCGGCACGCAGGAGGGCGGGGACGGCGGGGGCGCCGTCGGGGCCCATGCGTACGATCATCGCCAACGCCTCCTCGGCGGACAGCACCGACGGCGTCGCCAGCTCCTCGCCGAGGAACAGCGCCGCAGGCACGGCCTCGCCGCCGAGACGCCACACCGCGATCAGCGCCCGCCCGCGCAACGGCCGGTGTCCGCTCTTCGTCAGCTCGCACAGGCGGGGCAGGGCGGGGCGTGCCGCCTCACCGGCCTCGGCGAGGACGATGGCCGCCTCCTCGCGGACCAGGACGTCGTCCGAAGACAGGTCATCGACCCACGCCCACACGGGCCGGCCGTCGATGGCCGGGATGGAGGGCGCGGGCGGCCCGGCGGCGAGGGCGACGAGGAGGAGAATCGTGTGCATGGCGGATCGTCCCGATACCATCGGCCCAGGCCACCATATTCTAGACGCCGACCTTGCCCCCGCCGAACAGGCGGATAGGAAGATGCGTGGGATCCCCCAGACTCCCGGACGCCCCGATGCCCACGTCCACCCCGACGCCGCTGGAACGCCTCCTGGCCGAGCAGGCCGCCCGCTGGGGCGCGGGCGACCGCGTGCCGGCCGAGGCGCTGATCGCCGAACACCCCGAGGTGGCCGGCGACGACGCCGCCCTGCCTGCCTTGAAGCAGGCCGAGGGGCGTCTGCGTCAGACCGCCGTCGAGACGGTGTCGCTGGCGAAGGCCGGCGCCCGCCCACCCACCGATGAGGCCCCCGGCACGGGGGTGGCGACCGTGCCGCACGTGGAGGCGGCGACGGCCACGGACGAGCGGGGCCGCCCGCCGCGCCTGCCGACGATCCCCGGCTACACGATCAAGCGGGAGATCAAGTGCGGCGGGATGGGCGCGGTGTACGAGGCGGAGCAGGAAGGGCTGAAGCGCCGCTGCGCGATCAAGCTGATGCTCGCCGGCCGGATGGCGGGCGCCGCCGAGGTGGCACGCTTCCGGGCGGAGGCCGAGGCACTGGGCCAGGTCGAGCACGACGGCGTCGTCGGGGTGTACGGCTGGGGCGACCACGAGGGCCTGCTGTTCCTCGTGATGGAGTACATGCCGCGCGGCTCGCTGTGGGACCGCGTGGGCGGCAAGCCCCTGCCGGCGGAGGAGGCGGCGGCCCTGGTGAAGGGGTTGGCCGAGGCGGTGCATCACGTCCACGGGGTGAAGCACGCGGCGGGGGTGGGGATCGTCCACCGCGACCTGAAGCCGCAGAACATCCTCATCGACGCCGAGGGCCGGGCGAAGGTGTCGGACTTCGGGCTGGCGCGGCTGGTGGGGGCGGAGGGCGTGACGGAGTCGGGGGCCTCCGCGGGGACGCCGGGGTACATGGCCCCGGAGCAGGCGGAGGACCTGAAGCGGGCCGGCGTGCCGGCGGACGTGTGGGGCCTCGGGGCCGTGCTGTATGCGTGCCTGAGCGGGCGTCCGCCGTTCGTGGGCAACAAGGTGGAGGTGCTGCTGCGCACCTGCCACGAGGAGCCGGCGCAGCTGCCGGCGGGGACGCCGGCGGGGCTGGCGGAGATCGTCCTGAAGTGCCTGGAGAAGCAGCCGGCGCGGCGGTACCCGACGGCGCAGGCGCTCGCCGACGACCTGGGCCGCTGGCTGGACAGGCAGAGGCCGGAGGCGCAGCTCGGCGTCGTGGGCCGGGTGGGCCGGTGGGCGCGGCGGAATCCGCGGCGGGCGTTCCTGGCGTCGCTGCTCGGGGCGGCGCCGGTGGTGGGGTTGGGCGGCTACTGGACGTGGGGGCGGAGGCGCCCGACGGAGGCCGACCTGCTGGAACAAGAGCTGGCGAAGGGCGTGGGGGCGGAGCTCCTAGACGGAGAAGGCCAGCCGCGGGACGCACGCATCCTGCTCGGCGAGGGGAGGTCCACGCTCTCTCGGCACCTCGACGGGGCATTCACGGTCCAGTCATCGAGACTTTGCCTGGTGGGGCTGGCGACGGGTACGGGCATGGAGCGCTTCATCTTCCGCGGCCAGATTCGCCACCAGAACCTGCCCGACGGCGAGGTCGGACTGTTCGCGGCCTACCGCCAGGACGGCCATCAGGGGGGGATGCTTCACACCTTCGTCCAGGCCGGCTTCAGCGACCTGCTCGACGAGGGGGCCGGCTGGGACCTCGCCGTGCAGCTGAGGGGCCAGCCCCCGCCCGACCAGCCAGTCCGTCCGATCAACCGCATTCACATGCACGGCACAATCTTCGGTGGCTCGGGCTGGGATGACCTGGGCCAAACTTATTCGACCCGGCGACAGCCGGAGGTCTTCATCCCCGGCAATCCGGACGCGCCAGCGTGGCGTTCTTTCGCCCTGGAGATCACTCCGCGGGCGGCCCGCGCCGCGTGGCTGGGACGGCCTGTGGCGGAACTTGACGCCGTCAGGTTCGCCACGTCGCTGGAGCGTGGCTGTCGCGAGGCTGCCGGCGGCAGGGCGGCCGGCTTCAAGCCGGTGTTCAGCCATGCCGGTGGGGTTGGCGTTTTCGTGTTCGCCGCCGTGGCCTCGTTCCGAGCCCTTCGCCTCATTCCGCTTCCCTGACTCCGGGAGACCCTGCCGATGTCCTTCTACTGCCTCCATCCCGAACACCCCGTGCCGCAAGGCGTCATCGTGGCCTACGGCCACAGCGAGACGCCGGTACGCTTACAGAGCGCCTGGCTGGGTGATGACACCGATGACCTCGAAGGGATCATCCTCGTGGGCGGAACGAGCCCGTCCGACGACTGGATCGCCGTGTTCGGCAGCCAGGCCACCCCGGTGTTGGGCACGCCGGAGGGCAGGGTGTACGAGATGAGTATCCAGGTCGAGGGGGTCGCCGACCCCTACCTGTTCGACGTCTCCGTGCAGGGAGTGGGAGTACAAGCCAGCGACGAGTCTGAGCCTGTGGCGGCCGCGCCGACCATCGTTCTCCACCCCCCGGCCACCAGCAACATCTCCTCGAAGCATTTCGTGGCCTACGGCAAGGGGCAACCTGGCAGCATCGTGCCGGCTCAGACCTACCTCGACTTCCCTGGGGCCCCCATGCCGCGCCCCCCTTACCAGACCCCGCCGACGCCTGTCTACGTGGGCGGGCTATGGCTGCTGCAGTGGAAGAATCTGGCGGACTACGTGGGGCGTATGGGGAAGCTGCGGGCACAGGTGGCTGGGAGGGACCCCACGGATGTCCCTCAGCTCTCCGTCATGGAGATCCTCGGTCAGCTCCCGAAGCCCTGAGCCTCACCCCATCATCCGCCGGAACTCCTCGAACAGATAGCTACTGTCGTGGGGGCCGGCGGACGCCTCGGGGTGGTACTGCACGCTGAACATCGGCATCTCGCGGTGGCGCATCCCCTCCGACGTGTCGTCGTTGAGGTTGACGTGCGTCGGCTCCAGGGCCGCCGGCAGGCTCGTCAGGTCCACGGCGAAGCCGTGGTTCTGCGTCGTGATCTCCACCCTGTTCGTCACCATGTTCAGCACCGGCTGGTTCGCCCCCCGGTGCCCGAACTTGAGCTTGTACGTCCTCGCCCCCATCGCCAGACCCATCAGCTGGTGCCCCAGGCAGATCCCGAAGATCGGCCTGTGCCCCGCCAATTCGCGGATGGTATCAATGGCGTACGTCAGCGGCTCCGGGTCGCCGGGGCCGTTCGACAGGAAGATGCCGTCGGGCTTGTGCGCCTTCACCTCGTCGGCCGTGGCCGTCGCCGGCAGCACCGTCACCTTGCACCCCACCTGCACCAGGCAGCGCAGGATGTTGTGCTTCATGCCGTAGTCGAGGGCCACCACGTGGTGGGTCGGCGGGCGGGTGGGGATGTACGTCGTCAGTGGCCCGGAGAACCCCGCGGCCCAGTGGGAGGGGCCGGCGGGCGTGACCTCCCTCACCAGGTCGCGGCCCACGATGTTGGGGCAGGACCGCGCCTTGTGGACGAGCGACGCGGAGTCCAGGTCGCGCGTCGAGAGCACGCCCATCATGGCCCCGCGCACGCGCAGCCGGCGGACCAGGGCGCGTGTGTCGATGCCCTCCAGGCCGATGACGCCGTTGTCGGCGAGGTACCTGTCGAGGTCGGCGGTGGAGCGGTAGTTGCTGGCGACGCGGGAGCGCTCGCGGACGAGGAAGCCCTCGACCTGGGGCTTGCCGGACTCGGTGTCTTCGGGGTTGACGCCGTAGTTGCCGATCTGCGTGTAGGTCATGCAGACGATCTGCCCCTTGTAGGACGGATCGGTCAGCACCTCCTGGTAGCCGGTGATGCTGGTGTTGAACACCACCTCGCCGGCGCGCTCGCCGTCGGCGCCGAACGCGGTGCCTTCGTAGACCGTCCCATCCTCAAGACCCAATTTCGCTCGTCTGGTCATCGTGGCTCCGGTTTTCAGTTTTCAGTTTTCAGTTTTCAGCGGCGTCTCCAGAGGCCATCTCAACCCTCGCGGGCCTGGCTGTTAACTGAAAACTGAAAACTGAAAACTGAAAACACGCGAAGCGTCAGAACTCCGCCCACCCCGGCACGCGCGGGAAGGGGATCACGTCGCGGATGTTGCCCATCCCGGTGACGAACTGCACCGCACGCTCCAGCCCCAGGCCGAAGCCGCTGTGTGGCACGGTCCCGTACCGCCGCAGGTCGAGGTACCAGCGGTACGCCTCCAGCGGCAGGTGCTGGTCCTTCATCCGCTGCTCCAGCACGTCCTGACGCTCCTCGCGCTGGCTGCCGCCGATGATCTCGCCGACACGCGGCACCAGCACGTCCATCGCCCGCACGGTCTTGCCGTCGTCGTTCAGACGCATGTAGAAGGCCTTGATCCCCTTGGGGTAGTCGTACAGGATCACCGGGCCGTTGAAGTGCTTCTCGGTCAGGTAACGCTCGTGCTCGGATTGCAGGTCGATGCCCCACTGCACGGGGAACTCGAACTTCTGCCCACACTTCAGGAGGATCTCGACGGCCTCGGTGTAGGGGAGCCGTCGGAACTCGCTCTTGATGATGCCTTCGAGGGTGCTGATGGCCGTCGGCTCGATGCGGTCCTTGAAGAACTGCATGTCGTCGCCGCACCGGGATAGGGCGTCGCCGAAGATGCGTTTGAGGAACGCCTCGGCCAGGGCCATGTTGTCCTCGAGCTGGTAGAAGGCGCACTCCGGCTCGACCATCCAGAACTCGGCGAGGTGGCGCGAGGTGTTGCTGTTCTCGGCCCGGAACGTCGGGCCGAACGTGTACACCTTGCCCATCGCGCAGGCGAGGGCCTCGGCCTCCAACTGCCCGGAGACGGTGAGGTAGGTGCCCTTGCCGAAGAAGTCCTTGGAGAAGTCGATCTCGCCGGCGTCGTTCCTCGGCGGCTTGTTCAGGTCGAGGGTGGTGACGCGGAACATGTGGCCCGCGCCCTCGCAGTCGGACGCGGTCACGATGGGCGGGTGGATGTAGAGGAAGCCCTGCTCCCAGAAGAACTCGTGGATGCTGCGGGCGATCTGTGACCGCACGCGGGTGACCGCCCCGAAGGTGTTGGTGCGTGGACGCAGGTGGGCCTGCTCGCGCAGGAACTCCATCGAGTGGCCCTTCTTCTGCATCGGGTACGTCAGCGGGTCGGCGTTGCCGTGCATCGTGACGGAGGAGGCGCGCATCTCCGTCGCCTGCTTCCCGCCCGGCGAGGCCTGGATCTCGCCCTCGACGGTGACGCTGGCGCCGGCGTGGAGGTGGAGGATCACGTCGGCGTAGTTGGGCAGGGTGTTATCGGCGATGACCTGGAGGTTGGCGAGGCAGGAGCCGTCGTTGACCTCCAGGAAGCTGAAGCCGCCCTTGGAGTCGCGGCGGGTCCGCACCCAACCCTGGACGGTCACCTTGCATCCGGCGGACTCCGCCAGACGCGCCTTCGCCACCGAGATCCTGTCCATGACGGCCCCTCGTTGATGCCCGTTGTCACATTATCGCGGACACGGCCCGTAACGGGAAGGCTCGCGTCCGCCCCCGCCACCGAGATGCGTGCCAGTCCGGACAATCACCGATAGAAGCCCGTCACCCGTGTCCCCGGCGTGCCAGATGGCGTCCTTTCGCCCCGTCCCGAATTCCCGTTTGTCTCGGCCGATGTCGCCCATCCGCCCTGATCGACGGCCCCGTCGTGGGCGTCCGTCGGCGCCGGAGAATGGCGTAGGGCGCCGACGCGGACGATCACCGATACAAGAGTGACGGACCTCCCGCACTGGCCGTTCTTCTCCACGAGGTTTGTCATCTCGCACATCGCCACGCCTCCCGGCCCACGCCGCAGGATACCACGCCGGGGCCGAATCTCGATGACGACTTTGAGCGTCGTCGCCACGATTCCATCACTTTCCCCCATCGGCGGTGTCGTTCGCCGACCGTCGCCGGCTGTCTTGGTGGGTCGGGTTGTTGCCCGGCACTTCACCGGGCGAAGCCCGACGGGAGGGCGTGATGCGTATCCTCGGGCTTCGCCCGGCGTCAGTCGCCCCCTTCAACCCGACTCACCCTGTCCTCTCACCCTCTTCCGAATCTGCCGCGCCAGACCGCCAAGGTCCATCGAACTCCTGTAGCTACCACATTGGATCGTCAACTTTTCCAGCCGCTCCAGCAGCTCATCGGGCAGTTCGGCCAGCGCCGGGCTGCCCATCAGCTCCAGCGTCTGGAGCGCGTAGGCCACGACCAACTGGCTCGGGGCCGACAGCAAGGCGAGCAGCCCGTCGTGGCACTCGGGCCGACGAGCGATCTGCTCGACCAGCGCCCGGGGCGGAGGGTGCCCCTCCCAGCTCGGCGACTCATGCACGACCTGGGCCTTCGCCCAAACGCGAGCCGCCTCCTCAAGTAACGCGGACGCTTCCGACATCGCGAAACCATGCTGAGCACGCACGACAGGGCCGCATTTCCACATGGCTTTCGCGGCCGAAATAGGCGTCACCTCGAACGCCCCTCACGGCCGGGGCCTTTCTTGTCCGACGCCCGGCTCACCCGCCGGATCGCCTCGAGGTCGAAGATCAGGTCGGCCACCCCCCTACAGAACCTCGATCAGGTAGGTGGTCATCCAGATGTCGAGCTGTTGGAACCGCGCCTTCAGCCGCTCCTTGGCGCGACGAAATACTCCCGGTTCTCCGGGGCGTCGGGCACGTCCACGAACACCCGGATCAGGTCGTCGCGGTAGCTCTGCCCCTCCGACCGCCACCGGCCTCGGATCGTCTGCGTCTCGCACGAGACGGCCCCGAACTGCTCCTCGAACTCAATCAAGGTGTCGGCGATGGCCGCGTCCGGAACGGGCGAGCCATCATTAAACCGTAACGGGAGCAGCACCTCGAAACGCCGAACCAGTCTGCTCATAGGTGGCAGGCCCATCGACGGTGAAGGAGACGCCCTGGACCGCCAGGAAGGGGAGCGCGTCCTCGGGGACGAGCATCTCCCCGCTCGCCCAGCTCTTGAAGCTGAAACGCCCGGCGAGCTGAGCGAGCGCCGCTCGCTTGGATTCGATGTTCGGGAAGCGGATCTGGATCATGGACGAAGTATACCACCGCGCCGGGGGGCTGACAAGGCAACGAGCCACGCCACGCCACACCGCAGGACCCTTCCTCGCAACAGGGTGACAAGAGCAAACGCCGCAGCCCGCTCCGGGGTGGTGGCCGGACGAGGCACGGCGATTGGTTCGGCACCTCAGGCCGCGCCAGTCGAAAGGGAGCCGTTGGACCGTCCGATCTCGCTCCGGCATCCCCCTTGCCGCCCCGCCCACCTCCGCCCGATGCAGATGGCCCACGGTGCCGCGCAACCACCAGAGATCGGGTGGCGGCAGAGGCGGGCAAGGGCGCCGGGCGAAGCCGCCGCCGCCTCACGGCCCTTTCCTGGGCGGCCCCTTCTTGTCCGACGCCCGGATCACCCGCCGGATCGCTTCGAGGTCGAAGACCAGGTCGGCCACCCCCTCGTCGCCCCCGAGCCACGCCTCCGCCGACGCGGCGATCAGGCTCAAGTCCCCCGTCATGCCGATCTCCACCTCCAGCCTCGACCCCTTCGGCCACAGCGGCACGAAGGCCGGCAGGCCCTTGTCGATCCGGAAGTACTTGAACATGACGTCTTCCAGCTTCAGCGCCGACCCCACCGTCTTCGCGTTGATCCCCAGCCCCAGGAGCATCGCCCCGTACATCCGCTCCTTCTGGGCGGTGTCCTTCTCGTACTTGTCCACGCGCTTCTGGTCCACCTTCATCCGGGTGCCGATGGAGACGTTGTGCAGGTCGCCGCCCGTGTCATTCCGCAGGCTGACGGAGACGCGGCCACCGGGGCCCACCTTGAAGCTGTTGGTGAACTTCTTCGCCGGCAGCACCGCCTTCTTCGGGTTGCGGGCGAGGTAGTCCGCGCGGATCAACGCCCGGACCCGGTTCATCACCATCACCTTCAGGCAGGCCATCTCCACCGCCGACCGCTGGCGGTCGAACGCCTTGTCGAACCCCAGCCCGTTGAACAGGCCCACCACGGCCTTGCCCGTGCCGGCGAAGTCCGTATCGGGGCTGAGCGCCTCCCCCAGGAACTTCAGCACCCGCGCCCGCCGTGCGAGGTCGCCGGCGGACCACTTCGCCAGCTCCCTCGCGTCCTTCGCCATCGCCTGCTCGTGCATCTCCTGCAAGAGCGTCTTCAGCTCCGCCAGCCCCGCCACGTGCTTGTCCTTCGACCCCGCGGACCGGGCGAGGAGGTGGCGGTCCGGCCCGTGATGCACGCGGACGCCATCCAGGACGTAGTTCGCCGAACACTGCTGGTAGAGCAGGGGCCGCTCGCCGGCCAGCTCCAGCGTGGCCATGACGGCCGGCGGGTAGGTGGGCCTGGCCGCCTTCACCCACCGCAAGGCCCCGGACAGCCCCGTCGAACTGGGGCTGATACTGGAGAACCCGGAGAGGGACCGCCCGTCATCGCCGAGCCTGCCCCGGTAGACCCCCGGGAACATGTCGGCGACGCGGGTGTGGTACTCGCGCCCGACGAATTCCCAGGTGCCCCCGGTGTCCGGCTCGGCGACGAACAGCTCCAGCGTCTTCTGCGGGCCGTCCGGCTGCCACTCGATGACGCCGTGGACGCGGCCGCCCTCCTCCCGGATGACCGCGACGGCCGCCTTGAAGACCTTCCCGCCCCCGAGGGGGGCGGTCAGCTCCCAGGTGCCCAGTGCGGGCGTCGGAGCCGCGTGTGCCGCCGCCGATGGCCAGGCCAGGCCGATCAGGACCAGCGCCGCCGCCGTCCCGCCGGGCGTGAACGTCTTCGCGTTACCCATGTCCGCCTCCCGGTGAGCGTACCCCTGGTGGCCTCGCAACCGAACATCATCGCCAACAGACAAGGTATGGGCCCGCCGTGTCTTCCGCCGTCGGGCGGCGCGTGGTACGATGACCCTAGATGATTCGGAGGGCGTGCCATGCTGCCGGCGGGGATCGAGCCGAGGCCGAGCCTCCAACTGAGCGAGAAGGTATTCGCCGTGGGCTTCCCCGGCGAGAGCGTGCCGGACCCGTTCGCCACGGGCGAGATGGTGGAGCGTCTGCGCGGCGTGGTCGCCGGCATGGAGGCCCGCCCCGGCCCGAACGCCCTGGTCATCGACCTCCGCAACGTGCCGGAGGTGTCGGGGGCCGGCGTCTACGCCCTGAAGTCGCTACGCACCTCCCTGCGAGAGAGGCGGGTCAAGGCCGTCCTCGTCGTCCGGGATGAGGACGCCCGCCAGTGGCTGCACGGCACGGGTGTCACCGATCACATGAGGGTGGTCGTCGGCGAGACGGGCCTCCAGGCCTGGCTGGCGCAGGCCGCCGAGGACGCGGCCATGTTCTCCGAGGAGAACATGCGCAAGATGCTCGCCGACAACATCACCTGGGACGACGTGATGGCCGCCGTGGCGAGGGGCAAGGAGCGGGCGAGGAAGGCCCCATGACCCCTTCGATGCCCCCGCCCCGATTCCAGCTCATCTTCACCGGCCCGATCCTCGAGCGCATCGAGCGCTGGACCGCCTGGGCCGAGGAGAACGGCCTCGGCCCTGAATTCGCCAAGGCGCTGGCCACCGTCCGCTACCGCCTGGCCTACGAGGCCGACGAGTGGGGTGCGCCCGAGGACGACGAGGGAACGGCCGGCCCCGACGCCGAGGTCCGCAACGGCGAGGTGATGATGCTGGCGGTCCGCTACGGCATCGCCCACGCCCAGCGGGCCGTCTTCGTCGCGGGCCTCCGATGGCGTGCCGACTACCCCGGCGGGGGGCCGCCCGAGTGACCGAACGCGAATCCCTCGTCGCCGCCGTGATCGAACGTCCCGGTGACGACGCCACGCGGCTCGTCTTCGCCGACTGGCTCGACGACCACGGCGAGGGCGCCCGCGCTGGATTCATCCGCGCCTCCGTCGGGGCCTCACGCGGACGCCCCGGCTCCGCTCGCCGCGCCGAGCTGCTTGACACGGAGCGCGGCCTCCTCGCGGACAACGAGGCCGCGTGGCTCGGCCCGTGGCGCGGGCGTCTGCACGACTGGGGCTGGCGGCGCGGATTCCTGCATCGCGTGCGGATGACGGCGACGCAATTCCTGCGGCACGGCGAGGAGATGTTCCGCGCCGAGCCGGTCTCCCGGCTGGAACTGGTGAACGACGAGGGCGGGCCGCTGGCGGAGGACGCCATCCGGGCCGCGGTGGCGCACCCGGCGTTCGCCTTCGTGCGGGATTGCGCCGTCGTGCCGGCCCGCTATCTCGGCGCCCGGCCGGCGCCCGGCCCGTGGCTGGCGGCCCTGGCGGCCAACCGCCACGTCACGCGGCTGCGGCGGTTCGGGTCCGCCTCGTTCGACGGCGGGGGCCTGCGGGAGGTTGACGTGCGCTCGTTCTGCCGGGCGGGGCATCTCGGTCGGCTACGCCGCCTCAACCTGAGCTTCTACCACAACGAGCCGCCCGCCTGGCCCTCGCTCATCGACGCCATCGCCGAGGCGCGTTTCGCCCCGCGCCTCCGCGCCTTGAAGGTGGGCTGGCGGGGCCTGGGCGGCGCGGGCCTCCGCCGGCTGGCGTCCGACGCCGCCTTCGGCGGCCTGCGGGACCTCGACCTCTGGACCTACCGGGAGGCGCTCGGCGAGTGGCCCGCCCTCTTCGAGAGCCCGACACTCACCGCCGTCCGGTGCATGCGGCTGAGCGCCGACCTGATGCCGGCCTACGCCCGCTCGCCGATGGCGAGGCGCGTCCGCCGCCTGGAGGTCGCGTGGGCCGACATGCAAGGACACGGGGCGGAGATCCGCCGGGCCTGGCTGGACCTGATCCGCCGCGCACCACCGCCTCTGCGTCTGGAGCTATCGAACCACAACCCGGGCCGCGTCGTCTTCGCTGCCATGCGCCGCAACGGCTGGCTGCGCGAGGTCCGCGAGCTGGTCATCAGCGGCGACTCGCAGGGCGGCGATTACACGCTCGGCTCCGCGGCCGTCCTCCCCCTGTTCGCGCCGAGGGTGATGCCGACGCTGGCGGGCCTGAACATCCACGAGGCCAACGAGCCGTCCGCCCTGCTCAAACTGGCCGCGTGGCCCGGCCTGCGCCGGCTCGAATCGCTCGAATTGACCGACGACTACCACGGGAGGCTCATCCCGTCCCGCTTCCGGCCCGAACACCCGCCTGGACGGCTCCGCACGCTCGGTGGCGTCCGTCTGACCACGGAGGAGGACGCCGTCCGCTTCCTCGCGGACTACCCCCTCGAACGCCTCTGCGGCCTGCGGCTGTCCTTCTGCGCCGAGTACGTCACCGGCAGGCACGCGCCCCGTCTTCCGCCAGCCACGGCCGAGCGCGTGATGCGCTCGCCGCGGCTGGCGCGTCTGGCCGACCTGGCCGTCGGGTTCGATCATCTGCCCGAGGTCGAGGCGCGTGTCGTCGCGCTGCTCGCGGACCCGGCCGTCCTGCCCGGCCTGCATCGCCTCTTCTGTAGCGGGTATTACTCGTTCTCGAGTGGGCCCGAGGCCGGCGCCCTACGCGCCCGCTTCGGGCCGCGTCTGGCGTGACCCGCCGCCCACGCGGCGCCACGCCGGACCGTGGATCGGGTGTGGCGATCACCCCGGCGGGGGCTGCTCGCCCTCGGCGGGCGGCGGCGGTGCCTCCGGTTTGGGCTCCTGCGGCGGCTCCTCGCGGCGGGCCAGCAGCGCCGCCAACTGGCTGAAACTGCTCAGCGGGGCCTTGCCGGCCACCGCCTCCGCCGACAGCTCCGCCGCCTTCTTCTTGCCGCCCTTCTTGGCCTTCGTCCCCTCGGCCTGTGCGGCCTCGGCCTCCGCCGGGGGCGGCTGCTCGCCCGGCCTGCCGCCCTTCTTCTGCGCCGCCGCCGTGCCGATGCGGCTCACGCCACGCGGCGGCAGGCTGCTCCGCTTGCCGCCGGCGCCCATGCCCGGACGGCCCCCGCCGCGGCCCTCGCCGCGGCCCGCGCCCTCGGGCGGCGGCGGACGGTCC
>CAZVZK010000165.1:0-22019 GCA_964630925.1 uncultured Alcaligenaceae bacterium
AAGGACTTGCGCCCGGCTAAACGGTGCGAAGAATCACTCACTCCGCAGAGCTGGGAGGGGCGATTGCACGCCGATGGCGGGCCGGGGCGAGCGGGCGGGTTATTCGTTTGCCTTCGGCGCCGGGCGTCCTATGGTTAGGTAGTTTTTCACACGCGCCCACCTCGCAGAGCGCCGCATGACAATCCACGCCGGGCTGAACCCCATCGCCGGGCTCCGACTGACGCGGCCACTGGGCCGGGGGGCGTTCGCCGAGGTGTGGGAGGCCACACGCGGCGAGGACCGCTTCGCCCTCAAGTTCCTCGACTGCCGGCAGCGCGGGGCGTCCGAGGTCGCCTCCGAGGTCCGCGTCCTGCGGTCCCTGTCCGGCCTGAAGCACCCGAACATCATCCAGCTGCACGAGGTCCACGCCTGGGAGCGTTACGTCGTCCTCGTCATGGAGCGGGCCGACGGCAACCTGGAAGACCTGCGCCTGGCCTATCAGGAATCCTCCGGCGAAAACGTCCCGCCCCGGCACGCCCTCGACCTCCTCGACCAGGCGGCCCGCGCGCTCGACTTCATCGCCGCCGCCAAGCCCGCCGTGGCCATGGTGGCCAAGGGCCTCCAGCACTGCGACGTGAAGCCGTCGAACCTGCTGCTGGTGGGCAACACGCTCAAGGTGGCGGACTTCGGGCTGTGCGTCGGCACGGGCTGGCACACGCACTCCAGGGGGTGGCGGGGCACGCCGCCGTTCGCGGCCCCGGAGCTGTTCGGCGGGTGCCCGTCGCCGGGGACCGACCAGTTCTCACTCGCCGTCACGTTCTGCGCGATGGTCATGGGGAGCAGGCCGTTCGTCCAGGCCGACCTGTCCTCGACGCCCATCGGCATCCCCATCGACCTGATGACGCTGCGGACGCACGAGGCGCCGGTGTTCGGGCGGGCGCTGCACCGCTACCCCAGCTCGCGCTACGCGACGTGCAAGGAGTTCATGCAGGAGCTACGCAAGGTCATCGAGGCGCCGCGCCCCTCGTCGAAGATCTTCCCGCGCGGCGTGGCCGGCTCGCTGCGTGACAAACAGGCGGGCCGTCACCCCGTCACGAACACCAGGTGAACCTCGCCCGGCCCGTGGACGCCGGTCACCAGCTTCAGCTCGATGTCGCCGGTCTTGCTCGGCCCCGTGATCAGCGTCAGGCACGCCGGCGGGGCCGCCCCCGTGAACAGGTCGAACAGGTCGGGGACGATCTTCGACCCGTCGGCGACGGCGATGTGGATGGGCGGCAGCAGGCTCAGGACGCGCGGCTGATCGGGCCGGGTGTGCAGGGCGATGGTGCCGGTCTCGGCGACGACGGCGTCCACGGCGGACACGCCGGCGTCGGCGGCGAACAGCTCCGGCCGCGTGGGCTGTTTGGCCGTCTCCCACACCTCCATGCCGGCGGAGCGCAGGTCGTCGATGACGCCCTCGACATCGGGGCCGACGAGGACGCGCTTGCAGCCGCGTTGCTGGAGGAGGTCGGCGACGCGGACGCGGGCCTCGGCCCAGGTAGCGACAGGGTGGAAGACGCCGCCGGCGGCGGCCAGCTCGTCGCGCAGGCGGGCGACGGGGTCAGGGCCGGCGCCCTGATGGCCGACGGAGCCGCGCTCGGGCAGGGGCGGGGTGCCGGCGGTGTTGCCGTCGCGGACGGCCTGGCGGATGCGGGACAGCATGGCTTCGCGGTCGCTCATGCTGGACACGATACGGGCGGGGCCGTCACGCGGCGCGGCGTGCGGGTGCGGCGGCGGCCCGGCGGTAGGCGGCGAGGGTCTCGGCGGCGCAGCGTTCCCATGTGAAGGTGGCGGCCAGCTCGACGCCGCCGCGGGTGAGGGACACCCGCCAATCGTCGTCGGTGATGACGCGGCGCATGGCGTCGCGCCAGCACTCCAAATCGTCGGGGTCGATGACCACGCCGCGGCCGGCGACGACCTCGGCGACGGCGCCGGCGGTGGAGGCGATCACCGCCCCGCCGCAGGCGAACATCTCGACGGTGGGCATGCCGAAGCCCTCGTAGCGCGTCGGGAAGACGAGCGCCCGCGCCCCGTTATAGACGGCGGGGAGGTCGGCCTCGGCGACGTAGCCGGCGTGGATCACGCCGCACTGCTTGCCGGGGCCGGCGAGGAAGTCATGCACGTCGGCGCTGTTCCACCCCCAGCCGCCGACGAGGACGAGCGGGCACGCCGCGCGCACCTCGGCCGGCAGGTCGCGGTAGGCGCGGAGGAGGAGCAGCAGGTTCTTGCGTGGCTCGATGGTGCCGACATGGAGGAGGTAACTCGGCGGCAGCCCTAGGCGGCGCAGGGCGGCGGCGGTCTCCTCGGGCGGCAGGCGGCGGAAGTGGGGCCGGGGGCCGCAGTAGGTGCGGGTGACCATCTCCGGGGGCAGGCCGAGGTGGGTGATGATCTCGTGGCGGACGTGGTCGGAGATGGTGAGGACGTGTCGCGCCCGGCCCAGGCCGCCACGGAAACGCTCCTCCCAGTCGAAGACGCGGTGGGCGGGGTGCCATTCGGGGTGCAGGATGACGGACAGGTCGTGGACCGAGACGACGGTGGGGAGGTCGCAGCGGAGCGGGATGAAGTTGGGCTCGTGGTACAGGTCGAAGCCGCGGGCGAGGCCGCGGAACCGGGCGGCGGTGAGGACGAGGGCGGCCTGCTTGGCCTTCCACAACAGCCACTGGCCCCAGGTCAGGCGAAAGGAGCGGTCGGCGGCGGAGGGGCCGGCGTCCTTCGCGGGGGCGGCGTCCATCCAGGCCCGCACGGGGGACAGGCGGCGTTTGAGGCCGGCGAGGGGGTCGGGCTGGACGCAGACGACCTCGTCGGGCGCGCACGACGCCCGGAGGCAGCGGGACAGCTCGGCGGCGTAGTGGCCGACGCCGGTGCGGGCGCCGGCGCTGGCCTGGCCGTTGATGATGACTTTCATGTGTTTAGTGTTTGGTGTTTAGTGTTTGGTGCCTGGCCTCTGGTGCCGTGTCCGTCCGCCGAGACACGAAACGCCAAACACCAAACACTAAACACAAGTCAGGCGGCGGCACGGAGGACCTTCTGCTGCCGCGCGATGGCGAGGTCGGAATCGACCATCATCTTGACGAGCTGCTCGAAGGAGACGCTCGGCCTCCATCCCAGCTCCTTCTCGGCCTTGGACGGGTCGGAGAGGAGGAGGTCCACCTCGGCGGGGCGGATGAACTTCGGGTCGATGACGACGTGCTTCTTCCAGTCGAGGCCGGCGTGGCCGAAGGCGATCTCGACGAACTCCTGCACGGTGTGGGTCTCGCCGGTGCCGACGACGTAGTCCTCCGGCTTGTCCTGCTGGAGCATCAGCCACATGGCCTGGACGTAGTCGCCGGCGAAGCCCCAGTCACGCTTGGCGTGCATGTTGCCCAGCCGCAGCTCCTTCTCCAGGCCGTACTTGATACGGGCGACGTGGTGCGTGATCTTGCGGGTGACGAACTCCAGGCCGCGCCGCGGGCTCTCGTGGTTGAAGAGGATGCCCGAGCAGGCGTACATCCCGTAGCTCTCGCGGTAGTTCGTGGTGATGTAGTGGCCGTAGACCTTGGCGACGCCATACGGGCTGCGTGGATAGAAGGGGGTGTCCTCGCGCTGGGGGACGGCCTGCACCTTGCCGTACATCTCGGAGGAAGAGGCCTGGTAGAACTTCGCCTTGGGGCACACCTGGCGGATGGCGTCGAGGACGCGCGTGACGCCGACGGCGGTGTACTCGGCGGTGAGGACGGGCTGCGACCAGGAGGTGGCGACGAAGGACTGGGCGCCGAGGTTGTACACCTCATCCGGCTGCACCTCGGCGAGGACGCCGGCGATGGAGGTCTGATCGAGGAGGTCGGCCTGATGCAGCTCGATCCGGCCGCGGATGTGCTCGATGCGCTGGAAGGTGTCGGTGCTGCTCCGCCGCACCATGCCGCAGACGCGGTAGCCCTTGGCCAGGAGCAGCTCCGCGAGGTAACTGCCGTCCTGGCCGTTGATGCCGGTGATGAAAGCGGTCTTCGCCATCCTAGCGTACCTCGTGTGCGAATAGCGGGGCTACCGAGCGTCCCGTGGGCGGGAACGTACCCCGGCGGCGGACGGCGTGTCAAGACGGACAGGCGGCGTGGCGGCGTTCAGATCGTGCCCCAGACGAACTTGTCGAACACGCCGGCCCGCGCGGCGGCGGCATCGGCGAAGACGTGCAGCCGCTCGACGAAGTGCCAGTGCATGGATCCCTCCGACCACAGCTCGAACAGCTCCAGGTGCGAGGGCGGGACTTCGGCGAACCAGAGATCAGGCCCCCAATGGGGGCAGATCTTGCGCTCGGCGGGCGTCGCGAAGAGGTGGCGCGGGCCGTCGGGCGCGCCCAGCAGGGCCCACTCGAGCCTGGTGTCCCCGATCACGTTGAAGTCCTTCAGCTCGTCGGGGAGCGCCTCGTCCCAGATCGGGTGGTGCATCATCTCCGTCAGCCGGATGGGGCGTGTGTGGCCCGTCGGGAAGCGGACCCTGCCGATCTGGTGCGGGTGGAAGGTGTACGGCCGGGGCGGCCGGATGCGCGCGAGCGGCACGCCGGGCGGCGTGTAGAAAAGCTCGACGCCGCGCGGCTCGTTCTCGGGGTAGAAGAAGAGGGACAGCAGGCCCGCATCGGGCAGGAGGCCGGCGCCCAGGGTGCCGGCCAGGTCGGCGAGGTCGATCTGGAGGAGGAACAGCGTCGGCCAGCGCCCGCCGCATAGCTCGTCGTCACACATGGGCCAGGGTGTGCCGGGGGGGAGGTCGGGCAGGCCGCCGGCGCGGCTGGCGCCCAGGGGCACGCGCGACATCGGCCTGCGTCCGAGCAGGTCGATACGCATGCACGGCCTGGCGGCATTCAGGAATGTCGGCAGATGGGGCGCGAGACGGCCGCAGGTGTCGGCACGCGCGCGGATGCGCCGCCTGGGGCCGAGGCCGACCAGCTCCTCCCACTCGGCGGGGATGCCGGGCGGACGCCTGGGGAGGCGTTTCCCGGCGGCGTAGGCGGCGAGGGAGCGGCGCAGGTGGGCGGCACGCGGGTCGGCGTGTTCCTCGAGCCAGTCGTTGTAAACGCCGAGCGCGTCCTGATCACCCAGCCGCGCGGTCAGGACACGCAGAAGGGCCAGCTCTTCTTCCGTCCGCGCCACACCGCCTGACATCGTCACCCCCGACGTCACCTGTTGCATTGCCGTCCACGACGACGTGTTAGGAATGACGGCCCGCTCGTCTGTCTATTGGGGCGTGTGACACCAGGCTCGCCTCCGATGGACCACTCCGGCATTTCCTCACGACGGCCGCCCGACTTCCCGAGCCGTCGGGGCATTTCAAAGAAGGACACGGTGCATCATGCGATCCCTCACACGGGCCGTCCTGTGCGTCTGCGCGCTTCTGGGCCTGACGGCGCTGCCGTCCGCCTCGCGCGGCGATGAGATCCCGAAGGAGTACCGCGAGACCGTCCGCAAGGGGCTCGAGTGGGTCGCACGCCATCAGCACAAGGACGGCCACTGGGAGGGCGTCGGCGGCGAGTACCAGGTCTCGATGACGGCCATGTGCGGCATGGCGCTGCTCGGCGAGGGCAGCACCATGCGCGAGGGCAAGTACCGCGACCACATCAAGCGTGCCGTGGCGTGGCTCATGGACCGCGCCCAGCCCAACGGGCTGATCGGCGTGCCGGGCAGCTCGTCGCTCGGCGGGAGGTACATGTACGGGCACGGCTTCGCCGTGCTGTTCCTCTCCTGCATCGTCGGCGAGGAGGACAACATCCGCCGCCGCGAGGCGCTGGTCGGCATCCTGGAGAGGGCGTGCAAGTACATCCGCGACGCCCAGACGTTCCGGGGCGGCTGGGGCTACGCGTCGGCGAAGGACAGCGAGATGCTGGGGTTCGGCAAGGACTTCGACGAGGGCTCGGTGACGGTCACGCAGATGCAGGCCCTCCGCGCCGCCCGCAACGCCGGCATCATCGTCCCGTCCGAGGCCATCCGCGACGGGGTCAAGTACCTCCGGGATTCCACGACCCCGGACGGGGGCGTGGTGTACGGCCTGGCGACGCGCCACACCGACCCGCGGCCGGCCCTGACGGCGGCGGCGATCTGCTGCGGGTTCAGCGCCGGCGAGTACAAGGGCGACCTCGTCAAGAAGTGGCTGGGGTTCAGCCGGCTGCGTCTGGTCTCGCCGGACAAGGGGCGCATGGACCACCACGAGTACACGCACTACTACTACGCCCAGGTGGTGTACGTCCTGGGTGATGACCGTTACAAGAAGCTGTTCCCCGAGGCGAAGGACGACGACCTCCTGACGTGGACGAAGTACCGCAAGGCGCTGTTCGATGACATCAAGCGGACGCAGTCTGAGGACGGGAGCTGGAGCCTGGACAACTGGACGGCGCGGTCGGTCGGGCCGATCTACGTGACGGCGTGCTACCTGACGGTGCTGCAGCTCGACAAGGGCAACCTGCCGATTTACATGCGGTAGCCCCGGCTACACGAGGCGCCACCCGCGGCCCGCGGGCTGGGGCGTGGCGGGCTGGGGCATCGCGGCCTCTCGCCCGACCTCCTCGAAGAGCAGGAGCTGCACGAACGGGGATGGCTGCGGTAGTCGCGGTTCTGGCTCGATGTCGGAATCCTCTACCAGGCGCTCCGCACGTGCGGCCAGCCAATCCCCGAGGTCGATCCATTGGGTGTCGCCGTTGGGCACGGTCTCGACCTCGGTCAGCCCGACGGCCCGTCGGCGATCTCCCCGCCGATCAATGCAATACAGGACGTGAGAATCAGGGTCGTGGCCGACGCCGATGATGTCTCGCCGGCTGAGGAGCCGCCGCGCCCAGGCCGTGAGGTCGGCGATTTCGGCGAGGCGGAATCCGTGTTCGTGCAGCGTGTCGTCGCCGTTGGCGAAGCAGGCCAAGATCTCATCGGGTAGCTCGCACTTGAGCGCCCGCTCCACGTCCTCGACGAGTGCGGCCTCCAGGGTGGCGTCTGGCGCGTCAGCCCCCGCGAGGGCCAGCAGATGCCGGCGAACGGCCTCCCGCAGGTGGAGCGGTCCCGGCCTGGGCGGGCGATACTTCTGGCGCGGCTCCGACACGGCACGACCCTCACTCGCCGTCGAAGATCCCCGGCACCCGCCACACGTAGACCATGCCGCGCCAGCTCCCGCCCGCGGCGAGCCGCCCGTCGCGGGAGAACGACAGGCCGCGCGGGCTGGTCACGCAGGCGAAGCGGTGGACCTCCTTGCCGCTGGCCAGCTCCAGCAGCCGCACCATGTACGGCCCGTTGGTGCCGACGAGGATGTGCTTGCCGTCGGGGGAGAGGGCGACCCCGCGGATGTCGGCCATGTTGGCCCCAAGGGCGAGCCTCCTCTCCTCCTTGCCCGTCGCCAGATCCCAGACCCGCGCCGTCGCGTCGGCGCTGTACGAGAGGGCGCGCTTGCCGTCGGGCATGACGTAGGCGCCGTACAGCGGGGCGGTGTGGCCATCGAACTTCCGCACCTCCTTGCCGGTCGCTACGTCCCAGAGGCGCATCGTCCTGTCATAGCCGGTTGACAGGATTCGCTTGCCGTCCGGGGTGAACAGGGCCATGCAGCCGTCGGTGTGGCCCTCGAACTTGCGCACCTCCTTGCCCCTCGCCACGTCCCACAGACGCAACGTCCTGTCCGCGCCGCCAGAGACGGCCCACTTGCCGTCGCGGCTCACGTCCACCGAGTAGGCGCCGCCGGCGTGACTGCCGAACTTGCGGACCTCCTTGCCGGCCTTCAGACACCAGAGGCGCAGCGTGCCGTCGATGCTCGCGGACAGCGCCTGCTTCCCGTCCGGCAGGAACACGGCATGCTGTGTCCAGTGCGTGTGCCCCGACAGCTCGTGGAGCAGCTTGCCGGTCTTGACCTCGTACAGGCGCAGGGTGGAGCCGTCGCCGCCGACCAGGAAGGTGCGGCCATCGGGCGAGAAGGCCGTGTTGTAGCAGTGGACGCCGCCCCAGATGAGGCGGTGGACATCCTCGCCTTTCTGGACGAGCCCCGGCACGCGGGCGGCGATCATCTGAAGGACGCGCCCCGCGCGGGAGCGGATCTCCAAATCCTTCCCGGCCGCCGCCTTCCTGAGGAAGCGGACGGCGGGGACGCCGATGTCGGCCAGCGCCTCGCCCGCCGCCTCTCTCTTGTCGAAGGAGTCGTCGCCGAGCTGCTCGATGAGTGCGGCGATCCGCGCCGCGCTCACGCCCGCCGGAGGGGCGGCGCCGAGCAGCACCAGGGAGAGGCCGAGAGCCGCCATCGCCCGGGCTTTCATCGCCGATCCCTCCTCACTCCGCAGGATCAGGCCATCACACACCAGACGCGGAGTTGTGTCAAGCCTCCCGGGCCGATCACAGCTCGCCCGGCTTGCGCACGCCCGCGCCCTCCGCCTTCGTCGCCGTGTCGCCCAGATCCTTCCGCATCTTCGCCGCCAGCGCCTGGAGGCGCTTCACCACGTCAGCCTCCTTGTCCGAAACATCGGTCTTCTCGGCCGGGCCCATCGACAGGTCGTAGAGCGCGAGCGGCGTCTTCTTCTGCACGTACTTGCCCGGCTTGCCCCCGGACCCAGCCATCTCCAGGGAGGCGTACGCATGCGGGAGGTGCAACTTCCACTTGCCGGATCGGACCGCCTGCAGCTCCCGGCCCCAGTAGAAGTAGTACGCCTCGTGCGGCGACTTCGCGTCCTTGACGCCCTTGAGCAGGGGCGTGATGTCCTTGCCGTCGATGGGCAATTCCGGGAGCTCCGCCCCGGACAGGGCGGCGAGGGTGGGCAGGATGTCGATGGTCATGGCCGGCTCTCGGCAGACGTGGCCGGCGGGGATGGTGCCGGGCCAGCGCATGACGCAGGGCACGCGGACGCCGCCCTCCCACGTGGTCCCTTTGCCCTCGCGCAGCCCCCCGGAGGAGCCGGCGTGGTCGCCGTAGCTCAGCCACGGGCCATTGTCCGACGTGAAGATCACCAGCGTGTCCTTCTCGATGCCGTGCTTCTTGAGGGCGGCCAGGATCTCGCCGACGGACCAGTCGATCTCCTGGATGATGTCGCCGTAGGCGCCCTGCTTCGACGTGCCCTTCCACTTCGCCGGCGAGAACAGCGGGACGTGCGGCATCGTGTGCGGCAGGTACAGGAAGAACGGGCCGGCCTTGTTCTTCTCGATGAACTTGAGTGCGCGCCCGGTGTACTGGCCGGTCAGTTTCGACTGGTCGGGGTCGGTCTCGACGGTCTTCTCGCCGTCGATGAGCGGCAGGGCGGGGAACTTGGCCGTGGGGTGCTTCGGCCACATGTCGTTGGAGTAGGGGAGGCCGAAGTAGTCGTCGAAGCCGTGGCGCGTCGGCAGGAACTTCGGGTGATGGCCGAGGTGCCACTTGCCGTAGATGGCCGTGGCGTAGCCTTTCGGCTTGAGGACGCCGGCGATGACCTTCTCCTTGTCGGAGATGCCGATCTTCGACGCCGGCCCGAGGGCACCGAGGATGCCGACGCGGTTGGGGTAGCAGCCGGTGAGCAGGGCGGTGCGCGACGCGGAGCAGACGGCCTGGGCCACGTAGAAGTCGGTGAATCGTACGCCGTCTTTCGGCAGGGAGTCGATGTGTGGCGTCTTCCAGCCCGTGGCGCCGAAGCAGCCGAGGTCGCCGTAGCCGAGGTCGTCGGCGTAGATGAGGACGACGTTGGGCGGCTTGGCGAGGGCGGGCGAGGCGGCGAGGAAGAGGCACGCGAAGACAAGGCGGGTCATGGCGCAAGTCCTTGTGGGAGAGGGGGCAGCCATTATTTTCTGATTTCGTTGTCCGGTTGTCAGGCCAGTTTCGCTTATCCTCCTGAGGCGTCGCCATATCGCCGGGCGGGCCGCCGGGAATAGCAGGGCTCAAGGGGGCGTTCGCGCCCCCCTCTGAAGGTCCGCGCCTGTCGGTCCGCCGTCCGTTTCCTGACATCCCGACGCGGGCAAGAGGCTCGCGTCGGGTGCAGGAATTTGTACACAGTCAAGGCCCGCCTTGACGGCGACACCGACATGCCACCGACCCTGGTCATCGCCTCGAATAGTTTTGTCGGGCGGGCCGTGTGCGCTCTACTGCCCGATGCCGTGCCGGCCACACGCGCCACGGGGTGCGACCTGCTCGATGACGGCGCCGTGTCGCGGCTCGTGGGGTCGGTGCGTCCGTCGGCGGTCATCAACTGCGCCGGCGCGCCGGGCCGCGCCCCCCCCGACGAACAGTATGCGTTGCACGTCCAGGGGACGTTGAATCTGCTGGGGGCGGTACGGGCCCACACGCCGGGGGCGGCGGTGGTGCTGGTCGGGTCGGCGGCGGAGTACGGCGAGCCGGCGATGCTGCCGACGCCGGAGGACGCGCCGACGCGGCCTCTGACGTTCTACGGGGCGTCGAAGCTGGCGCAGACGCACCTGGCGGCGGCGTGCGCCGCCGAGTGGGGGCTGCGGGTGGTGGTGGCGCGGCTGTTCAACGTGATCGGGCCGGGCCTGCCGGGGCGGTACTTCCTGGCGGCGCTGGCTGAGCGCCTGCGTGCGACGGACGGCGAGACGTTCAGCGTGGACGGGTTCGGGGCGACGCGCGACTTCATCGACGTGCGCGACGTGGCGCGGGCGCTGGTGGCGCTGCGTGATGTGGCGGAGCCGGGGCGGATGGGGCTGGCGAACGTGGGCTCGGGCGAGGAGGTGTCGGTGGGCGAGGCGGCGGCGTGCATGGGGGCGTTGGCCGGGGGGCGGAGGCCGGCCGATTCGGGGCGTGGCGGGGGCGTGACGCGCAGCCGGGCGGACATCGCGCGGCTGCGGGCGTTGACGGGGTGGACGCCAGCCATCGGCTGGCGCGAGAGCGTGGCGGCGGTGTGGGCTGACGCGGTCAATCCACCAGGACATCCTGGGTGAGCTGCCGTTCGTACTCCGCGCGGACGAATGTGAACGGCCCGAGATCGTAGACCCACGCATCTCGGTGGAACTGGCAGAAGTCCGACCAGCGGACGGTGTCCGCCGATAGCTCGATGCGGACCTGCAAGAACCAACACTCGATGATCCCACAGGTGCAGCCGAGGACCGTCGCCTTGGCGCGGCGGGGGTCGTCCGGCTCGAGGACGAACCCCCAATCAGCCGGCTCGTCGAGGAGCTGGCGGCAGGGGAGCAGCACCATCGACGCCGGGAGGTAGTGATAGTCCCCTGCCCGGAAGTCGAAGCCCTTCGGGTCGTCGAACTCCTCGCGTCTGTCTTCCTTCTCCGCCAGCACCCACGGCACCTCGGCGGCGCGTACGAGATCGAGGAGCGACACGCCGTTGATGGAGATGTGGGCCTGACGGTAGGGCCGCCGCTCCGCCGTGCATCGGGCGAGAGGGGGACACAGCGTCACCTCGAACCGATCCATTCCTCACCTCCGTTGCATGATTCGGGTGTCCTCGCGGCCTGCGTGCCCGGACGCGAGAGAGCCGCGTCCCCATGCCCATCGGCAACAACAGGCCAGTACGGCTGCGGCGGCCCCGATCGCGCCTCCCCCGAGGACGGCGGCCCACTGGTGGACACCAAAGGCACGGGAGAACTCATCGCCCACGATATGCGGGTAGATGGCGGCCCCGAGGACCACCCCGAGGACGGCTCCGACGGGCACCCAGATGGCGAGATCCTTCAGCCGTCCGCGGAGGGGATGGGCGCCGAAGAGGACGGCGATGGTGGTGAGGCCGAAGGCTCCGCCCGCCGCGGTGAGGAGGGCCGGCCTCCAACGGCCTTCGGACGGCCCTTGAAAAAGGATGATCCCGCCGATGAGCCCGAAGAAGGCGCCGACGGAGGCCCCCGCGACGGCGCGGGCGAACGGCCCCTGGATCAGCCCGGATTCCGGCATCGCCTCCTCCGGGGTGGCCCCGCCATCGAGAGTGCGGCGTCCTTCATGGCTCCCGCTCCATCTCGCCGCTGTCGGGGTTACATCCTATCATGCCGCAGAACGGCCCCGCGCGAATTATCGCGTCCCGCCCGCCGTCAGTATCAGGATGAGAGCCTGCGGCCACTCTCCCCCGATCGAGCTGGGGGCGAGACGCCCCCAGACCCCCGCCCAGGACCGGCCCGGACCGTGTTACCCACCCCGAGGTGCCGATCGTGGTATCCGCCGACGTGCCCGCCCCCGAGAAGCGCCTCTCGTCCGCCGCGTTCAAGGCCGTCCCCCAGACACGCGAGCTGCGCGACCGCATCCGCGCCGTCGCCGCAGACATCGCCCGCCCGCTCGACCGCGGCGCCGGCCTGACCAAGAAGAGCCTCCAGACGCTCGGCGAGGGGCTGCTCAAACACATGGGCGAGGCGGAGGAGTACCTCGGCTTCGCGATGGTGTGCATCGCCAACGAGTACTGGCGCGAACAGGTGATGGCCATCCCGTTCAGCCGCCGCCTCATGCTCCTGCCGCACTGCCTCAAGAACGCCGAGGGCTGCCCGGCGGACTATGACGAGTTCGGCCTCGACTGCCGCAAGTGCGGGGCATGCTCCGTCGCGGACTTCAAGACGCGGGCGGAGGACCTGGGCTACAAGGTGCTGGTCAGCGAGGGGACGCCCATCGTCCTCAAGATCATCGTCTCCGGCCACATCGACGCCATCGTCGGCGTCGCCTGCCTCAACGTGCTGGAGAAGGCAATCGACAAGATCCTCCTCGCCGGCATCCCCTGCGTGGCGGCCCCGCTCCTGTCGAGCAACTGCAAATCGACCTCCGTCGATAATGACTGGGTCTTCGAGCTGATCAACCTCCACAAGCCGGCGGAGATCCCGACGAAGACCTACGTCCACCTCATGCGGGCGGCGTTCCAGTCGTGCGAGGAGCCGAACCTCACGCGCCTCGCCCCGCGTAGCCGCGCCACCAGCACAAGGCCCGATGACCCGCTGACGGTCCACGAGAACATCGCCTACGACTGGATGGCGCAGGGCGGCAAGCGCTCGCGTCCGTTCATCACGCTGGCGGCCTTCGACGCCCTCAAGGGGGCGCCCGGCACGAAGTCCGTCGAGGGCGTGGCCCTGACCGACAGCGTGCAGCGTGTGGCCCTGGCCATCGAGGCCTTCCACAAGGCGTCACTCGTCCACGACGACATCGAGGACGACGACACCTTCCGCTATGGCCGCACCACCCTCCACCGGCAGTACGGCGTCGGCGCCGCGATCAACGTGGGTGATTACCTCCTCGGCCTGGGCTACCGCCTCATCACGCGCGAAAAGAAGACGCTGGGCGGCGACTGCACGGCGGACATCGTGGACAAGCTTGCCGACGCCCACCTGAAGCTGTCGGAGGGGCAGGGGGCCGAGCTGCTGTGGCGCGACGCCCGCGACAAGTCGCTGACGGCGCTCGACGCGCTGAAGATCTACGCGCTCAAGACGGCACCGGCGTTCGAGGCGGCGCTGTACGCCGGGGTGCGTCTGGCGGGGCCGGCGGACGGCTACGAGAAGGCGGTCACCGAGTTCAGCAAGAACCTGGGCGTGGCGTTCCAGATCCTCAACGACTTCAAGGACTGGGACGGCGACAGCGACAACAAGCTCGTCGCCGGCCAGGACGCCCTCGCCGCCCGGCCCACGCTGCTGCTGGCGCTGGCGCTGGAGGGCAGCAAGCCGGACGACAGGGCCGAGCTGCTGACGCTGCTGCACGACCGGGATGCGTGGCCGGCGGAGGGCGTGCTGGAGCGTGTGCGGACGCTGTTCACGCGGGCCGGGGCGTTCGACAAGGCGGAGAAGCTGGTCGAGAAGTTCCGGGCCAAGGCCGAGGCCATCGCCGACGGCATCGAGCCCGTGGAGCTGCGTGAGCTGATGTACTTCCTGGTCGATTCCGTGCTGGAGAAGCGGGCCGAGGCCCCGCCCCCGGCGATGCTCCAGTTGTTGCCCACGGTGGCCGCCGCGCGATGACGAGACCCGACCACGGCCGGGCGAGGCTCCTGCCGAGCCGGGGCGAGGCTCCTGCCGAGCCGGGGCGAGGCGGGGTTGGAATTGGACGAAATGAGACAGGATGCGCTGGCCGGGTGGGGCGGATTGCATTGCATTGCACCCCCCCAGACACCCCCTGAAATGCATATTCGTGGCGGCATTTGCATTGCAGGGCAAGTGGTCAGACCGCCGACACCACCGCCGCCGCGGCCCACCCCGTCTCATTTTGTCCAACTCCAGATGTCAGGTGCTCGGTTGCGTGTCGCTCACCGTCGGCTCGGCAGGAGCCTCGCCCTCCCTCTTCGGTGAAGGTCAGCGATGACGAAGCCAGACCTGGACGAGCTGCTCGCCCTGTTCCCGGCGGAGGGCCGTCCGGCGTGCGCCTTCATCGCCGGCGATGAGATGCCGGAGCCGTACCGCGGCCTGCTGGTACACGAGCATCACATGACGGTGACGGTGGAGGCTTACCACGGCGGACCGGTCGATGTGCGCGTGTTGGAGCGCCGACAGGACGGCAGCCATTACTCGCGGCGCATCCTGCTGGTGATGCGGGAGACGGGGCGCGTGGTGCAGTTCGGCATCGTGCGTATCGACCTGCGCTACGTCGCCCCCGAGGTGGCGGCGGCGATCACCGAGGGCAAGACGCCGGTGGGCCGGGTGCTGATCACCCACGGGGTGCTGCGGCGTGTGGAGCCGGTGGCGTACCTGCGGTTCGAGGCGGCGCCGTGGTTCGGCGGGGCGACGGCCTACGGGCGGCTGGCGATCATCCACTGCGACGGCGAGCCGGCGGTCGAGGTGCTGGAGGTGGTGGCGCCGTAATCGCAGATCGAACTCCGGGCCGATGCGAGTGCGTAGGACGTGACAGCAGGCCCCGGAGGGAACGTCCATGCGCCGCGTGCGTTGGCTCGTCGGAGGAGCGGCCCTGATCGCCCTGGCGGTGGGCATGCTCTGGCTGCATGGCGGCGGGCCGCGCTGGGTTGTGCGACTCCAGCCGCATGATTTGGGCACCGTCTGGCGCCTTGCGGATCAGGGATGTGCCGCCCTCGCACTGTTGGGCCCGTTCGTCGAGGGGCCGGATGGCAGGAGTTACTACGGCCCGGTAGAGGTCCGGGACCCAGCAACGGGGCGGCTCGTGCGGACCATCTGGCGCGACGGGCCGACGTTCGCCCCGCTGGAGGCATCCACACACGGCCCCTGGGTAGCGGGGATAGTGGAGGAAGAGGGCAAGGCCGCCCTTCACTGGGCCAACATTCACACCGGGGAGATAAAGAGTTTGCCGCTGACCGGCGACGCCGGGCGTGACATCCTCTTTTCGCCCCAGGGTGATCTCGCGTTCGTCGCATTCCGCCTTGAGGGGGTGGGGGAGCAGTTGCTGGCCGTGCATCTTCCCACCGGTGAGCAAGCCGCCTGGCTGCCACGGCGACATTCGCGGCCGGCCAACGAGCGATTCCACTCCATCGGCTTCGTGCCGGAGGAGCGGTTCGGCGGGCGCTGGCTGTTCCTGCTGGAAAGCAACTCACCGGCCCGCGTCGTCCTCTGGGACTGCCTCACCCGCGAGCGGGCGGGAGGCTTCCCCGTCGTGCGTGAGGCCTACTCGGAAGACCGAGAAAAGATCGAGGTCACCCCCGACGGCCGGACGCTCACGGCGTCCCGTGGGTCGGACGACCCTGTGCAGCTATGGCGGCTCGATGATCCGGCGGGACCGGTCATCACACGGACGAGGCCCGCCGGGTGGGGCGCTGATCCGAAAGCCTGGACACGCGAGCGGAGCCCCTGCGGGCGGTGGGTGGCGGGACTCCCGGTCCTGGGGTCGCCACTCCGGATCGTTGATAATGTGACGAACGATATCCGTGAGCTCCCCCTCCCTCTGGGGCCCGGCCTGAGCATGCGCTTCTCCGACAGTGGACGGTTATGGGTGTGGGGGAGTCTGGAGCGAGAGGCCCGGACGTGGTGGGACTGGCTGCCGTCCTTCCTGCGAGGCTCGCGCCCGACACACCGGATCAGCTCCATTGACCCGGAGAGTGGCCGGATCGAGTTTCAACTTGACAGGCCGACCCACGTCACCGATGCCCTGCCCTTGCCGGACGGCACGGGCGTTCTCACCGTCGAGGGCGTGGCGAACGCCGAGGCCACGCTCCTCTGCCGATACGACGCCGTCCAGCCGCCGGTGTGGCCGTCCGTCCTGGCCCTCCTCCTGTGCCTCACCGGCGCGCCGATGCTAGCCATCGGCGCGTGGCCGCGACGGAAGGCCGCGTGAGGGGTTGCGTGCCGTTGGCGGGCCGGCGATAATGGGCGTCGGGAGGGAACGCCGATGACCACGGCCACGTTGACCGCGCCCGAGAGCCTTGCCGACCTCCTCCGTGACCTGGGCGGCGTGCCGCCCGAGCGCGTCCGCCGCTGGCCGGCGCCGGGGACCGCCGGCGAGGCCGACCTGCTGGCGGCGGCGGGGCGCGACGGCGTCCCGTGCGAGCTGGTCGATGGCTCATTGGTGGAGAAGGCCCTCGGATTCGCCAGGTCGGTGATCGCCCTCCTGATCGGTGGGCATGTGGCCCGCGTCGCCGAAGAGGCCGACCTGGGCGTCGTCGCGGGGGTGAGGGGGCCGATGCGGCTGCGGCCGGGGTTGGTGCGCGCTCCGGGCGTGTCGTTCGTCCGCTGGCACAAGTTGCCGGGCCGAGCCCTGCCGCCCGAGCCGATCCCCGACTTCGGCCCGTGCCTGGCCGTCGAGGTGATTGGCGAGTCGAACACGGACCCGGAGATGCAACGGATGACGCGGGAGTATTTCGAGACGGGCTCCGTCCTCGTGTGGCTCGTCGATCCACAGCGCCGGGAGGTCCGCGTCCACACCTCGCTGACCGACGTGCGGACGCTCCACGAGGGCGACACGCTCGACGGCGGCACGCTGCTGCCCGGCCTCGCCATCCCCATCTCGGCCCTGTTCGCGCGGCTGCCGGCGCCGGAGTGACGGCTCAGTGCCCCGCGCCGCCGGCGCTGGCGAAGCACATCCACAGGCCGATGGCGATGATCGCCACGGCGCTCACCAGCGGCAAGACCCTCCCCAGACGCTCCAGCGTCGCGTCCCACCGGCCAAGGCTCACCTCACCCGTGCCGTCGGCCTGCGCCTCCCTGGCGCGGACGATCAGCCCGCGCGCCTTCACCACCGCGATGCCGACCGCCACCAGCACCGCCGCGAGGCCGGCGCTGAACGCCAGCAGCAGCGGCAGGCCCAGCCACAGCTTCTGCGCCGTCACCGCCATGCCCAGCAGGATGATCGCGTCCCAGCACGGCACCAGGCCGCCCGAGATGCCCAGCAGGATCAACTGCCACCACCCCGGCTTGCCGCCGTCCGTCGGCGGGGGCGTGCCATCGTCCAGGTGGACGTGGTCGGCCCGGCCGGCCAGTCGCTGCATCAGGAGCCACAGGCCCGTCCCGGCGATCAGCAGCCCGCCGACCAGGCCGAGCGCCGCCTGCATCGCCTGACGGTCCGTCGCCGGGAAGAACAGCAGCAGCACCGCCAGCGCCATCACCGACGACGTGTGCGTCAGGGTCGTCACCAGCCCCAACACCAGGGCGTGCCACACGGTGCCCCGCTCGCCGATCAGGTACGCCGCCACCATCGTCTTGCCGTGGCCCGGCGTCAGGGCGTGGGCCGCGCCGAACAGCGCCGCCAGCACCAGCAACAGCGCCACGCCGCGCTTCGTGTCGAACAGCAGGTGCAGGAGCGACCAGCCCTCGGCCTTCGCCGACACGTCCGGCGGGGCGTCGGCGCGGCCCGTCACGTCCGGCGTCCCCGAGAGCGGCTTGGAGCGGCCCACGCGGAACAGCGAGCCGGGCCGGCCCGCCGTGTCCGGCGCCAACGCCGGCTTCGCCATCCCCGGCAGCGACTCCGGCGTGGCGAGGACCGTGGCCGACAGGTGGCGGAGCGCCTTCTGGTCGGGGCCGGTGAGCTTCTCGGGGGGGCGGGAGAGCAGCTCGTCGCTCGGGGCGGCGATGTCGCCGATGGTCAGGTCGGCCGACGGGGCCAGGGTGAGGTGCAACTGGCCCTGCGGGCCGCTGACGTAGCTGTCGGCCACGAAGCGGAGGGCGTGCCTCTTACCGGGGTCGAGCCGCCAGCCGGCCTCGAAGCGAAAGTCGCAGCGCAGGTGGTCGAGCCACGCCGCGTTGGCGGCGGTGCAGGTGAGCTTGACCTCCTCGCCGTCGAGCGACGCGAACAGGTTCCGCTCCAGGTGCTCGCGCATGACCTTCAGGTACGCGGAGGCGAAGCGCTCGGGGCTCTTGCCCATCTCGGCGCGGGTGTCCGCGTCCATGTCCTCCAGGGCGCGGACGGGGCCGATCTCCAGCCGGTATTCGACGACGAGGGCCGCCGGCGTGGGGCGGACGATGACGGTGCGGCCGCGGCCGTCCTTCGGCACCGGGTGGGCGAGAGCCGACGACGACGCCAGGGCCGCCAGCAGCAGGGATAGTCGGCGCATGGCCACCTCCGGCGGGGCCGGGGCGAGGCCGGCCCCTACAGCTTCTGATGCTATGGAAGCGGCGGCCGCCCCGCAGCCCTCGTTGGGGTGGACTGCGCGGCGGCCCGTCCATACGACAAGATTCTACGCGCGGCCGTGGCGGCCACGCCGCGCCCACACCAACGCAGGGAATCGGGATGTCCCAGGCACCGCCCGCCGAGATGGCGGAAGACCTCGCCGCCCCTCTGGGGGACGGCCGGCGGCTCAAGTTCGGCAAGGATAACAGCTTCCACGCCGAGCTGCGCCGGCGCGTCGAGGACTACTTCAAGACGAGCGGACGCCGGCAGCGCGGCTGCTGGCGCATGTACCTCAAGACCGCCATCCTCCTCGCGGCCTTCGCCGCCTCCTACGCCCTGCTCGTCTTCTGGGCGGCGGCGTGGTGGCAGGCGGCCGCCCTGTCGGTCCTCCTCGGCCTGTCGATGGCGGCCATCGGCTTCAACGTCCAGCACGACGGCGGGCACCACGCCTACTCCGACTACGAGTGGGTCAACCGGCTGATGGCCATGTCCCTCGACATGCTCGGCGGCAGCTCGTACCTGTGGCACTGGAAGCACGCCATCATCCACCACACCTACGCCAACATCACCGGCCACGACAGCGACATCGACCTCAGCCCGTGGGGCCGCCTGTCGCCCCACCAGAAACGCCTGCCCTACCACCGCTGGCAGCACCTGTACCTGTGGCTGTTCTACGGCCTGCTGGCGATCCACTGGCACCTCTACAGCGACTTCGCCGCGGTGGCCACCGGGCGGATCGGGACACACCGCATCCCGCGTCCGCGCGGCTGGGACCTGGTGGTGTTCATCGCCGGGAAGGTGGTGTTCTTCTCGCTGGTGTTCGTCGTGCCGCTGATGTTCCACCCCGTCTGGGTGGTGCTGACGTGTTACGCCCTGGTGGCGACGGTGGTGGGGATCTGCCTGAGCATCGTCTTCCAGCTGGCCCACGCCGTGGAGGAGGCGGAGTTCCCCATGCCCGGCCCGGAGGCGGGCCGCATCGAGCGTCCGTGGGCGGTGCACCAGGTGGAGACGGCGGTGAACTTCTCGCGGCGGAGCTGGCTGATGTGCTGGCTCCTGGGCGGGCTTAACTTCCAGATCGAGCACCACCTGTTCCCGCGCATCTGCCACACGAACTACCCAGCCATCGCGGAGATCGTCGAGGCGACGTGCCGCGAGTACGGGGTGCGATACACCCAGCACGAGTCGTTCCTGGCCGGGCTGGCGTCGCACTACCGTTGGCTACGGCGCATGGGCCAGCCCGAGGCGGCATAAGTGGGACCATCCCCGCCCGCCGCTGCTCATCCGGTGGACGCGAGGCCCCGTTGGACGCTGAGTAACCTGCCCACGTCACCCCCAGTGAGCACGTGACCCTGGCGTCAGCCGACGTTCGGCGTCACGGACCGGCGCCGGGTGCGCGAGTCACCTGCTCACGCGCTCACACGCGCACCTTCGCTTCCCCCTGAGGTAGGCGCGCCGCCGGCCCGGCGGGTGCCGGGTCACGTGGCAGCAGGCAGCACACGGACACCCCTGCCACGGGGCCCGGGAGGCCGGGGCCGGGCCGGGGTGGGTTGCGGCAGGGCAGAGGCGGCGGTAGGCTGGCGGCACAGGAGGCCGTGGCATGACGGAGGCGGAGTGGCTGGCGTGCCGGAAGCGGCCGGACATGATGCTTTCCGCGTTGCGCGAAGGCACCGGCCGGAAGCTCCGGCTGTTCGTCTGTGCGGCAGGCCGCCACCTCTGGGATCACCTTCGGCCGCAAGAGCAGGACGCCATCGAGCTGGGTGAGAGAGCGGCCGACGGGGACGCCTCGCCCGCGGACCTCGCGGCCCGGCTCGCGGCGCTATCGTCCAGAGAGGCGAGTGGGCCGGGGCATGTTGCCCGCTGTGCCGTGGACGCGGTGCCGGGGCCGGCCGCCTACCACGTCACCCGATTCGGATATTACACGGCCGCGCGGCACGCCTCCTGGCCGGAGCCGTGGCCCACCTGGAAACAAACCCTTTGCCATTTGATCCGCGACCTGTTCGGGGATCAGCCAACACCGGCCCCGCGCCGCACTTGTTCGCCCCCGCTCCCGTTCTCCCTCGCCGTCGCCACCTACGACGAGCGTTCCCTTCCCTCGGGGCACCTTGATCCGGCGCGGCTGGCCGTCCTTTCCGACGCGCTGGAGGAAGCAGGGTGGGCCGACGAGGCCATCCTCGCCCATCTCCGCAGCCCCGGCCCGCACGTCCGGGGATGCTGGGCCCTGGACCTCGTCCTCGCCAGGGGCTGAGGGGCCGACACCGGCGGGCGTGCGCCTATGGGGTCACGCCTTCCGGTGTCGGCCGGGGTGGCCGAGCGGCCACCGCGCCCGCCCTCGTCGGCCGCAGGGCGACGGCGGGCCGTGTTGTCGGGTCACTTCTTCGGCTTCGTCAGCCCCAGCGTCATCAGCGCGTACCCCGTCACCAGGTGCGGGTCCCCCTCCATCCAACGGTCGGTCTTGTTCGTCCACGAGCCGTCCTCGCCCTGCCGCTTCACCAGCGCCTTCGTGATGTCCGACCGCCAGTCGTGCTTCTTCCCCTTGTCGTCCGCGAACCGGTCCTCGCCGAAGGCGTCCAGGCACTTGGCCATCGTGTGGTAGTAGTAGTACAGGCCCCACTCCTTGCGCGTCCCCGGCATCCCCGGATTCGCCTCCGTCGAGTAGTTGGCCCGCAGCCACCCCACCGCCTTGACCATCCGCTTGTCGTCCTTCGACACCCCGCAGTAGATCATGCTCTTCACGCCTGCGTAGGTCATGCTCCCGTAGCCCGGCAGCCCCTTCGCCGGGTCCGGCTTGTCCGTCACCTTCGTGTCGCCGCCCGTCGCCGCCGTGTAGATGAACGAGCCGTCGTTGATCTTCGCGGCCCACGGCATGTCGTTGAACTCGCTCTGCAGGTTCTGGCACCGGCTCACGAAGATCAGCGCCTTCCTGAAGGCCGGGTCGTCCTTGGGCACGCCGGCCGCCACCAGGGCGTCGAGGAAGATCTGCGTGTTGGAAAGGTCGGGACGGCTCTTGCTGTCGTAGCCCGCCCCGCCGAAGAAGTCGTCCTTCTCCGTCTTCTTCTCCCCCTCGTCCCACTGCAACTGACGCAGGAACTTCGCCGCGTCCTTGATCACCGCCTTGTGGCTGTCGCGCCCGGCGGCCACCAGCGCCAGCACGTTGACCGCCGTCACGTAGTTCTGCAGTTTGACCGCCGCCCCCTTGCCGGCGATGTGCCCGTCCTTGGTGTTGATGAGCGACTCGATGTGTTTGAGGGCCTTGTCGATCATGGGGTCCTTGGCCCCCACCCGGCCCGTCTTCAGCAGACCGGTGACCACGATCCCGGTGACGCCGGGGCTGAGCTTCGACGCCCAGGCGCCGCTCGGCTCCTGCGTCTTGCGGTAGAACGCGACGGCCTTATCGACGGCGTCCTCCCATTCGCCGGCGCGCGCGGCCGCGGGGAGGAGCAGCAGGCAGAGCAGGAGACGCTTCGTCATGGTTCGCCCTCGGGGGTCAAATGGAGCGCAGGGCAAATGACGTGCCGGTGAGGGGGCGAGCGGCCCGGCGTCAGCATGCCGTGTAAGGCAGGCACGGCACGCGCATCGGGGGTCTGGGGGCGTCTCGCCCCCAGCTCGCAGCGCAGGGTCTGGGGGCGTCTCGC
>CAZVZK010000166.1:0-21216 GCA_964630925.1 uncultured Alcaligenaceae bacterium
GACCGTCACGGTGAATCGGGATAAGCTACCCGCGTTGTCTCTTGACGGTATTGGGGCTAATCCGCCAGGTGCTGGAGGCGCTGGATCACGCCCACACGCGGGAGACGCCCGTGGTCCACCGGGACATCAAGCCGGCCAACATCCTGTTGGAGAAGGAGGGCGGGCGCATCCGCCGGGCCAAGCTGGCCGACTTCGGCCTGGCGCGCGTCTACGAGGAGTCGCAGCTCAGCGGGCTGACGAGGATGAACGACATGGGCGGCACCCCCGGCTACATGCCCCCCGAGCAGATCACCAACTTCCGCGAGGCGAAGCCGCCCGCCGACCAGTACAGCGCCGCCGCGACGCTCTACCACATGGTCTCGGGCCGGCAGGTGTACGACATGCCCGTGCAGTTCTCGGACCTGCTGCCGATGATCCTGAACGAGCCGCCGGTGCCGCTGCTGGCGCGCGACCCGTCGCTGCCGCGCGACCTGGCGGATGTGATCCACAAGGCGCTGAGCCGCCGCCCCGCCGACCGCTTCCCCGATGCGAGGGCGTTCCGAAAGGCGCTGCGGCCGTTCGCGGGGTAGGGCACCGCGGAGAACGCGGTGCCCCCTCTACCCGCCGGCCTTCCTGGCGGCCTTCTCGATGGTGTCCTTGGACACCTTGAGGGTGATCGACACCGTGTCGCGGGTGTTGTCGATCTTGATGGCCTCGAACAGGTCCTTGGCCTCCTGCGGGATGTTTTCCATCATGCCGACGGCCGCATCGCCCAGCGCCTTCAGGCCCGCGAGCTGCGTCGCCAGCTTCTTCGCCTGGCCGTCGGCGGTTTGGCCGACGACGGCCACGTCAACATCGGACGCCACGGTCACCGACAGGGTGACGGTGTTCAGATCCTTGACGGCGGCGGCGAGGGAGGGGTTGGCTCCCGCCTGCTTCCTCATTTCGTCGTTGATCAGGACGGCCGCCGCGGCCGACTCCTTGCCCGTGAACCTCTTCAGGGCGGCCAGCATCGGCTTGCCTTGTTTCGATGACTTCGGCAGGCCGTCGCGGGCAAGCGTCAGCGTCGCCTCCTTGCTCTCCGTCAGCACGAAGGCCGTCTTGCCGAGGAATACGCCGAACAGAGGGCGGTCCTGTGACTTGACCTCGAACAGGTCGATTTTGCCTTCCTTCGTCGCGGTGACGTTGTCGGCCTTTCTCAGGGCCGCGCCCATCTTCTCCAGGTCGAAGTCGCCGCGCAACACCACTCGGGACTTGCGCCGCTCCCCCCCGGAGAGGTCCGCCATGGACACGACCAGGCCGTGGAGGTCCTTCCTCGGGTCCATCCCGAGGGTGTCGGCCAGGTTTTTCATCGCGTTCGTGAGGAGGTCGGCGGCGGCCCCCTTCGAGAGGAGGTCGGATGCCGACAACGCGCGGAAGTTGACGGACAGGACGGCCTCGGCGTCGTCGATCAGCAGGCCCGAGGTGCCGGCGAGGACCTCCTTGAGGCCCGTGAAGGGGGGTGGTGGCTTGTCGGACGGCGTGATGGGGCCCTTCTTGTCGATGGGCGGATCTTTCTTGTCCTCCGGCCCCTTCTTCTCGATGGGCGGCCCCTTCTTGTCGGGGGGCGGGGCGGGCCTGTCGCCCTCGGCCGCCACGGGCCGGGGCCTCTCCGGCGGGATGGGGCGTTCGAGGGCGTCGGCACGCCACGGCGTCCCCCGCGCCTGGAGGTCGGCCGCCGGCAGGTCGGCCTTGACGTGGTCGGCCAACGCCTGCCACTCCTTGCGGGACAACTGCCGCACCCCGCCCCCGTCGAGGGTCAGCCCGTTGAGGGAGCTGGCCCAGCGCGACAGGTGCCGGGCGTCGGCCTCGGGCGTGGTGGGGTAACGCCAGCGGCACACGCGCCCGTGCAGCCGGCCGCCCGGGGTCGCCGTCACCACCGAGCCGCCCGCGCCGAAAACGGCGGCGACGGCCACGCCCTGGTGGGTCATCGGCGGTCCGAGCGGACGCTGCGTCGCCTGGTCCCAGCGCCACACCATGCCGTCGGTCCCCGCCGTCAACGCCTCCTCGCCCGACTCGGAGAGCGCCACCGACACCACGCCTGTCTGGTGCCTCAACGGCGGGGCCAGCTCCTTCGGCGTCTCCGGTGCCCAGTCCCACATCCGCGCCCCGCCGGCGTAGCCGATCAGGACGTGGTGCCTGTCCTTCGCGTCGCGCTTGAACGCGCACGACATCACCACGTCGGGGTGACTCCATTTGCGGATCGCGCGGCCCGTGGCCGCGTCGAGGACGTGCGTCCTGGCGTCGCGCCCACCGGCCAGCACCTCCTTGCCGTCCGGCGAGAACGCCACGCAGAGGACGGCCTTGCCGGTGTCGTACTTCACCGGCGCCCGCCCCCCCGCCGCCGCGGCGGGCCAGAGGCGGACGACCCCGTCCACCCCGCCCGTGGCGGCCCGCCGCCCGTCGGCCGACAGGGCCACGCAGCTCACCGCCGCCTCGTGGTCCAGCGTGGCCAGCCGCTTCCCCTCGCGGTCCCACAGCGTGGCCTGGCCGCTCTGCTCGTCCGCCGACTGCTGGCCGACCAGGGCGCGGGCGGCGTCCGCGTCCAGGGCGACGGACACGACCGGGTCCGTGGACTTGCCCTCCCTGAGCGGCAGGTCGAGGAGGCGCTCCAGCTGGGGGCCGAGGAGGGTGGCGAAGCCCCCCTGGTCGAACCGGAAGCCGCCGACCAGGACGGTGCGCCCGTCGCGGCTGGCGGCCGCGGAGCGCACCGGGGAGGGGAAGGCCACGGGCAGGAGGTGGGTGTGGTCCGGCACGGTGCCGGAGGCGATCTGCCAGCGGCGCAGCACCGCCCCCTCCGCGTCGTCGCTCACCGTGATCAGGGCCGCGTCGTCCGGGGTGAACAGCACACGCCGCACGTCGCGCGGGTGGTGCAGCGGGTGCCCGACGGCCCGGCCCGTCCTGGCGTCCCACAGCCGGGCGGCCCGGTCCTGCCCCGCCGTCGCCAGCATGGCGCCGCCAGGGGCGAAGGCCACGGCGAACACCTCGGCCTGGTGCGGCATCGTGGCCAGGGGCTGCGTGCCGGCTCCGCCGACCTGCCATAGGAGGGCCTCGCCCTGGTAGCGCGAGCCGCACGCCGCCGCCAACTGCTTGCCGTCGGGCGAGAACGCGGCGGCGTGGACGCCGAACCGCCCCGGTGCCGGTCCCTTGAGGGGCGTGCCGTCCTCCGCCCAGAGCCGGTACTCCGCCCCCACGACCAGCTTCCCGGCGGTCAGGTTGCACACGGCCAGGAGGCGTCCGGGGCCGGCGGCCACCACGGAGACGGGCTTGCCGGGGCGGGCGTCGCCGAGGCGGAGCGGCTTGCCGGGCTGGCCATCCGAGAGGGGGACGACGAACACCTCGCCCGCCTCGTTGCCTGCGAGGAGGCGCGTGCCGTCGGGCGACAGGGCGACGGCGGAGACTTTGCCGGGGACGCCGGCCTCGGCCGCCGGGCGCCACATCACCGGGCCGCGTGCCCATACGAACGCCTTCTGGGCCCCCTCGTGGATGGCCGCCAGAATGCTGCCATCGGCGGAGAGCGTGGCCGCGTGGCAGGCGTGGTGCAGCGGCTCCCGCACTCCGGGCTTGAGGCTCCCGTCGTAAGGACGCACGTGGAGGCCGTGTTCCGCCGCGAGGAGGCCGTCCGGCCCGAAGGCCAGGGCGAGGGGTGGCGCGGCGGCGAATCCGCCGACGAGGCCGGCGTGGGTCAGCGTGTGGACCTCCTGCCGCCAGCCGGCGAGGTTCGCGCGGAACAGCCGCTCCAGCGGCCGGCCCGCCGGCCCGGCCTCGCCGGCCAGGCGCACGCCGTCGGCCAGCAGGAGCATGGCCTGCCCGGCCTCGTCCTGGACCGCCAGCCCCCTGGCGCGGTCGAAGAGCTGCAACGCCCCCTGCCGCCGCGCCTCCTGCCCGTTGCGGATCGCGTCCTGCTCGTTCTTCACGGCGAGGTCGCGGGCGGCACGGACCCGCTTCTCGGCGGCGACGGCGTCGGCCTCGGCCTTGATGGTGGCGGCCTCGGCCTTGATCGCGGTGTCCTCGCCCTGGCGGGCCAGCGCCGCCGCCTTCTGCTGCGTCAGGCCGAACATCACCCCGAAGACCGCGGCGAGGAGGACGGCGGCGGCGGCCACCGCCGACATCCACGCCAGCACCGGCTCGCGCCGCGCCCACCGGGCCAGGCGCTCCATCCGCCCTTGGGGCCGCGCCCGCACCTCCTCGCCGGCGAGGAAGCGGCGCAGGTCCTCCGCCATCTCCGCGCACGACGGGTAGCGATCCTCCGCCTTCTTCGCCATCGCCTTGTGGCAGATGGCCTCCAGGTCCGGCGGCACGTCGTCGCGGTGCTTGCCCAGCGGATCGGGTGCCGTGTGGACGACGTGGTAGCGGATGATGTCCAGGGACGCGCCGGCGAACGGGGCGCGGCCCACGAGGAGGGCGTAGAGCGTGACGCCCAGGCTGTACTGATCGAAGAACGGCGTCGGGCAGGGGACGCTGCCCTCGGTGGCCTCCGGCGACATGTACACGGGCGTGCCGGGGTAGGCGCGGCCCCGCGCCTCCCCCTCGGCGGCCTTCTCCTGATCCACGCGGTAGGCCAGGCCGAAGTCGATCAGCGAGGGCCTGCCGGCCTCGTCCATCATGACGTTCTGCGGCTTCACGTCCTGATGGATGACGCCCTGCCGGTGGGCGTAGGCGAGGGCGCCGGCCAGCGCGTGGGCGATCTCGGCGGCCCTGCGCGGCTCGAGCCTGCCGCGCTCCAGCACCTTGTCGAGGCCCTCGCCCTTCACGAATCCCATCGCCAGGTAGCACACGCCCCCGGCGTCCTGGCCCACGTCGAACACCGGGACGATGTGCGGGTGCGACAGCGTGGACGACCGGTGGCCCTCGGCCAGGAACCGGGCGAGCTTGTTGGGATCGTCCTGGATCACCTTGCGCGGGATCTTGACGGCGACCCCGCGCCGCAGCTCGGGGTCGAATGCGAGGTACACGTCCGCCATGCCGCCGCCGCCGAGGTAGTCGCTGACCTCGTAGCGTCCGAACTTCTTCGGGGGCGTCTGCGGCGGCGCGTCCGGGGCCGGGGCGCGGAACTTCGTCCGGCACTTCGGGCAGCGGACCCACTTGCCGGAGAAGGTGATGGCGAGGTTGCTCTGGGAGCCGCACTTGGGGCAGCCCAGGGCGAACGACTTCTCGGCATCCCACCAGGGCCTCTCCTCGGGCGTGTTGGCCATGTCCCTCGCCTCCGCTGGTCGCCGCGCCTACCCCGCCGGGAGGGATCTCCGCGGCGGGCGGCCCGGCCCCTCACCGATGATCGCAGGCGGCGCGGCACGGGTCAACGGCCTGTCCCGCCTGATACGATGAATGCATGCACGCCATCCTCCTCCTCCTCGCGCCGCACGCCGCCCCGCCGCCCGCGCCGTCGTTCGCGCGCGACATCGTACCGCTGTTGCAGACGCACTGCCTCAATTGCCACGCCGGGCCGAAGCCGAAGGGCGGCCTCGACCTCACGCGCCGCGAGGGCATGCTCTCCGCCGAGGCGCTCGTGCCAGGCGATCCGCATCGCAGCCCGCTGTACACCAACGTTTACGAAGGCAAGATGCCGCCGGGCAAGCGTCTGCCGGCGGGAGACGCCGAGGCGCTTCGCCGCTGGATCAGCGCCGGGGCGAGGTGGGAGGGGCCGCCGCTGCGGCCCGTCGCCGTCGCGTCCGCCGAACGCGCCGGGCCCGACTGGTGGTCGCTGCGCCCGCTGGGGGTGACACGGCCGCCGGAAATCACACGGCACGCTGACGCCGTGCCGCTCGCCTGGAATCCGATTGATGGCTTCCTCCTGGCGCGGCTCGACAAGGCCGGCCTCGGCTTTTCGGCGCCGGCGGACCGGCGGACGCTCATCCGCCGGCTGACGTTCGACCTCATCGGCCTGCCGCCCACGCCCGAGGAGATCGCGTCCTTCCTGGCCGACACCCGGCCCGACGCCTACGAGCGTTTGGTGGACCGCCTCCTCGCGTCGCCGGCCCACGGCGAGCGGTGGGCGCGGCACTGGCTCGACGTGGCCCGCTTCGCCGAGAGCCACGGCTACGAGATGAACACGCTGCGGCCCAACGCGTGGCCCTACCGCGACTGGGCCATCTCTGCCTTCAACCGCGACCTGCCCTTCCGCGAGTTCATCCGCGAGCAGCTCAGCGAGGGCGAGCCCGCGGCCAACGGCTTCCTCGTCGGCGGGCCGCACGACCTCGTCGGCAACGCCACCGAGGAGGGCAAGCGGCAGCAGCGTGCCGACGACCTGCACGACATCGTGTCGGCGACGAGCGGGGCGTTCCTCGGCCTGACCGCCGGCTGCGCCCGCTGCCACGACCACAAGTTCGACCCCATCGGCCAGAAGGAGTACCACGCCCTCAAGGCCGTGTTCGCCGGCGTGGTCCACGCCGAGCGGACCGTCCCCACGCCCGGCACACAGGCCCCTCCATCGCCGCGCAGCAACGAGGAGTCGTTCGCGGGCAGGGAGGCGAGGTTCGTACGCATCACGATCCGCGCCACCAACGACGGCGCCGAGCCGTGCATCGACGAGCTGGAGGTGTACGGCGAGGGCGCGGAGAACCTCGCACTGGCCTCGCGCGGCGGCAAGGCGTCGGCGTCGTCCGAGTACCCCGGCAACCCCATCCACAAGATCGAGCACCTCAACGATGGGCGGCACGGCAACGGGCGTTCGTGGATCTCACGCACGCGCGGCACCGGCTGGGCGATGATCGAACTGCCGAAGGCCGGGGGGGTCAACCGCGTCGTCTGGGGCCGCGACCGCGAGGGCCGCTATCAGGACCGCCTGCCGGTGGACTACACCATCGAAACGTCGGCCGACGGCAAGTCGTGGACGGCGGCGGTGACACGCAAGGCCGGCGGGCGCGGGCCGACGATGTACGTCGGGACGTTCCGGCGGCCCGACGAGGTGCGCCGCCTGCACCTGGGCGACGTGATGCAGCCGCGCGAGGCGGTCGGCCCCGGCGGGATCGACGCGGTGTCGCCGCCGTTGAAGATCGACCCCTCCGCTGACGACGCGGCCCGCCGGCGGGCGTTCGCCGCCTGGGTGGCCCACCCGAAGAACCCGCTGGCGGGGCGTGTCATGGTGAACCGGCTGTGGCAGTGGCACTTCAGTCGCGGCATCGTCGATACGCCGAGCGACTTCGGCTTCATGGGCGGGCGCCCGTCGCACCCGGAGCTGCTCGACTGGCTGGCGGCGCGGCTCATCGAGACGGGCTCGTTCAAGGACATCCATCGGCTGATCGTCACGTCGCGGGCTTACCGGCAGGCGGGCAAGTTCGACGCGAAGGCCGCGGCCATCGACGCCGACAATCGCCTGCTGTGGCGTAACACGCCGAGGCGTCTGGAGGCGGAGGCGATCCGCGACGCGCTGTTGCAGACGGCGGGGACGCTCGACCGGCGCATGGGCGGGCCGGGGTATCACCTGTGGGACTACTCGGGCTACGTCATCCTGTTCAAGGCGAAGGACAGGCTCGGGCCGGAGACGTGGCGGCGGATGGTGTACCAGTTCAAGCCGCGGCTCCAGCAGGACGGCACGTTCGGGGCGTTCGACTGCCCCGACGCGACGGCGGCGGTGCCACGCCGCGAGCTATCGACGACGGCGCTGCAGGCGTTGAACCTGCTGAACGACCCGTTCGTGCTGGAGCAGGCGGGGCTGTTCGCTCGGCGGGTGCGAGTGGAGGCCGGCGAGGACGTGGGCCGACAGGTGGCGCGGGCGTTTGCGCTGTGCTTCGGACGCGCCCCGGACGCCGCCGAGGCGGAGGGGGCCGCGGCGCTGGTGCGCAAACACGGCCTGGCGGCGCTGGGGCGGGCGCTGTTCAACGCGAACGAGCTGGTCTGGGTCGAGTGAACGCTGTCTGCCGCCGGTGCGGAGGTGAGCCGTCATGAGCCGGCGATGGGTCATCGGAGGCGTGGCGGTGGTGGGTGCCCTCGTCGTCGCTGCCCTGTGGACGTGGTGTCTCGCCGCCCCGTCTTGCCCTTCGGCCCCGCTGTCGGATGAGGAGAACATCTCCGATGCCCGGCGCGGCCAGCGGATCGTGGCGGCGATCTACCAGTTCAAGGAGGACGTGGGCCTCTGGCCGCAGAGGCTGGAGGACCTCGTCCCCGATTATCTGTCTGCGAAACCGCCGGCCTACTGGCAATACAACTGGTTCCCGCACGGTCAATGGTCGCTGACGTGCCTCGGCGGGCTCCCGCACACCGCCCTGCGCTTCCGCTATGGCGAGGGCTCCGGTGAATGGTTCGTGACCGACGGCGACTGGGACGAGCCGCTCAAGGCCGGCTTCACCGAGCCGAAGCCACGCCCCGCCGACCCTGCGGAGCGGAATCGACGGGTGCTCTTTGAGCTGGGCGCACGCATCCCCCGCGAGCCGAAGATGCTGTGGCACCGGCAGGCCTTGATCGTGCACCTCGTGCGGCAGGGGAAGTTTCGAGAGGCGCGGGGTGTCTGCGAGGCGTGTCCCCAGCCGCTCCCCGAGGACTGGTGGCCCCAGAAAGGCTGGTGGCCGCCCCTGGCGCTGGCAATCATCGACGCGAAGTGCGGGCAACAGGCCGAGGCAGAGAAGCGTCTGCGGGCGTGGGCCGACGAGAAGGGCGAGTTCGGATACCACTTCCTCCTGGCCTACTATCAGGAACTCACTGGGCTACCCGGACGGGCCCGAGAGACGCTGCTGGCCGCCGCCCGCCTGCCGATGCGCGATTTCCCTCGGGCCACCCGGGAGATGGATTGGCGTGCATGGGAAGCGACTCATCGGCTATACCGGGAGGGCGACTTCGAGGTGACGCTCGCCATCTGTAAGCGATGGGAGGAGTATCGTGGGTGGCGGGATCCGATGGACCCCAGTTACCTCACCTATCGGGCAGCGTCGCTGCTAGCGCTGGGGAGGTTCGCTGAGGCCGACGAGGCGATGGCGGCGGTGCTGGCCGTCGGCCTCGCCATCAAATGGGCCAACAACACTGAGGCGCTGGGTGAGGCGGTCAAACGGCGTGATCGTGCCTTCCGTTACGTTGCCACCAAGCAACCGACTCGTTTCACCTGGGAGCCGACATACGAGTGACGGGAATGCGAGTGCAGGACACGGCAGCGGGCCGCGTACACTTCTTGTGCTTGCAACGCGGGACATTGTCTGCCAGCATGCCCTTCCGGCCTGGGTGCCTTCACGGCTGGGGTCGTAGAAGCGGCCGGAAGGGCATGCCCGGCTCGTCAATGTTCCAAGTGCTGGCATGTGGGCGGCGCGTGTCGTCTGATGCCAGCACTTCACACTGCGCCTCACTCCGGGGGCTGACGCCCCCGGCTTGCCCGATCCACGAACCCTGATCGCGCTCCACTCACGGGCCGGGCGCGGTGTCTCGGCACGGTGCGTCGTGGTGGCGTGAGTTCTGGACATCGGGGGCGGTGGAGATGAAGGATGAAGAGAGGGAGTCGTCACCCTCATTCTTCGCGTGCGGACGCCGGGGATCAAGGGGCACATGCTCTTTCGCGGGTCATCCGGCAGGGGTGTGCTCGAGGTGAGCAGGTGAGCGGGTGAGCAGGTGACTCGCGCACTCGGCGCACGTCAGTGACACGATACGTCAGATGATGCCAGAGTCACATGCTCACTCGGGAAGAAAGTGAGCATGTGACTCCCGGAGTGGGCAGTTGACTCCGGGCAGGATTTGCGTTTCACCGCGCGGGGTTGTTTGACAGGGGGTCTGATATGAAACGCAAGTTGATGACAGTGGCACCACACCATTCTCACGCCGCGCCTGGTGCGGTCACTCCTTCTCCTTCTTGTCATCCTTCCCTTCCTTGCCGTCCTTGTCCTTCGCCTCCTTCTTGTCTTCCTTGGCCTCCTTCGGCTCCTTGAGGTCGGCGCCGTCGAACGTCACGGAGACGATGCGGCGGATGGGGAACAGCCGCCAGCCCTCGGGGACGCGCGCCAGCAGGCCGTGCAACTTCGCGTCCTGGCCGGCGATGGTGCCGGCGGTGAGGAGGGTGAAGCCGCTCTCCTCGTCGTCGCCCTTGAGGGAGACGTTCCAGACGATGTCCTCCGCGTCGTCCTTGCTGGCCTTGATCTTGCGGACCTTGGCCACGTCGATGCGCAGCGTCTTCTTGAACAACAGGGTGGGGTCGAGCTGCAGCCGGCCCGAGGGCATCTGGTAGACCGGCGTGAGGCCGAACACCTTGTCGGTGCGCATGGCGCCCTTGTCGCTGGACTCGACGGTGGCGGGCCTGCCGGCGACGGCGTCGGCCTTGGCGGCGGCGAAGCGCAGGCCCTTGAGGTTGCCCTTGACGACGCCGCCCTGGTAGACGACCGAGGCGACGCCGGCGGCCCCCTTGTCGACGTCAGCCTCCAGCGCCACCTTGTTGATGCCCTTGTAGGCCGTCGTGCCCGTCAGCTTCACGTCGTCCTTGGACGTGGCGGCGGTCACGCTCATCGTCTTGTTGACGGCGTCGAAATCGACGGCCTTGAGCTGCGAGAGGGGGACGAAGGTGGTGACGCCTTCGAGGAAGGCGATCTTCTCGGCGTCGCGGATGAGGAGGGCCTCGGGGCCCTCCTTGAGGGACGGGCCCTTGGGCCGCTTCGGCTTGCCCTTCTCCTTCTTCGCGGGCGGCTCCTCGTCGTCGGCGGGGTCGGCCAGCCACGACATGCGGACGATCCCGGCGGTGAAGGAGTAGGACTTGAGCTTCTGCTCCTTGCCGGCGGAGTCGATGACGACGAGGGGGGGGGCCTCGGCGGCCTTGGGATCCTTGGCGTCTTTCGGCTCGTCTGCGGGGAGGAGCGCGGCGGCGGCCAGCGCGAGCGCCAGCGCGGCGCGGCTTGGGGTGAGCATGGCGGCGGGACCTCGGTTCGGTGTGCGTTGCCTACGGTCCATGTTGGGGGGCGCGGCCAGAACAATCAAGCCGTTCGGGATCTTTTCCTCGCGCCCGCCGGATCGCGGTTCAGGGAGTAGGTCGGGTTGAGGTGCACCTCAACCCCCCCAACACCGCCCTTCCCCCATCGGCGGGTCAAATACGGCCACAAGCTGCATTCGGCCACGGGACGGGGGGGGCATAATCAATGTGGTAGCCTTCACTCGAACTCGCGCGCCAAGGGCCGACCTGACATGGGCAAGCCGGATGACTGCGCCGGAGACATCTTCCTCCCCGGCGGACGGCTGCGCCTCGACCTCATCACCCCCACCGCCGCCGAGGCATTGCGCGAGGCGCTGCGCCTGGCCCGGGAGACCAGGTGGGACTGCATGCGCAGCCCGCACGTCTTCATGGGCCTCCTCGCCGACCCCGACCCGTGCGTGCGCCTCTGGGGCGAACGCCTCCAGACCGACCTCACCTGCCTCCTCCGCCAGTTCCAGGACCTCTTCCACCAGGACGAGGGCGAGGAGGACGGCGTGCTGGTCCTCAACCGCGAGTTCCTGAGCGACAACGTCATCCGCCTCCTCCGCGACTCCCTGGTCCGCGCCAACGAGAATGGCCGGGGCAAGATCACGCCCATGGACCTCCTCATCTGCATGCTCACCTCCTCCAAGTCCATCGTCGCCGAGTGCTTCGAGCGCCTCGGGGTGACCGCCGCCAAGCTCACCGAGCAGGCGGTCATCGCCGAGCACGCGGGCCGGAAGACGGCCGGCTGACATGAGCTGGAAGTGCGACAAGGTCGGCGAGCCACCCCTCCCCCCGGCACGCGACGACGAGGAGTACCTGCTCCACGAGGCCGCCCTCGCCTGGGGCCTCGCCGACAGCATCGTCATCCAGTCCGTCGAGGACATCCGCTCGCGTGCCGGCTGGCTCGGCCGCCTCGACCCCTTCCACCACCAGATCCAGAACCTGTTCACCTTCTGCCGCCGCCTCCCCGTCAGCCTGCTGGCGGACGACGTCGGCCTCGGCAAGACCGTCAGCGCCGGCCTCATCCTCGGCGAGCTGATGGCCCGCAAGCGCGTCTCTCGCGCCCTCATCCTCTGCCCCAAAATCCTGTGCCAGCAGTGGGTCGAGGAACTGGGGTCGAAGTTCGGCATGGCCGCGACGGCCGCGGCGGGCGACACCCTCGACGCCAAACTCGCCGGCCCCGCCCGCGTCGTCGTCACCACCTACGAGAGCGCCGCCGGCCGGCTCGGCGCCCTGACCCCCGGCGCCTTCGACCTGCTCGTCCTCGACGAGGCCCACAAGCTCCGCAACCTCCACGAGGGCGCCGGCAGGCGCAAGCCCAAGGCCGATGCCGCCGGCCCGAAGAAGAAGAAGCCGACGGAGGCGAAGCCGACGAAGGAGACGCGGGCCATGCTCATCCGCGACGCCCTCGAGCGTCGCCTGTTCAAGTTCGTCGTCATGCTCACCGCCACGCCCATCCAGAACCGGATCTGGGACCTGTACTCCCTCATCGACTGCCTGACGGCGGCCAAGGGCCACAAGAACCCCTTCGGCGAGCCGCGCGAATTCGCCGGGCGCTTCCTCGACCCGGCCAGCGAGGGCCGCCGCCTGCGCCCCGAGGCGGCCGACGAGTTCCGCGCCGTGCTGCGCCAGTACGTGGTGCGCACCCGCCGCGAGGACGCCCGGCTCCAGTTCCCCACCCGCGACGTGAGCACGGTCCGCGTCACCCTCACGCCGCCGGAGGAGGCGCTCGCCGGGCTGCTCGCCGGCCACATCGCCGAGCTGAACCACCTCCAGCAGACCTCGCTCGCGCAGGCGATGATGAGCAGCCCCAGGGCGTTCGCCGCCCAGATGGCCAACATGGCGGAGAAGACGCCGGCCCTCGCCGAGGACGCCGTCCGTGCGAAGGCGCTCGCCGAGGCCTGTGCCGAGCCGGCCAAGCTGACGCGGCTGCTCGTCATGTGCCGGGAGATGCGCGCCAGCCGCCCGGACTGGCGTGTGGTCGTCTTCACCGGACGCAAGGAGACGCAGAGCGGGATCGGCGAGGCCCTGTCACGCGAGGGCATCGCGCACGGCTTCATCCAGGGCGGGAGGCCGCGCGAGAACCAGTCGGCCATCGAGCGCCTGCGTGCCGACCCGCCGGGCATCCACGTCCTCGTCTCGACCGACGCCGGGGCGGAGGGGGTGAACCTCCAGGCCGCCAACGTGCTGGTCAACTACGACCTGCCGTGGAACCCGATGGTCGTCGAGCAGCGCATCGGGCGGCTGCAGCGGCTGTCGTCCGAACACCGGCACGTCCTGATCCGCAACCTCGTCGCCGCCGGCTCCGTCGAGGAGCGCGTCGTCGGGCGGCTCATGGAGAAGCTGCAAGGCATCGCCCAGGCCATCGGCGACATCGAGTCGATCATCCAGTCGCCGGAGTGGGGGGACGGCGACGAGGCCAAGTTCGAGGCCCGCATCCGCGAGCTGGTCGTGAAGTCCCTCCTCGGGCAGGACGTGGAGCAGGCCACGCGGCTCGCCCAGGAGAGCATCGACAAGGCGCGCCGGCAGATCGAGGAGGTGCGTGCCGAGATCGACCAGGCCCTCGGCAGGCTCGACGAGCTGCACCGTGCCGGCCCGCGCATGCCGCGCCTCGCCCGCCCCGAGCCGGTGCTCCCCGCCGACGAGTTCGTGGCGCGGGCGCTGCGTGCCGAAGGGGCCGAGGCCCCGCCGGGCGGCATCGAGCCCGGCTCGCCCGAGTTCGAGCGCCTGGTGGCGGATTGGTCGGCCCGCGCCGGGCACCGTGTCCGCGTGGCCCGGGCCGACGACGCCGTCGCCGAGCGTCTTGTGCGTGATTGGTTCGCGGCGTTGCCCGATTGCCGGGTGGTCTCATCGCGCATCGGGCGGCGTGTGGCGCGGTTCTCGGGCCGAGCGTTGGTGAAGGTGAAGGCGTCCAACGGCGTGGACGCCTACGAGAAGCTCGTCGCCCACGACCTCCACCCGGAAGGACACCCGCCCATCCCGCCCTCCGAGCATCACGAGGAATGGCTCACGACGGAGACGAAGGCGGGCGGGGCGTCCCCCGGGGCCGCCGGCGCCCTGGCGCGTGCCGCCGAGGCGGACCCCGATGTCGGCGAGTTCTGCCGCTTCTACCTGGAGCGCCGGGCCGAGGAGCTGGCCGCGGCCGGCGACGATCCGCGCCTGCGCCACAAGGTCAACGGCGATTTCACGCCGCTCGTCACCGGCGACGCCGTGGGGTTCCGCGGCGTCCGCTACGACGAGCTGCGGTTCGATGTGCGCTTCTCCGTGAGGGGAGAGGCCGACTACGAGGCCGCCCTTCATGCCGTGCCCGCGGCCGCGGCGCTGATCGCCCCGCCGGGCGTCGGCGAGTGCGGGCTGACCGGGGCCCGCGTCCCCGCCGTTTGCCTGGAGGTGTGTCAGCCGGAGGGGGTGCCCGCGCTGCGTCATCTCCTGGAGGCGTCGGAGGTCAGCGGGCGGTGGGTGCGCCGCGGCCAGCTCGTGACCTGCGAGGTCACGAAGAAGAAGGCGTGCGCGGACGAGGCCGCCCGGTCGGCGGTCTCCGGCACGCTGGCCCTCAGGTCGCTCCTCCTGTCGTGCGCCGAGACCGGCGGCCTGATGCTCGACGCCGAGTCGGGCACGTCGGCGGCGAGCGGCATGGTGGTTCGCCGCGACCTGCTGACGCCGTGCGCCGTCACGGGCGGCCTCGCCCTCGCGGGCGAGCTGGCGGTGTGCGCGGCCACGGGCAAGCGGGCGATGAAGTCGCTGATGGTGACGTGCGCCCAGACGGGCGACCCGGTCCTCCGGTCGGAGGCCGGCGTGTCCGATTTGAGCGGCAAGCCGGCCCGCCCCGACCTTCTCCACCGCTCGGATCGGAAGCCTGGCCGCAGGGGCCTGGCCGACGAGATGGCGGCGTGCGAGGCGACACGCAAGCGTCTGTTGCGTGACGAGGTGGGCCGATGCGTGCTGACGGGGCGGGCCGTCGATGCCGCTCTGCTCAACGTCAGGGGCGAGCTGCGGGCGCTCCGTGAGCTGCTGGAGGGGCAGTCGGCGGACGTCCGCTGCGTGGACGGCCTCGGGCCGCGCATCGCGGCGCTGCACCCGGCGTTCTTCTCCGGGCTGCGGCATGTCTGGGCCGTGGAGCTGGCCGGGACGCGCACGCTGGCGGTGTGCGTGGAGCTGCGGACGTGGCTGGGGTGGAAGGTGAGGTACGCCGGCTTCCTGCTCGAACAGGAGCCGGCGTTCCGCATTGTCGGGCGGGCGGTGCGGGGGTGGCGCGAGAAGGGCGTGTGGGTGGGCGAGGACCACCTGGACTTCGCGTGAATTGATGAAGAGGATTCACCACAGAGACACAGAGAACACAGAGAAGACGAAGAGGAGAAAAACAAGCAGAATGGCATAAGAGAATCTGTCTTTGCTTTCTACATCTCTTCTTGCTTTCTCTGTGCTTTCTCTGTGATCTCTGTGGTGAATCCTCTTCCCGCCTTTTACGCCCCGTCCTGCTCCATCGCCTCGCGCAGCGCCGCCAGGGCGCGCATCTGCAGCATGCGGACGGCGCCGGCGGTCCGCCCCATGCGCTCCGCCACCTCCTCGGCGGGCATCTCCTCGAAGATGCGCAGGATCAGTACCGTCTGGTAGTCCTCCGGCAGCCGCGAAACCGCGTCGGCGATGCGGGCCTCCGACTCCCGCCGGGCCGCCTGCTGGCTCGGCGACGGCCCCAGGTCCGGCAGCCTCCGCCCCAGCGCCACCGACGAGCGTTCGAGGCCGTCGCGCACCTGGTCGATGGACACCTCGCGGCCCGCGTCGCGCTGGGCCGTGGCGAAGCGCCGCGCCTCGTTGAACAGGTTGTGCGCCAGGATGCGGCGCAGCCACGCGAGCAGCTCGCCCTCGCCCTCGCCCTGGAAGGCCGCGAAGTCGCGGTGCGCCTCCAGCATCGTGAGCTGCACCACGTCCGACGGGTCGCACTTGCCGCGCAACTGCCCGCCCACCTGCCCGCGGGCCAGCACGCGCAGGTAGGCGGTGTAGCGGCGGAACAGCTCGTCGCGCGCGCCGGGCTCCTCGCGGCGGCAGCGGGCGATCAGATCGGCGGGGTCTGATGGATTCGGCATGCGTGGCTCCCCGGCATGGAGTCTATCGGACGGCCCGCCGGGGGACAACGGCCGGCCGGATCAGGGCCGGCCCTTCTCGATGCGCCGCTCCAGCCGGCGGGCGGCGCCCGGCGTCAGGCCGTAGATCTTGTAGACGCGCGTGCGGTACTCCGGCGCGTAGAAGCTCGGGTACGTCTCGACGGTGAAGGTCGGGATCTCCTTGTAGCGCTCGCGGGTGATCTCGATGGTGGCGGTACGCTTCTCGAAGTCGAAGCGGGCCGCCTCCCACGGCACCGTCACCAGCTTGCCGCCGTCGTTGACGATGAGGTAATCGACGACGCCCTCGTCGCTCAGGACGAAGTCGTCCACGGTGCCGACGCCGGCCCCGCCGCTGATCGAAACCTTGGCGCCGAGGATCTGCTTGGCGCGGAAGTGGACGGCCTTGCGGGCGGGCTCCTGCCCGGCCGCGGGCACGGTGAACGCGGCGAGGAGCGCGAAGATGCTCAGCCGCACGAGGTGTGTGGACACGGGTGCCTCCGGTCTGTTCTGAAACTGAGGGGCGACGGCGAACCCGTAGCAAGCGGTGTGCCGCGGGCAAGCCTGGCAAGGGTTGCTGGACGCCCGGATCGTGCTGCCACCCATCGCGCACGGAATCGACGGCCCGGCTTGCTAAGGCCGCCGCATCGAGTAGGATGACACAGACCATTCTCGCCGCGCCGGCGCGGCCCTGACTCCGATGACGTGGCGCGGCCCGCGCTCCGGGCCGTCATCTCTCCCTGCGGATTCTGGCTGGAGGGCCATCGACGTGCAAACGACGTTGCGCGAGAGCGATCTCGTCCGCGAGGAGGCGGCCCAGCGTGACTGGCAGCGCCTGCAAGGCGGCTGGAACCGCGTGGCCGGGACGCGCGAGGCCCACCTCGCGATCACGGGCGACCGCTTCGTGATGGTCTTCCGCACGGGCGAGGTCTACGAGGGCACCTTCACCCTCGACGCGACGTGCCGCCCACGCGAGATCGACCTGCACATCGACAGGGCCCCCGACGGGCATATCGGCAAGGACGCGCTGGCGATCTACCAGTTCGACGGCGACCACCTGATCTGGGCGTCCGGCCAGCCCGGCAGCGGCGACCGCCCATCCGTCTTCCCGCACGAGAGCGAGTCCGGCCGCCTGTGCCTGATCTTCCGCCGCGCCGGCGCGTAGGCGGCCCGGCTACAGCTCACGCACAGGGGCGCGGTCGTCGAGGACGTGCATCGGCCGCCGCGCGTGGTCGGGGAGCGTCACAGCCGGGTCGATGCCGAGGTGGGCGTACAGCGTCGAGAGGACGTTGGCCGGCGTGTACGGCGTGCCGCGCGAACGCCCGGCGATGGAGTCCGTCTCGCCGATCACCTGCCCGACCTTGAAGCCCCCGCCGGCCAGGACCGCCGCCCCTGCATCGGGCCAGTGGTCACGCCCCGCCTGACGCTTGGAGTCGATGCGTGGAGAGCGTCCGAACTCGCCCCACATCACGACGGCCACGTCTTTGTCGAGGCCGCGTTCGTGCAGGTCGGTGACGAGGGCGTGGAAGCCCTTGTCGAGCTGGGGGAGCTGCTCGCGCATGTCGCGGAAGTTGTGCTCGTGCGTGTCCCAGTCGCCCAGCTTGCAGGTGATGACCGGGATGCCGGCCTCCGCCAGCCGGCGGGCGGCGAGGAGGCTCTCGCAGTACTTGCCGTAACGCTCGCGCGTGGCCTCGGTCTCTTTCTTGAGGTTGAACGCCTCGCGGGCCTTCGGCGAGGCGACCATCTCCATGGCGCGACGGGTGTACTCTTCAATGCCGGACATGGCGTCCGCGTGATCGACCTCGCGTGACAGGGTGTCGAAGGCCCGCAGCAGCTCGCGGCGCTCGCGCAGCCTGCCCATCGACAGGCCCTTGGCGGGCGAGAGGTTCTTCAGCCCGTCCGACTTCGGCGCGAAGGGCCGGTGGGCGGGGCCGAGGTAGGTGGCGCCTTCGTTGTCGTACAGGCCGGGCGCCTTGTACATGAGCGAGACATACGGCGGCAGGCCGTCGTTGCGCGGTAGGAGCTTGCTGACGACGGCGCCGAAGACGGGGCGCTTGCCCCTGTCGGGGAAGCCGGTGAGGATGTGGTGCGGCGTGTGGTCGCCGATGTCGACGGACTTGATGCCTCGTATGATCGCGAGGCGGTCCATCATGCGGGCGTGTAGCGGCAGGTACTCGCAGAGCTGGACGCCGGGCAGGCGCGTGCGGATGGGCTGGAACTCGCCGCGGATCTCCTCCGGGGCGTGCGGCTTCATGTCGTAGCTGTCGATGTGCGACGGCCCGCCGCGCAGCCAGATCATGATGACCGACTTGCCGTTACCCGCGCGGGGCGGCGCCGCGGCGCGGGCGCGGAGCAATTCGGGGAGGGTGAGGCCCCCGAGCGCCAGGGCGCCGACGCGGAGCATCTCGCGGCGCGAGAGACCGCCTTCGTGGATGCGGAGCATGAGGCACCCCTCGGAGTGCAGAGTGCATAGTTCAAAGTGCAGAGTGAAAGCATCAAGCGGGCGTCGGCTGCTCACTCTGCACTCTGCACTTTGAACTATGCAGTACTAGTTAAGCGAGCTTGCTGCTGATGTTGACGTAGGTGTGGACGTGGTCGAGGACGCGGTAATTCCACACGAAGCCGGGGCCCTCGAGGCGCCAGAAGTTCCACTCCTCGCCCTTCTTGCGCTTCTCCGGAGTCTCGCCCTTCTTCGGCGGCTCGGCGTAGAAGGCCAGGTGGATCTTCTCCATGCCGCCGCTGTCCTTGATGGCCCGCATCACCTCGTCGCCGTCCTCGGGGCGGAACGGCGAGAGGATCGTCCGCATGACCTTGGCGACGAGGTCCTTCTGGTCGGCCGACAGGTCGGCGTACAGGATGCCGGGCCGCTCCTCCGCCTTCTTGCGGAAGCGGATCGAGCCGTGGCCCTCGCCGGGGCTGCCCTTGACGACGGCCTTGACGCGCTGCTTCTCGTCGAGGGCGTCGTAGACGCTGATGACGGCCTTGGTCTGGTAGTTGAAGATGTTGGCCGGGCTGTAGCCGTAGGGCGTGTGGCCGTAGTAGATGGGCCCGCCGAAGGCGATGCCGTCCTTGAAGTTGCCGTCGCAGCGGATGGTCAGGTGGTGGCCGGTGAAGGTGAAGGCCCACGGCTCCGTGCCGGACGGGTCGCCGTAGATGTGGGCGCCGGTGCGGCCGAACGACCGGGAGGCGTCCCAGGTGCCGCCGCGGGTGATCTGCCGCCAGCCGTCCTCGCCGGACGACATGGCCTTGAGGATACGCTCGACCAGCTCCTGCTGGGGCTTGGTGTACACCGACTCGAGGGTGACGCCGTCCATCGCGGCGTTCTCCATGCGGAGACGCTTGGGGATGCCGGCCTTGGCCCCGGCCTTGGTGTTGGCGTCGTAGGCGGCGACGACCTTCTTCTTCTGGTCCTCCTTGAGGGTGGAGTACAGCTCCTTGACCAGCTCCTCGGCGGGGCGGGGCTTCTTCTCGGCGGGCTTGGCGGAGTCGGCGAGGAGGGGCGTGGCGGCGACGGCCGCCGTGCCGAGGGCCGCGGCCTTCAGGAAGCCGCGGCGGTTGACCGGCGGCGGCGTGGGGTAGTCGAACGCCTCGTTGCACTCGGGGCAGTTGCTGGTCTCGAACTCCGCCATGAGAGGTCTCCTTGTGAGGGTGATGGCAGGCGGGGACGGCCCCGCCACGGGGCCGCCTGTCGCCTGTCATCATGACGCGCGCGGCCCGATCTGGCAATCAGAATCCTGGCGGAACGGATAAGATGAAAACGCCCGGAGGGACGTTTCATGACCCCGCTCGATGCCCTGTTGAACGAGGTGCCTCTTGCCCCCCTGGATCGTGGCCTGCCTGACGGCGCGATGCGCCCGCGGATCGAGGCCGCGTGCGCCGGGCTGCCGCCGGCCTGCCGTGCCGGGCTGTGGCTGGCCTTCGGCTTCCTTGACGAGTCGCACTCGATCAGCCAGGACCTCGCGACGCCCGAGGGCAGCCTGTGGCACGCGATGATGCACCGCCGCGAGGGCGATTACTGGAACAGCAAGTACTGGCTGCGTCAGGCGGGGACGCACCCCGTGTTCGGCCAGTTGGGGGACGCGGCGGCGAAGCTGGGCTGGGACGCGTGGGACGCCCCGGCGTTCGTGGACCTGTGCGAGAAAGCCGTACGCGAGGGCGGGACGCTGGAGGCGGCGTGCCGCGAGGCGCAGGCGGCGGAGTGGCGGACGCTGTTCGCGTGGTGTCGCGAGCGCGGGTAGACGAGCTATTCAGACGGAAACATCCATATCGACGAGCTCGAAGTTGACATAATCATCATCAAGGTTCCGCCAGCAGCGGTCGAGGTACGCCTCGGCCTGGGCACGATCACCGAACGCCTTCAGCGGCGTGTCGTCGCTGTAGGGCGTCACGTTGCCATCCGATGCGAACACCTGACAGACAATCACGTGCGCCTTGCGGCTCGTAACAGATGTCGCCGCGCTCTTTCGGCCCTGGTGAGGGAGGGCGACAGGCCCGGTCGCGGGTGAGCCGGGTCGTTCTTCCTGTGCCCGGATCAGGCAGGGAGAGTAGGGCTTCCTCCGTGCTTCTGCCTCCCATGCCTCCCATTCCTCCTCCGGGTATTCGCCGACGACGTATGGGACCTCCACGATCTCGTAGAAGCGGAAGTGATGGAGTGCCGCGTACAGGCCCGCCCGTTGCTGCCGTGAGAGGCTCAACAGCCAATCCAGATACCCGTCCTCTTCCTGCCCCTCTCGCAGCCACTCCAGCCAGCGCCCCGCGTCGTGCTCGCGTGGGCTCCTGCCCACGAAGGTCCAGTGCCTGGCCGTCGCATCGCGGTACCACTCCAGGAAGCGTTCGTCGTCCCGCGCCAGCTTGACACGAGCGAAGGCATCCGGGCACGGGATGTCGTGGTCAATCAGCCAGTCCCGCAACACGCCTGGATCGAAAGCGCTCAACTGCCGCAGCCGGGCCAGTGAGCGGACCGCCAGCAGCGGTCCCGGAGTGCCGGACTGGGTGGCACGGCGCTCCAGGTCGGCCTGGAACGCCTCGGCCCGTTCGCGGCCGGCGAAGACGCCCTCCATCCCGAGCGGCTTCTCGGAGTCGGCCGGCCAGCCGACTGATTCATACGTCTCGGGACGCACCCGCACCACGAACAGCATCCGGGGTGTGTCGGCCACGGCTGTTTCCCTCATCGGGTCAGCGATCACGCCTTGCCCAGGACGAGGTCCGTTTCCCAATCATAATGCCTCCAAAGCGAAAAGCCTA
>CAZVZK010000167.1:0-20850 GCA_964630925.1 uncultured Alcaligenaceae bacterium
ATTCCCTCATGCACTGCCTCGCAACCGTCCGCTAGGATGTCCGAAAATCGAAGCATACACGAGGGTCTCATAGCGCGTGAGGCCGGGGGCCGCTGTGCCTGCGACGATCAGATGCTCGACGCTGAAGTGGGAGGCCCCCTCGGGTGACCACGCCTCGCGGCAGAGGCAGTAGACGCAGCGGTAATCGAATTCGTCACGCAGGAACGGCTTGTACTTCTCGTCCTCCGCGTAGCCCATTGGGCCGTGCCGGCGGACGTGCGCCGTGGATGGGTAGGCGAGAGGGTCGGGGCGAGCCGAGTCACGGTGCGGACGCATCCCGGAGCCCCTCGGCGCGTCGGAGAACCTCTTCCGCCCTCTCGATCATCTTCCTGTCGTGGGGGCGGCACGTCGATCCGCGGCGGCGTCGAGCAGATGCAGCTCGGCCGCCTCCGCGGCGTCGAGGCCCCCTTCGTGCAGGAGCTTGCGGATCAGCGCTACCCGTCGCCTGTTCGCCGAGGGCCATGCCTGGTCGGACGCGAGCCGTGCGGCCTCGTCCTCGGCTGGCGCGGGCGGCGGGGCGGGCTGGGTATCGGGCAGGGTCGGGATCGTGGGGTTCATGTCTCCCTCCTACCCCCATTCTGCCACCCAACGCCGTCCCGTCAAGCCACGATGACCCTACTCCGGGAGTCGATCGCATTCGTCTTCAGGACCAGGAAGGGAGACTCGCGCACTCGGCGCCGGCCAGTGACACGATGCGTCAGATGACGCCGAGTCACATGGCCAAACGGCGGAGAAGTGGCCATGTGACTCGCGGAAGTGGGCAGGTGACTCCGAGGCGGGATTTGCATCTCGGGGGGGGCTGGGCGGTGGGATGCAAGGCAATGGTCCGATCCACCTCTTGCGGAGCGAGGCCACCGTTTCGCCCCTCACCTCGCGTCGATCAGCTCCAGCCGCACCTTGCCCATCACCGCCTGCACCGGCAGCAGCGGCGTCAGCGATGTCACGCCCGCCCACGAATGATCCGTCACCTTGACGTGGGCCGCGCTCACCCCGCCCCGGCCCAGCGTCGAGTCGATGCCGCGCCACGCCCCATCGACGCACACCTCGGCCCACATGTGGAAGCCCATCGCCGGCGTCCCCCGGTTGACGTACACCAGGCCGATGGCCGTCCGCGCCGGCACCCCCGCCGCCCGGCACAGCGCCGCACACAGGAACGCGTGGTGCCGGCAGTCGCCGCGCAGCGTCCGCGCGGCCACGCCCGCCGGCGCCATCTCCGCCGACGCATCATTCGTCATCGCCGCCTTCACCCACCGCTCGATCTTCAACGCCTTGCCCCAGGCGCCCGCCTCGCCCGCCGTGATCCGCTTCGCCAGGGTCACGATCCGCTCGTTGTCCGAGTCGATGTAGTGGTTCGACGCCAGATGCTCCGCCGCGTGCGTCTCCCCGCCCCTCTCACGCACCGGGCGCACCGTCAGGATGTCCCCCTTCACCGTCTGGTGGCCGCCGCCGGGGAACAGGCCCGCGGCCTTCTCGCCGCCGCGCGCCACGATGCGGTACCGCGCCTCGCGCGTGTCGTAGGCCCGCAGGATCGCCCGGTCGAGCGGCACCAGCGACGCCTTGCCGATGTCGGCGCCGCCCGCCACCGGGGCCGACGCCGTGGCCCGGTCCGTGCGCTCCATCACCAGCTCGCCCAGCCCCTCCAGCGTCGTCCGCCGCCGCACGACGGCGAAGTCATCGTCCAGCCACCACGTCGCCCGCGCCGGCGTCACGCGCGTCGCCCCCGAAACAAGCTCGTCCGGCACCAGCTCGACGCGCAGCAGCCGCCGCGTTTTCCCCGCGACCTCGACGGCCTCGCGCCCCTTGACCTCGGCGCGGACGGTGAGGACGGCGTTGTACGTCGGCTCGTAGCGGCCGAACGTGACCTTGTCCCCCGGCTTCGGCTTGAGGGCGGCGAATTGCTCCATCTGCCGCATCGGCCCGAGGACGCCCCCAGGCCAGGGGGTGGTGCGTTCGTGGTCGCTGCCGAGGGTGCGGACGCGCAGCCTCTCGCCAGCGACGACGCCCGCCAACGCGGTCTGCTTACCGCCCACCTGGCCCTGCTGCATGAACGTGGTGAGGATGGCGCCCTCGGGGGTCTCCGTCGTCGCCTCCTCGCGGCGCACCTTCACCGTGGCGCCGAACCGCCGCAGCGTCAGCTCCAGCGTGGCCGTCGCCCGCACCTGCCTGCCGCCCCCGACGGGGACTGCCTTCGTCTCCAGCGAGCCGGCGCGCTGGCCCTCGAAATACACCGCCTCGTGAACCTCCGCGGCCTGGGCGATCTGGGCGAGCAGGAGGGGCAGCAGCGTCCAGCGCGTCATCGTGCGAGGCCCTCATGGTCCGTCTCACCCCTATCGGGAAAAACCTACCCGCCGGGTCGGTGAAGATCCGGGCCGCCGGGCGACACGCGCGGCCGGCGGCGGCACCGCCGTCACGACCGGCGCGGCCTGATGCCCCAGAATGCCGGTGGGCCACTGGCCCCGGCGTGGAACGCGGCATATAGTTCGGTGCCCACACGCCCGTGTCCGAGGTGTCACCCGTGAAGCGAGGCGACCTGGCCGGCCACCTGAGCGTGGCGCGCTACGGCGATTTCGTCCTGACCGAGGCCATACGGCCCGCGCGGCACCTGCCCGTGGTGCCGCGCGAGGGGTTCCGCCTCGACACCCACCGCGACGACGACCTCGGCATCGAGGTGCCGTTCATGGCCGCCAGCGTCTCCCGCGAGAAGCTCTTCGACGTGTTTCTTGCCCTGATGCGCCCGCTGCCGTCCGTGGTCGACGCCGTCATGGAGACGAGCCACGCCGGGCCGGGGCACATCGACCTCGTCCGCGAGGAGATCGAGAAGCCGATCCTGCTGAGCTACCTGTGCGACGACGAGGAGCTGCTGACCGACGACGGCTGCACCGGCGTGGCGGTGATCGCCCCGGACGGCCCCATCGAGGTCCAGTTCGACGAGCACAAGCTCCTCGTGGTGTACGCCCCAGACCTGGAGCCCTTCGAGGCGATCCTGCGTCAGGCCGGCGTCCCGCGCGTGGACGACCTGAGGCTGATCACCGAGGGCGAGCACATGCACAGCACCCTGCCGGAGTACGCGGACCGCTTCGCAAGGCTGTGCGGCCTCCTGGGCATCGACGAGCGTGCGATGTCGCGCCGGTGAGCGGCCTCCCCCGTGGTGGCAAGCCTCCCACAGGAGATCGAATCCAGGGCGCCGCGGGAGGCGTTGTCCCCGGCTTGTTGGGCCGTTACCGTTCGGCCAGGGTGGGGATAGGACGGATTTCGGCACGGTGTGAGGCCGGGGGGCGGATTGCATTGCACACCCCCCACACAAACCTGCAACGCAAATTCTCGGCGGAATTCGCATTCCGGCGCCGGTGGTCAGGCCACCGACACCCGCGCCGCCCTGTCTGATCCTGTCTATCTCCAGAATCCGCGTGGTAGCCGTTCACCCGACCTGTGGGGTTAGACAAGATGAGACGTGGAGGGCGGCCACGGCACGGGCGTGGGTGGCCTGACCACTCGCCGTGAAATGCAAATTCCGCCGGGGATTTGCATTGCAGGGGTTGCCTGGGGGGGTGCAATGCAATGCAATCCGCCCCACCCCGGCCATCCCACCTGTCTACTCCCGTCTCATTCCCACCACCGCCTGGTCGGTTACTCCGCGTGAACGGTTACGTCGGGCCAAGCTGGGAGCCTCGCCCCACGACAACACCGCGCCCGGGCCTGGTTCAGGATCAGAGCGGAGGAGGTAACACCCACAGAGGGGGTGACCGATCTGCACAGCAACTTGCACAGAAACGGCACCGGCCTGTTACCCGCCCTTGAAACAGGCCCGCGCCCGGCACCGCGGTCAGCCCTCGTCCTCCTTCTCCGCCTCCTGCTCCACCAGCGCCGACGACGCCCCGCGCGTCGGGTCGTTCTCCACCTTCAGCGCCTGCACCGTCTCCACCCCGTCCGCGTTCAGCACCACGCGGTAGCTCCCCGCCGGCACCGGCGCCACCGCGCCCAGCAGACGCCTCGGGTCGAACGGCCCCAGGCCCGCCGCCGTGTTCCCCTGTAGGTTCCACACGGCCCGGTGCATCCCCGGCGTGTTGCTCACCGCCAGCGTCGCCAGCGTCTTGCCCGCCACGTCCTGCACCGTCAGCGACACCTTCCCCGCCTTCTTCGTCAGCGCGTAGTACACGTGCGCCCCAGGCGCCGGGTTCTCCCCGAAGAACTCGCGGTTCCCGGTGCCGTAGATCGTCCGCCGCGGCGGCTCCTGCCGCCACCGCACCGCCGTCGCCGGCGCGAACAGCGCCGCCGGCTGCTTCGCCACGTCCGCCTTCATCGACCGGATCGGCGTCACGTCCAGGATCCAGATGCTCCGCCCGTGCGTCGCCGCCACGATCTCCCCCGCCGTCGGGTGCTGCGCCAGCTCATGCACCGCCACCGTCGGCAGGTTGTTGTTGATCCTCGTCCAGCTCGCCCCCCGGTCGATGCTCGCCCACGCCGCGAACTCCGTCCCCAGGTACAGCACGTCGGCGTTGGCGATGTCCTCGCGCAGGCACCGCGACGACCCCGCCGGCAGGTTGCCCCGCAACGGCTTCCACGTCTGCCCGAAATCCTCCGTCACGAACAGATATGGCGCGTCGTCGTCGCTCCGGTGGGCGTCGAAGCACACGTAGCACCGCCCGTCGGCGAAGCGCGACGGCTCGATGGTCGCCACATAGTACGGCTTCGGCAGGCCCACCCTGGCCGCCACGTTGTCCCACTTCACCCCGCCGTCGCGCGTCACCCACAGCTGCCCGTCGTCCGTGCCCGCCCACAGGATGTCGGCCTTCCGCGGCGACTCCGCCAGCGCCGTCGCGCTGGCCTGGCTGGACTTGCACAGCTCGGGTGAGATGGCCCGCGCGTTCGTCCCGCGCGTCAGCGAGCGGAAGACCTTGTTCCCCGCGCTGTAGAACGTCCGCGCGTCGTGGGACGACACGATGAACGGCGTGTTCCAGTTGAACCGCAGAACGCCGTCGCCCTCCCGCGGCTGGGGCCTCACGCCGCGCGACTCGCCCGTCCGCAGGTTGCGCAGGGCGATGTTGCCGTCCTGCGACTCGGAATAGACGATGTCATCATCATCCGGCGCCACGCGGCAGACGAAGCCGTCGCCGGGGTTGATGAACTTCCAGTCGCTGTTCACCGGCCCGCGCCCGTCCATCCCACGGCTCGGCCCGCCCCAGCTCCCGTTGTCCTGCATCCCGCCGTAGATGTTGTAAGGCTTCTTGTTGTCCACGCAGACGTGGTAGAACTGCCCGATGGCCTTGGTGTTCAGGTAGTCCCAGGTCCGGCAGCGGTCCCACGTCACGTAGGTGCCGCCGTCCGTGCCGATGATCATGTGCCGGCCGTCCTTCGGGTCGATCCACAGGGCGTGCCCGTCGTCGTGGACCACGCGCTGCCCGTTCTGCACGAACGACTTGCCGCCGTCCTCGCTGACGTGCAGGCGGATGCCGAGGACGTACACGCGCTTGTCGTCGGACGGGTCCACGCGGATCTGCGAGAAGTAGAACGGCCTCGGGTTCAGACTGTTGACGCGGACCCAGCTCTCGCCACCGTCGGCGCTGCGGTAGATGCCGCCGTACTCGTGCCCCGCCGGCCCCTGCCGTGCCTGCAGGTTCTCGCGCTGCCCGGCCAGGCGGTCGGCGAAGGGGCGCGTCGTCACCCGCCGCACCAGCGAGTACACGCCCTCCATCTTGTCCTTGCCGCGCAGCCACGCCAGCTTGATCTTCGCGTCCGCGCCCTTCGACCGCACCAGGTCGGTGAATTCCTTCACCGTCTTCACCGCCTTGCCGTCGGCGGCGGTGATCACGTCGTTCATCTTCAGCCCGGCACGCGCCGCCGGGCCGTTGGGGAACAGCCCGAGGACGCGCACGCCCTCCTTCGTGTCGTCGCCCTTGAAGTCGAGCCGCCGCGGGCCGGTGCCATCATCGGCCGGCCTCGATCCGAGGACCACCTCCAGCTTCTCCGCCTTGCCCGCGCGCAGCACCTCGGCCGCCACCTTGTCGCCCGGCTTCGTCCCCGCCAGCGCCTCCGTCAACGCGTCGCCGTCCTTCACCGCCTTCCCGCCCACCGACGTGATCACGTCCCCCACCTTCATCCCGGCCTTGCCCGCCGGCGAGTCGTCCGCCACCGCCGACACACGCACCCCCTTCGGGTCGGCGGCCAGCCCGACACCCAGGTACCCCGTGTTCGGCGCCATGCCGATCTTGTCGCAATCGACCACGGCGTAGACGATGTTCGGATCCTTCTTGTAGTAATCCAGGCCGATGCGCCCGAGCATCCCCGACGGCAGACCCTTGGTGATCTTCTTCCACGTCTTGCCGCCGTCCGTCGTCTTGTACAAGGCGCTGCCCTTGCCCCACTTGCGCACCGGGTCGTAGGCGTCGTAGCCGTCGGCCAGCGGCACGTCGAGCTTGGCGTCGGGGTTGAAGGCGTTGGCCAGGGCGCCGGAGTGGCTGTCGAAGGCGTCACGCCGCCGCTCCCACGTCGCCACCAGCATCTCGTCGGGCTTCGTGGGGTGCATCCTCACCTCGATGACGCCGGTGTCGTCGTCGACGTGCAGGATCTTCTTCCACGACTTGCCGCCGTCCGTGGTCTTGTACAGCCCGCGCTCCTCGTTCGGCCCGTACAGCCGGCCCAGCGCGCCGACGTAGACGACATCGGGGTTCGTCGGGTGGATGACGATGCGGCCGATCTGGAAGCTCTTCTTCAGCCCCATGTTCGTCCACTTCTGCCCGCCGTCGGTGCTCTTGTAGACGCCGTCGCCGTAGCTGACGCTGTTGCGCGGGTTGTTCTCCCCCGTCCCCACCCACACGATGTCCTTGTTCGACGGGGCCACCGCCACGTCGCCCACGCCGCACGTGGCCTCCCTGTCGAGCTGGTGCTCGAACGTGGTGCCGTTGTTGGTCGTCTTGAGCAGCCCGGCGGACGACGTGGCCAGCCAGAACGTGCCGGGGTCGCTCTCGACGACGGCGATGGCGGTGATGCGCCCGCCCATCGACGCCGGCCCGACGCACCGCCAGGTGAGCGACTTCGTCCACTCCTGCGGGAGGGCTTGCGTCGAGGCCGGTGCCGCCGCCGGCCCCTTCTTGAGCGCCTCGAGCTTCTTGTTCAGGTCGGCGAGCTGCTTCTCCAGCTCGGCGATCTCCTTGGATCGGTCCGGCGCCTGCGCCGGCAGGCCGCCCAGGGCGACGACGGCCAGCGCCAGCGTGGCGCACAGCAGGCGGGTCAGCGGACGCATCACGGCTCGGCCTCCGGCGGGGGGATCGGGGTGAGACAGGGTTCGATCCTACGCGCGCCGCCCGCCAAGTCCAGCCGGGGCCGGCGTATTCCCCCCAGATCGCCCCCCTTGCCGCCGGCACAACCGGAAGTGCGGACACCCGCCGCGGCCGTTGACACGCCGCGCGCGTCGGTTAGACTACGAGGAAAGGTGCCCATTCACCCTGAACAGCGAGGCGACAGACATGAGCATCGTTCGCATCGGCCTGGCGGAGACCGACGGCTTCTCCGACGGCTACGACCGCATCTTCGGCAAGAAGAAGGACGAGGACGCCGGGAAGGACAAGAAGTCGGACGACAAGAAGGACGACACGCAAGCCCAGGCGGAGACGAAGCAGCCCGCCAAGTGACGGGCGACTACCCCACCCCCTAACCCCCTCCCCGATGCGGAGAGGGGGAGCCAAGCATCGCCTGCGCGGCGGGGGCGGTGCGCGCGTCTCTTGAATCGCTTCGTCCAACAGGGGAGGCGACTACATCCCCTCCGCTGAAGGCGATGCTCTTGCGATCCCCCCTCTCCGCTTCGGGGAGGGGGTTTAGGGGGTGGGGTAGTTCACTCCACGCCCGTCAGGTCCGCCGTCATCAGCGCCGTGCGCGTCAGGACGTACAGCGTCCGCCCGACGGCGCAGCAGGCCACGGGCGCGTCCGGCAGACGCGCCCGCGCCACGCGATGGCCGGCCTTGCCGTACACGTCCGCCATCCGCGTCGCGCCCTCCAGCACGCACACCAGCCCGCCGCACACCGCCACGTCCGCCGCCGCGTCCAGCTTCGCCAGCCGCCGCCCGTTCGCCACCAGCCCCGGCGCCTCCAGGTCGTACGCCCACAGCTCCCCCGGCCCCACGACGTACAGCGTCTTCCCGTCCGCCGCCACGCCGCGCGGCCTCGTGACGCCCACCTTGAGCTGCGCCACCACGCCCAGCGCCGAGACGTGGTACACCGCCCCCGCCGCGTCGCCGCCGTCGCACACGTACGCCCCGCCCTGCCCGTCCGCCGCCGTCTTCCGCGGCGACGCGAAACGCTCGCGCCCGGGCCCCGTGGCGATCACCTTCTCCGTCTTCGCCGCGGGATCGAGACGTGACAGGTGCCGCCCCTTGCCGCACGCCGCCAGCAGCCCGCCCTTGCCGTCATCCGCCAGGCCGGCCACGCCGCCCTCGTCGCGGTGCCACGCCACCGGCCGCGCGTCGCCCTCCTTGCGCAGGATGACGCCCGAGTCGGCCACGTGCGCCTTGCCGTCCACCACGGCCACGGCCCGCGCCGCCTTGAAGCCGACGTGCCACGTCTTCACCTCCAGGTCGCGCCCGAAGAACAGCTTCGCCCACTCCGCCGGGTCCGCCCCCGCGTCCTTGCCCGTCAGCTCCTTCAGCGCGAACATCAGCGCCCTCTGCCGCTCCGTCGGCCCCGGCGCGCGGATCGAGTCGGCGGCGTTCGCCGGACGCTCGCGGACGAGGAAGTCGAACGCCTGCATCTCGGGCCACAGCCCCGGCCTCTCCACGCGCAGCGACGCGGCGAACTCCTGACGCAGATACGCCACGTCGGCGCGCACGAACACGCCCTCGCCCTTGTCCGGTGCCGCGAACGGGTCGAGCGGCCGGTCCGTCGTCGGGCAGGCGGCCCGCACCTTGTCCGCCGTGGAGATCGACTGCGGGTGGCACAGCAGGCAGTTGCGGTGCCGGTTGACGCGCACCATCTCGCGGACGTGCAGCCCCTTGCCCGGCTTGACGAACGGCACGCCCGGATCGGGCTTCTGCAGCGCCGACTGCAACGCCGGGATCGCCTCCTTCACGTCCAGCGACGCCAGCGCCTCCGCCGCGTGCCGCACCGCCGGCGGCCACGGGTGATCCAGCCCCGCCAGCAGCGTCGGCAGGTAATCGGCGGCCGCCAGACCGTCGAGCGCCTTGAGGGCCGCCTCGCGGACGCGCGGCGCCGGGTCGAACAGCGCCCGCGAGGCCAGCGCCGCCACCACGCGCGGGCCGCGCACCGTCGCCAGCAGGCGCGCCAGGATCAGCCGCGTCGGCTCGTCCTCGCCCATCATCAGTTGCACCATCACCGAATGCGTCTCGGGCCTCATCCACGGGCCGGGCCGCTTGGCGTCGAGGAGGTTCCTGCCGAGGCTCTCGGCGTCGGGCTTGCCGCCGCCGACAGGGGTCGCGATGCGGAGGACGGCGCGCAGCCCGGTGGATGCGGCGGCCAGACGCGAGGCGTCGGCGTCGGCGATCTGCACGCCCGCGCCGGAGCGGAACGGCAGCCCGGCGAATTCGGGCCGCTTGAGGCGGGCGGGCAGCTCGGCAGGCGCCGGCCACTTGCCGGCCTTCTGCAACTTGGCCGCCGTCGCGAGGACGAGGCGGGCCTCCTCGCGCGGGAAGATCTTGTACAGGGCCAGCTCCGGCACCGCCTCCAGGCCACGCCGCAGCTCGTCCTCGCTGGTGTCGCTCATGCGGCGATGGGCGTAGCCCCGGCGGGGCGGCGGGGGGTCGGGCGGCGGCGGCGTGTGGATCGTCACGGAGGGCGGGGGCAGGCCGTCGAGCAGGCCGGGCGTGATGTCCCACGGCACGGGGAGGCGCGCCAGCAGCGGCTCGCCCGTGGGCCAGACGGCGGGCGTGTCATCGGGCGGCTTGACGGGCGGAGGCGGATCGACGGGGGGCGGATCGACGGGCGGCGGCGTCCCCTTCGGCAGCGCCAGCGCGGCGACGACCAGGGCGATGCCGACGAGGGCGGCGATGCCCAGACCGAGGAACAGCGGCGGGATGGCGCGCGGCTTCTCCGGCTCCGGCGGATCAGGCGAGCGGGCCGCATCGAGCTGGGGGCCAGACGCCTCCAGACCCCGAGCGGGCGCGTCATGCACGCGGGCCAGGATCTCCGGCGCCCGCGTCGGCACCTCGGGCGCGCGGGCCGGCGTCACCGGGGCCGGTGGCGGCGGGGGCGGCGGCTTGGCCGGGGCGGCCCACCACGGGGGGGGGTCGCCCGGCGGGGGAGCCGGCTGCTCCCACCACTCCCGGTTGGAGTCACTCACGTCGGCCTCGGCGGCTCAGTTGTTGGCCGGCGGCGGCAGCGGCGGCAGCGTGGGCGCCTTCGCCACCACGTCCACCTGAGCCGGCCCCGCCTCACCCAGCTCGCTGTCGTAACCCGGATCGCCCGCCCGACGCGGCAGCAGCCCGAAGCTGTTCGTCGCCAGCGGCGCCACCTCGGGGGCCGACGCCAGACGCGACGGCAACAGCGGCGTCGCCGTCACCACCTCGCGGGCCTGCTCGGGCGCCTCGCGCGTCAGCGCCTTCAGCACCCCCGTCTCCAGCGGCTGCACCGGCGGCGGCGTGCGGTCCACCAGCCCAGGCATCGGCGGCTCCGCCGTGGAAGACGTCGGCCTGCGCTCCGGGCGCCGATCACCGATCGACGTGATCGGATCCAGCTTCTTCTTCGGCGGCTCGGCGCGGACGATGAGGCGCTCCATCGGCGGCAGCGCCGGCAGCACGGGCTTCCCGCCGCCGACGAGGCGCGGCAGCGGCGGCACGGCGGGCGGGATCACGCGCGGACGCTCGACGACACGCGGCGGCGGGCCCACGCGGACGATCCCGGGCACGCGCGGCGGTGGCTGGCGGACGATGCCGGGGTCGAGCGGCGGCTGGCGCACGATGCCGGGCTGACGGGGCGGCGGCAGGCGGACGATCCCCGGCTGCCGGGGCGGCGGCAGCTTCGCCAGGCCGGGCCGGTTCGCCGGGCAGTTGTGGCACGAGGTGCACTGGCCACGCATCCGCACCTGGAGCTGGAGCTTGGCGGAGTGCTCCACCTCGGTCTTGCGGCGGGCGGTGACCTTGTCCTGCGCCACCTTGTTCATGTCGGTCTTGCGCTGGGCCACCATCTCGCGGCGGGCCGGCGTCACCGGGCGGTGCGTGACCGTCGTCGTCCGCTTCACCTGCGTGATCTTCGTGACGTAGGTCGTCGTGGTGCGCTTCGCCTGGGTCATCGAGCGGAGCTGCGTGATCCGCTGCACCTGCGTCTGCGGGATCGGCCGGCAGATGTTCGGCCCGCGCGTCGAGACCATCGGGGCGCGGCGCACCGCCACCACGCGCGTCTGCGTCATCGCCTGCACGCGTCGCACCGGCGTGATCGCCGTCCGCGTCGAGACGACCCGGCGCACGTTCTGGCTCACCATCGTGTTGACCCGCGGCGGCGGCCTATGCGCCGGCGTCGCCACCATCTGGCGCTGGGCCTGCTGGCGCTGGGCCTGCATCTGCATCTGCCGCTGCATCTGCTGCTGCTGCGCCTGACGCTGCTGCATCTGCATCTGCACGTTGAACTGCGCCGTCATTTGGAACGGGCAGCGCCGCTGCGCCCATGCGGGCGTGGCCAGCAACAGGAACGCGGAGAACGCGACGGCGGACGTGCGGGTCATGGCGGCCCTCCGGCCAGGATGTGCTTCCCAATTTCAGACTATCCGTCCGCCGCGCCGGACGCAACGATAATTCCGCCGACATCCTCCTCCGCCCCTCTTGCCTTCGCCCCGGCTCACCTCTATCCTGGGATGAGGTGATACGTTGTTGTACTTTCTCCCGCGAGGTGGCGGATGAGCCGCATTCTGGCCGGGGTGGTGGCGGTGGCGGCGCTGGGCGTCTCGGGGTGCGGTCTCATGGGCGACCCGTGGTCGGGCGAGACGGCCCAGACCCGGGTGATCGTGACGATCCCGGCGCTGGAGAGCTTCGTCCGCGCCGTGGGCAAGGACAAGGTGGCCGTGCGCTGCCTTTGCACGAAGACCGGGCCGCACGACTACAACGCCGACATGGCCGACCTCGGCGCGTTCGCGCGGGCCCACCTGTTCCTCGCGGTGGGGCTGTCACTCGACGACAAGTTCGCCACGGACCTGTTCGTCAAGTCGCGGCGTAAGAAGGAGGCCCTGAAGTTCGTCAAGGTCGGCCATCTCCTGCCTCCGTCGCGCATCCGCGAGCTGGAGGACGAGCACGGCCACGGCCACGACCACAAGGGCCACGAGGGGCACGGGCACGACCACGGCAAGCACGACCCGCACGTCTGGCTCGGCCTGCCCGAGGCGGTCATCCTGGTGGACAAGATCCGCGAGCTGCTGGGCGAGGTCGATCCGGACAACGCCGAGGCCTACGACAAGAACGCCAAGGCGTACACCGAGGAGCTGCGGAAGGTGGAGGCCGAGGCCAAGAAGGAGTTCAACGGGAAGAAGGGCAGCCTGATCACGTTCCACGACAGCTTCGGCTACTTCGCGCGGGCCTTCGAGGACAACCTGCAGATCGCCGCCGTCATGGAGCCGACGCCCGGCGACAGCCCCGACCCGGCCTTCCTGGCCAAGATCGTCAAGGTAGTCCAGGCCTACGACAAGCCCGACAAGAAGGACAAGACCTACGACAAGGCCATCAAGTACGGCCCGGTGCGTGCGATCACGGCCGAGCCCCAGTACGCCGAGGGGTCGGTCAAGAAGGTGGTGGAGGAGCTGAAGGCGAAGAAGCTCGAAGTGAAGATCGTGAAGGTCGATCCGCTCGAGACGGGCGAGCCGGAGGCCCTGAAGAAGGACGGCGGCAAGTGGTACCTCGACCGCATGCGCAAGAACATCAAGGCCATCGCGGATGCCCTGAAGTGAGCGAGCCGATGGCCCGCATCCGCGGCCTGCGCGTCAACCTCGGCGGGCAGAACGACGTCCTCAAGGGCGTCGACTGCGACCTGAGGCGTGGCGAGATCACCGCGCTGATCGGGCTGAACGGCGCCGGCAAGACGACGCTGCTGCGGGCCCTCCTGGGCGAGGTGTCGTTCACCGGCGAGGTGCGCTTCGCCTGCCGGCACTCGGCCCAGATGCCCGGCCACATCGGCTACGTCCCGCAGCGTCTGCGCATCGAGGGCAACCTCCCCTTGTCGGTCCTGGACCTCTTCGGCGTCTCGCTGTCGGCGTGGCCGTGGTTCCTGTCGTCCGGCAGGCCGATGCGGGCGCGGGCCGAGAGGTGCCTGGCGGAGGTCGGCATGCCGCACCTGATCGACAGCCAGGTGTCCGAGATCTCCGGGGGCGAATTACAGCGTGTGCTGCTGGCGCTGGCGCTCCAGCCGACGCCGGAGATGCTGTTCCTGGACGAGCCCGCCGCCGGGATCGACTTCCACACGCAGGAGGAGTTCTACGCGCTCATCGGCAGGCTGAACCGTGAGCTGGGCGTGACGGTGCTGCTGGTGTCGCACGACCTGAGCATGGTAGGGCGGGTGGCGGGTCACGTCCTGTGCATGGTGGACGGGCGCATCCAGTGCGAGGGGACGCCGACGGCGGTCATCGAGGGCGGCTCGCTGGAGCGCACGTTCGGCAAGCACCACGGGCTGTTCACGCACAAGCATTGAGCCGACCCGGACAACGCCCCACATCGCAATCGCCGGCCTGCCGGCCGCAGGGGCCGGTTCGGCGGCCGAGGCTCAAGCCCATCGCGACTCTCTGGGAGTTACGGCCCTCCATCTGGTATACTCTCCCTGGAACCGGCGAAGAGGGCCTCATCCGTGCGCGTCCGCATCGTCTGTCCGCGCTGCCAGGGCGATTCGATGGCCGACCGCGCCCACGTCGGCCTCACCGTCGCCTGCCCGCGCTGCGGCCACGCCTTCCCCGCCAGGGCCGCACCGTCACCTCCACCCGCCGCCGTCCCCGTCCGCAAGCCCGGCCCCGTCACGCTCCAGATCGGCACGAGCATCGGCAAGGGGCGACGCGAACGCAACGAGGACTCCGTCCTCGTCCACCACCTCTCCTGGGGCTTCAAGGAGGAGAAGCACGAGCTGGCCATCCTCGTCGTCGCCGACGGCCTCGGCGGCCACGCCGCCGGCGACCGCGCCAGCACCATCGTCGTCCGCACCATCGGCCAGGCCCTCGCCCCCCTCATGGCCAGCTTCGTCGGCGGGCAGTTCGCCCAGGCCGGCCCCGCCATGATGCTCGAATCCCTCGACTACGCCCTCCAGGAGGCCAACCGCGTCGTCTACCGCAAGGGCAAGGGCGACCCCGCCTCCGCCGGCATGGCCGCCACGGCCGCGGCCCTGTTGATCTGGAACGGGCAGGTCGCCATCGCCCACGTCGGCGACTGCCGCGTCTACCTGCACCGCGGCGGCCGCCTCCAGCAGATCACGAAGGACCAGACCCTCGTCGGCCGCATGGTCGAATTGGGCCAGCTCACCGCCAGGGAGGCCGCCGAACACCCCGACCGCCATCAGGTGTTGACCGCCATCGGCCAGCACTTCGAGGTCCGCCCCGCCCGCCACCAGCTCAAACTCGAGCCCGGCGACTGCCTGCTGGCTGCGTCGGACGGCCTGACGGCGGACATGGACGAGGCCGCCGTCGCCGCCCGCCTCCGCTCACCGGCCCCGCCGGGCGTGATGGCGCGTCTCCTGGTGGACGCCGCCGAGAGGGCCGGCGGCAGCGATAATTGCACCGTCATCGTCGTGCAGGCCGTGTGATCCCAGCCGCGAGCCCCACATGCTGACCACGGATTTGTTCAAGGAACGCTGGCTCCGCAGCCGCCTGACGCCGCCGGCCGAGGTCCTCGCCCACCTCAAACGCTGGGCGTCCGTTGCCCTCCGCCCCGACAGCGGGGACGACCTCGCCGCCTGGCTCGTCTCCAAAGGCGTCCTCACGAAGTACCAGGCCGAGCTGATCCTCGAGGGCAAGACCGAGAACTTCTTCCTCGACCTCTACCGCCTCGAGGGCCGCATCGGCAAGGGCGCCGCAGCCAAGGTGTTCCTCGCCTCCCACCCCCGCCACGGTAAGGCCGCCCTCAAGGTCCTCCCGCCCTCACGCGGCAAGGACCCCGAGCAGCTCGCCCGCTTCCAGCGCGAGGGCCGCCTCCTCACCCGCCTCAGCCACCCCGGCATCGTCCGCGGCATCGAGACGGGCCGCTGCCGCGGCCTGCACTACCTGGCGATGGAGTACATCGACGGCGTCACCCTGGAGGCCGTCCTCCAGGAGCGCGGGACCCTGCCCCCCCGCGAGGCCGCCCGCGTGGGCCTGCTCGCCTGCCTGGCGCTGGGCTACCTGCACGGGCAGGGCCTCGTCCACCGCGACATCAAGCCCGGCAACCTGATGCTCACGCCGCCGCCGAACGCCTTCGAGAACACGATGGGGTGCAGCGTCAAGATCCTCGACGTGGGCCTGGGACGCGAGACCTTCGACCCCGACAGCCCCGACCCCCTCTTCGAGCTGACCGCCGACGGCTCGCTGCTCGGCACGCCGGACTACCTCTCGCCGGAGCAGGCCCGCGACCCGCGCCGCGCCGACGAGCGCTCCGACCTGTACGGCCTCGGCTGTGTCCTGTTCCACACGCTGACGGGCAAGCCGCCGTTCGCCGACGACAGCCTCGTCCGCGCGATCCTGCGGCACGCCTCGCAGCCGGCGCCGTCCTTGCACGAGGTCAATCCATCGATCCCGGCGGAGCTGGCCGCCGTGGTCGGGATGCTGCTGGCGAAGGACCCCGCGATGCGCTTCCAGTCGGCGGAGGAGACGGGCGCCGCCCTCCAGCGCCTCCTCGGCTCGCGCAAGGGCAAGTGACGGTCAGGCGAGCGGCGCGGCGTGAGCACGCCGTGTCTTGGTTCAGGCGAGCGGGCCCCGTCAGGGACCCGAGTCTTCTCCAACGATCAATCGAGCAGCGCCGCCCCGCCGTAGGCCCACGCCCGCAGGACGTTGACGCGCCGGTTGGCGTCGTCGATCTCGAACAGCACCCCCACGGGCGCCGAGAACAGGATGCGGGTCTCGCCGTCGCGCGACTCCCCCTGCTCGTGCGGGTCGCGTGCCAGGGCCTTGTCGATGGCGTGGGTGGCCTTCAGGACGGCCTTGCGGAACGTGTCGCCGCCCTGCTCCCAGGCATGCTTGAGGGGCAGGGTCGCCTCGCCGGTGCGGAAGATGCTGAACATGGCCGCGTTCCTTGCGGTTGGGTGCGGGGTCATCCCGCCCGGTACGGTATCGCTCCGCCCACGCGGAATCAACGGCAAACGCCCCGTCCGTGAGCTACGCTTGTGCGTCGCCGCCCCGAGGGCACCCGCGCATGCTCCTGGCGTTCAACGTCTTCCTCGCGCTCGTCGGCCTCGCCCTGCTCGTCATCGGCCGCATCCGCTTCGGGCGCCGCGAATTCGGCCCGCCCATGTCGTCCCTGGCCGCCGTCATACTCCTCGCCCCCCTGCCCCTGTCCATCTGGGCCTACACCACGGCCCGCGCCGCCGAGTTCATGGCCCGCACGCGCCCCAACGTCCCGCCCCCGGCCGACTACACCTGGGTGCCGCTCGTCGTCACCCTCGTCTGCCTCGCCCTGGCCGGCCTCGTCATCGCCCTCGGCTTCATCACCGGAAAGGACGAGGACCTGCCTTCGGCTGATGCCCCCGTGGCCCCGTCGGACCTCCTGCAGAAGGCCCCGCGTGCCGCCAGCACCGCCTTCCGCGCCTCCGCGTCCGCCGCCTGGAACACCAACTTCCCCGACGAGCGCCCGCCCCAGGAGACCGCCCCCGCCCCGCGCCACGTCCAGCGCGTCAAGGCGGCCGGCGACGCCCTGCCCGAGGAGGTCGAGGCGCTCGGCACGGCGGAGAAGCTCTACCGCCACAAGGGCCTCTTACGCTGGCTGGGCGTCGGCGTCCCGGCCTACGTCGTGTACCCCGGCGCCCTGGTCATCGCCCAGGGCGACGATTACGCCGTCGTCCCGTGGTCCCTCGCCGAGTCGTTCGACGGCGCCACCCTGAAGGCCGGCGGTGAGGACTTCCCCATCTCATCCTGGGTCAACGACGCCGAGCGTCTCCGCCGCACCGTCCGCGAGCGCCTGGCCGTCCACCTCGCCCCCAGGCACGTCGATGAGGTGCGCGAGGGCGGACGGGCCACCTTCGGGCCGATGGCGGTGGACGGCAACGGCATCCTCTACCGCGGCAAGCGCGCCGACTGGGCCAGCGTGGTCGGCCTGGACGTGCGAGGCAACAGGCTCCTCATCCAGGTGCGTGGCCTGATGATGCCGTGGGAGGTCCACCTCGACGCGGTGCCGAACGCCCACGTCTTCCTGGAGGTGGTGCGCGAGCTGTGCCCGCGCCGCCTGCTGGAGCCGGCGCGCGGCTGAGCGTCACCGCCCCGCCGCCGCGCCCCACACCCGGACGGCCTTGTCGGTGACGACGATGAGCCGTTCGCCGTCGGGGCTGAACGCGACGTGGCCGACCCCGCCCTGGCTGATGGCCCGCAGCTCCCGGCGAGCCCGCACGCCCCAGACCTTGATGGTCCGGTCGTCGCTGCCGCTGGCCAGACGGCCCCCGTCGGGGCTGAAGGCCACCGCCTTCACCCAGAAGGCGTGCCCCTCCAGCGTGGCGAGGGCCTTGCCGTTGTTGGCGTCCCACAGCCTCACGGTCTTGTCGAAGCTGGCGCTCGCGAACAGGGCGCCGTCGGGGCTGAACGCCACATCGGTGACCCACTCTTCATGCCCCCGGGCCCGGAGAAGCTCCTTCCCCGTCCTCACGTCCAGCATCCGGAGCAACCTGTCCTGCCCGCCGACGAGGAGACGCTTGCCGTCCGGGCTGAATGCCAGCGCGAGGGCGATGCCGGGGCTCTTGTCTTCGAGCGGCGGCTTCCCCGTTCCCAGGTCCCAGACACGCACGGCCTTGCCGGCGTCGGCGCTGGCGAGGAGTTTCCCGTCCACGCTGAAGGCGACGCGGGTGATCTCCTTCCCATGTCCCTTCAGCGCCCGCACCTCCTTGCCGGCCCGCGCGTCCCACACCTTCACCACCCCGTCCGTGTCGCCGCTGGCCAGGCGCCCGTCGTCCGGGCTGAACGCCAGGACGCAGATCGCGCGATCGTGCCCCTCCAGCGTGTGTTTGACGCGAGCAGCCCCCGCGTCCCACACACGCACCGTCGCCGCATCGCTCCCCGCCGCGACGAGTTTGCCGTCCCGGCTGGCCGCGATGCAGCGGAAGTTGTCCGTGTCGCCGACGAGGATGTGTTCCAACAGGGGCCCCGCCGGCCTCGGCGGCACCGGCCCCGCCGCGAGGCACAGGCCCATCAGAACCCCGCCCATCATCGCCGCCACCTCAGAACAGCGCCTCGACGGGGCGGCCCGCGCCGGCACGCAGCGTGAACCCGTCCTGGCTGATCGGCGTCGCAGGGTCGATCTCCAGCGCGTGCAGCAGCGTCGCCGTGAAGTCCTCCGGAGTCACCGGGTTGTCCTTCACGTACGCCGCCTGCGAGTCCGACGCGCCGTACACCGCCCCGCCACGCACCCCGCCGCCCGCCAGCATCGCCGAGTAGCAATTCGGCCAGTGGTCGCGCCCGATGGCCGAGCCGCCCTTGCTGATCCTTGGCGTCCTGCCGAACTCGCCCACCAGCACGACGAGCGTGTCGTCCAGCATCCCGCGGACGTGCAGGTCGTCCAGCAGCGCCGACACCGCCTGGTCGCAGCACGGCAACGCCCACCCCAGCCCGTTCCACCCCTTGCCGAAGATGTCGATGCCGGCGTTGCCGTGCATGTCCCACGTCTCGACGCTCAGGAACTTGTCACCCGGCGCCAGACCGCACCACCCGACCACGCTGACCAGCCGCACCCACGCCTCGATCAGCCGCCGTGCCATCAACAGGTTCTGCCCCAGCGGGTGCATCCCATAGCGCTCGCGCGTCTTGGCCGGCTCGCGCGTCACGTCGAACGCCTGCCGCGTCCCGGCCCCCGAGAGCAGATCCGCCGCCCGCTCGCGGTGCCGCGACAGCGTGCCGCCCTCGCCCTCCATCCGGCCCAGAAGCCCCAGACGCTCGCGCACCCTGTCCGGCGTCAGCCCCGGCGCAGGGTCGAAGGCGCTTACGCGGAACCCTGGGTCGGCGGGGTGGTCGTCGTGCCGGTTGCCGATCAGCAGCGGCGCGTGCGCCGCCCCGAGCGACCCGCCGGTGAGGTACGCCGGCTCCGGCGGCATCGCGCCGCCGCCGAACTTCTGGAGCCACACGTGCGTCGGCACGCCCGCCGCCGTCGGCCTCAGCTTGGAGACGATGGCCCCGAACGACGGCGCCGTGGCCGGGGGCGGGCTCGACCGCCCGGCGAGGAGCATGCGGTTGGCGACGTCGTGCACGGGGACGCGGTGCGTCATCGAGCGGATGACGGCGTACCGGCCCGCCTGCCGTGCGAGCCGGGGCATCAATTCACCGACGCGGAAGCCGGGGACGGGGGTCTGGATGGGCTTGTACGGCCCGCGGATGGCGGAGGCCGTCGGGCTTGGGGTCCCAGGAGTCGAGCTGGCTGAGGCCGCCGTACTGGAAGATGAAGATGCAGGAGCGCCGCCGGGCCGCCCGGCCCGGTGGGGCCGGGGACGCCAGCAGTTGCGGCAAGCCGATGCCCAGCAGAGGCAGCGCGCCGGCGGTGAGGATGTCGCGCCTGGTGAGCATCGGACGGCCCTCGGTGTGGGAGGCATTGTATCACACCGAGGGACGCCGTGGGACGTTCAGCTCAGCACCTCGCCCACCTTGTAGCGGACGTAGTCCTTGAGCTTCACGCCCGTCGCCTCCAGCACCTGCGCGATGGTCTTCGTCTCGTCCTTCACGAACTTCTGCTCGTTCAGCACGATCGACTCGAACCACGTCCGCAGCTTGCCCTCCGCGATCTTGGTGATGATGTCCGCCGGCTTGTTCTTGCCCTGGTCCTCCGCCTGGCTCCGCGCGAACGCCATCTCCTTGTCGATGCGGTCCTGCGGCACCTGCTCGCGCAGCGCCGCCAGCGACGGCGTCGCCGCCGCGTGCATGCACACGTCCTTCAGCACCTGCGCGTCCTTCGGCGTGCCCTCCACCGCGATCAGCACGCCCACCGTCCCGTCGTGGTGGATGTAGTGAGCCAGCGTCCCCGTCAGCCGCGCCATCCGCTGCGCCTTGACGTTCTCGCGCATCAGGCCGACCAGCTCGCTGATCCGGTCCGCCACCGTCTTCTTCGCGTCGCCCACGAAGGGCTGCGCGAGCAGCTCCTCCGAAGACTTCGCCCCCGTGCTCGCGACCTGCCTCGCCAGGTCGGTCGCCAGGGACACGAAGTGCTCATTCTTCGCCACCGGCGCCGACTCGCAGCGCAGCTCGATGATCCCCCCCTTGTCGCCCTCGATGAAGATGCCGATACGGCCCTCGGTCGTCTCCCTCTCCCCGAGCTTGACGGTGACCGCCTTGTTCTCTGAGCGGAGGATCTCGACGGCCTTCTCCATGTCGCCGCCGGCCCTGGTCAGGGCGTCCTTGCACTTCATCATCTGCATGCCCGTCCGGTCACGCAACTTCATCACATCGCTGGCGCTGATCGACATGGGTAATGCCTCGTTCTTGGGAGCAATGGGGGAACGACGGCGGCCCGGCGCGGGGCCGGGCCGCCTGGTGTCAGGATAGCGGAAAGCCCGGCGTGGTTCAGCCCTCGACCGGGCCGGCCGGGGCCTGCTCGGCCGGGGCCGGGGCCGCCGCCGCCGCCGCTGCGGGCTGCGCCGCCGGTGCCGGCTCGCGCCCGCCGCGGTCACCGCCACGGTCCCCGCCGCGTCCGTCGCCACGGCCACGCCCGTCGCCACGGCCGTCGCCGCGCCCGCGGCCGTCGCCGCGCCCGC